>QCGP01000005.1 GCA_003279845.1 Prochlorococcus sp. AG-388-F11
TTAAATAGTCTGAATGCATATTAATGATGCGGTGTTTTTAGAGGATCTATGTCCTAAGTTCAGATTGAGACAATGGCGAAAATCAATTCATAAATTTACAGGAAAAAGCTGCATATATTGCGGGAAACCATCTGAATCTATTGACCATGTATTACCACGCAGCCAAGGTGGTTTAAGTACTACAGAAAACTGTGTCCCTGCATGTCTTTCTTGTAATGGAGATAAATCAGATGAAAATGCTTTGGTTTGGTACAGGAGGCAAAAATTTTATGATCCTAGAAGAGCAATGGCTATAAGAGCTTGGTTAGAGGGAGATTTAAGATTAGCTATTAGATTATTGCAATGGGCTAGTCCTAATTTTAAGGTGAATCATAAAAATTACGAACAGGATGAATCAAAATATAAAGCAGCTTGACTACCAAATCATACATGATTTTCTAGAGTTATAACCTTCACAGATATTTGCCAATTCTCCTGGCGCTTCCGAGAATATTAAAATTGTAGACAATGAAATGAGAACAATAAATAACTTTTGGTAGAATTTAAAGTCAATTGAACTAATTTCTTTTTCTTTCAGACGAGTATAACTTTTACTAACGAAGAAAGTTTCTGATTTTAAATCAGCCTTAACAGCTATTTTCATTATTTAGGTAATACATATGTACTACCTTAATGCCTTATGAATAATTTTGCAAGCTCACTAAAAAATATTAATAAATTCGTAATATTAGGATGTGGCTTTACTGGAAGTTTTTTTGCAAAAAGATTAAGACAATTTGGTTACAGTGTTCTTACTAGCTCGAGATCTGAAAGCAAAGATCCAAATAGTTTTGTTTTTAACAGCGAAAAGAGACTAGTTCCTAGTGAAAAAATTTTTGATGGAGTTACTCATATTCTTAGCTGCATACCTCCTGGCAAAAATGGTAATGATCCAGTATTAGGAAATCTCAAAAATAAGTTAAAAAATCTTAACCTTGAATGGATTGGATATTTATCTACCACAGGCGTGTATGGGAACACGAAAGGTGATTGGGTATCTGAGATTAATCAGCCAGACCCTTTTCAAAAAAGAAGTCATAATAGGCTAAATTGCGAAAAAGAATGGATTGAATCAGGTTTACCCGTACAAATATTTAGGTTACCTGGTATTTATGGACCTGGAAGATCTACTTTTGAAGCAATTAAAAATAAAAAAATTCGAATCATAACAAAAAAAGATCAAGTATTTTCAAGGATTCATGTTGCCGATATTACGAATGCAATTATCTACCTATTACAAAATAAAGATTCTTTAGAGTTTCACCAAATTATTAATATTGCAGATGACGAACCGTGCTCGCAAATTGAAGTTATCCAATATTGTTACGATCTACTTGGTTTAAAAATGCCAAAGCCAACATTATACGAGGATGCAAAACAAGAATTATCGCCTATTGCTAAATCTTTTTGGATGGAAAATAGAAGAGTTTCTAATAAACTATTATGTGAAACTCTGGGATATAAACTAATTTATAAAAACTATAAACTAGGTTTGAAAAACTGCTTTTTAAGTATTTAAAAATAAATTTAAACACTTTATGAATATCAAAAATCCTAATAATAAATTTAAAATTATATTAACTGTTGGAGATGAGTCTGGAATAGGACCTGAAATAATATTAAAAGCTCTTTCTTCTGATGAGATACCAAAGAATACTGACATTATGTTAGTTGGTTCCAAAAAAAAGCTAAAAAATACTTATGTTCATCTAAAAAATCTCGGATTGGATAACCTTGCAAATCCTGATAATTTAGAAATTCATGATTGCAAAATTTCTTCATCGCCTAATGAATCCAAATCAAATTATGGTAATTCAAGTTTCCATTACTTAACAAAAGCAATTGAAATTGTAATGCAATATCCTAATTCTGCACTTGTAACAGGCCCAATTTGCAAGAAATCATGGTCTTTAGCAGGCCATTACTTTTCTGGACAGACTGAAGTACTAGCAAAATCATGTGGAGTTAAAAATGTTGGAATGTTATTTACAGCTAAATCACCATTTACAGATTGGAGATTTAATACCTTATTAGCTACAACTCACATACCACTTTCTGAAGTGCCAAAAAGACTAAATACAAAATTAATTCACGCTAAATTAGATCTTTTGAAAGAGTTTTGTATTACATATACTGAACAACCTACTTTAAAAGTTGCAGGTGTAAATCCTCATGCTGGCGAAGAAGGTATTTTGGGTAATGAAGAAAAAAATTGGCTCAATGATGCATTAATTACTTGGCATGAAAAGAATAAAATTGTTAAATTATTAGGTCCTTTATCACCAGATAGTTGCTGGACTTCTTCCGCCAAGGCCTGGAGAAGCAATGATGCTGAAAAACATGATGGAATTCTTGCTATGTATCATGATCAAGGTTTAATCCCAATGAAGGTTATAGCTCATAATTACTCAGTAAACATGACAATAGGTTTACCATTTATAAGAACATCTCCTGATCATGGAACGGGTTTTGATATTGCTGGAAAAGGAATAGCTCAATCTCAAAGCATGATTGAAGCTATAAAAACTGCCGTAGATATGACTAAAAATTCAAGACTGCTTAACACGCATTAAAACTTGACCAAATTCAACAGGTGTTCCATTTTCAACGAGAATCTCTACTATTTCAGCATTGAATTCAGATTCAATTTCATTCATTAATTTCATAGCTTCCAAAATACAGATAGTTTGTCCGACCTTAATATTATTTCCCACTTCAACGAAAGGATCCTCACCAGGCGCTGCAGCCCTATAGAAGGTCCCAACCATAGGAGATGTAATATCAGTGAGGTCTGAACGCCCAAGAGGAGCTAACTGAGGCTCCTCAGGCTCGTTTACTATTGGAACATTATCATTAATAGATTTTTGAGTATTAATTGTTTGCCTTTCAAGTGAATTATTAGAAACTAAATTATTATTAACTTGGTTCTGATCAATTAAATTCCTTTTTATTTCAAGTTTAAAATCTTCTCCCTCTAGCGAGAACTCTTGTATATCACTTGTAGAGATTTTCTCTATTAAGCGATTTAAGTCTTCATGATCTAATTTCATAGCCATTAATTTTCACGTCCAAGGTAAGTGTCATTACGAGTATCAACTTTAATCATTTCTCCGACAGAAATAAATAAAGGAACCATAACTTGAGCACCTGTTTCTAGAATAGCTGGTTTAGTGCCCCCACTAGCAGTATCACCTTTAACACCAGGATCAGTCTCTTTAACTTTCAAAGTAATAGATATTGGAAGTTCTACTTCTAAAACTTTATCATTATGGAAAATTACATTAACCTCCATCCCCTCTTTCAAATACTTTGCACCTTTTCCGATTTGTTCAGCGGTGAGTCTTGTCTCTTCAAAACTTGTCATATCCATAAAAACATAATCACCAGACTCCACATAAGTATGCTGCAGGTTAGACTTCTCAAGGATAGCCTGCTGTACTGATTCTCCGGCTCGAAAAGTTTTTTCAACAACGTTGCCGCTTTGAACTGATTTTAATTTTGTTCGCACAAAAGCAGAACCCTTACCAGGCTTGACATGTAGAAATTCTACAACGCGCCAAACTTGTCCATCCAATTCGATGGTAGTACCTGTGCGAAAATCGTTACTGGAAATCATTCCTGTATTACATCCCCAAGGATCATAAACCTGCAAGAGTGCTATGCAAAAATTCTTATCAAATCAGAACAAACTTTTTTTAATTCTATCAATTGTAATTTTACAGGTTTTTATCTTTAAACCTATTGAAGTACTAGCTGATTTACCTACTGGAAATGCAGTAAAAGACCCTAATGCAATCCTCAGAAATGCACTCCCTATCAAGCAAGTTGAATTGCAAGAAATTCAACACAAATTGGAAGAAACTAGCGACCTTGTAAGAGGAGGAAGATGGCCCGCTCTTGCTAAAACTGTTACAAAATGTCAATCTTTACTAAAAAAATACCAAAATAAAATTATTCAAGAATTACCAAAAGATAAAAAGAAAATTGCTGAAAAAACATTTTTAGATCTCAAAGAAAATTTTGATAGCCTTCAAGATTATTCTAAATCAAAAGATAAATACTCATTTATAGCGACCAGAAGAGATACTTTAGATAAAATAGGTGGACTAGAAGAATATTTTCTACCAAATGAATTTCCATACTCTATTCCCCAGGAATTTGATAATTTACCAAGATTACTGGGCAGAGCAAAAGTCAATATAAAAACCTCCAAAGGAAATATGCAAGCTATCGTGGATGGATATAACGCCCCACTTACAGCAGGAGCATTTATAGATTTATCTTCAAAAAACTTCTATAAAGATTTACCTATCAACAGAGCAGAAGAATTTTTTGTACTGCAAACAGGTGATCCAATTGGCGAAGCTATTGGTTACATAGATCCTGAAACGAACGAAGAACGTCACGTCCCCCTAGAAATTAGAATTCCTAATGAAAAAGATACTTTTTATAATCAAACTTTTGAAGATTTAGGGCTTTACACAGAAACTCCAACATTACCTTTTGCAACACTTGGAACTCTAGGTTGGTCCCATTCGAATAACGCAGTTGATGATGGCTCATCGCAATTTTTCTTCTTCTTGTATGAAGCAGAATTAAATCCAGCAGGTCGCAATTTAATTGACGGGAGGAATGCTGCGTTTGGTTATATTGTAGATGGATTTGATGTATTAGAAGAGCTTACTAAAGATGACACAATAATTACAATTGATGTTTTAGAAGGAATTGAAAATCTCAAATTAAATGCATAAAGAAATATTAGAAAATATAGGGGAAAAAGAATTAATAAATAGGCTAGGAAAATTTATGCCTAAGAATCAAGTTTCAGATGATTGCGCTTTAATCAAAACTAAAAATGAAAATTTACTTGTTAATACTGATTCTTTGGTAGAAAATGTTCATTTCAATGAAATTACTATTTGTCCTCAAGACCTTGGGTGGAAAGCAGTTGTTAGCAACATCTCTGACCTATTATCCAGTGGGAGTAAGAAAACTATAGGTATTACAATAGGCTTAGTTCTACCTGCCAGAACTGAGTGGATTTGGGTTGAGGAATTATACAAAGGAATAAATAAAGCATTAAAAGTATATGGTGGGATGATCCTAGGGGGAGATTGTTCAAAGGGAGATGAAAAAATCATTTCGATTACCGCCTTTGGGATTCAAGGTGAACTTGAATTACGAAGAAACGCATGTAAACCAGGAGATATAATCTTAACTACAGGAATTCATGGACTTAGCAAACTAGGATTTTTGATACAAAATAATATAAATCACGATAATGAATTTTCTCTTAATAAAAGATTAATCAGTAAGTCCATAGAACATTTTTGTCGCCCTACAGTTTACCCAAATTTTCTAAATAATCTCCTCAAAACTCGCTCCAATAAAAAAATAAGAAGAATAGGATGTACTGATAGCAGTGATGGTCTATTTCAAGCCTTACAAGATTTAGCAATAGCTAGCAAATGTAAAGCGATCATAAATTATGAAAAAATACCTAAAGATAAGGATTGGCCCAAAGGCGCTAAATGGGATGAATATTATTTTTTTGGAGGTGAAGATTACGAATTAGTTTTCTCATTACCAAAAAAATGGGCAAAGAAATTATCCAAATTTAATAAAGATATTAAGGAAATTGGTTTTTTTGCTGATGGTGAACCATCAATAGAATTTAAAGATAATAAAAAAAACAAATTATTTAATAAAACACCTTTCAAACATTTTTAATTATTCCCAATTTTTAGCAACAATCTCTGCTAAATCTACAACTCTCTGACTATAACCCCACTCATTGTCATACCATGCAAGGACCTTAACAAGATTATCTCCAATGCACATAGTGAGGTCGCTATCTACAATTGATGATTCATTGGTACCTGCATAATCACTTGACACTAATGGTTCATCTCCATACTTAATAATGCCTTTCATGGAACCTAAAGAAGATTCCTTAAGAGCGTTATTGACTTCTTCGGCTGTGACAGATTTAGAAGATTCAAAAACGAAATCTACTGCTGAAACGTTGGGCGTTGGGACTCTCATTGCAATCCCTGTTAATTTGCCTTTCATTTCTGGATATACCAGTGCTACTGCTTTTGCAGCACCTGTAGAAGTAGGAACGATGTTTGTAGCAGCAGCTCTAGCCCTTCTTAAATCTCTATGACTATTATCTAAAATTCTTTGATCGCCTGTATAACTATGAATCGTAGTCATCAAACCTTTATTAATCCCAAAAGTTTGGTCTAGGACTTTAACGACTGGAGCTAAACAGTTTGTTGTGCAACTAGCATTACTCAAAATATCATAATCTTTATGTTTGTATGTATCAGCATTAACTCCAACTACATAAGTACCAACTCCATCGCCTTTACCGGGAGCAGTTAAGATAACTTTTTTTGCTCCTACCTCTAAATGCTTACTTGCACCTACGTCTGTATTAAAAACTCCAGTAGATTCAATAACCAAATCTACACCCCAATCTTTCCAAGGAAGATTCATTGGGTTTCTATCAGAGAAACACTTAATTGTCTTGTTATTAATTACAAAAGTATTATCCGTATATTGAATATCAACACCATCAAGTTGACCGAGGACTGAATCGTACTTTAATAGATGAGCATTAGTCTTAGGATCTGAGGTAACGTTAATTCCAACTACTTCAATATTGGTGTAAGCCCCTCTACTAAGCCAACAACGCATAAAGTTTCGACCAATTCTGCCAAAGCCGTTAATTGCAACACGCAAAGTCATAACTAAAAATTTCTAAATGATTAACCTAAGTTGCTGATCATACTGAATTTTGTGCAATAACGTAAGGTTTTTTTGATTTATTAAGCAAATAAGTCTAGTTTTGTATTAATTCAAGGAAAAAAAACATTTTTTTTAAAAAAAATAGCAAAATTTTACCTAGAAGTTATTTTGATTTAAGTAGAAGATAAACATTGGATAAAAAATTACTTTTGAAAAGTCATTTTCATTTTATTGGGATCGGAGGGATTGGAATGTCAGCATTAGCAACAGGTTTGATTAAAAAGGGTTGTTCAGTTTCAGGATCTGATTTAATTAAAAACAATGAAACTAATAAATTAGAGCAATTAGGTGCAGTAATATTTACTTCTCAAGTTCGACAAAATATTGAATTTGTAATTTCAAAATTTACCAACAAATTGATTAATTTTGTTGTAAGCTCTGCAATCAAGCCAGAAAATGAAGAATTTTCGTACTGCAGAGAAAAAAATTTATCAATAAAACATCGTTCAGACATACTTGCAATGCTAATGCGAACCTACACCGCATTGGCAGTAGCAGGGAGCCACGGAAAAACATCAACCAGTACATTTCTCTCTACAATACTTGAGTTATGTACACATAATTCTTCTTCAATAACTGGAGGAATAATTCCTATCTACAACTCTAATTGTCATTTAGAAAATACAAAATACTTAGTAGCTGAAGTTGATGAATCTGATGGTACGATTAATAAATATAAATCTGATATTGGAATAATCAATAACATTGATTTTGATCATTGCGATCACTTTTCTAATTTAAGTGAAGTCATATCTTCTTTTAAAAGTTTCGCTACAAACTCTAAAAAATTATTACTTAATTTTGATTGTGAAACCTCAAGAAATAATTTTCATTCTAATAGTAAGTGGTCAAACACTACAGCCAAAAAAGTTGATTATGCCTTAATCCCCACTCAAATTAATTCAAAATATACGATTGGAAAATATTATGAAAATGGAAATTTTATTAGTAGTTTAAACATCCCAATTCCAGGATTACACAATCTATCTAATATAACGGCAGCAATAGCAGCTTCAAGAATGATAGGTGTAGATTTTATTGAAATTAAGAAAAATATAAAATATCTTAAACTACCAAAAAAAAGATTTGAATTAAGAGGCCAAATAGATCAAAGATGTTTATATGATGATTATGCACATCACCCAAACGAAATAAAAGAGACGATTAAATTAGGAAGATTATTTATTAAGCAAAAACATAATAATGAATTTCGAAAAAATAGATTAATAGCTATATTTCAACCTCATAGATATTCTCGAGTAAAACAATTTAGCAAAGAATTCGCTGAAGAATTATCAAAAGCAGATGTTATTTATATAACCAGTATTTATGGAGCAGGAGAAGTAAACGAAGATAAAATTACGTCGAAAATTATCACTGATCTGATTTATAAAAAAAATAAAAATGTTAGTTATATAAACAATTATCATGAAATCACAAAGAATTTTTACGAATTAACTCAAAAAGGGGATTTAATTTTGAATATGGGAGCTGGTGATTGTCATAATTTCTGGTCAATTTTAAATGGAAAAAAAATTTAAAATCAATAACTAATTAATGAATAAAAAGATTTTTTCTGAGAACTGTAATTTAAGTAGTTATACAACTATTAAAGTAGGAGGAGTAGCTGAATACTTTGCTGAGCCAAGAAGTATTGACGAATTTTCATATCTAATAAAGTGGGCTAATTTGAACAAACAAAAATGCCAAATAATTGGCGCGGGTTCAAATCTTTTAATAAATAATATTTTCATAAAAGGCTTAGTTATCTGTACAAAAAAAATGAAGTCATTAAAGATAGAGCCATCTTCAGGAATTGTTCATGCAGAAGCAGGAGTTATGCTACCAACTTTATCTAATGCTCTTGCTAAAAATGGGTTGCAAGGAGGTGAATGGGCTGTCGGAATTCCAGGAACATTAGGAGGAGCAATTTATATGAATGCTGGTACAGGTAATATATCTCTAGCAAAAAATCTTATTTCCGTAAAAGTTATAAATAATAAAACTAATGAAGAACTTCAAATTGAAAAAAAAGATATCACTTTTGAGTATAGATTTAGCTCTTTTCAAAGTAATGATTTAACAATTATTAGTGCAAAGCTACATTTTGAACCTAATGGAAATCTAGAACAATTAATTCAAACAACAAAAAATAACCTTAAATTAAAAACGGAAACGCAACCATATCATCTACCAAGTTTTGGTAGTGTTTTTAAAAATCCTGAAAATAATTATGCAGCGAAATTAATTGATGATATAGGTTTAAAGGGATTTAAAATTGGGGGAGCAGAAATTTCTACAATGCATTCAAATTTTATAATTAACAATTATTCAGCAAGTTCAAGAGATATTTATGAATTAATAACTGTAATTCAACAAAAAGTACTACAAAAAAAAGGAATTTATCTACAACCGGAAGTAAGAATGATTGGTTTTGACTATCCTAATTAAAGAAACTTTTTTTAAAATGGCGGGTTTTGGACTTCCTAACTTTGGACAACTTACAGAAGCTTTTAAAAAAGCTAAACAAATACAACAAGATGCTCAAAAATTACAAGATGAACTTGAAAATATGGAGATTGAAGGGAAAAGTGATGATGAAATGGTAAGAGTCTGGATAAGTGGGAACCAAGTTCCTTTAAAGGTGGAAGTGCAAGAAAATATTTTAAATTCAAATAAAGAAAAAATTGAGCAAAACATATTAGAAGCCATTCAAAAAGCTCATGAATTATCTACTACCACTATGAAAGAAAGAATGAATGATTTAACTGGTGGATTAAATCTTAATCTTCCGGGTTTTGATAATAGTGACTCTTAGAAGACTCCATCATTTCTTTATAAAAAGAATATCTTTCAAAAGATTTATTTAAATTACAGCCTTCATCATTCAAATGTAAGCAGTCCCGAAATTTACACCTAATTCCTTCATCGATTACTTGTTTATATATTTCCGAATAAAGATTTGGTATCAACTTAATATCAACCCTTAGAGGTTGCATATTAAAACCTGGTGTATCAACAATATAACTTTGATTAGATATGGAAAATAACTCAACATTTCGAGTGGTGTTTTTCCCTCTCTTAATTTTATTGGAAACTGGAGCAGTACTATTTTGAAGACCTGGAATTATCTTGTTAAGCAAAGTAGTTTTACCAACACCGGATGGGCCCATAAAAATCGAACACTTTTTTTTCTTTAACTGAGCTAATAAATCTTCAAATTGATCAGATTTATATAAATTTAAAATAATTGCTTGATAACCCCATTTCTTGAATTTATCAAGTAAAAAAATCTGTTTTTTGTCTGATATTAAATCACACTTTGTCAAAACTAATGACACTTCTACCCCCATAGATTCTGCTGATATCAAAAACCTATTAACTTGAGATAAATTTAACTCTGGCTCTTCAACAGAAAAAGTTACGAATATGTTTGAAATATTTGCAACTGATGGTCTATTTAATAAATTTTGTCTTTTTTTTAGACTTGCTATTACTGCCCGTTTGCTTGTTAAATCAATATTATCAATTTCTACTTCATCTCCAACATAAATAAATTGATCTTTGAAATTTATAGACTTTCTTACCTTACATAAAAATCTTTCGCTATTTCCAAAGTTTTCTTTATTTTTTAGGTCAACAAAGAAAAATTCATTAAATTTTTTCGTAACTAAACCTAAATTTTTACTATTAGTTTTCATTCAGAATTTTTATTTTTAAAAATTTTTCATATTCATTGATTTGTTCATAGAAACATCCCATCTCTTTTAAATTTTTTAATACCATTTCTTCTGGTTCACCTTTATCTAATTCAACAATAAGTTGTTCATTTTTGGATAACTTCTCTAAAGCCAATTTAATCTTGACGACGTTTAAAGGACATGGAACAGATTTCAGATCCAAATACTTTAAAAAAGTCATTAAGATTCTTTACCAAATAATTTACTAAATAGTCCACTACTGGAATTGATATTTTTATCTGAATACTGAGAAGCTAAATCCTCTAAAAGATTTCGCTCTTCATCAGTTATACGAGTTGGCAATTTTACCTTTACTAGAACTTCGTGATTTCCTCTGGCAACTGGATTACCAAGTCTAGGTACCCCTTTATTCTCAAGGGAAAGAGTTGTATTTGGTTGCGTACCACTTGGAATTTTTAAATTAACTTTGCCATCAACTGTAGTAATTTCAACAGTATCTCCTAAAATTGCCTGTAAATAACTCACAACTATTTCTGAGTAAATAGTCACACCATCTCTTTTTAATTTCGAATCATTCTTCACCTTGATAAAAACATAAAGATCCCCAGGTGGGCCTCCTTTCAAACCAACATTTCCCTCTCCGGAAACTCTTAATTTAGTACCAGTATCAACTCCTGCAGGAATATTAATTCGTAATTTTTTCCTGACTTGCTTTACTCCATTACCACCGCAACTTGTACATG
Source organism: Prochlorococcus sp. AG-388-F11 (assembly GCA_003279845.1). GTDB lineage: Bacteria > Cyanobacteriota > Cyanobacteriia > PCC-6307 > Cyanobiaceae > Prochlorococcus_A. The sequence goes on from QCGP01000005.1 coordinate 11,297, forward strand.
GATCTGAGATTATTTGACCAGTTCCATTACATGAAGGACATTCAGCTACTTGTGTGAAATTCCCAAAAGGTGTTCTCGTAGCTCTTCTAACTTGTCCACTTCCTCCACAAGTTGTGCAAGTTTTTGGTCCGGTTCCTGGTTTTGCACCTGTTCCCCTACAGACTTCACATGTCTCAAGATGAGGAATTGTAATTTCTCTTTGTTGGCCAAATATTGCATCTTTAAAATCAACATTAAGGTCATATCTTAAATCATCTCCTTGTTGAGGACCTCTTCTTTGAGTTCTTCCTCCCTGTGGAGTTTGCCCTCCAAAGCCATTAAAAAAGGTTTCAAATAAATCTGCAAACCCACCCATATCGCCCATATCAGGCATTCCCGCTGCACCTCCAAGACCAGCCTCTCCAAACTGATCATATCTAGCTCTAGTTTCAGGATCAGCTAATGCTTCATAAGCCTTACCAATTTCTTTAAATTTATCTTCAGCACCGGGTTCTTTATTAACGTCAGGATGATATTGTCTTGCTAATTTTCTATACGCCCTTTTTAAGGTATCAGCATCAGCATCTCGTGAAACTCCAAGTATTTGATAAAAATCAGCCATTAAACAACGCTCAAGTAAAAATTTGGAATTTATACATCTTCAGAAGTATTTTCCTCTGAATCAATACTCTCTTCAACTGTATCCTTTTCTACTTCCTCTTGTGAATTTTGTTTACCTGGCCCCATGGAAACTTTAACCAAAGCATGTCTCAAAACCTTTCCCTCTAAATGATAACCTCGCTGTAATTCTTCTACAATAAAATCTTCTTTAAACTCTTCACTCGGCTCTCTTAATACAGCTTCATGCAAATTTGGATCAAATTGCTGGCCAACAACTCTCATGGGGGCAACTCCTTGTTGTTTTAAAACTTCTACCAATTGTTTATACAATCCTTGATAACTTCTATGAAGGGCTTGAGCTTCTTCACTTTCTGGTTTTAGTTGTTGTCTTGCTCTTTCAAAATTATCAACGATTGGGAGTATTGCAGTTAAAGTTTTAGAAACAAGTTGGACTTTTAAATCGTCCTGATCTCTAGACTGCCTTTTTCTAAAATTATCAAAATCTGCTGAAATTCTTACATATTGATTTTTTAATGTTTCGTGCTCTTTTTCTAACTGTTCTAACCTTGCATCATTATTGGAGATAGTATTTTTTAATTCTTCAGTATTTAATTCTTCTTTTTTTTCTGAAGATAATTCATCATTTTCGATTATTTTATCTTCAGCAGATGAAGTATCCTCAGGGGCATTATCCTGATTAGAAACATCATTTTCTTTAATATCAATATTGTCTGATTGATTTTCAATCATTTTTCTAAAAATTTAATAAAACCATTTTCCAATAAAGTGATGCACAAAACAAGTTGCGGAAGGCCGCACAAATTTTTACTCAGAAACAAACCTTAATGCTAATCCGTTATTACAGTATCTTTTGCCTGTAGGAAGTGGCCCATCATTAAAAACATGTCCTTGGTGACCTCCGCATCTAGAGCAGTGATATTCGGTTCTTGGAACAATCAACTTAAAATCAACTTTTGTTGCAACTGATCCTTGAATTGAATCCCAAAAACTTGGCCATCCAGTGCCACTATCAAACTTTTTATCTGAGAGAAAAAGTGGTAAATCACATCCTGCGCAGTGAAAAACCCCTTTTCTTTTCTCATTATTTAATTCACTACTGAAAGCTCTTTCAGTGCCTTCCTCCCTCAAAATATAATAGGATTCTGGACTTAGCCTGGATTTCCATTCTTCTTTTGATAAATTCCACTCCTCTTTAGAAGCAATCGAAGAGGCTAAAACTTGTATAGGCTTAAAAAATGTTTTTAGTATTGACATAGTAGGAATTAGAATAAAAGTCCTTCTTGATAAAAATTGATTCATATATTTACTCACATAAAAAGTAATGAGTTCCATACATCCTGATTCTATTAAAAATATTCATAAATTAAGTATTGCTCCAATGATGGATTGTACGGATAAACATTTCAGAATGATAATGAGAAAAATAAGTTCTGAAGCTCTCTTGTATTCGGAAATGATTGTGGCTCAAAGTTTATTTCATACGGATAAAAAAGGAAAATTTTTGGATTTTAATAATGAAGAACACCCAATATCAATTCAATTTGGTGGAGACGATCCTGAAATCCTTAAAGAAGCTGCGAAAATGGCGGAGGATTGGGGCTATGACGAAATCAACTTTAATGTAGGTTGTCCAAGTCCAAAAGTATGTTCTGGCAATTTTGGCGCTTCACTTATGAAAAATCCTGAAAAAGTAGCAAAATGCATAGAATCCCTAAAAAATAACTGCAGCTTACCAGTTACGATTAAACACAGAATAGGTGTAGATAATGATGATAGTTTCACTAAGTTAAATAAATTCGTAAGATATATTTCAAATGCCGGCGCAGACAGATTTATAGTTCATGCAAGGAAAGCAATATTAAAAGGTCTAAATCCAAAACAAAATAGGACCATACCTCCTCTTCAATATGATGTAGTAAAAAAATTAAAAAAATTAAATCCAGAATTGTTAATAGAAATCAATGGAGGCTTCAAAAACATCAACGAATCATTAAACGCTCTTAATGATGTTGATGGTGTAATGATTGGAAGATCAGCATATAAGCATCCTTTGAGATGGTCTGAAATTGACCAAAAAATTTATGGAATCAACACAAAAACAAAATCAGCTTCAGATATTATCTTTTCGTTAATTCCTTACATAGAAGGACATTTAAGTAATGGAGGAAAATCGTGGGACATTTGCAAACATCTTATAAATTTAGTTGAAGGCATTCCAAAAGCAAAAATTTGGAGGACTCAAATTTCAGATAAATCTATAAGAAAAGAATTAGATATTAAATTTCTTCTTAAAGCAACAACCAGGCTTCAAGATATGGGTTACTGATTTTCATTGTTTGAGGAATTAGTATCATTTGAAATTCCCCTTTTTCTTCTACTCCTACCACTTTCATATTCGGCATTTTCAGTGGAATTTCCATAACTTCTATCTTCCCAGCCCTCTGCTCCAGAGGATTTATTGGAATAAGAATTATTAGATTCAGAATTCTTACCACCGTAACCACCGCCATAGCCGCCGCTATTATTGCCGCCGCCACCGTAGCCTCCTCTACCTCCTCTACGAGATCCACCGGAACCTCTTGGCTCTGCTTTATTAATTCTTAAAGGTCTACCCATTAGCTCTGTACCTTGCAAACCATCAATAGCTGTTAACTCTATTGATTCATCTGCCATCTCAACAAATGCGAATCCTCTTTTTCTTCCAGTATCTCTTTCAAGAGGGAGGGAACAATTTAAAACCTCTCCAAAGGGGGCAAACAACTGTAAAACATCTTCTCGCTCTGCGCGGAAAGGCAAATTGCCAACAAAAATACTCACTTTAAAAACAACAAAGAAAATTTAACAAATATAAAAGCTGCTATAGCAGCTTTTATAACATTACTATTTTATTCTACTTCAAAGCATACACTTGTTGTAGAAATAAATTTAGATTCAAAGTGACAATTTTTTTTGCCAATTATTTACCTCTTTTTCTACTTGGATAAAAGCTGTCCCACCCTCACTAGTTCTTGATTTTACGACATTGAAAGGTTCAAGATCAGCAAAAACGTCCTCATCAAATTCAGGGTGAAATTTTTTAAATTCATTAATTTTAAGATTTTTAAATAATTTTTTGCTCTCTAAGCAGTACTTAACAATTTCACCCACAACTTGATAAGCGGTCCTAAAGGGAACCTCTTTACCAACTAAGTAATCTGCCAAATCAGTAGCATTCGAGAAGTCGTTTTCTACCGAATCAGACAATATTTTAATATTGAATTCTATGCCTTCATTTATTAAGATAGTCATTGCTTTAATGCAAGAAGATAAAGTCTCTGCAGTATCAAATATTGGCTCTTTGTCCTCTTGAAAATCCTTATTATATGCAAGTGGGACTCCTTTAACCATAGTTAACAATGCTTGAAGATTTCCATAAACTCTCCCAGTTTTACCTCTTATCAATTCTGGCACATCTGGATTCTTTTTCTGCGGCATTAAGCTACTTCCCGTAGCACATTTATCTGTTAGTTTTGCAAAAGAAAATTCATCAGTTACCCATAAAATGATTTCTTCTGAAAATTTACTCAAATGAGACATTGCTAAAGCAGAAGCAGAAACAAACTCTATACAAAAATCTCTATCACTTACTGCATCGATACTATTTTTATAAATCTTTTCAAAACCTAATTCTGCGGCAGTGAAGTTCCTATCTATTTTTATTTTTGTCCCTGCTAATGCTGCAGCTCCCAATGGAGAAGTATTGACTCTTGATCTTACTTCTTTAAATCTATCTCGGTCTCTTTGGAACATTTCTAAATAAGCCAATAAATGATGAGCTAAAGATAATGGTTGCGCTCTTTGCATATGTGTATATCCAGGAATTAAGGTATATATATTAGATTTCGCAAGATTTAAGAGTGATTTTTGCAAATCAGTTATTAAGATTTCAAGATTATCAATCTCTTTTCTTAACCACAACCTTATATCTGTGCCCACTTGATCATTTCTACTTCTACCTGTATGTAATTTTTTTCCAGTTTCACCAATTAAACTTATTAGTTTTTCTTCAATACAGTAGTGAATATCTTCGGAAGGAGGACTAGGAGAAAACTTACCCTCCAAATACTCAACTTTTATAGTCTCTAACCCATTAATAATCTGCAAAGTTTCAGAAGAAGATAAAACTTGAGTTTTGCCAAGCATTTTTGCATGGGCAATCGAGCAATCTAAATCTTCTACAATCAACTTTCTGTCAAAACCAATTGAAGAATTAAACTTTTCAATGAAAGGGTTAAGTGTCTTATCAAATCTTTTACTCCAAACTTTTGCCATATCAATTAGTAACTTTAGATATCTCTAATAAAGCATTTTTTTATATGAGTGACAAAAAAATATCTATTTCAACTGGAATATGACAATAGATGCATCATCTTCCAAATGTCTATTTTGTCCTGTAAAGTCATATAATTTTTTGAATATTTTGTTAACAATTTCTTGGGATGTATAAGATTGCTTACATAATTTTGCAAAGATTTTAATTAACCTTTCCTCATCAAATCTTTCACCTAAAGAATTGGAAGTATCGATTACTCCATCAGTATAATAAAGCACTAAATCGTTATCATTGAGCTTGATTTCACCGCAATGATATTTAGCGTCTTTTTGTAATCCAAGTACTAATCCTTCTGCATCTAATTTTATGATTTTCTGATCTGAACTTCTCCAAAGCAAAGGTGGATTATGTGCTGCATTAGCAAATCTCAATTTCCTAGTTCTTGGGTCATAATCTGAATAGAATAATGTCACAAATCTATGTGATTGATCTAGATCATTTATTGCTAGTTGATTTAAATCATGCAAAATTCTATCTGGAGGCAAACCTGTCAGAACCTCTGCACGAAGCATTCCTCTTAACATAGTCATTAAAAGACCAGCTGGAATTCCTTTACCCATAACATCACCTATTACTAAAGCCCATCTAGCTTTTTCTTTTCTTTTTTCTGAGATGTTTGTCTTTAAGCACATAAAATCATAGTAATCACCGCCTAACTGAAGGGCTGGCCTGCAATGCGCAGCAAGATCTACACCATGAATTGTTGGACAATAATCAGGAAGTAATTGAGATTGTATTTCAGCTCCAGTAGAAATTTCTCTATCTACATTCTCATGATTTTTCTTAGTTTTTATTAAAAAATAATTTTCTAATCCAATAGCCAGACAATTTTGAATAAAATTAAAATCACTATCATCAGTAATTGATGGAATAGATGTATCTTTGCTAAAAATATAAATAAATCCTCTACATTTTCCTCTAGATAAAATTTTTACTGTTTCGACTGTATATTCTTTAAAATGGTTTTTTAAGGCATTTTCAAAAGTAAGAATTTCTTTCATTTTGAAATGCCTAGAAAAATTAAATTGATTAAAAAAACTATCAATTTCTTCTTGAATTTTTAGAAATTCTTCTTTGGCAGAAATTTTAATGTTTTCGTGCCAAATTTCACCCTCAGAATTTAAAGGAATAATTAATATGATCTTTTCATTAAAAATATGCTTAAAAATTAAGCTAATGTAATCCAGTAATTTATTTATATTGGAGAAAGATTTTAAATAATATGCCAGTGAAGAAGCAATTTCAGCAAATTTGTATTTTTTATTTAAAGACACCGTAGAAATATTATCTAAGTATTTTTGAATAAATTTGTTTGAAAATAATTTATCTTTTTGATTATTTGTCACAACAAATTATATAGATAGATATGTTGTAACATTAAATTTAAATTTTTAAAAAAATTTAATTAAATATTTATTTATCTGAAAGCAAAGCCTCCACGAACTCATAACTATTAAAAGGTCTCAAATCTCTTATACCTTCACCAGCACCAATAAATCTAATAGGCAAATTCACTTCTTCTGAAACAGCTAAAGAGACACCTCCTCTCGAAGTGCCATCTAATTTAGTAATAATTGCACCGCTTAAATTTGCTGATTTCGCAAAACTTTTTGCTTGCTTTAAACCATTTTGTCCTTGGCTTGCATCTAAAACTAATAATGATTCAATAATTGCGTCTGGAACTTTCTTATCGATAATTTTTTTTATTTTTGCTAATTCTTCCATTAAATTATTTTTTGTTTGCAATCTGCCTGCTGTATCAACAAGTAACAATTCAACATTTCTTTTTTTTGCAGAATTAATTGCATCAAAAACTACAGCAGCTGGATCAGCATTCTTTGATTGATTAGATATAACATCAACATTACTCCTCTCTCCCCATATTTTGAGCTGTTCTACCGCCGCTGCTCTAAAAGTATCAGCAGCAGCAATCAATGTTTTATAATTACTCCTCGATGAAAGATAGGCTAATTTTCCTAAAGTAGTAGTTTTTCCAACACCATTAACTCCTACTAATAGCCAGATGTTTAACTTACCCTTTTGAGGCACTAAAAGATCTGTACCTGAATTTTTTATTGGTTTATCGATAATAAATTTTAATTCTTCCTTTAAGAATTTTATTCCTGCTTCTCCACCAACAACTTCTTCATTTAATTTTTTTCTAAGAGAACTTATGACTTTATCAGTTGAATCAATTCCGACATCTGCTCTTATTAATAAGGTCTCTAAGTCATCTAGAGATTCAGGAGTAAGAGGATCATCTCCCAATTTATCCAATAATTCGGAAACTAATCCTTTTCGTGTCTCTTCTAATCCTCTTCTTAATTTAGTTAACCAATCAATTTCATCTATCGATATTTGACTCATTTTTTTTCCCTGAGAAGCTAATACCATTGCTGACCAAGTAAAATCTTCATCAAACTCTCCCAATTCAGGTTCGAAAAGATTTTCTATACTTGGACTGCTAATCGATTCTTGTTTTTGGTCTTCTTGCTTCTGTAATTCTTGTTTTTGGTCTTCTTGCTTCTGTAATTCTTGTTTTTGGTCTTCTTGCTTCTGTAATTCTTGTTTTTGGTCTTCTTGCTTCTGTAATTCTTGTTTTTGGTCTTCTTGCTTCTGTAATTCTTGTTTTTGGTCTTCTTGTCGTTTTTTTAAAAGTGCGTAAGCTTGTGCAGCCCACTCTCGAGAATTATCAGAATCAGTATTTGTCATTGATATTTTTGGTTCGTATCTAATAAAGTTTAAAATATTATTTATTTATATCAAATAATTATTTCAATTTTACTGTTTGCAATCTCCTTAGAACTCCATTAATAAATTTTCTTCCTCTTATATCACTATATTTATTTGCTAGATTTACTGCCTCATCACAAGCAACCGCAACAGGTGTGCTCAGAAAATTTATATCCACGTAGGCTAAACGCAAAATATCTCGATCAATTCTTGGTAATCTTTTTAATCTCCAACCATCCATTGCTTGGTCAATATCAGAATCAATAATTGTAAGATTATTAATAATATTTATAATCCTCTGATTCACATCTTCTCTAATATCAATTTGTCCACTTGAGACTATTAATTTTGGAAAATCTAAAGTTACTGAGAGTGTATTCATCACATTTTCAATTTTTTTAAGAGATTTTTTCAACTCATCTCTAACATCTGCAAATGAGGAATTAACCCCTTCTCGCAATTCACTATCTAATATTGTTTGCGATGCATTCTCTAACTCGGATTCACAATTATCTAATTCATCTCTGCAATGGTTTATTAGAGAATCCAATGCGGATTCAAAAATCTCTTCTATCTGAAATTTATTTAATTTAAAGTCACCTTTATCTTTTATTAAGCCAAGAGAAATTAAAGATAATTCTCTAGACAGAGATCTATTATTATTCATCAACTAAGGAGAAGTATTAGTGGAAGCTCGTAATTGAGAAAACAATTTTGAAAATGTTGGATTTGTTGTATTATTTTTTTCATCTGGATTAACTATCCCAACAGAAATTATTGTTCTAAAAGCATCTTCTACAGAAATATCTAAATCCTTGACTGAAGACTCAGGAACCAAAGTATACCAACCGGTCGTTGGGTTTGGTGCTGTAGGTATAAAAACACTTAGCAACTTTTCTTTCAAATCTGGCTGCAAAGAAGGGCCGACATCACCAGTAACAAAGCCTACACTATATAATCCCTCACGTGGATATTCAACTAAAACAACTCTTCTAAATCGATTAGATTTATTACTCAAGAATGTTTCTAGTAATTGTTTAAGAGTTTTATAAACTGCCCCTGCTACAGGAATTTTTGATAGCGTGCCTTCTCCAAATTCTAATAACCATCTCCCTACGAAATTTCTTGCCATTAAACCTATAAGTAAAATAGCTAACAAAGGCACAGTTAAACCCAAAGTAAGATTTATTAAATCTTGTAATAAAGGATTTAAATTGATAAAAGGATTTAATTGCTTAGGTACAGAAGTGACTAATGTTAAAACAAATTTACTTACTAATGACGACAGCCAAATAGTTGTTGCCAAAGGAATTACAACCAATAATCCGGCAATAAGATCATTTTTTAGATCCTGTTGAAGCCTAGATCCTAGGTTAGTTTCTTGATTTTGATTAGACTCAACCAAAATAATTTATCTTAACTATTATAATTTTACTAATAATTTAACTGTTTTTACAAAATTAGGATATGTTTTTTTTTAATAAATTTAAATTATTTATTAGTTTCCTTCCCAAAAAAAACTTTAAGAAGAAATGCTATACATAATAAAGAAATGATTAATACAATTAAGAACAAAGCAGAGATAAGTAAAAAATTAAAAGAAAAAGCAATTAAAGAAGGTTTTGCAATATCTGGAATCGCTTCAATACCAGGAAGTTCACGCTTAAAATTAAGAAATAATGCACTAGAAAGATGGTTATCAAATAACTACCATAGTGAAATGAAATGGATGGAAGCAGAAAGAAGAAAAAACATATGCTCACTACTGGAAGGAGCAAAAAGTGTACTAAGCGTAGGATTTAATTACCTTAGTGAGGAAAATAATTACAATAACAAACTCTTGAAAGTTGGAAAATTTAGTCAAGGAGAAGATTATCACAGAGTAATTTACAAAAAATTAAAGAAAATTGGTAGATGGATTAACCAAGAAATTCCAAATTGCAAATGGAAAATATGTGTTGATACTTCCCCACTTCTTGAAAAAGCATGGGCTGAAGAATCAGGGCTAGGCTGGATAGGTAAAAATAGCAATCTTATAAGCAAAAAAAATGGTTCTTGGCTGACTTTAGGCTTTATAATCCTTACAAAAGATCTAGTACCAGATAAACCTCATCAATCACTTTGCGGTAAATGTGATATTTGTATTGAACATTGCCCAACACAAGCAATAGTAGAACCTTTTGTAATTGAATCAAATTTATGTATTGCTTATCACACCATAGAGAGTAGAGAAAAAAAAATTCCAAAAAATATAGAGAAAAATTTAAATGGATGGGTTGCAGGATGTGATATCTGTCAAGATGTCTGCCCTTGGAATAGATCAGTGCCCCACAACAATACTTTTGAAACTACTCCAAAAGAATGGGTTAAAGATCTAAATTTTGAGTCATTAAATTGGAATGATGAAACATGGAAAAACAATCTTAAAACAAATACATTAAAAAGAATCAAACCATGGATGTGGAGAAGAAATATAAAAGCAAATCTAAAAAATAAATAAATATGAAAAAGTTTTTAAAAAAAATAATAAGCATCTCCTTAATTAGTTTTTACTTTTTAAAAATTGATCAAGTGCAATCATTAATCCCCTATTATTATTTTCCAACTATTAAAAATTTACAAAATGAAAGCTCGTCTATTGGCAAAAATGCGTATCAACTTTTATATTTTGGACAATACGAAAAAAGTCTTAACTTAGCAAGATTAGCTGTAAAAATAAATAAAAAAGATGAAAAACTTTGGTTAATTTTGGCTGAAGCACAGATAGCGAACAAACTCTACGAAAAGGCATTAGTTTCTCTAAGAAAAGCAGAAAAAATCAATTCAAGCATTGTTGAAATATACATTGCTAAAAGCAATATTTATATACAAACTTCACAACTAAAAAATGCAAAGTCTGCTTTAGAAACAGCATTAAGAATTGAGCCTAATAACTATAAGACTATTTTTCAATTAGGAAATATTTTTTTAATGGAAAAAAACTACTCACAATCCCTAAAGTTATTTGATAAATCTGTTAAGATTAAACCCGATTTTTGGCAAGCAATAAATAATCAAGGTTTGGCTTATTTCGAGAAAGGCAAGGTTAATCTATCTATTAAACTTTTTGAAAAAGCAATTAATATTGAGGATAATGCTGAACCATTACTAGGACTCGCTTCATGTTTAAGAATGAAAGATATTACCTTAGCTCTTAAACTGGCAAAAAAAGCTTTAACTAAGGATCCTAACTACGTTGACTATGCTTATAGAAAAGAACAATTATGGGGGGAGAAATTACAAAACTCAACAGAAACTCTCTTGAAAAATGAGCAACTTCAAACAGATGTAATAATTGCGAAATCAAAAATAAATACATCTTATTAATTTCAATACTGGTAAATATTTTTTTACCTATTAGTCTTAATTTAGTTAAACAAAAAATATTAAATTTTAAGTTTTAATGGATAAGGGAAAATACACTTCTATCTCTCTCCAAGAAGAAATGCAACGTTCTTATCTGGAGTACGCAATGAGTGTAATAGTTGGTCGTGCTCTTCCAGATGCAAGAGACGGTCTTAAGCCCGTCCAGAGAAGAATATTATTTGCAATGTATGAATTAGGTCTGACACCAGATAGACCGTTTAGAAAGTGTGCAAGAGTAGTTGGTGATGTACTTGGAAAGTACCACCCCCATGGAGATCAAGCAGTTTATGATGCATTGGTAAGACTAGTACAAAATTTTTCAACTAAATATCCAACTCTTGATGGGCATGGAAATTTTGGATCTGTAGATAATGATCCACCAGCAGCGATGAGATACACAGAGACCAGATTAGCGCCAATAGCTCACGAAGGATTTTTAAAAGAAATTGGATCAGAAACAGTAAATTTCTCAAACAACTTTGACGGTTCACAAAAAGAACCAGATGTTCTACCTGCCCAGCTTCCATTTTTATTATTAAATGGATCATCAGGAATTGCTGTTGGGATGGCAACAAACATTCCCCCTCACAATTTAGGGGAAATTATTGATGGTTTAATTGCCTTAATAGAAAATAAGGATGTAAGTAATAAAAATCTTTCGAAAATCATTAAAGGACCTGATTTTCCTACAGGCGGAGAATTAATTTGTAATCAAACGATTGAAGAACTTTATGAAACGGGAAAAGGATCAATAACAATTAGAGGAGTCGTCAATACAGAAGAAATAAATGTAGGCAAAGGTAAACATAAAAGAAATGCATTAATAATTACAGAGCTACCTTACCAAATAAGTAAAGCAGGCTGGATTGAAAAACTAGCAGAACTTGTTAATACAAGCAAAATTAATGGAGTATCTGATATTAGAGATGAAAGTGATAGAGATGGAATGAGAATTGTTATTGAGTTAAAAAAAGATTCTAATTCTGAACTTATAATTTCTAATTTATATAAAAAAACGACGCTCCAAACGAATTTTGGAGCAATTTTTTTAGCTTTGATTAAGGGGAAGCCTGTACAACTAAACTTAAAACAATATCTTAACTATTTTCTTAAGTTTCGAGAAGAGACTATTAGAAAAAGAACTAATTATTTTCTAAAAAATACTATTGAAAAACTAGAAATATTAGAGGGTTTATCTAAAGCTACAAAAGATATAAAGAAAGTTATCGAGACTATTGAAAACTCAGAAAACTCTGCGGAAGCTAAATCTAAATTAATTAAAAAGTTTTCCTTAAGTCAGCAACAAGCAAATTCAGTTTTGGATATGCCACTAAAAAAATTAACAAATCTAGAGAAAAATCAAATAGATGATGATATAAAAAAATTACAAAAGAAAAAAGACTATTTTCTGAAGTTATTAAATCAAAGAAATTTATTACTTCAAGTACTCACAGAAGAATTGTTAATATTAAAGAAAACATATAATGTCAAAAGAAAAACAAAACTACTTAAAAATATAAACGAGAATGAGGAATTAGAAACAATTAATAATCAAATTTTGGAGGACTTTATAAATAAAAAAACTAAATTATGTATTGATAATAGACTTTATTTAAAAAGAATAATTTTAAGTAATTATAAAAAATCTTTTGAAGATGCGAATAAAATTATAGATAATAAAAATATTCAAAAATTTGTATGTAATATCGATAAAAATATAAAAATAATTGGAACAACTTATAGCGGAAAAGTTTTTCATATTGATTGGGAGACAAATATTAATAATGACTATAAATTAGATAATAAAATCCTTGGAAATATTGATCCTAATGAAATAATAAATTTTCATTCAATTAAAAAAGAAATTAAAAATTATTTATGTATCTTAAATTCAGATGGAAGATTTAAAAAAGTTTTATTTGATGAGGATATGATTAAAAGTAATAGATCTTTCGCGATAACTAAATTAAAAAATAATATTGAAACAATTGATTCCTTTATTTCTAATGAAGAAAAAAACTTAATAATCTTAACCTCAATTGGAAGAATATTTAAATTTAATCTATCAAATAAATTCTTAACACCAAACACAAAACAATCTAAGGGATTAATGCTTACAAAACTTTTACCAACTGAAAAAATTGTTTCTTGTTGTCCACAAAAAAATTCTGAAAATATATATTTAGTTTCCAAGAAAGGAAAAATTTTTTGTATAGATAATAATGAAATTTATTACGCAAATGAATACAGTCTAGGATATTTGAATGAGAGAACCCAACTTAAAAACGATTACTTCTTAAAGATTTTGGCAAGTAACCACTACCTTGATATTGAGACTAATAAAAATAAATCTGCCAGATTAGACTTTGATAAATTAAGCTTCAGATTTAATAAAACAAATTTTTTGGTAGACCTTTTAAATTTAGAAAAAGGAGAATACATTGAAAATTGTTATCGACTAGAAAAATTTCTTAACTAAGATTTATATTCATTTTCAACCCAATTTAAGAACTCCTGATTCACATTACCTGTTACATAAGAACCAGTAAAGCAACTCATTTCCAAATCTTTAATAGGAGAATCAATTATTATGGATTTGCGTAAATTTTCAACACTTTGGTAGACAAGATTATCAATTTCAAGTTGATCAGCAATTTCACTTATTGTTCTATCATATGCTATTAATTCATCTCTATTAGGCATATTAATGCCATAAACATGAGGAAAACGAACAGGAGGTGCTGCTGATGTAAAAAAAACTTTATTTGCTCCTGCATCTTTTGCCATCTGGACAATTTCTTTTGAAGTAGTACCTCTTACTATCGAGTCATCAACAATTAACACATTTTTATTTTTAAACTCTGCACTCATAGCATTCAATTTTTGTCTTACAGATTTCTTGCGTTTCTGTTGACCCGGCATAATGAATGTTCTCCCAACATATCTATTTTTAAAAAAACCCTCTCTATATTCTATTCCTAACTGTCTAGCAACTTGCATAGCTGCAGGTCGAGAAGAATCAGGAATAGGCATTACAACATCAACATCTCCAGAATTTATAGTTTCTTTAATTGTTTCAGATAAATAATCTCCCATTTTTAAACGAGCTTTATAAACGGAAATTCCATTCATAATTGAATCTGGCCTAGCTAAATAAACATATTCAAAAGCACAGGGACATAAGATAGGATTATCTGCACATTGCTTAGAAAAAAACTCACCGTTCAGATTTATAAAAATAGCTTCTCCAGGATCTACATCTCTCACTACTTGATAATCATTATTCTCAAGTACAAGAGATTCGCTAGCGACCATCCACTCCTCTTTTTTTGTAGTTAATGAAATCCTTTTTCCTATTACTAAAGGTCTAATACCAAAAGGGTCTCTAAATGCTAATAAACCATGTCCTGAAATTAATGCAATTGACGCATATGATCCCTGAATTCTTTTGTGCAATGATTTAACAGCATCAAAAATAATATCTGGTTCTAATTCTTGATTATGAATTTGTTCTTGTAATTCTGTCGCAAATACATTCAATAGCATTTCAGTGTCACTTGAAGAATTTGTATGCCGCTTATCAATATTAAATAGTTGTTTTTCTAAATCTCTTGTATTAGTCAAATTACCATTATGTATTAAAACAATTCCATAAGGAGCGTTAACATAAAAAGGCTGGGCTTCCTCCACGCTTTCTGCGGATCCTTTTGTTGCATACCTAACATGACCTAATCCAATTTTGCCAATTAAGTTCCTCATATCTCTAGTTCTATAAGCAGTATTAACATGGCCTTTAGCCTTATGTATATGAAAAATAGTATTTTCCATAGAAGCTATACCTGTTGAGTCTTGACCTCTATGCTGTAGAAGCAAAAGACTATCATAAATCTGTTGATTAACATCTTCTGAAGAAACAATTCCAACTATTCCACACATAACTTAATTTCTTAAAATTTTTGATAGTTTAGAAATGTTTTTCATATTTAAAAGTGAACTGAAATACTATTATTAAATTTTTCGGTTAATTCCTCAACCCTAATATTGCAGATATTTTTATCTTGAATTTTTATATTAAGAGTTTCACTAGAAACGCATCCTATTTTTTTTACATATACGCTTGAATGAGAATTAATTTGAATTTTTTTTAAATAATCAAGCCATTCTTTCTCCTTGATTTTATCTATAGAAAATACAATTCTAGAACCTCCTTCTGAAAACAATAAATTATCTTCTCGATTAAAGTCTTTCTCTAATTCTATCTTTGCGCCTTTTCTAGACAAAATGCAGCACTCTGCTAGAGCTATAGCCAAACCTCCATCGCTAACATCGTGAGAAGAAAGTATAAAACTTTTAAAAATCGCATTTCTTAAAAAACTTTGACAAAACTTTTCATCCAACAAATCTATTTTTGGAGGACGTCCTGTAATTTCTCCATGAAAATATTCCAAATAAGAACTAGCTGCTAATGTTGTTTCTGATTTATAAGAGCCAATTAACCAGATTTGATCATTAGTATTTTTCCATCCACTACTTATAGCTTTTTGAATATTGTCTATCTTGCCGACCATTCCTATGACTGGAGTAGGATTAATAGGATTAATTTCATTATCTTTATTTTTTGATTCATTGTACAAAGATACATTTCCTCCAGTAACAGGAGTTTCTAAAACTTTACAGGCTTCAGAAATCCCATTACAAGAAGATGAAAGTTGCCAATATCCTAATTCATTCTCAGGAGAGGAAAAATTCAAATTATTTGTAATAGCTATTGGCTCAGCTCCAACACAACTAACATTTCTTGCAGATTCTGCTACTGCAGCAATAGCTCCTCTAAAAGGATCAAGAGCAACCCATCTACTATTACAGTCAACTGAAGCGGCAACACCAGAAAATATTTTATTTTTATTTTTTTCATTTTGTTCTCTTAGTCTTATTACTGCTGCATCTGACTCACCAGGTTTAAAAACTGTATTTGCTTGCACTTGAGAATCATATTGTTTATAAATCCATCGTTTAGAAGCTATTGAAGGATTAGAAAGTATTTTTAAAAGAATTTGTGAATAAGATAAACTCTTATCTTCCTTTAATGAAAATATTTTTTGCTCATTGGGATTTGGTAAATTATTTTCTTTCCATTCCCATTTCTTTAACAAATAATCAGGTGGATTACTCATGACATTATGAACATTCACAGGAGTATCATCAGATAATGCAGATGTAGGAATTTGAGCAACAATCTTACTTTTATGAGTAATAATTACCTCATTAGTCTCTATTACCTCACCAATTACATTGGCGTATAATCCCCATTTATTGAATTTTTCAATAAGATTTTTGATTTTTTCTTCCTTTACAACAAACAACATTCTCTCTTGCGATTCAGACAATAAATATTGGTATGAAGACATATTATCTTCTCTAGAAGGTACTAAATCTAAATCGATAGATATGCCTAAATTCCCATTTGCAGCCATTTCTGCACTACTACAAGTTAAACCTGCTGCACCCATATCTTGAGCTGCAATTACATCTCCCGTCTTAAAAGCATCTAAACAAGCTTCTATAAGACTTTTCTCGATAAAGGGATCACCAACTTGCACTGCAGGTCTGTCATCTAATGAATTAGTTGTTAATTCTGAGCTAGCAAAACTTGCACCACCAACCCCATCTTTACCGGTAGTATTCCCAACATATAAAACTGGTGATCCTACAATCTTAGCTCCAGAGCAAACGATTTCATTAGTCTCTAAAAGGCCTAAAGCCATAACATTCACAAGAGGATTACCAGAATAACTATCATCAAATTCAATTTCACCTCCAACAGTAGGAACTCCTACACAATTTCCATAATGTGCAATACCTGATACAACTCCTCTAAGCAAATCGACATTTGATAATTTGTCTAGATTTCCAAATCTCAATGAATTTAAAACTGCAATTGGCCTTGCACCCATCGTAAAAATATCTCTTAATATTCCTCCTACACCTGTTGCAGCTCCTTGAAAAGGTTCAATTGCAGAAGGATGATTATGACTTTCTATTTTAAAAACAAGTTTTTGACTATTTCCAACATCAATGACCCCAGCATTTTCTCCTGGTCCAACCAAAACATTTTTTCCTTGAGTAGGAAACCTAGAAAGTAAAGGTTTTGAATTTCTGTAACAACAATGCTCAGACCACATAACGCCAAACATCCCTAATTCGGTCCTATTTGGTTTCCTTTTTAGTCTTTTACAAATTTCTTCGTAATCATTAATCGTTAAATTTTCAATTTTGAGTACTTCATTTAGATCATATAGATCATTACTTTCTTGATATATCATTCGCTAAATCCAAGGGTCATCTTCTTTTTTATCACTAAAAGATCTTGATGTTATTTCTTCATTATAAAAACTTTTTTCTTTTATATCGAAGTTTTGGTTTATATCTTCATCTTCTTCAAGCCAATTTTCTAATCTGTTGGAAGCTATGTTTTTCATGTCATCAAATCTATCAAAAATTTTTTTCCCTTTTTGCAAAAATTCATTTTTAATACTTGATTTTATTAAATAAAAATCATCTAAAGAATTGCTTTGACAAAAAACTAAACCAGGTTGTTGATCATTAATATTTTCAATATTTAATTTCCATCTGCTAGAACCTGGAATACTGGGATTCGATCGGGAAACTAAATAATATTTAATTTGACCCGTTTTTATTTCAAATAAAAAATCTGCAATAACTCCTATTTTTGAACCATTTATATTTATTAGATTGGCTCCTATTAAAGTTGGAAACCTATTTAAAGTTTCTAAATCAGAAATCGCCGGAACACCTTTTACATAAATTTCATTATCTATTATTTGACGAATTTGATTTAATCGCCAAACATTTCGTTTTAAATCAAAATTCGAAGGACGAGAGTACCATCCTAAAATTCGGTGAACTGGAGGATGCATCCAAACATTTTCACCGTTTCCATAATTAAGAACCATATCGCCCTTAACATTGTGGTTTAATAATTCACTCAATAAAATTTCTTTAGGTAATTTCAAGTTAAGAACGAACCTGAACAGGCATCACTAAATAGGTAAAAGAATTAAGATTATCATCTGGTACAAAAATTGCTGGAGTATTTGAAAGATTACATTTTAAAAGTACATTTTCAGAAGAAATAACCTTTAAACCTTCTAAAATATATCTAACATTAAATGCAATATCAAAATTTTCTCCAGAGTAAGAAACAGGAATTGATTCATTTGCGTTTCCAATATCTTGCGCATCTGCACTTATTGAAGCCAAATCTGTATCATCTAATTTAATCTTAACAACACTACTCTGTTGATCAGCTAGAACAGCTATTCTTTCTAAGGCATCAATTAATTTTTTAGTATTAAAATTAAAAATTTTAGAAAAAGTATCAGGAATTAATTGTGAATAATTCGGATAATTACCTTCAAGAGTTCTCGTTGTAATTATTTGATTAGAAGAAATAAATACTACCTGACCCTTATCATAGAAAAGCTTAATTGAGTCATCTGAGCTTCTCAAAGATACTAGTTTTTCAATTTCTCTTAATGATCTGGTTGGAATAGTTACTGATAACTTACCATCATTTGATGATAAGTTATCTCTATTTTCTACATTTTCTTCATTACAAATTAAGGCAACAGCTAATCGATGACCATCTGTAGAAGCAGATTCCAAAAAATTTTGTTTAAAAGTAAAATTAACGCCTGTAAGTAATTGCTTTGAGTCATCACTACTACTAGCAAAAATAGTGGATTTTAAAGCTTTTAAAAAAGAACTAGGATCAATATTTAGAGAAGTTCCACTTTCAACAAATGGCAAATTAGGATAATCATCAGAGGGTATACCTTTTAGATTAAAAGAACCTCGATCACTTTTTATTAAAATATTATCCGAATTATCAACAACTTCCAAAGAAACAGGTGTTTCATTAGGTAATTTATTTACTATTTCAGATAAAAGTTTTGAAGGGATCGTAATAGCTCCACTATTTTTAACAGTTCCATCAAAAGAAGTTTGAATCCCTAAATTAAGGTCAAATCCTGTCAGGCTAATTTTATTTGTTCCTTGATCAGCTGTTAAAAGTATATTGGCAAGAATTGGATGGGTCGGCCTTGAAGCAACTGCCTTACCTACTAGTTGTATAGCATTATTTAATTCATTTTGATTACAAATAATTTCCATTAGAATTTGGAATTTTTTTTATACACACAATATACTTTTTTAGTAAGTTAAATTCAATAAGTTATTTTTCTTGTCTTTTCTAATATAAAAATAAATAATAAAAAAAATACTTAGTAGTAGTAGGTGTTGTGGAAATTGGGGAATTTTCTAATTAAAAGCCTTATTACTTAGTTTATAAGCATTTAGATATGAGGAAAAAATTTTTTATTTGTTGAATAAATTTAATTTTTTTTAATAAATAAAAAACTTTTCAACAATTATGATTAATTTTTATATATCTTTCAACAAGTAAATTTTTATTTTTATTTAATTTCCACAGACACTAATTTTTTTGGATATCAATATCCTAAGATTTTTGAAATATTTTTTAAGGAAGGTTCAATATTTTTTCTAAAAATGGCATCATTGTTTTTTATAGCGCAATCAGGGTCTTTTAAGCCATTTCCAGTAAGAACACAAACAATAGTTGATTCTTTTTGAATTCTATTTTTATTTTTAATTAGTCCAGCTACCGAGGCTGCACTAGCTGGTTCACAAAAGACTCCTTCTTTGGCCAAGATTTTATAAGAGTTGATTATTTCTTCATCAGTAACAGACTGAAAGTCTCCTCTACTTTCCTTTTTTACTTTTTTAGCCTTTTCTCTATTAACAGGATTACCAATTCTTATAGCTGTCGCTATTGTTTCTGGATCTTTAACTATTATATTTTTTACTAATGGAGCAGAGCCTTCAGATTGAAACCCCATCATAATTGGTAATTTTAAATTTCTTTTTATTTTTGAATATTCTTGAAATCCCATCCAATAAGCAGTTATATTTCCTGCATTTCCCATTGGGATACAAAGCCAATCAGGCGCTATACCTAAGTCATCAACAATTTCAAAAGCTGCTGTTTTTTGCCCTTGTATTCGATATGGATTAACAGAATTAACAAGTTCTACAGGATGTTCTGAGGATAAATCTCTAACAATTTCAAGTGCCTTATCAAAGTTTCCATCAATAGATATTATCTCAGCTCCATACATTAAAGCTTGTGCAAGCTTTCCTTGTGCAACATATCCTTCTGGAATTAAAACATAAGGTTTTAATCCGCCTCTAGAAGCATATGCAGCAGCAGCAGCAGAAGTATTTCCAGTACTTGCACAAATTACCGCTTCACGGCCCTCTTCTTTTGCTTTGCTAATTGCCATAGTCATTCCACGATCCTTAAAAGATCCTGTGGGATTTAGACCATCATATTTCAAAAAAACCTTTGTATCATTTCCAATTAATTTGCTAATTGATTCACTAAAAATTAGTGGAGTATTTCCTTCGTTTAATGAGATTATTGGAGTTTTTTTTGTGACTGGAAGATATTGTTTATAAGCATCGATTAGTCCAGGCCATCTTTTTTTTCTGTAATTGATTCCTAATTTATTCTTTATTTTATTTAATAACACCATAGCTTTTAATTTGTTTTGATTTTTTCTAGAGGAGAGTCTGTAAAAAAGTCTAATAGTTCTGAAATAGATTCTACTTTATTCATAACTTTGCTTAAAGCGTTGACATTTAAAATTACAGTTTTTGTTGGATAACCTTCAAAAAAATTTATCATATTAATCTTTCCATTTCCTATTTTAATTCCTTGAATAACACTTGCTCTTAGAGCTAACATACCCGTTCTCTCATCATTTGCTCTGGAAGTATGGACTATAGATGAAAGTCTTGTTAAAAAAATATTTCCTATTTCTGAATATACTAATTTACTAGCGATAGTAATAGGGACCTCAAAATTTTTATTTAATACTGACCTAATTTCTTTATCTGAAGATCCAGTAGCTTTTAAAATACTTTTTAACTTTTTTGTTGAATTACCTTCTTGAGCAAAAGTTTTTAATGAATTTACTTTAATTGTTCTAGAGAAAATACTGTATACAATTTTTATTTCTTCAGCAGCATTAGCCTTTGGTATATTGAATAGAAATTGAGAACTTATTAAAATAAAAAAAAATTTTATTATTAGACTTTTTCTAAGGTACATATTAAATATCTTTACCAGCAGCAATCTTTACTAATCTAACTACACCTTTTTCAGTTACTTTTTTTGCGATTTGTATGCCCATTTTTTTTGTATAGGGCTCATTTAAAAGTCGAGGAACTCTTTTTAGAAAAATATCAATGGAATATCCAGGAACTTTTTGTAAAATTTCTAAAAAGTTTCTTAATGGCTCTATATACATTATAAGGTCACTCAAGTTTTTATTTTCATTAGCCATATTTAATTTAATTGAGTTAGGAAGGTAGTTGTTTAAATTTTTCAATATTTTTAAACCAAGTAAATCTATTTGAATTGTTAAGCCTTCAATTATTTCATTTCTTAAAAAACCTCCTTTTGGAGAAAATAGAAGATTTATGACTTCATCTAAAAGGCTTTCCAAATCTAGATTTGTTTGCTTTGCAGCATTAGAAAGAAGATCTTCTAATCGATCCCATTTGAATTTTTTATCATCAAAAAGCATTTCTTTTAAACTTTCTCTTAATTGTGGATCAGGATCTTCCATCAATCTTCTTGCAAAATAAGGATAAGCTGCGCCTAATATTTTAAAATTTGGGTCTACGCTTAATGCAATACCTTCTAGTGTCAATAATGATCTGATTATGAGTGCATAGTAGGGAGGTAATCTGAATGGAAATTTGTACATGACACCTGACATATCGTCCGTAACACTTTTGAAATCCATTTTTGAAACTCCTTGTTCAACGGCATTAATGAAAACATCTTGAAATGCGGGAACAATTGGTTCAAGATTAACTTCCTCGGATAAAAACCCTAATTTTACAAAATCTTGAGATAATTTATCGAAGTTTTTATTTACTAAATGTACAACTGCTTGTATTAAACCAGATCTAGAGTCTCTTGAAACTTCGCTCATCATTCCAAAATCTAAATAACATAATCTGCCATCTTTCAAGGCTAATAAATTTCCTGGATGAGGGTCAGCGTGAAAAAAACCATGTTCTAATAGCTGTTCTAAACTGCACTGAACACCAATATCAATCATTTTGTCAGGATCGATCCCTAGTTTTTTTACATCTTCTAAATTAGTTAATTTTGTGCCGTCGATCCATTCCATTGTTAAAACTCTTCTTGATGTTATTTTTTTGTAAATTTTTGGGACAGCAATCATTTGATTATGTTTATGCATATTTCTGAACTTTTCTGCATTTTCAGCTTCGTTTAAGTAATCCATCTCTTCAAAAACTCTCTTCCCTAATTCATCAATTAATGCAACAAGATCACTTCTTATCAATCCAATATTATTTTTTAGCCAATAGGCAATATTTCTTACTATATAAAGGTCTAAAGTGATCTGTTCTCTTAGACCTGGTCGCTGGACTTTAACGGCAACAAATTCTCCAGTCTTTAGTTTGGCTTTATGCACTTGTCCAAGAGAAGCAGCAGAAATTGGCTCCTTATCTATTTCTAAAAAAATTTCATTTATTTTTGAACCTAAATCTTCTTCTATTAATTCCATCGCTTTATCTCCGTTAAAGCCTGGTAGTTGATCTTGCAATTCAGATAATTCTTCGAGAAGAATTCCTGGAATGATATCTGGCCTTGTTGATAAGGCTTGACCTGCTTTAACAAATGCTGGCCCAAGTTCTACTAATAAATTTGTTAGTTCTTTTGCTCTAAATCTTGCTTTCTCTTCGTTTTTTAATCTACCAGTTAATTTATCCCATCCAACTGAAAATATATAGGTAATGATGGGTATAAGCGTTTGCCAAAGTCTTTTTAATAGTCTTTTTGGGTTTTTTCTGTAAATTTTAGAGATTGTATTTGGATCGTAATCTAATAGTCCAGATACTTCAATAAAATCAGTAAAATCTTCTTTCATAACTTTATATATTCTATACCTTTATTTTTTTAAAAAAGAAGTTATTTTTTTTATATGGAATATTTATCATGCTAATACAATTAAAAATAAAAAATATCGCCTTAATAGAGATTATAGAAATTAATTTCGAAAAAGGTTTGAACATAATTACTGGAGATTCTGGTTCAGGAAAATCACTGATTTTAGACTCCTTAAATGTTTTATTTGGTGGAACTAATATACCTTTAAAGCAGTTAATTCGTCCAGGAAAAGACCAATGTGCTATTGAGGCAAAATTTTCTTCTTCTTTTCAAATAAATAACTGGTTAATAAGTAATGGCTTTCAAAGCAGTTCTTCAGTATTGAATATCAAAAGAATTTCGTATAGAAAAAAAAATAAAGTTTTATCTCAATATACCCTTAACAATTTATCAATTAAGAAGAATACATTAGAAGAACTTGGGAGATTATTAATAGATTTTGCAGGTCAATCAGATACTTCTCTATTTGATTCTTTAGACAAGAGAAGATTAATTATTGATGATCTATGTTCGCAAGAATCTAGAGATATTAGAGCAAAGATTAAAAAAATATGGGCGAAGAATGAAGTTTTAAAAGGATTAATGAATGAAAAAATAAATTTTTCTAGAAAGCAAGAAGAAAACGACTTAGTTATTAAACAAATGTTAAATAGTTTAGAGGAAGCTAATTTAAAATCCAGTGAAGAAATCTTAGAATTAGAGTTATTAGAAAATAAACTTGTAAATAATTTCCAAATAAATAATTCAATTCAATCATCATTGGATAAGTTAAATAATTTCAGTCACGAAGAACCATCAGTTGCGCTTTTGATAAATCAATCAATAAAAAATTTAAATAGAACAGCAGATTTTGATTTAAAAATTCAAGAGTTTAAAGAAAAGTTTTTACATATTCAAAGTTATGTTGAAGATCTAATTTTCGCACTAAGCTCATATTTACAAGAAATAGATAATCATGATTCTAATCTTTCAGAAATACAAAAAAGATTATTTTTTTTAAAAAACTTAGAAAGAACTTTTTCGCTGGATCTACCCCAATTAATAGTAAAGAGGGATGAATTAAGGAAATATTTTTTTAAAAACGATCAAGATAATGAGATTCGTAATATTGAAAACCAAATCAAAAACCTACAAAGTAATTTAAATGCTTTATTTCTTGTTCAATCTAATGAAAGAAAAAAAATTGCTGAACATTTACAAAATTCAGTAATCTGTATTTTAAGAAATCTTGGACTAGAAAATGCAAATTTTTCAATTCAATTTTCTAAATGTAATCCTTCTGGAGAAGGAATTGATAATATAAATTTTTTGTTTTCGGCTAATCCTGATCAGAAGCTTGCTCCATTATCAAATGTTATTTCTGGTGGTGAAATGTCAAGATTCTTATTAGCTATTAAATCTAGTATTTCTAAAAAACCAAATACTTTCTTCTTAGATGAAATTGATAATGGTTTAAGTGGTAAATCTTTATTTTCTCTGGTTGAGCTAATTAAAGAAATTTCTAAGAATCAACAGGTTTTATGTATTACACATCAGCCTTTCTTAGCTGCTCGAGGATTAGCTCATTTTAAAGTTAATAAAAATGTAATTGATGGGATAACTTATACTTCAATATCAAAACTAACTACAAAAAAACAAAGAAAAAATGAATTAATAGAACTCTTTGGTGGAGGTTCTCTTGAAGTAAATGCATATGCTTCTAGACTTCTGGAAAAAGCAGCTGCGTAAAACAGAAAAAATTCCACTATAATAACCTTTTTAAATCATTATTAGATTTAAACATGGTAAATAAAATTCATAATAGTTTTGAAAAAGATAACTCAATTATTATTAGAGGGGCTCGTCAGCATAATTTAAAAGATATTGATCTTTCTTTACCTAGAAATAAATTTATAGTTTTTACAGGTGTTAGTGGAAGTGGTAAAAGTTCTTTAGCCTTTGATACCATTTTTGCTGAAGGACAAAGAAGATATGTTGAGAGTCTTTCTGCATATGCAAGGCAATTTTTGGGTCAAGTAGACAAACCAGATGTCGATAATATTGAGGGATTGTCACCTGCTATTTCAATTGATCAAAAATCTACAAGTCATAATCCTCGATCAACAGTTGGAACAGTTACGGAGATACAAGATTATTTAAGATTATTGTTTGGTCGTGCAGGTGAGCCGCATTGTCATCACTGTGGGATTCCAATTGCACCTCAAACAATTGATGAAATGGTTGATCAAATTCTTCTGTTGCCAGAAGGAACAAGGTACCAATTGTTGGCTCCTGTTGTAAGAGGAAAAAAAGGGACACATACAAAATTAATAAGTGGTCTAGCTGCTGAGGGATTTGCAAGGGTAAGAATCAATGGAGAGGTAAGAGAACTTGCTGATAGTATTGAATTAGATAAAAATCAAATTCATAATATTGAAGTAGTAGTTGATAGATTAATTGCAAGAGAAGGAATACAAGAAAGATTAAATGATTCTCTACAAACTTGTCTCAAAAGAGGCGATGGCTTGGCAATAGTTGAAGTTGTTCCTAAAAAAGGAGAAAACTTACCACCTAACCTAGAAAGAGAAAAACTCTATTCAGAAAATTATGCTTGTCCTATACATGGTTCTATTGTAGAAGAACTTTCTCCTAGATTATTTTCTTTTAACAGCCCATATGGGGCTTGTCCAGATTGTCATGGAATTGGTTATTTAAAAAAATTTACTGCTGATAGAGTAATTCCAGATAAAACATTACCTGTTTACGCTGCAATAGCTCCTTGGAGTGAAAAAGATAATACTTATTATTTTTCATTACTATATTCTGTTGGACAAGCTTATGGCTTTGAATTAAAAACTCCCTGGAAGGATTTAACTGATTTACAAAAAAAAGTTTTACTTTTAGGATCAGATAAACCAATATTAATTCAAGCTGATAGCCGTTTTAAAACTTCTAGCGGTTTTGAAAGACCTTTTGAGGGAATTTTACCAATATTAGAAAGGCAGTTGAATGAAGCAAATGGAGAATCAGTAAAACAAAAATTAGAAAAGTATCAAGAATTAGTTCCTTGTAAGACTTGTTCTGGAAAAAGATTAAGACCTGAGGCTTTGGCCGTTAAAATTGGTCCATACAATATTACTGATTTAACTTCTATAAGCGTTTCTGAAACTTTAACTCTCATAGAAAGTATTATGGGATTAGGTAAGACCAAGAAGGAAAATATATCTTTATCAGAGAAACAAAAGCAGATTGGTGAATTAGTTTTAAAAGAAATTCGTTTACGTTTGAAGTTTCTAATTAATGTTGGTCTAGATTATTTAACATTAGATAGACCAGCAATGACATTGTCTGGCGGAGAAGCTCAGCGTATTAGATTAGCCACTCAAATAGGTGCAGGCCTTACTGGCGTTCTATATGTATTAGACGAACCAAGTATTGGTTTGCATCAGAGAGACAATGACAGATTATTAGAAACATTAAAAAGCTTAAGAGATCTAGGAAACACTTTAGTTGTTGTTGAACATGATGAAGACACTATGAAATCTGCAGATTATTTAGTTGATATTGGTCCAGGGGCAGGTATTTATGGTGGGGAAATTATTGCTAAGGGATCATATCAAGATGTTTTGAAATCAGAGAGGTCATTGACTGGTGCTTATCTCAGTGGTAGGAAGTCGATTCCTACTCCAAAAGAACGTAGATCATCTGTTAAAAAAAGTTTAATTTTAAATAATTGTTCCAAAAATAATTTAAAAAACGTATCAGTAGAATTTCCTTTAGGAAGATTAGTTTCTGTAACTGGTGTTAGCGGTAGTGGAAAAAGTACCTTGATAAATGAATTACTTCACCCTGCCTTGTGTCATTCTTTAGGATTAAAAGTTCCTTTTCCTCAAGGGGTTAAAGAGTTAAAAGGTATAAAAGCAATTGATAAAGTTATCGTTATTGATCAATCTCCAATAGGAAGAACACCAAGATCAAACCCTGCTACTTACACAGGTGCCTTTGATCCTATAAGGCAAATATTTACTGCCACAGTAGAAGCCAAAGCAAGGGGTTACCAAGCTGGTCAGTTTAGTTTTAATGTGAAAGGAGGAAGATGCGAAGCGTGTAAAGGCCAGGGAGTTAATGTCATCGAAATGAATTTTTTACCTGATGTGTATGTTCAATGTGAGGTATGCAAAGGAGCTCGCTTTAATAGGGAAACTCTTCAAGTTAAATACAAAGGTTACAATATATCCGACGTTTTAGAGATGACTGTTGAGCAAGCAGCAGAAGTTTTTTCTGCTATACCTCAAGCTGCGGATAGACTATCTACATTAGTAGATGTCGGCTTAGGATATGTCAAATTAGGACAACCTGCCCCTACATTATCTGGTGGAGAGGCTCAAAGAGTTAAGTTGGCTACAGAATTATCTAAAAGGGCTACTGGAAAAACTTTATATTTGATTGATGAACCAACTACAGGTCTAAGTTTTTATGATGTTCATAAATTAATGGATGTGATACAACGTTTGGTAGATAAAGGTAATTCTGTAATTGTTATCGAACATAATTTAGATGTAATTAGATGTTCTGATTGGATTATTGATTTAGGACCTGATGGAGGAGACAAAGGCGGCGAAATTATTGCAGAAGGTATTCCTGAAGATGTAGCAAAACATCCCACAAGCCACACAGCAAAATATCTTAAAAAAGTTTTAAAATAAATTTTTTTGTTGTATTTCTTTGTATTTTAATTAATTCAGCAAAACGAAAGTCTTTTTAAGAAAGACTGAATGCCTTTCTATATCTGCTTTTTTCAAAACTTTGGATTAGAATTTTATAAAATCATAATGCTTTCTTAATATTTCCTTGGGAAATTCAGCTTATTTGTATTACAGCCGGTTGATAGGAGGATTTGCTGAATGAGGTTTAAATTTTTACATTTGCATTTACATGGTCTTATACGTTCTAAAAATCTTGAATTAGGCAGGGACGCAGATACAGGAGGGCAAACACAATATGTTTTAGAGTTAGTTAAAAGTTTGGCTAATACTTCAGAAGTTGATCAAGTAGATTTAGTTACTCGTTTAATTAACGATTCTAAAGTTGACGATGAATATTCTCAAGAAGAAGAATTTGTAGAACCTGGAGTTAAAATATTAAGATTTAGATTTGGACCTAACAAATATTTAAGAAAGGAATTATTTTGGCCTTATTTAGACGAATTAACTGAAAGCATTATTTCTTATTATAAAAAAAATAAAAAGCCTAATTTTATTCATGCACATTATGCAGATGCTGGATATGTGGGCGTTAAACTAAGTAAATTATTAAACGTTCCACTTATTTTTACTGGTCATTCTTTAGGAAGAGAAAAAAAGAGGAAATTACTTGATACCGGATTAAAAACTAATCAGATAGAAAAGCTTTATTCCATAACTAAAAGAATTGAGGCAGAAGAAAAAGCATTAAAGTCAGCAGATATTGTTGTTACAAGCACTAAACAAGAGTCTGTTTATCAATATTCCCAATATTCTTCTTTCTCCCCTCATAAAGCCAAAGTGATTCCCCCTGGTGTTGATCATAATAAGTTTCACCATATTCACTCGACAACAGAGACAGCTGAAATTGACATTATGATGAAACCTTTTCTAAAGGATTCTACTAAACCTCCATTTTTGACTATTTCTAGAGCTGTGCGAAGAAAAAATATTCCTTCTTTGATTGAGGCATATGGAAGATCTGAAAAGTTAAAGAGAAAAACTAATTTAATTTTGATTTTGGGTTGCCGAGATAGTACTTCAAAACTCGACCCTCAACAAAAAGATATATTCCATAATATTTTTGAAACGATTGATAAATATAATTTGTACGGAAAGGTAGCTTATCCAAAAAAGCATCTTCCAAGTCAGATTCCTGCTTTATATAGGTGGGCTGCTAGCAGAGGGGGTGTATTTGTAAATCCAGCTTTAACTGAGCCTTTTGGTTTAACTCTTCTTGAAGCTTCTTCATGTGGATTACCAATAATATCAACAAATGACGGTGGACCAAAAGAAATTCTCTCAAAATGTGAAAATGGACTTTTAGTAGATGTTACTGATATTAATGAGTTGAAAGCTAATCTTGAACAAGGAATTTCTAATAATAGTCAATGGAAGTTATGGAGCAGAAATGGGATTGAAGGTGTTAATAGGCATTTTAGTTGGAACACTCATGTACGCAATTATTTATCAATTCTCACGGAACAGTTTTCAAGGTCAAATAGTTATTCTTCATCTGATATTAAACAGAGTTGTTTGAAAGGAAGTTCTTCACTAATAAAACCCCACTGATCAAATACCTTAGGATCTGGGTGCAGAATCAGTTGATTATTATCAGTTTTCTTTAGTTTGAAGCCTTTCTTAGATAGTTTTTTCATTAAGTTAGCAGTTTCTTCAAATCTTGATGCCATTGCATCAAGACTTGAGCAGTCGCTTGTTAATCCATTATCTTTCCATGTAAAAAAACTCATAACAAATTTTTTAAAGATTGATTTTTAAAACTATACCTAAAATTACAAGTAAAATGTTGATTTTCCAAAAATTTTCAACTATTTTTTTTTCCTTAATTCCTTTAAGTTCAAAATGGTGGTGCAATGGAGACATTAAAAATATGCGTCTACCTTTATGAAATAATTTTTTTGTAATTTTAAAAAATCCTACTTGAATCATTACTGATAAAGATTCAACAATAAATATTCCTGAGAAAATAGATAAAGTAAAAATGCTATTAGTTAATAATGCTATAGAACCCATAATTGCACCAATACTTAAAGATCCTGTGTCACCCATAAATATTTTTGCAGGATAACTATTATATTTGAGAAATCCTAAGCATATGCCTGACATTGAGTAACATAATATACTAAAAATAAAAAGTTCTTGCTGTTCTTTCATTAATATTTCTGTTCCTAATCCATAAAAGACTATTCCACTGCATCCAGCTGCTAATCCATCTAGTCCATCAGTCAAATTCACTGAATTACTTATTCCAACTAGTATTAAAAAAGAAATGGGCAATATGAAAATACTCATATTTATTCCCCAAGAGTCAGATAATATGATTATTGGATTTATTAAATTTTTTTCATAGGCTAACGATATAAAGATTATTGAGATGATACTTTGTAGTATAAATTTCTCTTTTGTTTTTAAACCTGTGTTTTCCTTGTTTTTAATACTTAAATAATCATCTAAAAATCCTGTAATAAAAAAACCAAAAATAGTAAACAATAAAAGAAATAATTTTAGGGAACTTAAATTAATAGTTATTATTAAAAGAAAAATTAAAAAAGGAGTTATCATAAAAATCCCACCCATTGTTGGGGTATCACTTTTTTTAAAGTGATTAGCAGGACCTTCAGCCCTAATCTTTTGAAGTAAGTTTAATTTTTTGATTCTCTTTAGACCTTTCTTTGTTGTAAATAAAGAAATAAAGAAAAATAATGTATAAACTCCTATAAAAATAAAATTATTAAAAAAAAAGGAAGTAACTATTAAAGCAAAAGTATTTAATATTAATAACGTTTTAAAGTTAAGTTCTTTAATCTTCCCAATCATCTTCTACAGAAGGTTCTTCTTCAGTTTTATAATCTTCTTTTTCTCCCATTAGCGCTGAAAGTTCTTCTTCTTCAATCGTACTGATCTCTTGCGAATCTCCCTCTTTTTCAGTGATAAGCCTTCCTGTATTTTCAAGCCAAGATAATAGATCAGGTTCATCCCTTAGGGGCAAAACAGGAGCTGGATCTTTTCTGTGGTAGCAAGTTAATGCAGGGTTGACTTCAGAAATATCTTCTAATCTAAGTTTTAGTTTATTTGAGTCCATTAAAGGTTATGTTCTATATATAAGATAATACATAATGATGCACACGAAAAACTTTGTTTGATAAAGGAAATTTAAAATACTTTTTTATATGGCTAATTTCATTGTTGCTGTCTGGATTATTAAAACTTATTGGATATGTAGATCCCAATGTTTTAATAATTAATAACTTTCTTGTCTTATTACTAGTTTTTGGTCCAGCTCTTTTAGTTACAATAATATTAGTTTTTAATAAGTTATCAAATTCTTAATTACGTCAAAAAATTAAATTTATGGAGAAAATTTAGATGCAGCAAGTAAAAAAAGTTGTACTAGCTTATTCTGGTGGCGTAGATACAAGCGTTTGTATTCCATATTTAAAAAATGAATATGGAATTTCAGAGGTGGTTACATTTGTGGCAGATCTTGGACAAGGCGAGGATTTAGAGTTAATTAGGCGCAAAGCGTTAAATTCTGGTGCATCTCAATCAATTGTTGGCAATTTAGTTGATAGCTTTGTTGAGAGTTATGCTTTTCCAGCCATTAGAGCAAACGCTTTATATCTAGATAAATATCCTTTATCTACAGCTCTTGCCAGGCCTTTAATTGCAGAAAATCTTGTAAATACTGCTCGAGAGTTTAGTGCTGAAGCAGTAGCTCATGGATGCACTGGTAAAGGAAATGATCAAGTTCGATTTGATTTGGCAATTAATGCGTTAGGTCCTGATTTGAAAATAATTACTCCTGCAAGGGAATGGAATATGAGTAGGGAAGAGGCAATAGCGTACGGAGAAAAATTTGGTATTCCTGCACCAGTATCAAAAAAATCACCATATTCAATAGACGTTAATTTACTTGGCAGGAGTATTGAAGCCGGCATATTAGAAGATCCAATGCAAGAAGTACCTGAAGATATTTTTTCAATGACATCATCTATTGATAATTCACCTGATACACCTCAAGATATAGAAATTATTTTTAAAAATGGGTTTCCCGTTGGAATTAATGATGAATCTTTAACCCCCGTAGAGATTATTAAAAAAGCTAATCTTCTTGCAGGTGAGCATGGTTTTGGAAGGATCGATATGATTGAAGATCGAGTAGTAGGAATTAAAAGTAGAGAGATTTACGAAACACCTGGCCTCTTGCTTTTAATAAAAGCTCACAAGGAATTAGAGAGTATCACATTAAACCCGGATGTAATCGACTTTAAAGGATCAGTGGAAAAAAAATGGGGTCAACTTGTCTATCAAGGTTTTTGGTTTGGACCTCTTAAAGATAGTTTGGATGCATTTATTTCATCTACTCAAATTTCAGTTAATGGAAGAGTAAAGATTAGACTGCACAAGGGCAATGCAATAATAATAGGAAGAATGTCGGAAAATAATTCACTGTACAGGGAAGATTTGGCAACTTACAGTCACGATGATGTTTTTAATCATTCTTTAGCAGAGGGTTTTATTTATATGTGGGGTATGTCTAATAAAATATGGGCCGAGTTAAATTCAAAAAAAAATGATTAATATTTAAGATTCTGAATTGTCTTTGATTTTATCATTATCTTTTGTTGAAGTTGAGTCGTCAGGGCTTGTTACCGGTAGTTTTTCTTTAGATTCAATTTTGTCTTCTGGATTATCTTTATTTTCTGATTGAGTTGTGTCCTTTTTAGAAGGTCTTGGAGTCGGCAAAGGACCTTCTTGTTTAACAGTCATATATCTAATAACATCCTCACTAAGTCTCATCGCTTTTTCAATTTTAAAGATATGTTGTCCATCACCTTGATGACTTAATTGAACGTAAATACCTTCTCTATGTTTTGATATTTGATAGGCTAATCTTCTTTTACCCCTCATTTGACTATCGAGAATAGTACCGCCAAATTCCTTTAAAAGTTCATTATATTTATCAATGTGATTAGTTACTTCATCTTCCGCAATATCTGGGCGGAGGATGTACATTGTTTCGTAGTAAGATTGTTGTTTGCTCATAGTTTCAGACAAGGTCTTTGGCTCATAAATAGATGTGATGAGCGTCTGTTCATTATTTACGATACATTACGACGGGTAGTTTCTAAGAAATTAGCATCATTTTTTTTCAAGATATTCTTTTAGTGCATCATTCATAACGTGAAAAGGCACTTCTAAACCATCCGTCCAAAATGATAGTGATTTAATTCCTTGAGCAATAAGCATTTGCAAACCATCAATAATCAAGCATCCTTTTTTGGCGCTAAATTTTAATAAAGGAGTTGGAGCAGGATTGTATATTAAATCGTAAACAATTGTTTTAGAGTTAAGAGATCTCCAAAAAGTTTCTCCATATGGCAACATATTTTCTTTATTTGTAGCTGTTTTCATTCCTACTGGTGTTGTATTTACAATTAAATTTGCTTCTTTAATTAAGTTTTGAGCCTTATTATCGTTATTTAATAAACCCTGAATTTCAATTTGATCTTCAAAATTCTTTATTAATTTTTCTAGCGATGATTTGTTACGTGATACAACTGAAATTGTGGAAAAATTTAAGTTTATTAATCCCTGAATAACAGATCTTGCAGCCCCCCCGGATCCAAGTACTATTGATTGTTTGTTCTTTAAACTTAAAGCTTTTAAAGGATAAATAAATCCATCTACATCTGTATTGGTTGCACTCCATTCTTTCTCAGTGTTCAATTTAAGAGTATTAATTGCTTTTAGCTTATTAGCGATAGGGGAAATTTCACTACAAAGGTCAAATACTTTTTCTTTATGAGGAATCGTAATATTTAACCCTTTGCAATTGATGTTTTTCAGAGAATCAAGAACTGATTCTAGATCCTCGTCTCTACAAGGTATCGCGATATAAATTAAATCTAAGCCTAAATATCGAAGAGCAGCATTTTGCATGATTGGTGATAAAGAATGGCTTACTGGATTGCCGATTAAAGCAATAAAAGATGTTTCACTTGTAATCATTTTTTAGAAATTTTTTTAAAAAATTACGATCTGTTCGGGAACCACACCCCGTTCTTGAGTAACAATAATGACGCCGATGACCGATTATGGAGAATATCAAATATTGAGAATTTACCCATGGGTAAGGTTGTAGGAATCGATTTAGGAACAACTAACAGTTGTGTCGCTGTAATGGAAGGTGGTAAACCCACTGTAATAGCAAATGCTGAGGGTTTCAGAACTACTCCATCAGTTGTTGCATATACAAAAAATCAAGATCAGCTTGTTGGACAAATTGCAAAAAGGCAAGCTGTTATGAATCCTGAAAATACTTTTTATTCTGCAAAGCGTTTTGTTGGAAGAAGAGTTGATGAAGTTAATGAAGAATCTAAAGAAGTCAGTTACTCTGTTGAAAAATCTGGATCTAGTGTCAAATTAAAATGCCCTATTTTGGATAAACAATTTTCTCCTGAAGAAGTAAGTTCTCAAGTTTTAAGAAAGTTAGCTGATGATGCAGGCAAATATCTTGGTGAAAAAGTTACTCAGGCAGTGATAACAGTTCCTGCTTATTTTAATGATTCTCAAAGACAGGCTACAAAAGATGCGGGAAAAATTGCAGGTTTAGAAGTTCTTAGAATAGTTAATGAGCCAACTGCAGCAGCATTAGCATACGGTTTGGATAAAGAAAACGAAAAAATACTTGTTTTTGATTTGGGAGGAGGAACATTTGATGTATCAGTTATTGAAGCTGGTGATGGAGTAACTGAAGTTTTATCTACATCTGGAGATACCCATCTTGGTGGTGATGATTTTGATAGGTGTATTGTAGATCATTTAGCTAGTACATTTAAATCAAATGAGGGGATTGACCTAAGGCAAGATAAGCAAGCTTTGCAAAGACTTACTGAAGCAGCAGAAAAAGCAAAAATTGAGCTTTCAAATGCTACACAAAGTGAGATAAATCTACCTTTTATCACAGCGACTCCTGAAGGCCCTAAACATTTGGATTTGAATTTAACTCGAGCAAAGTTTGAAGAACTAGCTGCTTCTTTAATTGATAGGTGTAAGACTCCAGTTGAAAGAGCTATAAGTGATGCAAAAATTTCTACTAGTGAAATTGATGAAGTTGTTATGGTTGGAGGTTCATCCAGGATTCCTGCTGTTTTAGATCTAGTAAAAAAAATAATAGGTAAAGATCCAAATCAAACTGTGAATCCTGATGAGGTAGTTGCTGTTGGAGCAGCTATTCAAGGAGGAGTTTTAGCAGGTGAAGTTAAAGATATATTGTTGCTTGATGTTACTCCACTTTCTTTGGGTGTAGAAACTTTAGGTGGAGTTATGACAAAGATGATAAATCGAAATACTACAGTCCCTACAAAGAAATCTGAGACATATTCAACTGCTGTAGATGGACAAACGAATGTAGAAATACATGTTTTACAGGGTGAAAGAGAAATGGCCTCAGATAATAAAAGTTTAGGAACTTTTAGATTGGATGGTATTCCATCAGCACCAAGGGGTGTTCCTCAAATTGAAGTGACATTTGATATCGATGCAAATGGCATTCTAAGTGTTACCGCTAAAGATAAAGGAAGTGGTAAAGAGCAAAGTATTTCTATCACAGGTGCTTCTACGTTATCTGATAACGAGGTTGAAAAAATGGTTAAAGATGCAGAATCAAATGCATCAGCAGATAAAGAAAAAAGAGAAAAAATTGATTTAAAGAACCAAGCTGAAACACTCGTCTATCAGACAGAAAAGCAACTTGGTGAATTGGGAGATAAAATTGATGCTGCAGCAAAATCTAAGGTTGAGGAAAAAAGCAATGCTTTAAAAGAGGCAACCTCAAAAGAGGACTATGAATCAATGAAAAAACTACTTGAAGAGCTTCAGCAAGAACTCTATGCAGTTGGTTCATCTGTTTATCAGCAACCAGGTAATCAGCCTCCAACACCTGGTTCAGCGAGCGGTCCTGATCAGACTGAATCAAATGATAAAGATGGAGATGATGTTATTGATGCAGACTTTACTGAAACAAAAGATTAGGAAAAGTAATTTTTAATTTCATTAGCAACCCATTTAGAACAAGCTGGCGCAAGTAAAATACCATTTTTATAAAAACCTGTACATATAATTAGCCCATCTCCCAAATTCTTTATTATTGGTGAAGGTTCACCTTCAGGTCTTGATCTTATTCCAAACCATTTTTTTGTGATTTGACCGTTGATAAGCCAATTTGGTTTTTTATCTAGAAAATTTGTAATTTTGTCAAAAATATTTTTTTCTGGATTTGTACTATATTCCTCCGTTGAACCAATAATAAGTTTGTTTTTTGATATTGGAATTATATTTTTGCCATTTATATTGAAATGTTTTGGAAGTGTTAATAAATCAACTTCTGAATCATTTATGCCAACTTCTATAGCTTGACCCAAAACAGGTTTTAATTTGATGTTGTGAGATAGGTAATCTATTAAATCAACCGCTTTTAGAGAATTACACAAAATAACTATGTCAGATTTGATATCTTCATTGTTTTTTGTCGTAGATAACCATTGATTGTTAAATTTTCTGATTTTTATTATTTCTTCATCTACAAAATTTATTTTTTTATTTTTTAGATATTTATCTAATGTTTTAAGTAACGATGTAGCATTTATTCTTCCATCATCGAAAGAAATCATACCTTTTATGTTTTTTGTTTGGAAGGCTTGATTTATATTCTTGATAAATAATGATTCTCTCTCTAAAATTTGTAAGTTTAGATCATTATTTTCATAAATAAATTTCTCCAATTTTTTAAACTTTTCTTCATTCGTAGTTAGTGCTATTAATGGTTTTTTAATGTTTAATTCATAATTAAATTTTTGCAGAAATTTAATCCATTTTGGCCATAACTCAATGCTTTGTTTCCTAAGATCCCAACTTCTACCTCTTCTTTTTTGATACATATTACCCATTAGTAGTCCTAAAGCTGCATTACTACTATTTTTATGTTCAGCTGGATCTATTATTGTTATCCGAAAGCCTAATTCTGATAATTCTAAGGCATTAAATTTTCCAATAATTCCCGATCCAATAATAACTATGTGTGCTTTTTGAAAATTTTCTTTTAAGCTTTTCATTGATATATTAGATATGATTGCTTATTTAAATAAATAGTTAAAGATTTTTGGAACTTCCTTCAATTATATTTAAAATTGTTTGTCCTGATCGTCCTGGCCTTGTAAGTTTACTTACAAGTTGGATTTCAAATTACGGTGGCAATATAAAGCATTCTGATCATCACACAGATCAAGATGCGGGATTGTTTCTTAGTCGCATTGAATGGAATAGTAAACAAGCATCTATTAATAAAGATGAAATTTATAATGAATTTGAAAAAATCGCAGCTGAAGTCAATGGAAAATTTAATGTAAATTATTCTGATGAGATTCCAAATGTTGCTATTTTTGTTAGCAAACAAAATCATTGTTTGATTGATTTACTCTGGCGAGTTAGAAATGGTGAACTCAAAATGAAAGTTCCGTTAATAATTTCAAATCATTCTTATCTTGAAAATATTGCAAACGACTTTAATGCAAAATTTGTCCATATTGATACATTTAGTATTGATAAATCTAATGTTGAAGATCAATTTTTAAATTTACTAAAAGAATATGAAATTGATCTTGTTGTATTAGCCAAATATATGCAAATTTTGAGTGATTCTTTTTTAAAACAGTTTTCTTCAATAATAAATATTCATCATTCTTTCTTACCTGCATTTAAGGGGGCGCAACCATACCATCGAGCATGGAAGAGGGGTGTTAAATTAATTGGTGCTACTGCCCATTATGTTACTCAAGATCTTGATGAAGGTCCGATAATAGAGCAATGCACAGTTAATGTAAGTCATAGGGATGAAGTTGATGATTTGATTAGAAAAGGAAGAGATATTGAGAGAATTGCTTTAGCAAGAGCAGTTAGATTACATCTAAATCATCAAGTATTTGTTTATAACAGCAAAACTGCAGTTTTTGATTGAAAATAATTTCTTAGTCGTCTAATTCTATTTGTATTTGTCTTTCATAAATTGATTCTTCATTAAAAGCTCTAGCTATCAAGAAACTGGCGATACAACTGATTAACACAGGTTTCATTATTAATAAATTTTTTGTTAATGCAAAAGCTAAAAACATAGCTGTTATAGGAGTTCTCGAACATCCTGCCACGAAAGCCCCCATTCCGGCAAAAATGTATGTACTGGGTGCATGTCCTGTTGCTATTTCTACCCAGCTCCCAACTATTAGTCCGATTGAACCTCCTAAAGTAAGCATTGGATAGAACAACCCTCCAGGAGCTCCAGATGCTGCAGCTAACCCTGTAGTTATAAATAATACTAAAACTGCTAATAATGCAATTCCAATACTTGTATTTTGCTCAGCTATTATTTTCTGTAATTCATCTAAATTATGAAAAGTGCTGGGTAAAAAAGAATAGATGCTTCCTAAAATAAGTCCACAGATACTCATTTTTAAAACAAATTTATTTTTATACCACTTTTTCCCAAGATTTTGCATAAACAAAACATATCTACTGTACAGTTCAGCAAAGATCCCAATAATTATTCCTAGTAAAACTAGATAAATTAAATCTATAGGCAAGAAAAAAACTGATGGGTCATATTCTTTTTGTATCAAAAATCCGAGGTTAAAATCAAAGCCACCTGCTTTAGGATCTAAACCCAAGGCTTGAATAATATCAGCAGATGAATCTGCTATGAAAGTTGTAATTACTACCAATAGCAAAATTACTGGTCTAGCGGAGTTTAATAGCTCCTCTATTGCATAAACAAAGCCTCCTAATGGAGCACTAAAAACTGCCGCTATTCCAGCACCACCTCCTGCTGCTACTATTACTCTTCTGAAGGCTGTAGGAGCTTTGAGCCATTTAGCCATTTGCCAAGCAACTGATCCTCCCATTTGAACAGATGGACCCTCCGGACCCAAAGGAAATCCACTGCCAATAGCAATAATTCCAGATATGAGCTTTATTAATCCTACTTTTATATTCATTGGCACTTTTTTATGTCTTAAGAAACCCATGATTTGACTCACACCTGAACCTTTTGCGGCAGGGGCAAAATTTTTGATTAAATATCCCGCAACCGTTCCTCCTGCAGCTCCAAAAATTGGTAATACTGCAATAGATGGGAATTGGTCTAATAGGGCCAATCTCCAATTGTTAATAAAGTAGATTCCAGTTTTAAAGAATATGCTTGTAATTGAAGCCCCTAAACCGGTTAATAAAAGAGAAAATGCAACGACTAGAGATCTTTGTGTTAATAGTTTTTTGATGCTGCGGGAAGAATTATTACTGGTTCTTTGAATATTTTCTTTTAAAAGGTTTGGCATAATCCATGATCACTTTGACAAACTGAAATCGTTTATTTCATCAAATTGAAGATAACGATAAAGTTCATCTGAATATGGATTAATTTTATTTTTAGTAATATCCTGATATTCTTCTACTTCTGGTATTTTCCCAAGAAGTGCGCAAACTGCTGCTAATTCAGCACTTCCTAAAAATACTTGTGCATTTTTTCCAAGTCTATTGTCGAAATTTCTTGTACTCGTAGAAAAAACTACAGATCCTTCATCCACTCTGGCTTGA
The DNA here is from genome assembly GCA_003279845.1 of Prochlorococcus sp. AG-388-F11. Classification (GTDB taxonomy): domain Bacteria; phylum Cyanobacteriota; class Cyanobacteriia; order PCC-6307; family Cyanobiaceae; genus Prochlorococcus_A. The sequence goes on from QCGP01000005.1 coordinate 50,907, forward strand.
TTTCCCATACATAAAGAACACCCTGGCAACTCTAATCTTGCACCACAATTTTCAAATATTTTATAGTAACCTTCAGCTTTTAGAGTTTCTTCATCCATTTTTGTAGGTGGACAAATCCATAATTTTGCTTTTAAATCTTGTACACCTTCAAGAACTTTGGCAGCTGCTCTGTAATGACCAATATTTGTCATGCAAGAGCCTATAAAAACCTCGTCAATATTTGTATTTGCAACATCAGTGATTTCCTTCACGTTATCTGGGTCGTTAGGGCAAGCAACTATAGGTTGTGTTACTTTTGCTAAATCAATTTCAATAATTTCATCATACTGAGCGTTTATATCTGGCTGAATTAATAAGGGGTTTTTTAACCAATTTTTCATATCATTTATCCTTCTTGAAATCGATTTTGAGTCTTCATAATTGCTCTCAATCATTTTTTCTAACAGGCAGATATTGCTTCTTAAGTATTCTTGAACAGTATCTTGAGATAAAAGTATTGTGCTGCCAGCGCATGAACGTTCTGCAGTAGCATCAGTAAGTTCAAAAGCTTGTTCAAGTTTTAGATTAGGTAATCCCTCAATTTCCATAATTTTCCCATTAAAAATATTTTTTTTATTTGCTTTCTCAACAGTTAAGAGTCCTTTTTTAATTGCAAAAAGAGGTATTGCATTTACTAAATCTCTCAAAGTAATTCCTGGTAATAATTCTCCTATAAATTTAATGAGCACAGATTCTGGCATATTTAATGGCATTGATCCTATTGCAGCGGCAAAGGCTACAATGCCAGAACCTCCAGGGAATGAGATACCAAGAGGAAATCTTGTATGACTATCTCCACCTGTGCCAACAGTGTCAGGGAGAAGCATTCTGTTTAGCCAGCTATGAATTATGCCATCTCCAGGTTTAAGAGCGACGCCACCTCTTTGAGATATAAAATCAGGTAATTCTTTATGGGTTATTAGATCTACTGGTTTGGGATATGCAGCTGTATGACAAAAACTTTGCATCACTAAATCTGCAGTGAATCCTAAACAAGCTAGTTCTTTGAGTTCATCTCTTGTCATTGGCCCTGTAGTATCTTGACTGCCAACTGTGGTCATAATTGGTTCACAGGTCATTCCAGGCCTAACTCCATCAAGACCGCACGCTTTCCCTACTATTTTTTGAGCTTGAGTAAAGCCAAAATCACTTTTTGTTGGATTTTGTGGTCGTATAAATATTTCACTTGATTGATAATCTAATTTGTTTCTAATTTTGTCCGTAAGTGATCTTCCAATCATAAGATTAATTCTGCCGCCAGCTTGAATTTCATCAGTAAGAGTTGATGGATACAAGTTGAATTTGCTTATTAATTCTTCAGTATTCGTTTCTTTTTCAATTTTTTTAATAATGCCTTCATAAGGATATATTTTAATAATATCTCCTGTTTCCATATGAGATACGTCAGCTTCTATAGGTAATGCTCCTGAATCTTGTGCAGTATTAAAGAAAATAGGTGCTATTTTGCTACCAATTATTATTCCACCTGTTTTTTTGTTTGGCACAAAAGGGATATCTTCGCCTATATGCCATATGAGTGAATTAATAGCAGATTTTCTAGAACTTCCTGTTCCAACAACATCTCCAACATATGCTATTGGTAAATTCTGTTTTTTTAAATCGTTGAGAATCTTTAGTCCATCAGGTTTTTTAGATTCCAACATAGCCAATGCGTGCATCGGTATATCCGGGCGCGTTGTTGCATGTACAGCAGGAGATAAATCGTCTGTGTTTGTTTCTCCGTCAACTTTAAATACTAAACAAGTAATCTCTTTATCTAAAACTTTTTTATTTTTGAACCATTCTGCATTTGCCCAACTATCTACTACCTCTTTTGCATAAATATTATTTTGAGATAATTCATAAATTTCATTAGATGAGTCGTAAACAAGGATAATATTTTTTAAAACTTTTGCTGATTTTTTAGCTAGTAAACTATTCTTTCCTTTAAGAATTTCAACCAGAGAATTAACATTATATCCGCCAATCATTGTCCCAAGAATTTCAATTGCTTTTTGAGGGTTTATTGATTTGCAATATTTTTCTGAATTTACAATAGCTGTAAGCCAGCTTGCTTTTACATATGCAGCTTCGTCAACTCCTGGTGGTACTCTATTTATTAACAAATCAAGTAAATATGATGAATCGTAATTATCATCTTGTTCTAATAATTTTGTAACACAATTTGTTTGCTCAGCATTTAAGGGTAAAGGAGGTATTCCTTTGGCAGCTCTTTCAGCTACATGATCTGCGTAATTTTTTAGCAATGTTTCCAAATTCTTCATTAGTAAGGTTTAATGCCTAATCTATTGTTATTTTTAATATTGAAAAGGAGAGTATTCATAAATGCTTTTTTAAATATTCAAACTTCTTAATTAATCAATGACGTCATCATCAAATAATTCAGCTTTGGAAAAGACATCAGATTTACATGTCGTTGAAACACGTCCATTAATACCTCCAAGCAGATTACATAATGATATACCTTTAGATCATACCTCTGCTAATACAGTATCTAAAACAAGAAGATCGATACAAAATATTTTGCATCACAATGATCGGAAGCTTTTAGTCATTGTTGGTCCATGTTCAATTCATGATATAGAAGCTGCAAAAGAATATTCACAATATATCCATGATTTCCGAGAACTTTATAAAGATAAATTAGAAATAATTATGAGAGTATATTTTGAGAAACCAAGAACAACTATTGGATGGAAGGGACTTATAAATGATCCCCATCTAGATGATTCTTATGATATTAATACTGGTTTAAGAAGGGCAAGAAGTTTGCTTTCATATCTCGCAACTCGTGGAATACCTTCTGCTACAGAATTACTAGATCCAATTGTTCCTCAATATATTGCTGATTTGATAAGTTGGACAGCCATAGGTGCAAGGACTACTGAGAGTCAAACTCATAGGGAAATGGCATCAGGATTATCAATGCCTATTGGCTTTAAAAATGGGACAGATGGTTCTTTTACTACTGCAATAAATGCAATGCAATCAGCTTCTAAATCTCATCATTTCTTAGGTGTAAATGAAAATGGAATGGCTTCTATTGTTAATACTACGGGAAATCCAGATGGCCATATTGTTTTAAGAGGAGGCTCAAAAGGTCCAAATTTTGAAAGTCAACATGTTCAAAGAATTTCAGCAGAATTAAAGCAATGTAATCTTCCTTATAAAGTGATGATTGATTGTAGTCATGGAAATTCCAACAAAAACTTCCGAAAACAGGCGGAAGTTTTAAAAAATATAGCTACTCAAATAAGTAATGGTGAAAAAAATATTTTAGGAGTAATGCTAGAAAGTCATTTGAAAGAAGGTAATCAAAAACTTTTACAAAAAGAAGATCTTGAGTTTGGCAGAAGCATTACTGATGCATGCATAGATATTGATACAACGAAAGAATTACTCGCTATATTAAATAATTCACTTAATTAGTTATAAAAAAATTAAAAAATAATGCTGAAGAAATTGGAACAATGAAATTATCTATTCCTAAAACACTAAATTGTTCGAGTAAAGTGGCAAAAAAAGCTATCGTTAAATAATTTAAATTAAAACTATTATATTGGGCGTATCCTATTGAGCAAACTACTATTAAGCTTGCCAAAAACATTGTCATAGTGCCAAATAATGATTTTTTTTGTTTAAAAAAAATCCAACTCTTTGAGTTTAAACTTTTTCCTATTAACCCAGCTAATCCATCACCAAAAGTCATAATAAAAAATCCAGTTATTAATGCATAGGGATTTTTATCCCAGAAAAGATAAATTAAAATAAATAAACTTAGACAATAAAATAATGTTCCATAACTCTTTCTCTCAACATCTTCAATTGTTGGAAATAATTTATAGGTGTAATTGATCAAAACCATTAACGAGACAATTCCTGTAAAAATAAGAGCTGAATTTTGATCAATTTTTAAAAATTGTGCAATTGGTATTAATGGTCCTATTCCAATGTGTATTATTTTTCTTACGATTTCTCTGCTATCTTCATTATATTTTTTAAAAACTATTGATATTAAAAAAATTGAAAATAAATATAATAAAATTACAGCAAATCTTATCAATTTTATTAAGCTGCTTTTTGATGAGTTGTCATTACTCTAAGTTTTAATATTGCTTTAGCTTCTAGTTGCCTTACTCTCTCTCGTGAAACATTAATTTGTCTTCCTATTTCTGCCAGTGTTAATGGTTCTTCACCATCTAGGCCAAATCTGAGCTTCATGATTTTTTGTTCTCTTTCATTTAATTGAGAAAGCCAAGTTCCTAAATGCTCTTTTTGTATAGTTCTATCCATACCTTCCATAGGCTCTTCACAGTTTGGATCAGGTATGAGTTCACCCAAAGTACTTCTATCTTCTTCGCCTCTAGCATGAGCATCTAAGGAGGCGCAAGGTGCGCTTTGAGAAATTAAATCTTCTAAATCTTTTTGATCAATTCCCATCTCAGTTGCCATTTCCAATCTGGTAGGTTGTCTCCCAAATTTATGTGACAATTCTCTAGAGACTCTTCTCATTTTGGATAGTTTTTCACTTATGTGAATAGGCAAACGGATAGTTCTTGCACTGTTATCAATAGCTCTTGTCATGCCTTGCCTAATCCACCAGTAAGCATAAGTTGAGAATTTATATCCCATAGCAGGATCGAATTTATCTACAGCTCTTTCAAGGCCAATAGCGCCTTCCTGGACAAGGTCTAATAATTCAAGGCCTTGGTTTTGATATTTTTTTGCAACTGAGACAACTAGTCTTAGATTAGCAGCCATCATTCTATCTCTGGCTCTTTTGCCAATCTTAATTTGATAAAGATTTCGTTGAGTCCTATCAGTTTCAGGAATTTGTAGCAACTTTTTCATGGTTTGAACATGATGAGCTAACTCTATTTCCTCAGCTGGAGTTAGTAGAGGTACTCTACCAATGCTACTTAAGTAAAAACCAATAGAATCTGAAGTGATTCTTCCAGATTTTTTTTGGATTTGTTTTCCAGTTAGACTGGATTTTGATTTACGAGACTTGCCCGTAGTGTTTGGTAATCTAGGCTCATCAAAATTATTATCTGAAGAGCTCTTTGCAGATTCCAGAGGGATCCCCATCACCCTGGCCTCCTAAATAATGGATTTTTTAAAAAGCTAGCACTGAAATTGAAATAAAAACTACTTTTACGTTGAAACTTAAAAGACAAAAAAATCTTTTTTTGCCTCAATTTCTTGAAATCTATTGATATGAAAGAGTTTTACAAAAATAAAAAAAAATTAAAATATTAAGTATTTTTGTAAATGTTATAAAAATAAATATATTATTTATTTTTCTATGAGGTCAATTTGCGAACGATTATTCGCTGAATCTATTGCAAATTTTGAGTACGAACCATCCTCTCTCATTATCCAAGAAAAGTAATTGTCTTTAATGTAGGTTTGCAAAAGCGAGTATATTTCAGATTTAAGTTCATGATCTTCTATTGGAGTAACAGCCTCAATCCTTCTATCTAGGTTTCTTCTCATCCAATCTGCACTCCCAATTAAAACTTCATGGTCATCATTGTTGTAAAACCAAAAAATCCTTGAGTGCTCAAGAAAATGTCCAATAATGCTTATGACCTGAATATTTTCACTTAAATTTTTTCTTTGTGGATACAAGCAACACATACCTCTTATTATGAGATAAATTTTTACACCTGCTTCAGAAGCTTCATAAAGAAGTTTGATTATTTCTGGGTCTACTAAAGAATTCATTTTTGCAATTATTTCAGCTTTTTTACCTTCTTTGGCATTTTTAATTTCTCTCTTTATGAGAAAGATAAATTTTTCCCTCATTGATGAGGGAGAAACTAATAATTTTTGATAACGTTTTTGTTTAGAAAAACCTGATAAATAATTAAATAACTCAAGTAAATCGGATGCAATATCAGGATCTGTTGAAAGTAATCCTAAATCTGTATAAAACCTTGAAGTATTAGAGTTATAATTTCCTGTTCCAATATGAAAATAATTTCTTAATCGTCCTTTCTCTTTTCGAACTATTAAAGCAATTTTTGTATGAGTTTTAAATCCTATGATTCCATATACAACATGAATTCCAGCTTGTTCAAGCTGTTTTGCCCATTGAATATTATTATCTTCATCAAATCTTGCTTTAAGTTCAACAAGAGTCATTACTTCTTTTCCATTTTCTGCAGCTCTCATTAAAGCTGTGATGATTGGCGAATCCTTTGAAACTCGATATAAAGTAATTTTTATAGCCATCACAAGTGGATCTTCAGCTGCTCTGTTTATAAATTCTTCAACTGAAGTTTTAAATAAGTCATATGGATGATGAAGCAGAATATTTTTTTTCCTAATTATCTTGAAAATAGAATTTAAGTTTTTGTTTGAAGGCGAATCTAAATTTTTTAATTGAGGGTGAGTTTTCCCAATCAGCAGATTTTCTTTTAAATCAGCTCTATCAATTTTTGTCAACTGACTTAAATCGTCAAGTCCTAATAAACTTTTGCAAAAGTATATATATTCTTCTTGTATTGAGATACTTTCAATAAGTAATTTTAGTATATTGTTTGGCATATTTGATTTAACTTCTAATCTAACTACGTCTCCTCCTAATCTTCTCTTTTGCAAACTTTGTTCAACTGCTAGAAGAAGATCATCAGCTTCAAGTTCTTTTAATTCTAAATCTGCATCTCTTGTCACTCTAAAAAAAGAGTAATTTATACATTCCATTCCGCTAAATAAAGTATTTATATTATTGCCAATTAAATCTTCAACACAAATGAAAATGTGAGAAATTTCTTCACTACTTTGAATAATTTCATTGGGAATTTGTATAAATCGATTTATATTTTTTGTTGGTATTTTTATTCTTACAAACTGATTTTTAGAATCTTCCCCATCCTTTATTAATGCCGCTAAATTTAAACTTAAATTACTTATAAATGGAAATGGATGAGAAGGATCAACAACCAATGGAGTTAGTAAAGGAAATATAGATGAAGTAAAGAAGTTATTACACCAATTTTTCTGATTTTCACTCAGATCCTTATATTTTTTTAAAATTATACCTTCTTTTTTTAGCTCATTATTTAATTCATTATTTAAGAAGTTTTCTTGAAGATTAGTTAAATTTTTTACTTCTTTGTTGATTTTTGCTAACTGCTGTTTAGGGGTAAGTCCATCAATACTTTTTTTTGTAATTCCTGCTTCAACTTGTGCTTTTAAAGAAGCTACTCTTACCATAAAAAATTCATCAAGGTTATTACTAAAAATTGAGAAAAATTTCACTTTATCTAGGATTTTGTAATCTTTTTCCATCCCAGTTAGGAGAACTCTTTTATTGAATTCAATCCAACTTAATTCCCTATTAATAAAAATATCAGCCTGGTTTTTCATTAAAGTACTTTTGATTTTTGATCATAAATAAAATTATTATTTTTACTCTCTGCAATAAGGTATATCATGAAAATTAAGATAATGGAACCAGCAATAAAGGGGGATTTAGGACCAAAGTTATCATAAACTCTTCCAGCCATTGCTATTCCTAAAACCCCACCAAGACTTTGTAGACCCTGTAGGTTACTTAAAATTGAGCCTTGTTTATCAACGTCTAATTTCTTTGATATTAATGCTCTTAAGGTTGGCGTAATTAATCCGGCCCCAATTGCCAAAAATGAAACAGCTGAATAAATATTAATTGTCGCATTTTCTTTTGGAGCAGTGATTAAAAGTGAACATGCCACAAGAATGAATCCTGATCCTATAAGTGTTAATTTCATTTCTCCGAATTGCTTTACGAGAGGTCCAATAAGCCCTCCTTGAACAATAATTGCAATAATTCCTACTACCACAAGAGTTCCACTTGATGCTTTGGTTGTCCAGTTTAACGATTCTTGAAGGAAAAATATTAGGATATTGGTCAATCCAGTAAAAGCAATAAAGTAAATAAAAAAAGCTAATGATAATTTTTTAATCTTTTCTTCTTTGAAAACTGTAAATAGCGCTTTTAAAGGATTTTTTAAAATAGTTTTTGATTTACTTGAGGCTTTATTAGGTTTCGTTTCTGGTAAGTAAAAAAATACAAGGAGAAAATTTATTATTGGAATGATTGAGGCTATCAAAACTGGGATGATAAAGTTATTGTTTGTATTTTTTGCAAAAATTACAACGAAAATATTTCCCAAGAAAAAACTTAAACCAAAAGCCACACCAATCAGTCCAAATGTTTTTGCTCTTTTTTCAGGGCTTGAAATATCTGCAAGAATAGTTGTTGCTGTGGCTGCTGTGCCACCACTTAAACCGTCAATCAGTCTTGCTAAAAATAATAAAAATAAAGGAATAGCAGCTATGGAATTTGACCAATTAAAAAGAACAGTAAAGGATAATATTGAAATTCCTATTATTGAGCCAGTAATACAAAAAAGAGTTACAGGTCTTCTTCCGTATCTATCACTCATAACTCCTATAAAAGGAGAAGCTGTAAATTGGGCTAATTGGTAAGTACATGATAACAATCCATATGTACTGGCTTTAGAGTCAAAAAGTAAAACAAAAGAGGGTAAAATAGGTAGAAGGATACTTTCACTTAATCGATCATTTAAAAGAGTTATAAAAGCGCTAAGGAGGGTAAATTTTTTATTTGGTTTCAATAAATTTTCTTTCACAATATTTACCTTCATTCCAATTAACTTCTATTACCATACTTGTTAATGGAGATTAATGTGCCCGGTATTGTTTATTTAGTTGGAGCAGGTCCTGGTGATCCTGAACTTTTAACTATAAAAGCTTTGCGTTTAATAAAAAATTGCGATGCATTGGTTCATGATGCATTAATCCCAGATGAAATAACAAAAGAAACAGGAAAAAATACAGAAATTTATCATGTCGGTAAAAGAGCGGGGAAGTGTTCTGTACCGCAGGTTGAAACTAATGATCTTATTCTGAAATTGGCAAAAGAAGGTAAAAATGTTGTGAGGCTTAAAGGAGGAGATCCTTTTGTCTTTTCAAGGGGTGGTGAAGAAGTATCTTTTTTAGAAAAAAATGGAGTATCAGTTGAAATCGTTCCGGGTATTACTTCTGGGATAGCTGCCCCCACATATTTTGGTATTCCACTAACCCATAGAGATGCTGCAAGTTCCGTAACTTTCGTCACTGGACATGAGCGTGTAGATAAGGAAAAAAAGACAGTGAATTGGAGAGATTTAGCTAAATCATCAGATAGCTTAGTAATTTTTATGGGTATAAAAAATATTGAATTTATTGTGGATGAATTAATTCTAGGTGGTTTAGATAAGAATACTAAATGCGCTGTTATTCAAGAAGCTACTTTCAAAAATCAAAAATGTTTGATAGAGAAATTAGATAATCTTCCAGATAAAATCAAAGATGAAGAATTTTTAGCTCCATCAATTATCATTATTGGAAAAATTGTTGAATTTAAGGTTAATAACAACATAACTAAAGTATCTGATGTCTATTTACCAGATATTAAAAAAGTTCAATTATATAATAAATCCCAAAAGTAAATTGGATCGAATTTAGGTTTAAGCTTTAAATCATTAACTTGATTAATTTGTCTGCAAGATAAGCTATTAATTGCAACTATTATGTCATCATTTTGAAATTCTGGAGGAATTAATTCTTCTTTTACAATTTTCAATTTTAAAGCTTTAGAAACCATAATTCCCTCTAAACAGCCGCTCTCTTTTCTAGGAGTTATCCATTGATTATTTCTTTTAATTAGAAGATTAAATGTACTTCCACAACAAAGTTCACCTGACGTATTCAAAAGGATAGAATCATCAAATGATTTTTCATTAGCTTCTGTCAAAACTTGTATTGCCTGATTATATGAAAATGTTTTGCATTTACTTATAAGACTGAATTCATTTATTTTTTCCGTTTGACTAATGCAAACACTTATAGGAATAAAATTTGGTTTGATTCTATAGAACTCAAGCCATAAATTATCCAAATCTTTTGTCTCTGAAGTACTATCAATTGTTAGCTTTCGACCTTCATTAGTTCCTCGACTATAGTTTATTCTTACTGAAGCAAATTGATCATTTTTAAGTGATAACTTTCTAATTCCATCGTGAATAAGTTGTCTCAAAGTTAAATTATTTATTTTGAGATTAATATTTAAAATCTTGCTACTTTTTTCTAATCTTTTCAGATGTTCATCAAAAAGAATAGGTTTGTTTTCTTTTATCAAAATGGTTTCAAATATACCATCAGCAAATTTTAATCCTCTATTATTAGCAGCAATAAATATTCTATCAATATCCAACCATTGATCCTTGTGCCAGCCTAATGTTTCAATCATTTTAGTGAATCAATTAACGGTAAAAGTTTCCACTTTAGTTCATTAGTTTCCTCTTCAGGGTTTGAGTCAATAACTATTCCGCAACCAGCATATATATTGATTTTTTTGTCTTTAATTAAAAATGATCTTATTAGTATATTGCTGTCAAACTCTCCATTCCAGTCAAGCTTCAAAAATGAGCCACAGTATGGTCCGCGTTCACATTCTTCTAATTCAAAAAGTCTCTGGCATGATCTTAATTTAGGTGCTCCAGTTATAGAGCCCCCAGGCCAACAAGCTTTTAGTAAATCAATCCAGTTCTTGTCTTTTTTTAATTTGCCTCTGATTACTGAAGTTAGATGATGAACTTTTAAGAAACTTTCAAGTTTTAATATTTCTGGCACCATAATACTTCCTGTTTCGCAAACTTTACTTAAATCATTTCTTATTAGGTCAACAATCATAATATTTTCGGCTCTATCTTTTTCGTTCGTTATTAAATCGATAGCATTAAGTGCGTCTTGATTTAAATCCTTATCTCTGGATCTAGTTCCTTTGATAGGTCTTGATTCTACAAAATTTTTATTATCTATTTTTATAAATCTTTCTGGCGAGGTAGATAATACAGACTCTGTATAATTATCATTATTTATTATTATTCCTCCAAAGGGAGCTCTTAATTTCCTTCTTATTTTCAAATAAATATCTAGAGGATTATAGTTTTTGGAAGATTCAATTTCGCATTTAGTTGTTAGGTTTGCTTGAAATATATCCCCTAAGGAAATTAATTTCTTCAATTTTAGAATATTTTTCTGAAATTTTTCAGACATTTCGTCCAAATTTATTTTTGAAAAATCAAAATTTAAATTTGTTTTAATAATATTTTCTTCTTCAATATTTTTTATATTGTTGATTATGTTTTTATAATTCATCAGTTCAGATGAGTTTGTACCTTCGATAATTATTTCTTTTTTTATTAGATTACATTTAATGATTGGATCATATGATGCAATCCATAAAGTTGCCATATTAGATTTTCGCCATGGGTTTTTGGGTTCTATGTAAACTCCAGCTTCATAACTTAACCATCCGATCCAAAATCCTTGGTCAATATTTTTTAAATTGTTAAATGGATTATTAGTTTTGTCTAAGTTATTGATATCTCTTGATTGGATTATTTTTTTAGGATTAATTCCTATTATTGACCATTCTCCATTTTCTTTGCCATCACTGTCTAGCCAAGCTAATCCTTGATCTCCGAATTTTTTTGTTAGATGATGCGTAATCAGTGCTGGATCTATCCATTTTTCAAGAATTATTTTTTTTATTTTCATTTTTTATTATTGTTATTAAGCCATTTTTCATAAGCGGCATTTCTAATTCTGCAGCTATCACACTTACCGCATGGTTTTGAATTACCCGAATAACAACTCCATGTTTTATCTAAGGGGACATGATTAGCAAAAGCTAATTTAATAATTTCCTCTTTATTTAAATCTAATAGTGGTGTCCAAAGTTTTATTGGATTATTTTCTCTTCCTCTTTTATTGGCTAAATCTGCTAATTCTTGAAATTTTTTTATGTAGTCAGGTCTGCAATCTGGATAACCAGAATAATCTAGTGCATTAACTCCTAATCCTATAAAATCAGCATCTATTGCTTCGGCATAACTTAGTGCAACGGAAATAAATATAGTATTTCTACCAGGAACATAAGTATTAGGAATTTTATTAGTTTGTACACCTTCTATCGGAATATTTTTTTGAGTATCAGTTAATGACGAGCCTCCCCATAAAGATAAGTCAAGCTTAATGATTTTAAATTCTTCGATATTAAAGTGTTTTGCAATTATTGATGCAGAATTTAATTCTTTTTTATGACGTTGACCGTAGTCAAATGAAAGGCCAAAAATTTTAGCTTCGGATTTTTTTGCGATACCAGTAACTGTAGAAGAATCTAAACCTCCAGATAATAAAACTACTATCGATTTATTTTTAAGAGTCATATGATTTCAATTAATTTTTAAGTATTTGTGAGTTTGAAGGCTCAATTTCCAATCGGGGTTATTTTTTACGAAATCAATAGCAAGAGAAAAACCATTAGCATTGTTCCATGCTGGCTGTAAATAAAAAATTTTATCTTCTTTTTTTAAGCCATCTTCGCTTTTAGAAAGTTGAGATTGTTTTAAAGTTTGTTTTTTTATTTGAATAGCAAATTCAATATCTTCTATTTCATTTATGATTATTTTGATTTCATTACAGTTTTTTAAAAAATAATTTTTTGGAGGTGAGTGTCTTTTAGGAGATAAAGTAATCCAGTCATAGCTTCCTGATATCGAATTAACTCCACTTGTCTCAATATGAATCTTCATTGGCTTTTGTTCTTCTCCCATCGTCATTTTTTTTATGGCTTTGCAAAAATTATCCAAGTTATGTTGTAAAGGTTCTCCACCTGTGATAACGCAAAAAGATGCTCCTTTTTCTCTGGCAATTTTTATGCGATCTATTATTTTTTTAATTGATATAGAAGGGTGTTTTTTCTCGTCCCATGAATTCTTGGTATCGCACCACGAACATCCAACTTTACATCCGGCTAATCTTACAAAAAAAGCACTTTTTCCAGCGTGATAACCTTCACCTTGTAATGAATGAAATTGTTCGACTAAGGGTAAAAAATTTGTCATTTTCATTCAAAAAAATAAAGAATATTAATTTGATTGAGTTAACTTATCTTGAGAGGCTTTTATTAAACCTTTAAATAAAGGATGAGGTTTGCCAGGTCGTGATAAAAACTCAGGATGATATTGACATGCTAAGAAGTATGGATGATTTTCTAACTCAATTAACTCAACTAATCTGCCATCTGGTGATGTACCACTAATTTTGTATCCAGAATCTAAAAAACTTTGTTTGTAGTAATTATTAAATTCGTATCTATGTCTATGTCTCTCATAAATAACATCTTCATCATATAAGTTTTTCCCAGTTGTATTGTTTGTCAATCTACATGGATAAACTCCAAGTCTCATTGTCCCACCTAAATCAACTACATCTTCTTGTTCTGGTAATAAATGTATCACTGGATTGGGAGTGTTTGGGTCTAGTTCTGAACTAGATGCATCTGGAAGATTAGCTACATTCCTGGCCCATTCTATAACTGCGCATTGCATACCAAGGCACAAACCTAAAAAGGGAATTTTATTTTCTCTTGCGAATTTTATAGCCGAAATTTTTCCATTGACTCCTCTATTGCCAAATCCCCCGGGTACGACAATTGCATCAACTTCATTTAAGTAAGTTTCTGCTGAATTTTTTTCTATCATTTCAGCACTTACCCAATGCAAATCTAATAAAGCCTTTTGTTCAATGCATGCATGTCTTAAAGCTTCAACAACAGATAAATATGCATCTCCGAGTTCAATGTATTTTCCTACTAAAGCAACTTTGATTGGAGCTCCAGGATTTCTTAGGTTGTGTATTAGTTGCTCCCAATTTTTCAAATCACATTTTTTATCTTCAAGGTCTAAATACTTCAGGGTTTCTTTGCATAAACCTTCTTTTTTTAAAGAAAGAGGTACAGAATAAATACTGTCTGCGTCTAAAGCTTCAATTACAGAGTTGATATTGACACCGCAAAAACCACTAACCTTCTTTTTAAGAGCTTCATTGATAGATTTATCACTTCGGCATACAAGTAAATCTGGCTGAATTCCAATTGATCTTAATTCTTTAACTGAATGTTGTGTTGGTTTAGTTTTTATTTCGCCAGAGGTTTTGATATAAGGAAGTAATGTTACGTGTATATATGCAACATCGTTCCTATTGACATCATTTTTGAATTCTCTTATTGCCTCTAAAAAAGGTAAAGATTCAATATCACCAACTGTTCCACCAATTTCAGTAATAATAATATCTGCATTACTGTTGGCGGCTACTCTATGAATTCTTTCTCTTATTTCTCCTGTTATGTGAGGTATTACTTGCACAGTTCCACCGTCATAACTACCTCTTCTTTCTTTATTGATAACTGCTTGATAGATAGATCCCGTAGTCACACTATTTAACCTAGTCATTGCAGTATCAGTAAATCTTTCATAGTGACCTAAATCAAGATCTGTTTCAGCCCCATCTTCGGTTACAAATACTTCTCCATGTTGGAAAGGGCTCATTGTTCCTGGATCAACATTTAGATATGGATCTAGTTTTAATATTGAAACACTATATCCTCTAGACTTTAATAATCTTCCTAAGCTTGCAGCTACAATTCCTTTACCAATGCTAGAAACTACTCCTCCGGTGACAAATACAAATTTTGACATTAAATATTTTTAATTAAGCACAGCCTCATTATATTTTATTTAAACAAAAAACTTTTAGAACATCCATATATATTCTTATTCATCAATTGTTATTTCAATATCTAATTCTTTTAATTGTGATTCAGAGACATTTGAAGGTGCATTTGTGAGAAGACATTTTGCTTGTTGATTTTTTGGAAAAGCAATGGTTTCTCTGATTGAATCTGCACCAATGATTAGCATGGTAATACGATCCAATCCAAACGCTATTCCACCATGAGGAGGAGCACCCATTTCTAAGGCTTCTATTAAAAATCCAAATTTTTCATCAATCTCTTTATCAGTAAGTCCTACCGTTTTCAGAACTTCTCTTTGTAAGTTCGCTTCATGAATACGTAAAGAGCCACCTCCTAACTCCAATCCATTGAGAACTAAGTCATAAGCATTTGCTGTAGAGCTCTCAAGTTCTTTTTTCAAGTTTTCAGAATCTTTAGATTTTATATTTTTTGGAGAACAAAAAGGATGATGTAAAGCTTCATATCTATTTTCCTCTTCATTTCTCTCAAACATCGGGAAGTCAGTTACCCATAAGAAATTCCATTTACTTTTATCAATGAGATTTAAGTCTTTTGCGATATATTGTCTAACCCTATCTAATGACTGATTGACAATTTTTTTATCTCCAGCTCCTAAGAGGATTAAGTCTCCATCTTTTGCTTCTGTGATTTTTAAAATATCAGCTATATGCTCTTCACTTAGATTATTTTTAATTGCCCCAATAGTCTCAAGCTCATCTCCTTTGACCCTTATAAAGGCCAAACCACCAGCTCCTGCATCTTGAGCTACTTGGAAGATATCACCTCCTGGTTTAATTCTTACGTTGCTAATACTTGAATTACCTCCTTTGACTGTTATGGATTTTATATAACCTCCAGATTTAATTGCCTTTGTGAAAATATTAAATCCAATATCTCCTAATACTCCTCCTAAATCTTTTAATAACATTTGATATCTAGTATCTGGTCTATCAGTGCCGTAATTATCCATTGCTGCCTGCCATGACATTCTTGGAAAAGCATTATTAAAATTAATATTTAACACTTCTTTCCATATTTTTTTTATGAGACTTTCATTAAAAGAAATTATTTCCTCTTCACTAATAAAGCTCATCTCAATATCTAATTGAGTAAACTCTGGCTGTCTATCTGCCCTTAAGTCTTCATCACGGAAACATTTTGCGATTTGATAATACTTGTCTAGGCCTCCAACCATTAACAGTTGTTTAAATAGTTGTGGGGATTGAGGTAAAGCAAAAAATTCCCCATTTGAAAGACGTGCAGGAACAAGAAAATCGCGAGCACCTTCTGGAGTTGACTTTGTAAGTAATGGGGTCTCTACTTCTGTAAATCCAAAATTATCAAGAAATTCTCTAGCAACTTTAATAATCTTATGTCTTGTTTTTAAATTTTCTAGTAATTTTCCCCTTCTTAAATCAAGGTATCTATATCTTAATCTGAGGTCCTCTTTTGTATTTTCATAATCATGTATAGACACTGGAAAAGGTAAGTTTTTTTTAATTTGGTTGAGAATTTGCAAATCTTTAACCTTAAGCTCTAACTCTCCAGTACTTAAATTTGTATTTATGGAATCTTTGGGCCTTTCATTAATAATTCCGATAACCATTATTACTGTTTCATTTCTTAGAGTTTCTGCCTGTTTAAATAGTTCTGCACCATCATCGGGGTTAATTGTTATTTGTAGGAATCCACTATGGTCTCTTAAATCAATAAAAATTACACCACCATGATCTCTTCTTCTATCTACCCATCCGCATAAATTAACTAATTTACCAATATCTGTATTATTGAGTTCTTTGCAAATTTTGTTTCTCATCTAAGTATGATTTATTTATCAATAACTTATAATAATTCTTTAAGGGTAAATTTAGTTAATAATTTTTTTTATAAAACGCTCTTTTTGTTATAACTCCTTTGAATTTTTTGCCTCTTATTAATATTTGAACTTCATTATTTATTAAGGCCTGAGAAGTATTGATGTATGCGAAAGCTATAGCTTGTTGTTTAGTTGGAGACCAACTGCCGCTTGTGATAGTCCCAATATTTTCTTCACCTTTAAGAACTATGCAACCTTTTCTTCCTATTGCTTTACCTTCTATAGAGAGACCAACTAATTTTTTTTGAATACCTAATCTTGACTGCTCTTCAAGAAATCTTCTTCCAAAGAATTCGTGATTATTTTCTAGATGTACTAGCCAGCCTAACCCTGCTTCATATGGAGAAGTTTCTTCATTTATGTCTTGACCATAAAGATGCATGCCTGCTTCAAGTCTAAGAGTATCTCTAGCTCCTAAACCACAAGGTACAACATTTTTGGAAATTGAGAAATCCCATAAATTAATTGCTGCTTTTTTAGATAAAAGTATTTCTAGACCACTTTCCCCTGTATATCCTGTCTTTGAAAAGAAAATTTTTTCTTTAGGCGAAATATGTTCAAAAATTTTATATTCGCATCCAAAGTTAGGGATATGTGAGATCGAAGATTCAATCCATTCTTCAAATAAATCGAATGAGTTTTTTCCCTGTAGTGCTAAAAGTACTTTGTCTTTTTTAAAGTTTGTTATGGAAATTTCATATTTATTTAAATAATTTTTTATCCACTGAAAATCTTCTTGATATCTACTTGCATTAACTATTAACAACAATTCTGATATGTCATTTTCTTGTATACCAAGGTCATAAATTATTAAGTCATCTATTATTCCTCCTTTATCATTGAGCATTACTGTATAAAGCCCCTGACCTTCAGAAAAGGAGTATAAATTAGTAGGAAAAAGTTTTTGAGTATAATCCTTTGGATTGATTCCCTTAATAGATATCACACCCATGTGAGAAATATCAAATAATCCTGCTGAAGATCTAACTGATTCATGCTCTTTAATTAATCCTGAAAATGATATGGGCATTTCCCAACCTGCAAAATCCACTAATTTTGCATTGGATTCAACATATTTTGAATAAAGAGGACTTTTTAGCAAATCCATGAAATATTTAGTTTGTATTTACTATTTTTACACTGTAGTTTAGAAATTTTTTATTGCATATTTTCTAATGACAAAATTAAGCTTCTAAGTACTTTGGCTGCAACTATGCTACTTACTCCGCTTTTATCAATTTCTGGAGATAATTCCACAATATCTGAAGCCACAATTCTAAAGTCTTTTAAAGTTTTCAGTATTTCTTCAAAATCATTCCAAAAAAATCCTCCCGGTTCTGGAGTGCCCGTCCCTGCTAATAAACTGGGATCAAACCAATCTAAATCTATTGTTAAATAGATTGGAGACTTAGCGTATGGTAGAAGAGCTTGTTTTAACTCATGTGAATTTCCGCCTGGATAAAAGTTAACTAATTGGTTGTTGTTATCCATAATTTCAAATTCTTCCTTAGTCCCACTTCTAATTCCTACTTGCAAAATTTTCTTTTTAGGTAGCACTTCTAAGCATCTTTTCATAGTACAAGCATGACTATGTTCATTTCCTATATATGATTCTCTTAAATCTGCATGAGCATCAAGTTGAACCAATATCAAATCTGGATATTTTTTTACTAATGCTTCAATAGCACCTCTTGTAATGGAGTGTTCGCCTCCAAGCATAATAGGACTAAGGTGTTTACTAATTAAATAATTTGTTGCTGATTCAACCGATTCAATAACGGACTTTGAGTCATTTTTATCAATTAGTATTGATCCAAAATCAACATACATAATATCCTCTAAGTCTTTTTTTATTTTTGGACAATATGTTTCTAAACAAGAACTGACTTGTCTGATTGCTTCTGGACCAAATCTTGCTCCTGGCTTAAACGAACATGTCCCGTCATAATTAACTCCAAATATACCAATTGAGCAATTCTCAGGACTTCTTTTTGCTCCCATATAAATTGCATTTTCGTTATCAAATAAATTTTTTGTCATCTTATTAATTTAGTTCTTTTACAATTTTATTTGGCATCATTTTGAATGCTGCATTTTGAAAATTTAAATTCCAAATTTCACATCCTTTTTCTATTTTTAGGGCTTCATCATAATTTTGCTTTGATAAATTTAGATTTTCTGAAGAAGCGAATGTCCAACTCCAAATCCCGCTTGGATATATAGGCACAAAGGAATACATAGTTTCAGAAACTTTAAATATATTTTTTAGGGCTTTCAAAATATTTATGTGAATATTTTTGAAGGATTCAGGAGATTCGCTTTGCGTTGCTAATACCCCCTTTGGTGTAAGTATTCTTTTACATTCTTCATAAAAAGAATTTGAAAATAATAAATTTGAAAATTCTGAGGGATCTGAACAATCTATAAATATAACGTCGTAAAAATTATCTCTTGTTTTTTTAACCCATTTAACACCATCATCAAAATGTATTTCTAATCTTTTGTCACTCCATGCTTCGCCTCCAATTTCTTTTAGAAATTTTTTAGATATTTTGATTACCTCCTCATCAATTTCTACTAGATCAATTTTTGATATTTGAGAATATTTAACGCATTCTCTTACAGTACCACCGTCACCACCGCCAATAATTAGTACATTAGATTTTTCGTCAATACTACTTAATGCAGGATGCACAAGACACTCATGATAATATTTCTCGTCTTTTAATGATGTCATCCAGCAACCATCTAACATTAAAGCTTTACCATAATATTCATTTTCAATAACAATAATTTCTTGATATTTTGAGGTTTTTTTAATTAGAATTTTCCCATTTAGGCCGAATCTTGAGCCTTTGTGATATTCATCTATCCATGTTGTAATATTTGTCATTTGCTTTTAGGAATTTTTCCCGCCAGTTTTTGCTTGGCTATTTGCCAAAGCCGTTGAAATTCTTTGGGAGTTTGTTTTTTAATATTATCTCCTGCATGCTCTTCGATGATTGAAAATCTGTCTAAAAATTTTATATTAGTTTTTTGAAGAGCTGATTCAGGATTTATTTTTAAAAAGTTTGAGAGATTCAGAAGGGTAAAGTAAATATCCCCAAATTCATTTTTTATATCTGAATCATTTTTGCATTTAATTGCCTCCTTCAATTCATTTATCTCTTCTTCTAACTTTTTAAAAATCTCATCAGTACTTTCCCACTTGAAACCATGTTCTTTAACAACATTTGTTATTTTATCTGTACCAATCGTTGGAGGTAAATTTTTAATTTTCAAATTTAAATTTCTACTAATTGAAGATTTCATATGAGGTGCTTCTTTTTCTAAATTTTTTATATTTCCCAAAATTTGTTGTGATTTTTTTAATGATACTTTTTCTTTTTTGTTAAAAATATATGGATGTCTATTAATAATTTTCTTATTTAGATTTTTTATTACATCATTTAGTGCAAATTCTTTTTCTTCGTAACCGATTTCAGCATGAAGCATTACTTGTAATAAAAGATCTCCTAACTCTTCACATATGTTATCTGCATTTTTTTCATATATCGCATCTATAAATTCATTACTTTCTTCATACAAAAATGGGATCAACGATATATGAGACTGTATTTTCTGCCATGGGCAGCCCCAAGTTTTATCTTTTAATGCTTTGATATTAGATATTAAGATTTTAAAACTATTTATAGTCTCTAAATCGGAATTGTTTTCCAATTTATATCTATTGTTTGAGGACATAGGATATATTTTATTAATTAAATTTTGCCTCAATCATGAAATATTTAAATACTTAGTATAAATTTTTAAACTTCATCTATTAGAATGATTTATTATAAGGGCGATTAGCTCAGCGGTAGAGCGCCTGCCTTACAAGCAGGATGTCCCTGGTTCGAACCCTGGATCGCCCATTTATTTTTTTTCTAATGACTGAGATCGTCAATCTTTCAATCAGTCAAAGAGCTGCTTCAGAACTATCTAGGCAAGCTTCTTTTGGAGGTTCTCCGGGAGAAATGTCGATTGATTTGGTAGAGGATAAAAATTGTTCCGAAGGATGGATGCATATTAAATTAAGGCCAGGTACAAGTAATGGTTCCCCTATTTCAAGAACTGAAGGAGTAACTTTATACGCGGATGTAAAAAAGTTTAATTTACTGAAAGATTTAAAATTAGATTATTACGGTGATTTGAGCGGTGGTGGATTTCTTATTTCAACACCAAAAAATGCAAAACGTTGTTCCTGTGGTTCTGGCTTCAAACTTTTGTAGAATGTATGTGTCTTTTTTTGCAAACTAATATTATTTTCATTAATTGGCTGCTGTCAAGATAAAATAAACAAAAAGTTTATTGAAATAAAATTTGCACATGACAGAGATGAATGATCAATTATCTTTAGAGAATTATTCACCTTTTGAAGTAGAAAAAAAGTGGCAAGAAAAATGGGAAAGTTTAAAGGCGTTTAGTCCTAACCCTGAGGATGATGGGGAGCCTTTCTGTGTTGTTATACCGCCTCCAAATGTAACTGGATCTTTGCATATGGGGCATGCATTTAATACGGCTTTGATAGATGTTGTAGTACGTTTTCAAAGACTTTTAGGTAAGAATGTTTTGTGTTTACCAGGAACTGATCATGCTTCAATAGCTGTTCAAACTATTCTCGAAAAACAATTAAAAAGTGAAGGCAAAACAAGTGAGGATATTGGAAGAGATGAATTTCTTAAAAGAGCATGGAACTGGAAAGAACAAAGTGGTGGAAGAATAGTTTCTCAATTAAAAAGGATAGGATATTCAGTTGACTGGACTAGAGAAAGATTTACTCTTGATCAAAAATTAAATGAAGCAGTTATTGAGGCTTTTAATATTCTCTATAAAAAGAATTTAATTTATAGAGGCGAATATTTGGTTAATTGGTGTCCTGAATCTCAATCTGCAGTAAGTGATCTTGAAGTTGAAATGCAAGAAGTAAATGGTCATTTATGGCATTTTAAATACCCTTTAATTTCTGAAAGTGGTGAACATTTAGATAAGTTCTTAGAAGTTGCAACAACAAGACCAGAAACTCTTTTGGGTGATACTGCGGTGGCAGTTAATCCTGATGATGATAGATATAAAGAATTTATTGGTGTCAAAGTAAAAGTCCCTTTCGTTGATAGAGAAATACCTATTATCGCTGATTCACATGTTGATAAAGATTTTGGTACGGGTTGTGTGAAGGTTACTCCAGCCCATGATCCAAATGATTTTGCAATAGGAAAAAGGCATAATTTAAAACAGATTAATGTAATGAACAAAGATGGAACTTTAAATATTAATGCAGGTATTTTTCAAAATTTAGATAGATATGAAGCTAGAAAGAAAATTATCAAAGAATTGGATAACTTAGGCCTTTTGACAAAGATTGAGGATTATAAACATACTGTTCCTTTTTCTGATAGAGGTAAGGTGCCAATTGAACCTTTATTGTCAACACAATGGTTTTTGAAAATGGAAGATATATCACAAGGATGTCTTAATGAAATTGATTCTAAAAAACCATCGTTTATTCCTCCACGCTGGGAGAAAGTTTATAAGGATTGGTTAGAGAATATTAATGATTGGTGTATCAGTCGGCAATTGTGGTGGGGGCACCAAATACCAGCATGGTATGTTTTAGATGACTCTCAAGACTCAATAGAACAAAATACTCCATATATCGTTGCAAGAAATGAAGAAGATGCCTTAATCGAAGCTAATAAAAAATTTGGATTAAATATTAAATTGGTTCGTGATAAAGATGTTTTGGATACATGGTTCTCAAGTGGTTTATGGCCTTTCTCAACCCTTGGTTGGCCAAATACAAATGACCCGGATTTTAAAAAATGGTATCCAAATAATGTTCTTGTTACTGGTTTCGATATTATTTTCTTCTGGGTGGCCAGAATGACAATGATGGGGAATACTTTTACGAATAATATTCCTTTTAAGGATGTTTATATTCATGGTCTAGTTCGAGATGAAAACAATAAAAAAATGAGTAAAAGTTCAGGTAATGGTATTGATCCGATACTATTAATTGATAAATATGGTTCTGATGCTCTACGATTTGCTTTAATTCGAGAAGTTGCAGGCGCTGGACAAGATATTCGGCTTGATTTTGATAGGAAAAAAGATACATCTTCAACTGTTGAAGCTTCAAGAAATTTTGCGAATAAATTATGGAATGCAACTAAATTTGTGTTAATTAATAAAACTTCTAACAATAATTATTCGCTTAATGATAGTGATGAAACTTCTTTAGAGTTATGTGACAAGTGGATTTTATCGAAATTGAATCAGGTAAATATCAAAGTCGCTGCATTGTTGAAAGAATATAAATTGGGAGAATCTGCGAAACTTCTATATGAATTTGCATGGAATGATTTTTGTGACTGGTATGTAGAATTTGCTAAACAAAGGTTTAATAATAAAGAGACTAAAAATAGACAAAAATCTGAAAAAGTTTTAATAAAAGTGCTCAATGATATTTTGGTAATGATTCATCCTTTTATGCCGCACATTACTGAGGAACTTTGGCATGTACTGCAACTAAAACCAGATAATGCATTATTATCTCTTCAAAAATGGCCAATTCACGAAAATAAATTTGTTGATAATAAGCTTGATAATTCTTTTCAGCAACTCTTTGAAATTATTAGGCTGATTAGAAATTTGAGAGCTGAATTAGGACTTAAGCCATCAGAAAAAGGTCCTGTATATTTAATTTCAGACAATGATGAATTGATTGATTTTTTAAAAACTTTAGTTGACGATATTCAAACCTTAACTAAATCTTCTGAAGTATTTATTTTTAAAACTAATGCTGTTGATAAAAAAGAGTTTGCTAAATCTTTTTCTGGGATAATTAGTGATTTAGAGGTTTACTTACCTTTTCAGGATTTTGTAAATATAGATGCATTAAAGGAAAGGTTAACCAAGGATTTAAAAAAGGTGACTATTGAATTAGAAAATTTAAATAAGAGATTATCTAATAAAAATTTCGTTGATAAGGCTCCAAAAGATATTGTTGATGAATGCAGATTTAAATTAAATGAGGGTTCGGTGCAAAAGGAAAGAATTACTAAAAAACTAGAACTATTGAATTGAGAATGAATATATTCCTAGAAAATATTTATAATTTGTCTATTTTTTTAAATACTGGAATTGGCATCTTATCGTTTGTTTTTATTTATATTTTAATTGTTTTATTAATACTTCCAGCTTCTTGGTTATCTTTATTATCAGGTTTTTTATATGGCTCATATTTAGGATCAATTATCGTTTTCATTTCCGCTTCCATTGGGGCATCAGTTGCATTTTTTTTATCAAAAACTTTTTTTGCAAAAAAGCTAAAAAACCTTTTTAGCCGTTATCCAAAATTAAGTGTTCTGGAGAAAGTAGTAGAAAAGGGCGGACTTAAATTAATTTTTTTAGCGAGATTATCTCCGATATTACCTTTCAGTATTCTAAATTATTTTTATGGTTTGAATAATATTAAATTTAGAGATTTCTCTCTTGGCCTTCTTGGAATTATTCCAGGAACTTTTCTTTATTGCTCAATAGGTAGTTTGGCAAAAAGTCTCCAAGATTTAAAAAATGTGCAATCACCAAATAATTTGTATATGACTATCATCGGAGTTGTTTCAACTTTTTTGGTTGTATATTTCTTGGCTAAATACTCCAGAGAATATTTTGAAAACTCCTAAGAATTTAATCTTTAATATTCCAATCTCTAATAGATGCAATTAAGATAAACCAAAATAGCCTAACTTTACCTAACAAAGTTTTATTGGCTTCTAATTCGATATATTTTGCCTGTCCACAAGATGTTTTAATGTAGTTGAAAACTGTTTTCTTCGTCATAAGTCTCTCAAAAGTCCTGATAATTATTGTTATATTTTATAGCTAATATTTTAAGTTTTTTTATTTAAAAACCACATTTTTCATTGACTACTTTGTTGAATAATTTTTTAAAATTTAAACTTTTTCTCCAGCTTTAAATCCTCTAAAGCATTTGAATCTTGGAAACCTAAGACTAAAAGCCATAGCATCTTTGGATTTAGTTTTTGCATCAGCTCTGATTTCTACAAGTTGACCAACGAGATACTTGCGTTTTGACCAATATTCTTCACGTTGGATATCACTAAATCCGCTTCCGCAACTAAGACTGTATTCATCCCCATCATCTTTCCCTTCTACCAAAATTGCTCCCAGTCTGCCTTTATTGCGACCTGTGCCTTCTTCTACCGATATAACTTTTAAAGTGACTTCAATGAAAGGTTTTGCTTTCAACCAACTATGTGTTCTTTTACATTCATACATAGCATCCGGATCTTTAATCATTACTCCTTCATATCCACCTTCCACAGCAGATTTATTAAGCTCTACAAATCTTGTCTGTCCCTCAATGGTGTCAAGATCTACATTCTCCCATTCAAGTGTTCGTATATGCTTTAGAAGCATAGAATGTTTTGCTACCCATTTTTTAACTAATAAACTTCTTGCTGTTTGTTTGGTGTTCCATCTCCCTTTTTGGAAGTTTTCAAGGGGGCATAAGTCAAATAGGTGGAGAACTGCGTCTTTGGTTTGTTTGCCATCTTTTCTATGTACCTGTTTCATTAAATCTTGAAAGTTTGCGCTCATTACTTCACCATCGAGTACTAAGTCATAAGGTGCTGGGTCTTCTTTTAAGACGTTTTCTATTTCTGAGATAATATGACCAAAATTATGAAATTGTTTCCCATTACGAGAAAACATTTCTACTTTATTTTGTCTAATAATAGTTAAGACGCGTACACCATCTAATTTGATTTCAATTTGCTTTTTTCCTATCATTTTTTTTTCATGATTTGCACTGTCATGAGCTAAAGGACAAGAAAAAATAGGAATAGCATATTTGGGAAATTTCTTTGCTATCTTGTTGATTGTTTTTTCAGATACACCACATCTCAAATCTTTAATTAAAACTCGTCTATAAAATCCATTCCACTCTTCTTTTGTGGCAGATTCCATAGCCGTAAGAATTGCATCGCGAGCAGCGTGCCCAGTAAGTTCTCTTTGAATAAGCTTATTGGCTAATTTTCTAAAATCTTTCCATATAAAATTTTGACTTTTTTCAATCTCTTTCTCAGGAACAATTTTTACACCAAAAGTTACCAATGGATCAAGTGCCATACGGATACCTTCAAAAAAATCATCTAGACCTTCTTCCATTGCTTCTGAGATGATTTTTTCTTTATCTAATCTACTTGGGTGTAATTCTAATTGATGTATTATTTCTTCTTTAAACAATTTTTTTGCCTCACAAGAAATTATTAATTCACTTTAGCTATTCTGTCTATTTTCCAATCATTCTCATTTTTTGCGAAAGTAAAATCTAATGCTAGCTCATCTTGTTTGTCTTCTGATTTTAAATTCAAAGTTATTATGATTTGATCTTCTTGGACTCTAGGTCTTCCTGATTTTAAATTTCTGTATTTATTGAGGTTTAAACTAGCTAAAAATTTAAGAAAGTCTTGGCGTTTAACATGAGTTTTATAAGTTTTTGTAGTCAAACCATAAGCTGCATCAATTCTGCCAGCAGCTATTTGATCAAAAAACTTTCTTACTAATGGATTAATTCCTCTTGCGCTTATAACTAATTTGACTGCATTAAAAGTCCAAAATGAAACAAGTACTGCTCCGCCAACTAATAATGCTTTAATTCCGATATCTTTAACTAGTGTTGCATCCATGTTAATTTGAGTTTTTTATTACTTTAAGAAAAGAAATCGTTTTTGATGGCTTTTTTTGCCAAAATAATACTAATTTTAATTCATAATGCCTGTAATTCCTCTTTTACCATTATTTCATAGATTTAATAGCCAATATTTTGAAAATTCTTTAACGGTTAATAATCAACCTTTAGTAAAAGTTAGATGGAGTGATAATAGATTAAAAACTACTGCTGGTTTTTATAAAAGAAAACGAATTAATGGTCTTGTAGATTCTGAAATTATATTATCGAAACCTATCTTGAGTAAATTATCCACTAGTGAAATAAACAGTACTTTATGTCATGAAATGATTCATGCATGGGTAGACAGGATATTAAAGAAAAATGAGATACATGGTCCAAATTTCTTAGAAAAGATGAATGAAATTAATGCGAAAGAGAA
>QCGP01000006.1 GCA_003279845.1 Prochlorococcus sp. AG-388-F11
GAGGAGTATCTCACTACAGTTGCTCTTCATAAAAAGTTCAATCCTCATGCAGATTAGACAACTTTGAGAAAAATCTTATTTATTTTTTATATAACTTTTCTAATTGCTTAATTTCCTCTCTTAGATCCTTACCTCTCTTATTCAATTTATTATTTTTAATTATTATTGGGATAATCCACCAAGCTTGAAGACCTAAAAAGATAAATACTAGAATCAATAATTCAAAAGTACCAGGCTGCATTGGATAGATAAACCTTCTTTGTTAATAACATTATTCTAAAAGTTATTAACCATTCATGAGATATTCAATATTTCTAGGCTGCCCTTAATTCAATATTAAGTTCAATACCCTTTGAAATAATTGCTTCTTTAAATTCAATAAGTTTGGAAATTATTCTTTGCTTCTCTTGATCAGTTTTATAGATATCCTCTACAACTTCCTGAATTGCAAGTGTTACTTTTTGTAGTTTGATTTCTAAATCTTCCCTGTAATTCATAAGCTTAAAGAAATTACCTTTTTTATTAAAAAACAAAATAATTATTAGTAAATAAGTACTTAACCTTAAAAGGATTGACAGCTAAACAAGTAGGATATAATTTATAGTACGAATGTATTAATATTTATCCAGCCAATTAAAGGTAAACCATGGAGCCTAAGTACTCATTTGGTTGCAGCACAAGCAAGCCGAACGGATGTCTACTAAATCCCGAAGGCAGCAGAATGATCTTTTTCGAAGAATGCAAAAATTCTGCTAAACCTAATTTCAAAATTGATACTCATCTTTTCTATACAAATCACCTTGGAGAACCTGGAGGGTACAAATCCTCTGAAAAACTAAACATAGATTTAGCTTGGAAAAAATGGCACGAACTTCACCAAAAAGGGTGGACAGAAGTGGCTCACAATTATGGATAAGGACCCCTGACAAGAAAAAGCCTTCATATATGTAATGTGCAAACTAGCTCCTTTTTTTTTATCTTGCTATACCAATAATAAAAGATGATTTAACTTCTTCTGCTTCAACAAAATATTGTGGAATTAACTGAGCTAATTAAGGATTACGTTGCTACAGAATTATTATCAAGTATTGAACTTGACTTTCTTGAAGGAGAATTATGGGAAACGACACAACATATCGCAGAAATAAATACAGTTATAAAAGCTCCAAAAAATATATGCAAGAAATTGGGACTAGATGAAAAATCTTGTTGGCAACTATGCTGTGCAGCCGTTCTCGACTCCTTAAGACCATTAAAAAATGAACAAAATAGAGTTGATGATTTTAAAAAACTAATTAATCGATATGAAATTAGCTACATTTAAAAAAAAGACTCAATGTTACGTTTACTTATTGCATCAATTCTTTTTTTTATACCGCTAGGAGGTTTTGCTGATGAAAAGCAAAGAGAAATTGAGAATGAAGCTATAAATCTTGTTATTAAAAAATATGGGAAAGGCTTAGAAAATAGATTGAAAGGAACGGGAGTAACTCCCAGTTATCGAAGTTGGTATGAAAATGATTGTTTTGTAAGTATTGCAGCAGGTACTTACCAAGAAGATACTTGGTCGGCAATGAAGTGGTTTAGCGTTAATGTCTGTTCTGAATCAGCTGAAATAATGGAAAGTGAATGAAGGAAATAAGACGTCTATTAGTTTTGCAGCATTTAGAAATAGAGGGGCCTGGTCTTTTTGAACAATTTGCTAAAGAAAGAGATTTAAAAGTTGAAATAATTCGTTTAGATAATAAAAATTCTCTGCCGCAAACTAAAAAAGGTGACTTGATTTTAATTATGGGCGGACCAATGGGAGTTAAAGATATTGGAAGCGACAGATATCCATGGCTTAAGTTAGAAAGAGATTTTATAAAAAAAGAATTAGAAAATGAGAGACCAATAATAGGTGTTTGCTTAGGTGCTCAGTTGCTTGCGAGTGCTGCTGGAGGAGATGTAGAAATTCTTAAATGTGGATCGCCTCCAAAAGCATTACCAGAAATTGGATGGTCTCAGATTTTTATAAACAAATCAAATAAAGACTTTAAAGCACTGTTTGCAAGCCCTTTTCATGTCTTGCATTGGCATGGAGATAGGATTTTATTACCTAATAAAGCAGTACTCATTGCTAGTAGTGCGCTTTGCAAGGAACAGTTTTTTAGGATTGGAAATTTTGCTTACGGACTGCAATTCCATATAGAGACTAGGGGGGGGATGATAAATAAGTGGATTAAAGAAGATAAAGAATTTGTCCTCAAAGGATTGGGCTCAAATGGTCAGGAAATTTTAAAAGAAGAGAATAAAAAATATATTGATAAAACTTTTTTAAAAAGAAAGCTTCTAATAAGTAAATTATTTGAATTATTAGATAATTAGAGAGAGAATAATCATCCATTAAAAAAGGACTCGATAGAGCCCTGAAAAAAAAATTTAAAAAGGATTTTTACTAGAAAATTCCTGGAAGAATTTGACCAGTAAAATAATAAGCTCCCACAAGAGCAAACATTCCAAGCATTGCTGCTTTACCATTTAGCTTTTCAGCTTTTTCGGTCATGATTTTTTTTGCGAATTCCATAATAAAGTGAAATAGATTATATCTAAAAACTAATAATTAAATTTTTAGAATGATGTAGTTTTTTCTACCAAATTGATATTTTTCTAAAGATTTAAAATAAATACTTAAATAACGAATTGAACTATTAATAGTTTGCGAACCAATCTGTAAAGCCTAGCAAGCCCCAAAAAACAATTATTTTATAATTAATGTCACGTACCTGTTACAAATATGTAGTAATAATCTTAAAAATAACTTAATTTCGCCTTAATGCTTTACATTTATTAATAGTAGTGTTACATTAATTAACAATTACATAACTTCAATGGCTAATTCAAACGTTACTACTGAATCAGGTGGCAGACAGAATATGTTTCCCACTGAGACACGTCCTTACATAGATGAGTCTGTTTCATACGACAGCTACCCACAAAATGCAGAAAAAGTTAATGGTCGTTGGGCAATGATTGGGCTTGTTGCATTAGTAGGTGCTTACGTTTCAACTGGACAAATTATTCCTGGCATTTTTTAATGAGTCCACTTTCAGGTTTCTTAGCCTTAATTGTATTCTTTACAGCCATACTCGTTGCTTATCTAACCAAGCAATTTCAAAAAGAAAATTTAAACTATTCATCTTTTAATAAAATGAAAAACACAAACACAAAAGTCAAAACAATCGAGAAAGAAAAAGTTTTTGCTGAAACTCTTAACGGAAGATTTGCAATGCTTGGATTAATTGCTGCTGTTGGAGCATATCTAACAACAGGCCAAATAATTCCTGGTTTCGTTTAAAACTAACTATTTAATAAACTTCAACTCAGAAAAAATGGAAAATTCAAAACCTACTTATTGGCAAAACGCAGAGAGAACTAATGGAAGAATGGCAATGATGGGCTTATTTGCATTAGTTGTAAATTATGGCTTATTCGGCTGGATAATCCCTGGAATTTTTTAAAATGAATTTAGGCTTACTTTTTCTCAAGGTAAATACCCTAGGAGTTATAACTCTTTCTGAACTTGATTGGATAACTAATCATCAATCTGAATTCTCAAGGTTAGATATGTCTTTAGTTATCAAAATCGGGCGTCTTATGGATTCTGGAGTCGTTGAAATTGATAATAGACTCCCTGTCTAACTTATAAAAAATTTATCGTCATGAGTGTTTGTCAATAGGGATACTGACAAGCACTTTTTTATGAGAAAAACTTTATAACAAAAAAAGAGATTGTTTCTTAGCTAAAAACAATCTCTCAATTACCTAATTCTTACATGAAAATTTCAAGTAAGCTCACAGATTTTAACTGATTTTTTTTTATAGTAAATACGTAAAAATGCTTTTGTTATTTATCTTTTTAAACCACCTCTTTTTATCCATAAAAACCATGTAACCCAAATAGGAGGGAGGAATCTTATTAAAAAAGAAATTTTATAAATATAAAATGGCGCATTTTCATTTTGAAATAAATTTATCAAAGAAGTAGAAATAGTGACCCAGAGTGAAATTATTAATATATTAGCTCCCAACAAAGCGAACTTATTTTGTTTGAATATTTTTGGCATAAGCTAATTTTTTTATATTCTTAATTTTAAATAATCTCGAGAAATTAATTATAAATTTTCAAAAAAACTTTAAATTTAAAATCCATATCCAAACAAAAAAAATACTAAATTTTAATCCCTCTCCTAATAACATCCCAAAAATAATAGGAGGTGAAAATATTAAAAAAAGAATAGAAAATAAACTAACTAAAGCAAATGAACCTCTTAGAAATAAATTTTTTCTTTTTGTTCTTCTTAAATTTTTTAAGGTATTCCACTCCCATTCGATAAACCTGTAGAATTTCTCTGAAAATAAAAATAAATACTTCATTGATATTATTAATTTCTATCGGCTTTTCCTATTTATAAAATTAATTTCTCCTGTTAGCAATAAACTTTATCCCCTTCTTCAGAAAGATAATAAATTCTATTTTCTGAACTTTTAAAGAAAGTTAATCCCTTATATTGTGATCTTCTAAATTTATCTAATCTAAATTTGTGTAAAACCCAATTATCTGTACTTATATCAGGATTAAATTCTTGTTCTTTTAAGAAAGGTACATAAGTTGGACTAATTGTTGTTTTTTTGGCTAACCTTTTGTTTCGTTTTGAATAAAAAAATAATAGAAATAGAAGTACAAAAAAAACAATCAGCAAAAAAAGAATTAAGAATATACTTGTCATTGTCACTTTTTATAATTTAAAAAAACTTTATTTTGGAGAATCAAGAACTTTTCACAATAAATTTTATAGTAAGTAAAAAATCCTATTTTTATATTCTTGTATTTTTGAATACTTATCAAGGGTTAATTTAAATCAGATTATAAAATGAGTCGCATAATCTACATGACTCAAAATTCCATGAATACTCCTTATGCAAAAAGAGTAGCTGAAAAGTTTAGAGAAGCTCAAAATTATCTCAAAGCAAATGGTTTTAGTAGATCAACTAAACACTTATTAGAGGATATCGAAAATGCCGTTGAAAAATAATATTAAATTTATTAATTTTTTTTCAAAAAATTATGATATTCAGATGTGTCTAAAATTTAAGTTAGTTTTAATAGCCATCATAAGTAAACTTTTGCCCCCCAATGCTCGCTTCATACATTAAGCCACCCTTAGAAAATGTAAATACAGCAGCCCCATTACTGTAATCTGCAGAAGCATTTGCTCCTTCTGTAATCAATGCTGCGCTAGCTGACGCATCAAATTCAAAATTACCTTCAGTGAATCTATTTAAATCATTTTTATTTTGAAAAAAGATTATTTGGCTAAAAGCTTGAGCACCTAACTGAAATCCAACTGAGAGTTGAGTTAAGGTAGCAGAACCGATAACCTTATGATCTTCAAAGACTTCCCCACTGCCTCTAGCTCCTCCTATCCCAATACCAACTTTACCCACGTTAGGAAAAACAACATATCCAACAGCTTCTTTAAAATATGGTTTTAACCTTTTGATTCTCTTCAATTTTTTTAAAGCATCTATTGTTTTAAAATTTGCTTTTATTTCTAAATTAGATTTTTTTTTGATTTTCCATCCTATTAATAATTCATTTGTATTAGAAAAATAGAATTTAGAATTTGCTTTTATAGGTGCATTAGAAAAGCAAAAGATAGAATAAAAAATAACTGAAGCAAGTGTATTAAATAGTTTCATAAATTTAGGCAGCTAAATCTTCTTTATTATTGCAGTCATTACTTTTTATCATTCCGTAAGCATCCAAACCATCAACAATTTTTCTTGATACAAAATCAATATCATCCGAACCAGATGGATCAAAAATATCTGCCAAGATAGTTGCAACTAAGAAATCGTCAAAATCTGATGCCTTTTTAACCATTAATAATATTAGAAATTGTTAACTCACTTTTATCTTATTTTTTGCAAATAAGAAAGGTTTCATTAGCTTCATATATAAAAACTTGATAGATTTTAATTACTTAAATAAAATTTATGAAATTTTTTATATTATCCGCATTTATATTCAGTCTTTTGGGTCCTGTATTTTCAGAAGAACATAAAAAATATAATAAAGAAAATTTTGACGAAATAAAAATTATGAAAATTAAATACTTAAATAAAAAACTAGATTGTGTAAATAATTCTAAGAATTTTAAACAATTAAAGAAATGTTGGAAAAAGAAGAAATAAAAAATTAATTAGCATCAATTGGATCTATGTCTTCTAAACCCTTTTTTAATTCTTCTACTAATTTTGATTTGCCAACAGCTATTAATTTTATTGTGTCTTGATACATTTTAGTTTGTAAGTCTGCAGCGTTAATTCCTGCCACTAATTGTTTAACTGGATCAGGTAGTGAATCCATATAATATTCTGAACCTTCAAATTTTAATTTTCTTTTTTGTTCAGTAGAGCCAGAATCTGTCATTATTTAGGTAATATTTTCTAAGAATATTATAACTAATGTGAATCAAGTTAATAATGTTATTAAACCTGCAAATTTCTATTCAAATTAAAGAGCTTTTTAATTAATGAATTTTCATGAAATTAAAAGAAATAATGGTTTCACATTGATAGAGTTAGTGATGGTAATTGGAATATTGGGAATACTTTCAACCGTTGCCATACCCTCATTCTTAACTGTTCTTGAAAAGACAGCAGATAGGATCGTTAAGACTAGTCTTTTGCAATCTTTTAAAGAATGTCAAATAGATATTATTAGTAATGAAGAAATTCCAACTTTTCAACTAGATATGGGAACTGTCAGAAGAAATGGTTACTATAAGTTTTATCAACAATATGATTACATACGAAGAAAAGATGGTTCAATACCTCCAACTAAACTTGGGAATTGTATTGGTCCTTTGGGACCACATAGATTAGGAGTAAGAAAAATAAAAGGAAAAAATCTATTAAAACTTCTGACGAACTGAATAATTGGCTTAGTTTGTATGAAATTAATTATAATGAATGGCTTGATTTGATAAATTCAGATTATTTCTGGGCATCTTGGTGCATGAAAAAGTTTGAAAATAATTTATCAAACTATTTTTCTATTAGGAAAGAATATTTAGATAATTTTTATTATTCAATCATTAAAGTCAAAAATAAAGAATTAGCTGATGAATTGTATTTGAGAATAAAAGAAAATGAAGCTTCATTTGAAGAAATAGCTAATCAATTTCCAGAAGTCATTGATCAAAAATCAAAAATTAAAATAGGTCCTGTCTCAATTAATGAAGTTGAACGCTCGATAAGATCACTAATAAAAGTAGGGGGAAAAAATCAAATATGGAAACCAAAATTATTTAATGATATATGGTTTATAGTTAGACTGGACAATATCTTGCATGCAGAATTTGATCAAAATTTAAAAATAAAATTATCTCTTGAACTTGGAGATAAATTTTTAGAAGATAAATTCATTGAAATCCAGAAAGCAAATCTAAATTGATATTTTAAAACACAATTTACCCTTAAAATAGTAATTTAAGATGTCGAAAAATTTTCAAGCAATTCTATACATTAAATAGAAATTCCATAACATCTCCTTCATTTACAATATAATCTTTTCCTTCACTTCTAAGTAACCCTTTAGTTTTTGCATTTGAAATTGAACCCGATTCAATTAAATTTTGATATGAAATAGTCTGGGCTCTAATGAATCCTTTCTCAAAATCAGTATGAATCACCCCTGCTGCTTGTGGAGCAGTCATACCATTTTTAATAGTCCAGGCCTTCGTCTCCTTTTCTCCAGTAGTAAAGTAAGTTCTTAAGCCTAATAACTTATACGTTGATCTAATTAAAGAACTTAATCCTCCTTCTTCTACTCCTAATCCAATAAGATAGTCTTTTTTATCTTCAGGTTCTAACTCTATCAATTCAGATTCGACTTGCGCTGATATTTTTATACACTCAGTATTTTCATTATTTGCAAAATTATTAACTTTTGATGAGAAATCATTACCATTGGCTAAATCATTTTCATTCAAATTTGTTGCATAAATAATTGGTTTTAAAGTAAGGAATCCTAATTGCTTAATTATTAAATTTTCTTCTTCGCTCAGAGGTACAGATCTAACCGAAAATCCTTTTTGTAACTCATCTTCAATTTTTTCTAATAAATTATCCTCCTTTGCTGCTTCTTTACTAGTTTTAATTTGTTTTTTAATTCGCTCTCTTCTTTTTTGAAGTTGAGATAAATCAGCTAAATTCAATTCGAGATTAATAATTTCAATATCATCCAACGGATCTACCTTTCCTGAAACATGAATAACTTCACTATCTTCAAAGCATCTTACAACATGAACAATTGCATCAACTTCCCTAATATTTGATAGGAATTTATTCCCTAAGCCTTCACCTTTACTTGCTCCTTTCACAAGACCTGCAATATCGACAAATTCAATTTTTGTCGGGATGATATTTTGGCTAGAACTTAAATTACCAAGTTCTTGCAATCTTTGATCCGGTACTGAAACTATGCCTTTATTAGGCTCAATAGTACAGAAGGGGAAGTTGGCAGCTTGGGCTTTTGCATTTTCTACAAGTGCATTAAATAAAGTTGACTTTCCAACATTTGGTAATCCAATAATACCTGCTTTTAACATTTGAAAAAATTTTTTTGGAAAAATATCAAGAAAACATCTTCTAGTAATATAGTGTTTACTTAACCAATATTGGATATGTTAATTATAATGTTTATTTAGTTTCTAATTACCCACTGTTTCTGGTTTTCAAAAGAAATGCTTGATTTAATTAAAAAAAATATAAATTTAAAAAGTGGAATAATATTGCTTTCTTTAGCTATATTTTTCCTATTCATAACTAATCCCTTCAAGAGAAATAAATCAAAGGACATATCTGATTTTATAGTTCTAGTTGAAAAAGGAATCCTCTCTGATTCAATTAATACCAGTGGTGAAGTAAAGGCAATTAGAACAACGAATATTGGACCTAGAAAACAGGGTTTAATTAAAGAAATTAAAGCAGAAGAAGGTGATTTTGTAAAAAAGGATCAAGTTTTAGCTTCCCTTGATGATAAGGACTTTATATATAAAATTGAAGAGCTTGAATTAAATGTAGAAAAACAAAAATCTGAATATTTTAGGAGGGAATACTTATATAAAGAAGGTGCAGTAAGCAAAGAAGATTATGAAAGCTATAAAAACAAATACAACATTAGTAACGCGAAACTTAATGATGCAAAAGCAGAAAAAAGTTTCTATCTAATTAAAGCGCCCTATGAAGGTAAGATAACTGCAAAATATGCAGAAATAGGATCTTACGTTACACCAAGTACAAATTTAATTTCAGACCCAAAAACCAAAAACTTTATTTTTGAACTATCAGAGGGTCTCGAGATTGTTGCTAAAGTTCCTGAAAGTGACATTGGCAGAATAAAAATAGGTCAAGAAGCCTCTGTGAGAATAGAAGCTTATCCTTCAAAAAAATATTTTGCCATAGTTAAAAGAATTGCCACAAGAGCTCTAAAAGATAATAATGTGACCTCATTTGAAGTGACTTTAAATTTTAAAGATATTACTGAAGAAATAAAAATTGGAATGACTGCTGATCTTGAATTTAAAGTTGAAGGCAATGAAGAAAGAATCCTAGTACCAACAGTTTCAATTGTCACTGAAAAAGGTGAAAAAGGAATTTTGAAAGTTGATAAAAATAATTCTCCTAAATTTGAAAAAATTGAAATTGGTATTAGTAGTGGAAATAAAACTTCAGTTATTGATGGATTAGAACCTGGAGATCAAATCTTTATTGATATTCCACCTTGGGCTAAGAAAAGGAAATGAGTTTAAAATCTGAAGTCTCTAAAAAACCAATTTTACTTTTAGTAGATGGCCATTCACTTGCTTTTAGAAGCTTCTATGCATTTAACAAAGGGATTGATGGAGGTTTAACTACCAAAGAGGGATTCCCTACAAGTGTCACCTATGGATTTCTAAAAAGTCTCTTAGATAATTGCAAAAATATTAGTCCTGAGGGCGTATGTATTACTTTTGATACAGAAAAACCTACTTTCAGGCATGAATTAGATCCAAATTATAAGGCCAATAGAGATGTGGCTCCAGATGTTTTTTTTCAGGATATTGAACAACTAGAAATCATTTTAGAAGATAGTCTTAATTTACCAATTTTCAAATCTCCCGGTTACGAAGCAGATGATCTCTTAGGCACAATTGCAAATGATGCTTCTACTAAAGGATGGTGTGTAAATATTCTTTCTGGAGATCGGGACTTATTTCAATTAGTTGATGATCAAAAGGATATTTATGTCCTTTATATGGGTGGTGGTCCATATGCAAAAAGTGGTAATCCTACCTTTATGAATGAAAATGGAGTAAAGGAAAAATTAGGAGTTGCTCCAGGAAGAGTAGTTGATCTTAAAGCTCTAACTGGAGATAGTTCTGATAATATTCCTGGAATTAAAGGCGTAGGTCCAAAAACTGCAATAAATCTACTAGGAGAAAACGATACACTTGATGGTATTTATCAGGCTTTGGACAAGATTCAGCAGAACAATGATAAAAAATATAAAGGATTCATCAAAGGTTCAGTTATAGAAAAGCTCAGAAACGATAAACATAATGCTTTTCTTTCCAGGGATTTAGCAAAAATAAATACTGAAGTGCCTTTGATATTAAGTGATGGTTATGAATTAAAAAAAATAAATCAAGACCTTCTCTCAGAGTCACTGCAAAAACTTGAATTATCAACACTTCTTCGGCAAATTGATATTTTCAATTCGACTTTCAGCAAAGGTGGTTTTAACAAAAATAATGTAGCTAAAGAGAAGGAAAAGGGACCAAAAGTCTCTAGTAAAAATGAATTAGATAATAGTGAAAATAAAATCCCTAAAATCAACGTAACTGTTGTAAATGATTTTGAATTACTTGATAAATTAATTCAAAGATTAGACAAGTCCAATGAGATAGTTTCTTTAGATACAGAGACCAATAGTTTAAGTCCAATCGATGCAGAACTTGTTGGAATAGGATTTTGTCTTGGAGAAGAAATTGATGATTTATTTTATATACCGCTTGGTCATCAAACAAAAAAAGAGAAGTCAAATCAATTATCAATTGAAGATGTTTTCTCAAAACTAAGGACTTGGATAGAAGATCCAAAAAAAGAAAAGGCACTCCAAAATTCTAAATTTGACAGGCAAATATTTTTTAATCATGGACTTGATCTCAAAGGCGTAACCTTTGACACCCTTTTAGCAGATTACCTTCTAAATAATCAGGAGAAGCATGGGTTAAGTGAAATTAGTTTTAGATTATTTGGATTTAAGCCTCCTTCATTTAAGGAAACAGTTGGAAAAAATAAAGACTTTTCATTTGTTGATATTGATGAAGCAAGTATTTACTGCGGTTATGATGTATTTCTAACTTTTAAGATTGTCAAAATTTTTAAAGAAAGATTTTTAACGGAAAAAGATGAATTAATCAAATTGTTCGAAGAAATCGAGCTGCCTTTAGAGCCGGTATTGTCCCAAATGGAAATGAACGGAATAACCATCGATATCCCTTATTTAGATGAACTCTCAAAAGAACTAAAAAGTACCTTAGAAGATATTGAGGGTAAGGTTTATGAATTAGCAGAAGAAAACTTTAATCTATCTTCACCAAAACAACTTGGTGAGATCTTGTTTGAAAAACTAAATTTGGATAAAAAGAAATCACGAAAAACTAAAACAGGATGGAGTACAGATGCAGTAGTTCTTGAACGCCTAGTCGAGGAACATGAAATAATCCAACATTTAATAAAGCATAGAACTCTTAGCAAATTACTTAGCACTTACATTGATGCTCTTCCAAATCTTATTAACCAAAAGACAGGAAGGGTTCATACAAACTTTAATCAAGCTGCTACAGCGACTGGGAGACTAAGCAGTAGCAATCCTAATCTTCAAAATATCCCCGTTAGGACTGAATTTAGTAGGAGAATCAGAAAAGCATTCTTGCCTGAAAAAAATTGGAAACTTTTATCAGCTGATTATTCTCAGATCGAATTAAGAATCCTTGCTCACTTAGCGGATGAAGAAATACTAATTAATGCTTTTCATAAAAATGATGACATTCATTCTTTGACTGCAAGATTAATTTTCGAGAGAGAAGAAATATCTTCCGACGAAAGAAGAGTTGGGAAAACAATAAATTTTGGAGTTATCTATGGTATGGGTATAAAAAAGTTTGCCCGTTCAACAGGAGTAAGTACTCCAGAGGCAAAAGAATTCCTAATAAAATACAAAGAAAGATATTCAAAAATTTTCAAATTTCTTGAACTCCAAGAAAGGCTTGCCTTATCAAAAGGTTATGTTAAAACAATTTTTGGCCGAAAAAGAGAATTTAAGTTTGACAAAAATGGACTTGGAAGATTAATAGGGAAGGATCCTTACGAAATTGACCTGCAATCTGCAAGAAGGGCTGGCATGGAAGCACAGTCATTAAGAGCTGCAGCTAACGCACCAATTCAGGGTTCAAGTGCAGACATCATCAAAATTGCAATGGTTCAACTAAATAAGAAATTCATAGAAATGAATGTTCCCGCAAAAATGCTTTTACAAGTACATGATGAATTATTGTTTGAAGTTGAACCAGATTCTTTGGAAATTACGACAAAATTAGTAAAGAAGACTATGGAAGATTGTGTAAAATTAAATGTGCCTCTTTTAGTTGATATTGGTATTGGAGACAATTGGATGGAGACAAAATAAACCTTATGAAATACTTAATTTAAGATGATCAAACTTTTTAATACTTTAAGCAAAAGAGTTGAGGTTTTTAAGCCTATTGATGATGTAGTAAAAATTTATTGTTGTGGAGTAACTGTTTATGATTTATGTCACCTCGGTCATGCCAGAAGTTACATAGCTTGGGATGTATTGAGAAGATTTTTAATTTACAGTAATTTCAAAGTGAAGTATGTTCAAAATTTTACAGATATTGATGACAAGATCTTAAAAAGAGCTAGAGAAGAAAGAAGTTCAATGAAGGAAGTATCTGAAAAAAATATTATTGAATTTCATAAAGATATGGATTCTTTAGGAATAATGCGTCCCGATAGTATGCCAAGAGCAACTAATCATATATGCAATATCTGCTCCTTCATAACAATCCTTGAGAACAAAGGTTATGCATACTCTAGGGATGGAGATGTTTATTATTCTGTTTTTAAAAATAAAAATTATGGAAAGCTAAGTAATCAAAATATACAAGAACAAAATATTAATCAGCAAGGAAGAATGGCTAATGATGAAAATAGTAAAAAACTTAACCCGCAAGATTTTGCACTATGGAAAAAAGCCAAAGATGATGAACCATTTTTTGATTCGCCATGGGGTAAAGGTAGGCCGGGATGGCATATTGAATGTTCGGCGATGGTTAAAGATGAATTAGGAGATACTATTGATATCCATTTAGGTGGTTCTGATTTGATTTTTCCACATCATGAGAATGAAATCGCCCAATCAGAAGCAGCCAATGGCAAAAAGCTAGCGAATTATTGGTTACACAATGGGATGGTCAATGTAAATGGACAAAAGATGAGTAAATCCCTTAAAAATTTTAAAACTATCAGAGAACTAATTAAGTCAGGTATAAGCCCTATGACCTTGCGATATTTTGTTATGACTGTGAATTATAGAAAACCACTTGATTTTACTGAAGAAGCTTTAAGGAGTGCTTCAGAAGCTTGGAAAAACATTAATGTAGCCCTTTCTTTTATGGACCTTACAAAAGGTGCTTTTAAATCTATTGATAAAAATAAATCTATCGAAGAAGAATATAAAGAGAAAATAAGCTTTGAATTATCTCAAAAAAAGCTTAAATTTTCTGAGGCTCTGGGAAATGACCTTAATACAGCAGGTGCTATTGCAATTATTTACGATTTAGCAAAACCATTAAAAAACTTTTTAAACCAATTTCAAAGGGTCGAAGGTTTTAAAATAGACCTAAATGAAAAATTCTTTCTAATTGAGAATTTTAAAATTCTTGAAAAGTTGACTGAGGTACTTGGTCTTAAAAAAGAGGTTTTAGTAAAAGAAAGTAAAATAACAGAAGAAGAAATATCAACGCTTATTAATGAAAGATTGAAATCAAAAAAGGAAAAGAATTATACGAAGGCCGATGAAATTAGGAATTTGTTAAAAGAAAAAGGTATTGAACTTATTGATCAATCAAAGGAAATAACAACATGGATAAGGATCTAAATTTTAAGAAAAAAAGCAATTTGAAATTTTTGTTTTTTAAATACACCTTTAAATGGGAAGATATTAGAAATATCAGAGAAAATTGAAATACATCACTGTTCTAGGTTCTACTGGTTCAATTGGGACTCAAACTCTCGAAATAGCTAGTGAGCAGCCTGATAAGTTTAAAGCCGTAGCTCTTTCGGCAGGAAGAAATATTAATTTATTAACCGAACAAGTTAAAACACATAAACCAGAAGTAGTTGCGATTGAGGATGAAAATCTCATAGAAGATTTAAAAGATAATATTAATAACTTAGATTTGGATAGTGCTCCCTTGGTTTTGAGTGGAAAGGAGGGGATTAACGCAGTTGCAGCATGGGGTAATGCAGATATTGTGGTTACAGGGATAGTAGGATGTGCAGGCTTAATTCCAACAATGTCAGCAATTAATGCGGGGAAAAATATTGCACTTGCTAACAAAGAAACTTTAATTGCGGCAGGACCAATTGTTATTCCTGCATTAAAGAAAAATAATAGTAGGCTTTTACCTGCTGATTCAGAACACTCTGCTATCTTTCAATGTTTACAAGGATTACCTAATTATGAAAATGCAGATTTTTCAACAGGAGAGATCCCTAAAGGTTTAAAAGCTATACACTTGACAGCTTCAGGTGGTGCTTTCAGAGATTGGGCCGTTGAGGATTTAAAGCATGTCACAGTGGAAGATGCAACTTCACATCCTAATTGGGATATGGGAAAAAAAATAACTGTAGATTCTGCAACTCTTATGAATAAAGGATTAGAAGTTATAGAAGCTCATTATTTATTTGGGACCTCTTACGAAAATATCGAAATAGTTATCCACCCTCAAAGTATTATTCATTCAATGATCGAGATGGAAGATTCTTCAGTATTAGCTCAATTAGGTTGGCCAGATATGAAACTACCTATTTTATATGCGATGAGCTGGCCTGAAAGATTTAAAACAAATTGGAAAAGATTAAACCTAAGTGAAATTGGAAAATTAACTTTTAATGAGCCCGACGAGTTTAAATATCCATGCATGGGACTTGCCTATGCCGCAGGAAAATCTTCTGGGACTATGCCTGCAGTCTTAAATGCTGCTAATGAAATGGCTGTTGAACAATTCCTTAAAGAAAAAATTTCTTTTCAAGAAATTCCAACATTTATAAGTAAAGCTTGTGAATCACATATGGAGAATTTGAATTTGAGTCCCGAATTGGAGGATATTCTTGAAGTAGACAAGTGGGCCAGACTTTTTGTTGAGCAAGAAATTAAAAAAGGGAAAAAATACGTAAGTATTGGTTAAAAGTAAATATTAAAAGTCACCAGACTAAACATTTCTTACGACTATTGGATGCTGAACTTATAAACAAAGTCTTTAAAATTTATGCCACCCTGAATTCTCGTTTCATATTCATTTCGGGCAAGTCATTCATTGAATCTCTCCATTCCTGAGCCCACTCACTTTGACTATGTCTATAAATTCTAATTAGTTCATCTACAGAAGAATCATGATAATCAACTCTAAGGTCTAAAAGGGGAAAGCCTAGTTCTCCGCTTACCTTTAGGGCGCTTGAGGTTGAACGGGGGCTTCGTCTATCTCCACCTATATTTTCTCCTGCATTAAGAGCATCAAGTAGTCTTTTCCCTAATTTAATATTTGGATCACTTTTTTTAAAAACATCAGCCATCACCTCAAGGACTTCAATATTCTCTAGAAAATTGCCAGCTACAGAAAAGTTTTGTCCACTTATATGTCCGCTTGTCTGAAAACATTCTTGACCTGTCCAGCATGCGCTTCTCCCATACTTATCAATTAAGTGAACCTGTCTTTTTTCTCGGCCAAAATCTTCTTTAATTAAATCTTCCAAAACAATTTTTGAATCAGAACAGGATTGGAGTGACTCAAGACTTCTTAATCCTAAATACGGATTAGTTTGCCCTTGAGTTGCAACAGCACCAACCTGTGATCTAACGAATGAAACTGTTGAGCCAACAGCTATATGACAAGAAGAAACTGCAACACCAAATCTATTTTTTAAAGGATCAAAACCAATAATTGAAAATGTCATTTATATCATTAGAGGCTTGTCTAAAAAATTCTTATCAATGGAAAATATTGTATTTAATAAAACCTCAATACCATTAGCACATTGATCAAGAGAAGTATATTCCTTATAGGAATGACTCAGACCATTCCTGCTTGGGACAAAGATCATAACCATAGGACAGATCCTTCCTATTTCTTGTGAGTCATGACTTGCTTTGCTTGGTAAGATTCCAGTTTTAAATCCCAACTTTTCAGATTCATGAAATGAAGAGCTCACTAATTTAGGGCATGACTTAGTGGGAATCACTTCAAATTGAGGTTCTATCTGTACTACGCATCCAGTAACTTCTTGAATTTCTGAGCATAGATTCTCAATTCTTAAACTCATTTTCCCAATTACATCTTCATCCAAATCTCTCATATCTATAGTGAATACTACCTCTCCTGGAATAACATTTGCCGCATTTGGATGTAATTTCAA
The DNA here is from genome assembly GCA_003279845.1 of Prochlorococcus sp. AG-388-F11. Lineage (GTDB taxonomy): Bacteria > Cyanobacteriota > Cyanobacteriia > PCC-6307 > Cyanobiaceae > Prochlorococcus_A. The sequence continues at coordinate 16,813 of QCGP01000006.1, forward strand.
TTTACCAACTGTTGCGACTGCACTTTCAGAAGTAGTTTTAGCAATCTGTTCAATGCCAACAATAATTTTAGAGGCGGCCAAAAGTGCATCATTTCTATTTGACATCGGTGTAGTTCCTGCATGATTTGCCTGGCCTGTAACTTTAACGGTTATTCTTTTTTGACCTACTATTCCATTAACAATTCCGATATCCAAACCACCATCTTCTAGAACCTTTCCCTGTTCAACATGTAATTCAAGAAAAGCGAATATATCTTTTTTACTTCTTGCCGCACTTTTAATCTCAAGCCAATTTCCACCAATCCGAGAAAGATTATCAATTATTGAACAAAAATTACTGGTAATAAAATCTTCTTCGTTTACAGATAAATTGCCTGTAAAGCCTTTACAACCAATCATTGTCGATTCTTCATCAGCAAAGACAATTATTTCAAATGGTCTATTTAATTTAATGTCATTTTCCTGAAGGAAAAAAGCAATTTCAATTCCTGCAATTACTCCTAAAGTTCCATCGTACTTACCTCCCTTTGGAACAGTGTCGAGATGAGATCCAGTAACAATAGGAGGTAAATTATTATCATGACCATCTAATCTTGCAATAATATTTCCTGCAGTATCTATTCTTATTTTTAAACCTAAGTCCTTAAGGGTTTTCATACAAAAATTTCTTGCATATATATCTTCATCAGAAAAACCTCTTCTTGAAACAGAACCATTCTCAGAAGCTCCGATTGAAGAAAAAGAATTTATCAATTCCTGGATTCTATCCCTATTTATTACCTGTGGCTCTAGGATATTCAATCCAGCACTATAGCTCATACTTCTATTACTTAATCGTATTTAAGGTCTCTTATTTTTCAAATAAAACCTGTATTGGTTTACACCTTTTCAGAAATTAATTTAGGGACGAATTAAACTTTCCAACCCAAATTATCAGCCATCTTTTGAGCCTTATCTGGGATATCATCAATTATAAAAATCTTATATAAGATCTGAACGCTTAAAAGATGATTGATTATTGCATCCAATTGTACTTTTTTTGAGGCATCAAGCCCTGAGCTAAAAAATTTATTCAGCAAATTATTTACTTCTGTTTCATCCAAGATTCCAAATTCTCTTATCCTCTCAGGACTTAAAAATTCATTCATAATTTCCTGCATAGAACTTAAATTATTTTTATCTGCATGAGAAGGGGGAGCCATGAAAGGAAATTTTTCACGTTTATACAATGTTTCAGGCAGCAAACCTGACATAGCTTCTCTTAAAACATACTTCTCGATATTGTCTTTAATCCTAAATTCAGGGGGGACAGCAACAGCAGCTTCAGCTAGATGATGATCTAAAAATGCAGGTCTGGCTTCCATTGAATTTGCCATATCCACTCTATCTCCACCCCATGTGAGTATTTGGCCCTCAAGCATAGTCTTCATCCAAACGTACTGAGCCTGATCAATTGCGTATCTATCTTCTAACTGTTCAAGATCAAGTTCTCCAAAAATTGCTGCCCCGGGATCATAATTTTCCGTTATCTCTTTATATTTACTTGAGACTAGACTTTTTGCATAAGTTTCACATGCAAGCCAAGGTTGCAGGCAACTTGGCGTAAATCCTAAAAATTCATTGAAAGATTGATTACTTATCTCTTCATTAGCAAGCATCGCGCCCTTAAAAATATCATTTGAATTTTCTAGTTTTTCTTTAAGATTCTCAGATTCTGAATTAGAAATTCCGACCCCATAGGTATACATATCTTTTCTAAAAGCAGGATAGCCACCAAACAATTCATCTGAACCCTCTCCTGTCATAACGACCTTATAATCGAGCTCATTCACTCTTTTACTCATAAGGTATTTTGCAATTGCAAGGGTGTTATAAATAGATCTTTCAGTAAACCATAGAACCTTTTCAAAATTCCCATACAGATCATCTCCATTTATTTTTAAAATTTCATGATCTGCATTTGTGGCGAGAGCCATCTCTTTTGCTATCGAAGTTTCATCATATCTTTCATCACTGAAACCAATCGTAAATGCCTTTACTGATTTTTGACTTATGGCAGAAGCCAATCCCAAAATTGAGCAACTATCAATTCCACCGGACAAATAACAGCCGACCGGAACGTCAGCGACCATTCTTAATTCAACTGCTCTCAACAATTCTTTCCTAATATTTTCAATAAAGTATTTTTCACTTTTATCTCTTTCATAAGTGTTTTTCTTTGGGAAATTTATATCCCAGAATTTTTCCTCTGTTATCTGAAATTTATTATTTACTCTTTTGACTTTAAGGATATATCCGGGCTTAACTTGTTTAACACCGGCGAATGCTGTAGAGCCAGGGACCATGACCTGCATCAGTTGATGAACCAGTCCTTCACCCGTAAATTTTCTTTCAACTGATGGATGGGCAAATAATACTTTTAATTCAGAGCCGAATATTAAGGAATCATCGGTCTCAATCCAGTATTGAGGTTTAATCCCAAATCGGTCTCTTACAAGATAAAGACAATCCTGTTCTGCATCAAACAATGAAAAGGCAAATTCTCCTCGCAGATAAGATAATGATTCATCAATGCCATATTTCTCATAAAGTCTAAGCAATATTTCCGAATCACTTTTTGAAGAGAAGCTTACGCCCTGGGCAATAAGATCAGCCCTGATTCTTTGAAAGTCATAAAATTCACCGTTATGTGCCATAAGAATATGATTTTCGGCACCTCCGACAAAAGGCTGTCTGGCTCGATTTTCATTTAAATCTATTATTGATAATCTCGCATGACAGAATCCTGCAGAAGCATCTTCTGATAATTTATATCCAAAACCGTCCGGTCCACGATGGCTTTGAATAGCCGCCATATTTACAAGAATCTGAGGCTCAACAGATTTATCTTTTGATTTATTAAAAACCCCGCCTATTCCACACATCTAGTTAAACAACATCCATTACTCTTGTAGTTCTATCCATCAGACAGGTAAGCAATGCCATCCTTACAAATACTGCTCCTCTTGACTGAGCAAAATACCAATTTTTTGAGGTCTGATCCAGTGATGTTGATAATTCAGGACCACGAGCAAGTGGATGCAATATTATGGAATCTTTTTTAAATGGCAACTCACTGTGCAATTTAAATGCACTTCCATGAACCTCATAATTATCTCCAACCCATGCAATTGCATTTATATAGGTAACGTCTAGGGAAGGCAACACTTTTTGAATATCCGTCTCCAGCTCAACCTTTAGATCAGATTCAATAAGTTGTTCCAGCTGTCCTTCATCAAATAGATCGTTCTGATCAATAAATTTTTCATCATAAATTACAATAATTTTTTTTATGAAATATGGAAACTTACAGAATAATTTCAGAAGAGATCTGACTGTTCTCATTCGTGATGGAACTCCGATGATACCAATGGTTATTTTTTCACTATCATCAGTTGATTTGTTAACAAGATGAGGTCTCCATTTAAAAATCGTATAAAGATCAGACATCGCCTGAGTGGGATGTTCATCGATTCCATTACCAGCATTTATTATGGGAATTCTCAATGATTTTGTCATTTCAAAGATCGCCTCATTGTCACTTTCTCTGAGGACAACGCAGTCACCGTAATTATTAAACATATGAGCAATATCCAAATGGGTTTCTCCTTTGGCAATTCCAGTGGAACTTTTATCGGTGATATTTATTGAATCGCCACCTAGCCTGTGCCATGCGCTGTCAAACGATAATCTTGTTCTGGTGCTTGGTTCATAGAAGGCATTTATAAGTATCTTTCCCTTGAGGGGACTGTTATGGGAAATATATCTGTTTGGGTTACTTTCGAATTTTGCCGCCAGCCTGAAAAGTTGTAGAAGACAATCTTTACTGAAGGGGTCTATAGAAATTACATGCCTGTCCAATAACTCATATAGAAATTCCGCTCTTTCCTTTATTTCAGATAATAAATTCTGAGGATGAGTGGAGCCGTAAATATCAGGTCCGATTCTTGAAAAAGAAAATGATTTTTCCTTATGTAAGTTTTTTACTTTATACGATCCCAAAGTATTAAAGTTCCAAAATTTGTGCCAATAACTACATTTTTATAAAAAAAAATCAATAAAGACAAGTGAGTTCAAAGAAAAATCTCAGAAAAAGTCTAATCATTATCAGTTTCTGTATAGGATTAATACAGAAAATATTTAATTCAGCTCAGAATTTAACAGCAATACTGGTTCATTAACCCTCTCAAATAGGAGTTTTAACGGGTACTTGTTTCATGCCCTAGAATCGGCTTAATGGTAGTATGGCGCAGGGATTTAAAAATGACAAAATGGGTAAATAAACACCTTCTACTATGCGCAACACCCACAAAACAGAAATGCTTTAAAGGCAATGAAGGTCAAAAAACGTGGGAATGTCTGAAAAAGACTTTAAAAAAATTTGAGAATGATCCCTCTACAAAAAACGTTCATATATTAAGATCAAAAGCTGACTGTTTAAGGATATGTAAGAATGGCCCAATTCTTCTTGTTTGGCCTGATGGTATTTGGTACGAGAAAGTTTCTCAAGAAAAAATATCAGAAATTTTTACCTCACATATTATTAACGGTAAGCCAATTGAAAAATGGATTTTTAAAAAAACACCATTTTTAAATAGTCCTAGATACTCATAAACCAGTTCTTAACGACTTCGTCTGACCAGCAGCCATTAATCGAGTGAAAACCATTATGACCTCCTTTTTCAGTTATAAAAATACTAAATTTATCAATAGATTGTTTTCTTAAATTCAAAGTATCCTTATAAGGAACCCAAGGATCATCCTTGGCATGAATAAAAAGCATTGGAGGTAATTTTTTTATTGATTTCTGGATTCTAAATATTGGAGAAGCTTTAACATAATAATCTTCTAAAGAATCAAATCCCCAACTAGGAGCTGTAAATTTCTGATCAAATTCCCTTATACTTTTTAAACTTCTAATTTTTTTTCTTAATTTCTCGTTATTAAGAATTCTGCCTTCATCATTAAATCCATCCCATAACTGATTTTTTAAGCGGTGAAGTAACCATTTTTGGTAGATATAATTTCTAGATCTTTCAATGCAAAGACTGCATGAAGATAAATCTAAAGGGCTACTAACGCAGGCTAGGCCATCTAAAAGTTTTTCTCCTTTGTTTTCATCGTAATCTAAGCAGGCATTTAAAAGAATTGTTCCGCCTAAAGATAATCCAACTCCATAAATTGGAAGATTATTTATCTTAATGAGATCTTTAAACTCTAAATTAATCAATGTTTTAAAATAATTTATTGCAGAAATAACATCACTGGAGCATCTAGCACAATAATTTCCTTTAGCTAAATATCTCGCGGATCCAGATCCTCTTAGATTTAATTTAAGAACTCCAAAACCATTATTTGCTAATTTCCTAGAGATTCTTCTTAAACCAAACCGTTTAGTTGAGCCCCCTAAACCATGTGTAACGATTACAAATCCTCTAAGTGAATTTAAGTTTTCAGGTAATTCTAAAAATCCTAAAAGATAATCGCATTCAAATTTTTTAGAAAGAATTTTATTAATCGGAAATAATATTTTTTTATTTGTTGTTGATTTACCAAAATCAATAACAAAAGTATCTCTCAAAGTTTGTAAGTCGCCACCTATCCAAGGTAAGACTTCCCGAAATGGCTTATTTTTTAAATAATCTGAAAAACTAGAAGATATACTATTATTTCTCCCCAACTCCAAGATCCTTTAATTCTCCAATCAAATCATTCAGTACCTTTTTTGCATCACCAAAGACCATAGAGGTATTTGGCAGATCAAATAAATCATTTTTTATTCCAGAGTAACCTGCACTCATACCTCGTTTAATTACAAATACCGTTCTTGCTTCCTGTACATCAAGAACTGGCATGCCATATAAAGGAGAAGAGCTATCATTTTTAGCTTGAGGATTAACCACATCATTTGCCCCTAAAACTAAAACAACATCCGTTGCTGGAAAATCAGGATTTACGACGTCCATCTCTTTAAGTTGTTCGTATGGAACATCTGCTTCTGCTAAAAGTACATTCATATGTCCAGGCATCCTCCCTGCTACAGGATGTATTGCGTAAACAACTTCAATACCATTTTGCTCTAGTTTTTTTGTAACTTCCCTTAAAGTATGCTGGGCTTGAGCTACTGCCAGACCATAACCAGGAACAATTATTACCTTGTTAGCTGCCTCTAAAGTCAATGCACATTCTTCAACACTGCAAGAAGTTATATTCGTATATTCTCCTGAACCAGAAGAGGCTGTACTTTGTGCAGATAAAGATCCTCCAAAAAGAACTGAGACCAATGATCTATTCATACCCTTGCACATTACTTGAGTAAGTATTAGACCTGCCGCTCCAACCATTGCGCCTGCAACTATCAAAAGCTGACTATCTACAACGAAACCTGCTGATGCTGCAGCAATCCCTGAATAGCTATTTAATAAAGATATAACGACTGGCATATCAGCTCCACCAATTGGCAAAGTAACTCCAATACCTAATAAAGAAGAAACTATAACTAAAAGCCAAATAGAACTTGTATTACCGTTTATCAAATCAAAAAAGGCTATCAAGGAAGCGACTGCAAAAACAATATTTACAAAATGTCTAACTTTGCTCTGAGTCCATCCCGGAGTTGACAACCAACCCTGCAACTTTGCCATTGCCACAATTGAACCTGTGAAAGTTATGGCACCAACAAATATAGAAACAGATATTGAAACTTCGTTAATCAGTGACTTAAAAAAATCAAAATTTTCTTGGCCCCCAGATATAGGAAAAATAGCTACTCCTAAGGCAACTAAAATTGATGACATTCCTCCACAACCATTGAACAATGCCACTGTCTCAGGCATGGAGGTCATAGGTACTTTTTTTGCAAGTATTGCTCCGAATAAACTACCTATGATTGATCCAATTATTATCCAAATCCAAGACTGAATATCAATTCCAGAAGTACCCAAATAATAAGAAAGTAATCCTACTACTGATAGCGACATCGCAAATGCAGCTAATCTATTAGCATCCCTTGCTGATTTTACTTTTGACAATCCTTTTATTCCCAAAGCCAGTAAAAGTACAGCTAGAAGGTCAATAACAAATTTAATGATTACAGGTAGATTCATGTTAAAAATTACTTCTTATTTGATGGTTTACGACTAAACATCGCGAGCATTCGATCAGTTACAAAGAAACCTCCTACAACGTTGAAAAGAGCAAATCCAAGAGAAACTGAACCAATGATTAAAAGTGGTACATTACCTTCTGCTTTTACAATTAAAGTTAATGCTGCAAGCATAGTTATTCCTGAAATTGCATTTGCTCCGCTCATTAGAGGTGTGTGAAGAGTAGGAGGAACTTTTCCAATTAACTCGAGGCCCAATAAACTGCCAAGTAAAAGAACCCAAAGAAGACTTATAAAAGACATAATTTTAAAACCTCAATTTGCAAAAACTTTATTTTGAAGAACAACTCCTTCATCGCTTAATAAACATCCAGAAATGAGTTCATCCTCTTTATCTAATTTAATTACACCATCTTTTATAAAAGGTGTAATCAATGATGTTAAGTTCTTAGCATAAAGTGAACTTGCATCATAAGGAACTGATGAGGGTAATTCTCCTGCTCCTATAAGTTTTACCCCATCCTTGATAATAGTTTCATTTGATTTTGTTCCTTCACAATTACCTCCCTGAGAAACTGCCAAATCAATCACTACTGCACCAGGCCTCATTTTTTCAATCATGGGAGAGTCTATTAAAACAGGAGCCTTTTTACCTAAAACTTGCGCAGTACATATGGCAACATCAGCTTCAGACAAATATTTAGTTAAAGTTGCCTTCTGTTTTGAAAGGAATTCGGGTGTTACAGCTTTTGCATAACCTCCTGCCTCTCCTGGCTTTTCGTCCACTTCAGGAAGTTCTATAAATCTTGCTCCTAAGGACTCTACTTGTTCTTTAACAGCAGGTCTAATATCAGATACAAAAACTATTGCACCAAGTCTTTTTGCTGTCGCAACTGCCTGCAATCCTGCAACGCCTCCACCAAGAACCACAACTTTGGCAGGTTGGACTGTGCCTGCTGCAGTCATAAGCATTGGAAAATATCTATCTAACTCACTTGCAGCTAAAAGAACTGCTTTATATCCAGCGATATTGGCCTGTGAAGAAAGAACATCAGAAGATTGAGCTCTACTAATTCTAGGAAGCAACTCTAGCGATAAAGCTGAAATCTTATTACTATTTATAATTTTTAGAAGCTCTTTATTCCCGTATGGATTAAGAAGACCAAGAAGAACAGCACCTTTCTTTAATTTAGTTAAATTATCCTCTGATGGAGTTTGAACACAAAATACTAAGTCCGCTTCACCCCAAATTTGCTGATCTAAGTTACTTATTATTGTTCCGCCCGATTCTTCATATGATAAGTCACTAAATCCTGATAATTTTCCTGCTGAACTTTCAATATAAACGTCACATCCAAGACTTTTTAATTTTTTTACCGCTTCTGGCGTAGCTGCAACTCTCCTTTCACCAGAGCTTGTTTCGGAAGGAATAAGTATCTTTGTCAATTTATTTATTTTTTTAACATACTAAATATAAATTGAAGAAAGTCAAAAGTCTTGGATTTTTGTTAAAAATATATTTTCTTTTCTATAAAAAATAGCTATCTAGAATATATAGGTACTAAATAATCCAATGAGTTTAAAAGCAATCGAATGTCCTGATGGAGTTTGTCATAGTCATCATGGTGGACATGCTGTTCCAAGACGAGCTATGCAGAAAAATCTAGAAAAGCATGGTAAAGATTGGTGCGAGAAATTAGCCGAGAGAATTTATGAAATGTCAGTTGATACTTATTCACAGACAGTCATGCCAAGTCTTCACTCGTCAGGTTGGCAAAGAAGACATTTAGATTGGGAGTTCAAGCTAGCAGAAAATGATTCTGAACCAGATGAAGCTCTTGTTGAAGGAATTATCAATGCCACAGAAAGTTTTTTAAGGAGTAGTGAGGTGCATCGATTATTTATTCAGGAATTAGTCCAAGGTACATTTGAAGAGGCAAATGATAAAAAAATAATTTCTAAAGCAATAAAAACCATCATTGAAGAAGAAATTTTTACATCACTGAGAGAAAAGAAAGAAACTCTTTTGAAGAAAATATCTTCAAAATTAGTATCAGAAGAAAAAGTTAGCGAGGAACTTGCAATAAATTCGGCCAAAGAGGGTTTCGAGGAAGTTGAAAGGCTACTTGTGAGTCATAGCGAAGCAGTTTAATCTCAATTCTTTATATTTTCTTTATAATCTCCTCAAATAACGGTTCAAATATAAATTAATAATTAAATTATTGTTTGGAAGTACAAAGTTGTAACTTATTAGACAATAAATATATTCTTTGATGTGTTTATCTATATACAACTCTTAAATTTCAATGGAAAATTTCATTAGAAAAAGAATTGATATTGCGACTTGTTGGGCCACCAACAGAATATCTGTTATGGATACTCTAGAAAGATATGAAGACAGCTATGCAATAGCAGAAGAATTTAGAGAGTGGATATTGCATATTGGGGAAAAGAACGAAAATTTAAGAGATTCTGTTTTAAATTTCCCAAAGGAATTGAAAGAATTATTAGACCAAAAAGTCAACGATTAAATAATAAATCCTTTGTTTGAAACCCAACCTTCACTAGTTGAGTTTATTTATTATTATTAGTAGTGAGATAAGTAAATAAATGGAAAATAAAGAGACGAATTCAAACTTAGAAAATGTTGTAATTATTGGTTCAGGCCCTGCAGGTTATACAGCCGCAATATATGCAGCAAGAGCAAATCTTCAACCTTTGCTTGTAACAGGATTTAATTCTGGAGGTATACCAGGGGGGCAATTAATGACTACAACTTTTGTTGAAAACTATCCAGGTTTCCCCGACGGAGTACTGGGGCCTGAATTGATGGACCTTATGAAAGCTCAAGCAGAAAGGTGGGGTACAAATTTATACGAAAGTGATGTTGTTTCAATAAATACAGATTCCCATCCTTTTGAACTAAAAACTTTAGAAGGAACTATAAAAGCTAACTCAATTATTATTGCAACTGGAGCAAGTGCAAATAGATTAGGCATAATAAATGAAGATAAATTCTGGAGTAAAGGAATAAGTGCTTGTGCAATATGCGATGGAGCGACCCCACAATTCAGAGATGAAGAATTAGCTGTTATAGGAGGAGGCGATTCTGCATGTGAAGAAGCAGCATACCTTACAAAATATGGCAGCAAAGTGCATTTGATTGTTAGATCAGAGAAATTAAGGGCTAGCGCAGCAATGGTTGATAGAGTAAAAGCTAATCCAAAAATAGAAATTCACTGGAATACACAAGTAGAGCAAGCTAATGGGTCTGAATGGCTTGAGAAAATAGAAACTATTCACTCTCAAAAAGGTAAAGGGGAAATTAGTATTAAAGGTCTTTTTTATGCAATAGGACATACACCTAATACAAAGTTTTTAGGAAACAAAATTGATTTAGATAATAATGGATATATTGCTTGCAAATCAGGAAGACCAGAGACATCTATTGAAGGGATTTTCGCGGCAGGTGACGTTGTTGATTCAGAGTGGAGACAAGGAGTTACTGCTGCAGGGACAGGCTGCATGGCTGCATTAGCTACCGAAAGATGGCTAGCCGAGAAAAACTTATCAAAAACTATAGTCAGAGAGACACCCGAACCAGACAAAAAACTTAATTCATCAGATTTTAATGAAGACGAAGTTAATGAAGATACCTTTGATTCAAACTCTGAATGGCAAAAAGGCAGTTATGCATTAAGAAAGCTTTATCACGAGAGTAAAAAACCTATCTTAGTTATTTTTAGTTCCCCGAGCTGTGGACCATGTCATGTTTTGAAACCTCAATTAAAAAGGGTAATTAAAGAACTTGATGGTGCAGTTCTCGGCGTTGAAATAGATATTGATAAAGACCAAGATATTGCAAAACAAGCTGGTATAAATGGCACCCCAACAGTTCAACTTTTTAAAGAAAAACTTTTAAAAAAGCAATGGCAAGGCGTGAAACAAAGAAGTGAGTTTAAAGAAGCGATTAAAAATATTATCTAATGAAACTTTTTACTTATTGTTCCTCTTAGGATTATTTTTATTAGTTGTAGGTCTGCCGCCACTTCCAGCATTTCTTTCTCTATAAGTTATTCTCCCTCGAGAAAGATCATAAGGACTTATCTCAACTAAAACTTTATCTCCAGCTAATAATTTAATTCTAAACTTAGTCAATTTACCTGCTGCTCTACATAAACATTGATGTCCTTCAGGTTGTTCTAAGGTAACCAAATAAAATCCATTCCCCTGCTCTTTTTCTATTACACCTGAAGTTTCAATCATTAATTAAACTTTTACTAAGTTCATATTATCAGAAAAAGATTGGCCAGAATTGATTTTTGAAAAATTACCAACTTAAAATTAAGAAAATTAATTTAAATTGAAAATTTAATTTCATTAATTATTTGAAGTTGACCATAGTAAAAATTAGCTTTAGCAATTTTTTCAGAATCTTCTAATTGATCAAAAAAAACAAAGCCAAGGCTTTCCCACAAAGAAGATCCGCAAACGTTATTTAATTCATTTTTTGCCTCTTTTGCAAAATTATCTAGTTTTCGTTCAAGATTTTTAGACTTGGAGACAGACATAAACATTAATAAATATATAGTACAAATATACTATAAAAGTCTAAGATTGCAATATTAAAAAGGTAATCTCTTTTTTTCTTCAATATTTAGATCAGCTTCCATTTCCCTTAATCTCTTAAGTATTTGCTGATAGTACTCTTTAATATAATTCTCTAGAGACGTGACCTCCTCTTTTTTTAGATCCAATAGTTCGTAGGTTTTGCTCATGTCAGCATCTAATGATTCTCCACTACTTGTTACTTCAGCGAAAGCCAATCTTTCAGCAACATTTAAAGAGTCTTGGAAAAAAGAAACTACTTTCTGAGTGAAACTAATCAGAAAAGGAGAAACTCGAAAAATTTTAGCCTTCTTTTCGCTAAATTTTTCACATAGGGATATGACTTCGTCTGAATCCCATGCCTTGGGACCAACCAATGGCAATGATGTTCTATGAGTTTTTGAATTATTAATTGCGGCGACAATAACTTTTGCCATGTCTTGAGTATTCATGTATGCGATTTTAGTAGGCGTTCCACTAATCCATACTGCTTGGCTATCTAAAATTGGAATAGCAAATTGACTTATAACTCCTTGCATAAAAGCTGCACATTTGAAGATTGTATAATCTAGATTAGATTTCTCAAGAAGTTTTTCAGTGCAATATTTAATGTCCATTAATGGAACATCTCTAAATTTTTCTGTTAAAAGGATTGAAAGGAATATGACTCTTTTTACATTTAAAGATTCACAAGCATTGAACAAGTTTACTTTTCCATCCCAATCTATTTCATAAATACTTTTAGGATCATCTGGTTTACTGGTAGCAGCATCAATAACAACTTCAATTTCTTGCAATGCATATTCAATATCTGGAGAATTCAATAAATTACCTTTTGTTAGTTCACAACCCCACTCTTGAAGGAAAGAAGCCTTTCTTGGGTTTCTAACAAAGCATCTGACCTCATGTCCATCTTCTATAGCTTGCTTTGCTATTTGCCTTCCAAGCGTTCCTGTTGCTCCTACTAAAAGAATTTTCATATTTTAGTTTTACTTAACCTGTAGACCATAACTCACTTTGTTGTGTTTTCGTGAGAATCAATCTCCCTGAAACTTCAATAATAATGCTCCACCAACCAATCCTATTGGTATTAGTATCCAAAAAACAGCCGCAATACTAAAAATTTCTTTTGCCATAGTAAAATTTGATTATTAATATAATTTACAGTCAAAATACACTTATTTGTTAAAAAAGCAGATAATGCAAATATCTTGAAAATTTTTAAATATATGAATGCAAAATTTAAAGGAGAAAATATTAACTACCCTAATTACTGGAATTGGAAAGGTTTTAAAATTTGTTGGAGTGTTGCGGGCGAAAACAATAAAATTCCAATTATATTTCTCCATGGATTTGGTGCTAGTAGAAAACATTGGAGAAACAATATAGAATATTTTGCAAAACGTAATTGTGCCTCTTATTCTATAGATTTATTGGGATTTGGCGATTCAGACCAACCAGGAATAAGACAAATCGGAAAATTAAATAATGAGATTTGGTGTAATCAAGTAAAAGACTTTATCGAACAGGTAATAAGACCCAAGAATTCTGAAAAAGTCATTCTTATTGGCAATTCTCTTGGATCATTGGTCGCTTTGACATGTGCTGTTTCATTAGAGGACCAAATTGCAACAGTTATTGCATCACCTCTACCAGATCAAATTAATAGAAACCAAAAAAAAATAATAAAAAAACCATTTTTAAAAAAATTTAAAGATATTTTCATAACAATATTTTTTATATTTTTCCCTTTAGAGATTATTTTATTTTTCATACCCAAATTAGGGATTATAAGACTGGGTCTTAATTCTGCTTATTTCCAAAAAAATAATATTGATCCAGAATTAATAGATTTAGTAACAAAACCAGTTTTAAGGAGGACTTCAGCCAGATCATTAAGAGCAATGTGTATTGGTATGCTTTTAAGAGATGAAATTTTTCAATCCTCTTATCTTTTAAGAAAACTTAGCGCCTCAAAAAAAGTTCCTTTTTTATTGATTTGGGGAGATAAAGATAATTTCATACCTTTGTTTATGGGTAAAAAGATTGCAAATTTCTATAGATGGGTAAAATTAAAAATAGTATCGAACTCAGGACATTGTATCCATGATGAAGATCCTCCAGTATTCAATAGAATCTCTTATGAATGGATTAGAGATTTAAAAACCTTTAAAATATGAAACATACACTATCAGTTCTTGTAGAAGACGAATCTGGAGCCTTGAGTAGAATCTCAGGTCTCTTTGCCAGAAGAGGATTCAACATAGATAGCCTTGCAGTGGGCCCAGCAGAATCCAAAGGTATTTCAAGGTTAACAATGGTTGTAGAAGGAGACGATGAAACTCTTCAACAAATGACTAAGCAATTAAATAAGTTATTTAATGTTCTCGGAGTTGTGGATTTTACTAATCTCGCAGCGGTTGAGAGGGAATTGATGTTACTAAAAGTTTCATCGAAAGAAGATACCAGAAGCAATATCTTAGATATTGTTCAGATATTCCGTGCAAAAGTTGTTGATGTTTCTGATATAGCCTTAACACTCGAAGTGGTTGGAGACCCTGGGAAATTAGTTGCTCTAGAGAAATTACTCGAACCTTACGGTATTCTCGAAATAGCAAGAACTGGCAAGGTAGCTCTTAAACGCTCTTCAGGAGTCAATACAGAAATGTTGAAAATCAACAAATATTCTCTAGAAATTTAATGTAATATTATTACTTCCTTTATATAGTCATCTTTCTTGATTTTTTCAAGTACATCTAATCCTTTAATAATTTTTCCAAAAATTGAATATCTTCCATTTAATTCATGAATTTTATTAGTTACAAAAAATATTTCAGTCGAGGAAGAATTTTTTTTACCGCTCTTCACCATAGCTACAGAACCACTCTCAAAAGTATAAATTAAATCTTCAGTTTCATAAGGATTTTTTATTTGATAGTTGTATCTTGGTTGAGTTTCTTCTTTGAATTTTATTTCTAAAGGTATTAATGGACTTATCTTATTAACGACTTGATTTCGTTCAAAGTAAAATTCATTCTCTGGATAAATACCTGCGTGTATAAATTTTAGTTGGGGATAATTAATTATTTTATAAAATTTTTGATTTACATAAATATTATTTTTTATATTTTCTAGAAAATTTGATACTGTTACAGGGTTATCTTTACCAAATAATTTAACATCAAAATCACCTTTTGAAGTTTTAAATTGAACTACCTTATTATCTTTAATACAACTTAATTTTAGTTTTCGGCAGTAATGATTAGAATCAATCTCTTTATTAAAAATACAAGCTTGTACCAAAAACAAAATCTGAACTATAGATAATGCTTTTAGTAAATAATATTTTTTTATTTTAAACCCTCCAAATTAACATTTAAAAATTTAGCCAGTCTTGCTCCCTCCTCTTCAACTTGAAGTAATGGTTTAAGTTCACCAGCGCCGCTTAACGGGAGAGGTTTCTTTCTACCTTTAAGTACCAAAGCAATTCTTCTTCTAGGATTAAAGCCTTCACTTATATCCAACTTAACTGATTTAATTTCATCGAAATTCAATTTAACTTCGATATCTTTAAATAGACCTTTTCTTTTTATTTCCACAGATTTAGATGATTTATTAAAAGAATTACTTCCCGAACCAAAGTTAATATAAACCAAATACCATAGATAAAAATTTAACAAATTAGCTATAATTCCATATGCTCCCATTATTATTCCCTGAGGTATAAACAATAAAGCTGATGGATTTCCTAAAGGTAATAGATCTTTTCCTGTATAGCTTGATATAGAGGCCAAAAGGAATCCAAAACCTCCAATCGTTAACATCCCACCAATAATGTAATTAGATATTTTTCTTGATCCGCCAATTTTTTGTTCGATTTTATCGAAAGATGTGAGATCTGAATTCATTTTTTTATCTTTTTTAGAGCCTAGTTCAGATAATTTAACAAACTAAGGGAGTATTCTTACCTATTTTTTAATAAAAAAGTCAGGAAAGCTTTACAAGGCATTTCAGATATACAGATATTTCCCCACATTACTCTCAATCTTTGTTACAGTCACTGCGTATCCCGATGCTAAAAACGATTTCTCATGACGATCGCAGTTGGTAGCGCCCCACAAAGAGGATGGTTTGATGTCCTCGATGATTGGTTAAAGCGCGACCGCTTTGTATTTATTGGTTGGTCCGGACTACTTCTACTCCCTTGTGCATATCTTGCAATAGGTGGGTGGTTTGTCGGAACAACATTTGTTACCTCTTGGTACACACACGGAGTTGCAAGTTCATACCTTGAAGGTTGTAACTTCTTAACAGCAGCTGTAAGCACCCCTGGTGATGCCATGGGACACAGTCTTCTATTTTTATGGGGTCCTGAAGCCCAAGGTAGTTTCGTAAGATGGCTACAACTTGGTGGCCTTTGGAACTTCGTTGCATTACATGGAGTATTTGGCCTTATTGGTTTCATGCTTCGTCAGTTTGAAATTGCTGGTCTTGTTGGAATTAGACCATACAACGCATTAGCTTTTTCAGCAGTAATTGCAGTATTCACAAGTATTTTCCTTATTTATCCCTTAGGACAGCATAGTTGGTTCTTCGCACCTTCATTCGGAGTTGCAGCAATCTTCCGTTATATCCTGTTCATTCAAGGTTTTCACAATATTACTTTAAATCCATTCCACATGATGGGTGTTGCTGGAATTCTTGGTGGTGCTCTACTTTGCGCTATTCATGGAGCTACAGTACAAAATACTTTGTATGAAGATACAAGTATATATACAGATGGTAAAGTTCAAAGTTCAACATTTAGAGCCTTTGATCCAACTCAGGAAGAAGAAACTTATTCAATGATTACAGCGAATAGATTCTGGAGTCAAATCTTCGGTATTGCTTTCTCAAACAAGCGTTTCTTACACTTCTTAATGCTATTTGTACCTGTCATGGGTATGTGGACATCTTCAATTGGTATTGTCGGTTTAGCATTAAACTTAAGAGCTTATGATTTCGTAAGCCAAGAGATCCGTGCAGCAGAAGATCCAGAATTTGAAACTTTCTATACAAAAAATATACTTTTGAACGAAGGTATGCGAGCATGGATGTCTTCTGTGGATCAACCACACGAAAACTTTGTATTCCCTGAGGAGGTTCTTCCACGTGGAAACGCCCTTTAATAATTTATTAAGAGCTCCAAACCAAAGTATTGAGGAAACTGGTTATGCCTGGTATGTAGGTAATGCTAGATTAATCAATTTATCTGGACGTTTATTAGGAGCTCACATTGCTCACTCTGGACTAATAGTCTTTTGGGCGGGAGCAATGATGCTCTTTGAGGTTAATCATTTTACTTTTGATAAACCAATGTGGGAGCAAGGTTTAATCTGTATGCCACACGTAGCAATGTTTGGTTATGGAATAGGCCCTGGTGGTGAAGTTACCGATATCATGCCTTTCTTCCAAGCAGGCGTGGTTCACTTGATAGCCTCTGCTGTTCTTGGTTTTGGTGGTATCTACCATTCATTAGCAGGTCCAGAAAAACTCGAAGAAGATTTCCCATTTTTCTCTACTGATTGGAGAGATAAGAATCAAATGACCAATATTCTTGGATATCATTTGATTGTTCTAGGTGTAGGTGCATTAGCATGGTCAGTTAACTGGTGTTTTATTGGCGGTGCATATGACACATGGGCACCTGGTGGTGGTGAAGTCAGACTTGTTAATCCAACTTTAGATCCAAGAGTTATTCTCGGTTATCTATTTAGATCCCCATGGGGAGGAGCTGGTTCAATAATCGGTGTTAACTCGATTGAAGATATTGTTGGTGGACATGTCTATGTGGGTATAACTGCAATAATTGGAGGAATATTCCATATCTTTACCAAACCTTTTGGTTGGGCAAGAAGAGCTTTCATCTGGAATGGTGAAGGACTGTTAAGTTATGCTCTTGGCGGAATTTGTGTAGCAAGTTTTATTGCTTCAACTTTCATCTGGTTTAACAACACTGCTTACCCCTCAGAGTTTTACGGCCCTACAAATGCTGAAGCTTCACAGGCTCAAAGCTTTACTTTCCTTGTGAGAGATCAAAGAATAGGAGCTAACGTAGGTTCAACAATGGGACCGACAGGTCTTGGTAAGTATCTCATGAGATCTCCTACTGGTGAAATTATATTTGGTGGTGAAACAATGAGATTTTGGGACTTCAGAGGTCCATGGTTAGAGCCTTTAAGAGGTCCTAATGGATTAAGCCTCGAAAAAATCCAAAATGATATTCAGCCTTGGCAAGTCAGAAGAGCTGCTGAATATATGACTCATGCTCCTAACGCTTCTATCAACTCTGTTGGTGGAATCATTACAGAGCCTAATGCTGTTAACTTTGTTAACCTAAGACAATGGTTAGCTGCAGCTCAATTCTTCCTAGGATGGTTTACATTCATTGGTCACCTTTGGCATGCTGGTCGTGCAAGAGCAGCCGCTGCCGGTTTCGAAAAAGGAATCGACAGAAAGAGTGAACCAGCTCTAGAAATGCCTGATTTAGATTAACTTCTATCTCATCTAAAAAAAGCCCTATCTTTAGATAGGGTTTTTTTTTGCTCAATTTTATTATCTATATAAATTTTCTCTGAGCCATGGCAAACTTAAACCCATTACATTACTGAAACAACCCTCTATTTTTTCAATATATTTTCCACCTATACCTTCCAAGGCAAATCCTCCGGCGCAATATAAAGGTTCATTTGTATCTACATAACTCTTTATCTCCCAGTCTTCCAAATAAGAAAAATAAACTCTTGAACTTACCGTTTTTTTAATTATTTCAGTAATTTCAAACTTATTTGAAATTGAATCAAAATTCCCAATTATTAGAGTATGACCAGTATGTAAAAATCCAAATTCGCCAGACATTTTTTTCCATCGAATAAATGCTTCCTCTTTATTAGATGGTTTTCCATAAGCTTCTCCTTTAAATTCAAAAATTGAATCGCAGCCAAGTATTTCCAAAGGACCATAATTAAATTCTTCGGGCAATGATATTTTTTGAATATTTTCAGATAAACTATTAGCCTTTTGAAAAGATAATTCCAAAGCTAAATTAAATATATTCTTTTCTTGAATAGTAGTTTCATCAAAGTCACTTGATATCTGAATAAATTCGATTTGACAATTTTCTAGTAATTTCTTTCTAGATTGAGAAGCAGAGGCTAGAATTAACACAAATTTTTTACCAAATTATAATTCAATTTAATAATTAATAAATTTTAAGATTAATATAAATTACCAATGGAGTTAGAAGCAAAATTACATGAAATAAAGAAACCAATAATGGTCTTAGGCACTTCCAGTGGAGCAGGGAAATCGTTAACGGTTACTGCTATTTGCAGGATTCTTAAAAATTTAGGAGAAGAACCAATACCTTTTAAAGGACAAAATATGAGTAACAACGCTTGGGTTGATTGGGAAGGTGGAGAGATGGCATATTCACAAGCACTTCAAGCTTTTGCTTGTGGTATTAATCCCTCTGCAGAGATGAATCCCATTTTATTAAAACCACAAGGGGACTCAATAAGCGAGGTGATTCATCTTGGCAAAAGCATAGGGACTACAACCGCACAAAATTACTATAAAGATTGGTTTATTCCAGGCTGGGAAGTAATTAAAAAAAGTCTAAGTTCTATTTATAAAAAAAGCCCAAATTGCCGTTTAATTATCGAAGGGGCTGGTAGTCCTGTAGAGATGAATTTGATTCATAGAGATCTCACAAATTTAAGAGTTGCCAAGTATTTAAATGCGAATTGCATTTTGGTAACTGATATTGAGAGGGGAGGAGTATTTGCACAAATAATCGGAACCCTTGAATTAATGAAACCAGAAGAGAAAGAACTTATTAAAGGAATTATTATAAATAGATTCAGAGGAGACCTCTCATTATTTGAAGAAGGGAAAAAATGGATAGAAGCTCAAACTAAAATCCCTGTTATTGGAATTATTCCATGGTTAAATGATACATTCCCCCCAGAAGATTCTCTGGATTTATTAGAAAGAAAATCTCTTTTTAAATATCCAGAAATAAAAGTTGGAATTATAAAATTACCCTCTATAAGTAATTTTTCAGATTTTGATCCACTAGAAAATGAGGAAACAATATTAATTGAATGGATTAAAGGATCTCAAAACTTGAGGAAATATGACTTTATTATTCTTCCTGGGAGTAAACAAACTATTAAAGATCAAATATTTCTTGAAAATTCAGGTTTATCTCAGGATATAAAAGAATATGCAAAAAATAAGGGGAATATTATTGGTATTTGTGGGGGGTTACAAATGTTAGGAAAATCACTTGAAGATCCGTATTTAAAAGAGGGACCCAAAAGTTATGCAGAACAAAAAATAAAAGGCATTGGTTTATTGCCAATAAGAACCACTTTTTTTGAAAACAAATTAACGAGACAAATCAGCTCTGAATCGTTATGGCCATGCCAATCAAAAATAAATGGATTTGAAATTCATAATGGCCGGACTGAATTGGTAAACACTCAAAACTCATTAAAGATTAAACCTATCTTTAAAGACTTAAATCTTGGCTGGTACAAAGAAAATAAAGACGGTGGAACTATCGCAGGTACATACATACATGGGATCTTTGAAAATGACAGTTGGAGAGATCAATATATTAATTTAATAAGAGAAGGGAAAAATTTACCAATATTAAATAAAAAATCAATCTCTTATAAAAGGAAAAGAGAATCAATTATTGATAATCTTGCGAACGAATTTGATAAACATTTAAATATCACATCAATATTAAATTGAAAAAAAGAAACATAAAAATTATATGGCCAAATAATATTGAAACATTTGTTTCAGAGGGAGATGATTGGTTCTCATCTGCAGAAGAAGCAGGTTTAGAAATCCCTACTGGGTGCCTAACAGGAAGTTGTGGAGCTTGTGAAATAGACGTAAATGGTCAAACAGTAAGGGCTTGTATAAATGATATTAAAATTAATAAAAATTCTACATTAAAGGTTTCTTTAACTACTGACCCTTTTTGGGAAAATTAAACTTAACTAAACATTATTGATAATAAAAAAAAGAAAAACATAGTAAAAAAATGATCCTAAAAAAGTGTTTACTAGGATTATCTCCTTTTTTATTTTTGAAGATGCAATAATATAACTTCCTAAAACATGAGGTAGGATTGGGAAAGATCTTATAATTAAAATATATGGAGATCTGAAAGTAACATTTTTAAAAAATTTATACAGATTATTTTTTTCTGGTTTTTTCAAAAACAAAATATTTCTAGAAAATTTAAATTTAAGTTTCCTTAGGATAAGGACTTGAATTACACTTAATATGGTTAGAGCAGGAGAAAAAAATAAAACATAATATAATCCAAAAAGCTTTAATAAGACAAAGTCAAAAATAATTGATAAAGGAAGTCCAAAAAATATGGAAATAATATTTAAAGCTATCAAATATTTGTATTCAATATTGTTAAGTAGTGGGCCAATATCATAGGTATATTTAAATATTAGAGCTAAAAAATAAACTACTAAATAGGTAAAAAGGATTTTAGAAATTACTGATTTAAAATTAATATTTTTTCTATTCATGTAAAATTATCTTACAAAATTATCATCAAAAACGGAGAGGGTGGGATTCGAACCCACGAATAGTTACCTATTAAACGATTTCGAGTCGTTCGCTTTCGACCACTCAGCCACCTCTCCACTTCTTTTATATTATTTGAAAATTATAAAAAAAATTACGACCTATGTTTTTTATCTTAATTTTAATTCCAACCTGCATCTTTCATTAATTCTATGGCAAGAGAATTATTAACCCCTAAATCTTCTATCGTAACCTTATCAGGAGTAAATTCACCGAAATCCTTAACTATAGGATTTTGATTAACTTCCTTTAATGGATGTTCAAAGGTAGGAGCAGCTAATCCTTTACTTCCACTTGGGGATGCTAAATACTCAAGGAGCTTAACAGCTTCAGCTTTATTTGTTGCATATTTAGCTACCCCACCTGCACTTATATTTACATGTGCAGGGTTTGGAGTAATAACAGATGTTCGTTTTGCATATAAAGCATCTCTTCTTCCATTAACACCATCTAACATTCTTGCGACATAATAATGATTAACGATTCCCACTCCACATTTTTTCTTAGAAACTGCTCTAATGATTGAAATATCACCTGGGAAGAAAGGTTGGGATACGTTAGAAATCATGCCACTTAACCAAGCTTTAGTTTTTGATTCGCCTTTATTAACTATTTGATTAGCGACTAAAGATTGATTATATGGACTTTTTCTATTTCTTAAACATACTTTACCTTTTAAGGATGGATCAGCTAAATCTGTATAATCCCTAATCTTGCTGACATCTACAACTTTTGGATTAGCCACCATAACTCTTACTCTTCTAGTTAAGGCATACCATTCCTTATTTTCATCCTTCAAACCAATTGGAACATCATTTTCTAATGACTTTGACTCTACACTTTGAAGTAATCCAGCTTTCGAAGCATTAGTAATTCTCGCGGCATCAACTAATAATATTAAATCTGCTTGCGAATTCTTTCCTTCTCTTCTTAACCTTTCGATTAAAGATATGCCTGCTGCTTCAATTAACCTAACTTTGATTCCTGTTTCATCCGCAAATTTTTTGTATACACTTCTATCAGTATTGTAATGCCTACCCGAATATACTCTGACTTCTTTTTGAGTTGAATTGGCTGGTAAATTTACATTTA
Source organism: Prochlorococcus sp. AG-388-F11 (assembly GCA_003279845.1). GTDB lineage: Bacteria > Cyanobacteriota > Cyanobacteriia > PCC-6307 > Cyanobiaceae > Prochlorococcus_A. Next base: position 39,320 of record QCGP01000006.1, read on the forward strand.
ATAAAAATGAACATGTTAGTGCTGAGTAAAGTAGTTTTTTGAAATTTTGCAATTTTTCAGATTAGTATCTATGGTTACTTTATATCTATCAACATAACAAGGCCTTTAAAAGGGAATTTCTATACATCAATATGTATCATTTTTTATATCAAGAATGAGCTATCTAACCACCCAACTATTAAATTCTGAAGAATTAGAAATTATTAGAAACAATTTAAACAAACAAGAAGTATTTTGGGAAGATGGTAAGAGAACAGCAGGGAAGCATGCCGCAGAAGTAAAAAATAATTTACAACTTAAAAGAGATTCAGATTTATCAATAAGGTTCTCTGGATTAATTACAAAAAAGATCCTAAGTAATGAACTAATTAAAAGCTTCTCTTTACCAAAAAAGATTCATGGAACAATCTTCTCAAAAACTACGAGTGGGATGAAATATGGGCGTCATATTGATAATGCATATATGTCCACAGGAAGAGCAGATTTATCTTTTACTACTTTTTTAAATTGCAAGGAAAATTATGAAGGCGGAGAATTATCAATTGAGAGTTTCAATACTGAGGAAAAATTCAAACTAGATGCAGGTGAAATAATAATTTATCCAAGTACATATCTACATTCAGTTGAAGAAGTTATTGATGGTGAAAGATTAGTATTTATTGGTTGGATTGAGAGCTATGTTAAAAGCGTTGAAGAAAGAGAATATTTATTTGATTTAGATGCCGCCGCCAGGTCATTGCTTGCTAAACATGGCAGATCTGAAGAAGTTGACCTTCTCTTTAAATCTTATTCAAATCTCTTAAGAAGATTAGGAAATTAATAAGAATCATTTTATACATCATTTAGAAAAATAAACCCAAAGTTCTTAATATATAAAAAGAAGAAATTTTTAAATGAAGAAAAACACATCAATTTCATTATTCCTAGCAGCAACAAGTGCGCTAGCCATAACAACGGCAGATACAAACATTGTTAAAGCAGGTGAAAATGATTTAGGAGGTTTAAAAGAATGGAATACTGATATGCCTCTCGATTCTGATTTCATCCTTGATGCAGAGGCTCAAAAACTTGCTGATGAAGCTGCCAATTCAAGTGTATGTATTCCTATTGGAGAAGGGGAAAACTGTTGGTGACAAACTAAAATTATTTTTAAAGATTTTTTAGAATTTCTTAAATTAAAGATCCATTAGGAATTTTTTATTGAAAAAAAAACCCCCTAAGGGGCTTTTTAATTTGTCTAAATTTATTTAGAACTTAAATGTTGTCTCAATTACAGCACCTGTTACATCTTCACCAGCAGTACCATTGACATCGGTACCACCAAAGATGGCAGGAGTAATAGTAACACTATCATTAGGCTTGAATGAGTAATATGCTTCCCACATAAATGGGTCTACAACCTCATCTTCTCTCGTTTGTGGCTGACCAAAAGCAACACCTATTTTATCGTCAGGTTGGAACATTTCTTTCCAAGTTAAACCTACAAAATAAGCATCTGTTTCATCAGTTGTTGCAGTCGCTCCATCAATTGAAGAGATATCATAACCTACTGAAATTTCAGGAGTAGCTGTGCCAGAATCTTCTGGTCTCCAATAAGCTCTTAAGCCATAGTTAGTACTTGAGCCAGTTCTGGCAGAGCCAAGACTAGTTGAATAATACTGATCCTTCCAACCATCGTATTTCAATGCCGCCATTAAAGATACATGATAATTAGGTTTAGTATATGCGATCTGAGTAGACCAGTTCTCATCAACCTCTTTAGTCAAGAAACCACTACCAGTACCATTTTGGTCGCTAACTAAGTTAGAACTTATAGAAAAACCGTTATCGGCATTGTAAGCAATACCAAAACCTGAGTCAGTACTAGCACCGTAAGCAGCACCATTACCACCAAGTTTAAATCCTTTTAGAACTGGTTTATAAATTGAAGGTGTTGCTCCATGCATATAGTAGTTTTCAATTTTTGGACCAACCCATGCAGTAAATGAATCACCAATGGGGAAAGAATACCAAATTTTATCAACTTTCAGAGTATCGTTATAAGTATTAGTAGAACTCAAATAAGTTCCCATAAGCTTATTTTTAAAACTTGCTGCCGCGTTTCCAGTCTTTAGTCTTACGTAAAGATCATCATCACCAGTAAAACTGGTATTTAAATTCATTTGATAGGTATATTGAGCAGCCAAACCTTCACCTAGAGTTCCGTAATCGGCAGTCAAGGAAGGGTTATCTACAGCACCTAAAGTAAAGATAGCTTTTCCTGATAATGTTGTTGTATCAGAGAAACTACCTGCCTCAAGTTCATTTTGTTGAACTTCAAGACCATCAATACGTCCTTTAAGGGTTGCAATATCTTCACTAACTTCGTTAATGAATGTATTACTGTCAAGAATAGAAAATTCTTCTTCGCTACTAGCGTAGCTATTAATTTCTTCTAGATTGACAATATTGGAAGCCTGAGCAGCTATTGGAGCAATTAAGCTCAAAGAAGCTCCAGCTACCAACATTTGTTGGAAGAGTTTCATTTTACCTCACACTAAAAAAACCCAATACAATGGGTAACTTTACTGTATCGACAGTAACAAAAATAGGTAGGAATATAAGTTTCAAAGCCGTGTAACTTTTTATACTATCAAATATCTCATTCAGAGATAAGTTGATTTTTTTTAATTAATGGGTATTCCAGAAATTCTCTTTGCTCTACCCATGATGAGGCAACTTCTCTTGCTAATTTCCTAATCTTCTCAATATATTGTGCGCGATCTGTAACTGAAATCACACCCCTAGCATCAAGCAAATTAAAAGTATGACTACATTTCAGAACATAATCAAGAGCAGGAAAAGTTAATTTCTTTTCAATTAAAGAATTTGCTTCATCTTGATAAATTTCAAATAATTTCCTGAGATTATCAGGACTAGAATCAGTAAAATTATATGCACATTGATTTTTTTCAAATTGAAGCCAAATATCACTATATTTCAAATTTTTGTTCCAATTTAAGTCCCAGATACTTTCCTTATCCTGCAAAAACATCGCAATCCTCTCTAATCCATAAGTGATTTCAATTGGTATAGGATTACAATCTATACCCCCACATTGTTGGAAATAAGTAAATTGAGTAACTTCCATTCCGTCCAACCAGACTTCCCAACCTACACCCCAGGCTCCAAGTGTTGGAGACTCCCAATTATCTTCTACAAATCTTATGTCATGATTTCTAGGATTAATTCCAAGAGATTCTAGAGATGTCAAATATTTTTCCTGAATTCCTTCTGGTGAAGGTTTTATTATTACTTGATATTGAAAATAATGTTGCGCCCTATTTGGATTATCGCCAAAACGTCCATCTGTGGGCCTTCTACATGGCTCTGAGTATGCAACACTCCAAGGTTCTGGTCCAATAGCCCTTAAGAAAGTATGCGGATTCATTGTCCCAGCACCCTTTTCGGTATCATATGGCTGCATAATTAAACAACCTTCTTCTGACCAAAAATTATTTAAATTTTGAATTATATCCTGAAAAAACATTAAATTAAAAAGTGGAAAAATTTAGACCAATACCAGTAGACATAATAACAAAGCTCTAAAGAAAAATATCTTATACTACAAGTTCTCAAAAAATATCATCTGATAAAATGCTGTCATTAAATTAGATCCTTAATAAAAAATTAATTATGAATTAATTATGTAAAAAAATCTAATGGCAAGGGTCCAAAAGTATTAGATTTTTTAGCATCTTCTTCATACTGACATGTTATTAAAATTCCTTCTCCAAGACCATTTTCAGATCTAACAAAAACATTACCAGTTTTTTGATTTGCTTTTAAAAAAACACTTCCATTAGCATGAAGGGAACCTAGATTGCCAAATTTAATTGAGGAATATTTCTTAGAAATTGATTGTAATGCTTCAATAGCCCTATTATCACATGGTGCCATTATTCCTATTGTTATCCAATCGGTATTGAAAATATTTAATTCTAGCTCCTCTAAAAGTTTTTTTTCTTGACTATTACTTAATTGAGGAGCAGTTCTAAGGTTATTTAAATCGACTAATTTATTAATTTCCATAAGCTTTATACCTTAAAAAATTATTAACCAAATGTTCTTCCATTCCAAGCCCACAATGAAGCTGGCACATCTTCAAAAGAAATATAAATCCTATCTATTGGAATCCCCATTTTCTCATATACAAAATCTGATATTGGCTTTGCCATTTCTGAAGGATTTAGAGAACCTATTGATTTGATTTCTAAAAAGCAAGAAGGTGTCTCATCATCAAAATACATTTGGCAATTATCATCTATTTTCGCCATAACAAATCTTCTTGATTTGTTAGTTAAAGATGAAATTAGAATTGAAATTTCTTCAAGTAATTTATCTTTATCATTTACTTTTGCTGAAGTCGAAACATTAATATAAGGCATCTCTATGCAGCAAGATAATCTTTTTTGGAAGCATTTTCTAAATAAACAGTTTTATTTTTTAAATTTCTTTTTGATGAAAGATATGCCATATCGTATGAACTTATTCCGTTTTTATAGGGATTAAAAAGAGCATTTTTAGACCTCTTTTTTTTGCTCCTTTTAAATTCAATCATCATTATTAAATCTTTAATTAATAATTTAACTTTTTTTGAATATATGTCTAGCTTTTTTGAGAATTTTTAATTTATTCAATGAAAATAAATTCCTCATACACAATTAGAATTTCTATTTACTAGATTTGCTAAATAATTTATAAATTAGTTGTTTTGGAAGTTTTAAATAATTATCAAAGAAAAAAACTTGATGAGAGTAATGATGAAGAATTTTATTCTGATCCAAAATTTGTTTATCATTTAGATGCGAATTTCAGGCAAAATTTATCAGATTTATATGAAAGAGAAATTGATAATTATTCAACGGTCCTTGATTTAATGTCAAGTTGGGATAGTTATTTACCTAAAGGGAAAAAATATAAAAAAGTTATTGGACATGGTTTAAATAAACAAGAACTTAAAAAAAACAAAATTTTTGATTCTTATTGGATACAAAATTTTAATTTAAGTCAACAAATTCCGCTAGATAAAGAAAGCGTTGATTATTGCTTGATGGTGGCCGCATGGCAATATTTACAATATCCAGAGAATTTAACCAAAGAAATTGCAAGAATATTAAGTAGAAAGGGCAAGTTTATTATTGCTTTTTCAAACAGAGCATTTTGGCATAAAGCTCCTAACATATGGACTTCATCTTCTGAAGAAGAAAGGGTTAAATATGTAAGAAAAGTATTAATCTCAAACGGATTTAATGAGCCAAAAATTATAAAAAAGTTTACTGAAACATCACTTAATATTTTTAATTTTTTAAATAAAGACCCATTTTATTGTTTAATCACAACCAAAGAGTAAATTTTTAATTGTATTAAACAACAATTCTATGAAAAAATTATCAACTATTTTTCATAGCCATAATTTTAAATTTTTACTAATATTGGATAGTTAAAATTTAATCATATGGGTTCTAAAAGAGAAAAATATCCTGAAAAATGTCCTTGGGATCTTGGACCTAATCAACATTTAGCCAAAGAAGAAAATTGGACTTTAAGATTAGGAGAAGCAAATGTATGCTTTAGCAAAAATAAATTAGATAATAATTATTTTCATGTAATTAGTAATGAGAATGAAGAACAAATTCTAGCTTTTAGAGCAAGACTCCTATACCAAAAACTACTTGATAAAGGGTTTAGACTGGTTGAATAAAAAAACTAATTTAATAAGCATATATCCTCGAAAACAAACTTTTGTGTTTCTTCTTCTTGATTTTGGTTTAAGTATTTTATTGTCCTAGATTTTAATATCCAATAATCGTCTTTACCTAAATTTACAAATTCATCCTCATATTCCAATTTTTCAGAATTTTTCTCAAGTGTATCTGGATTAATTTGTTGACTACTGTATTTTTTACTAAGGGAACCGATTCCTGTATCTAAAAATTCTTCAACAAAAATTTCGATTATAATTCCATGAATTTTTCTATAGACCATATTAATACAGTTATTTTTAACTCTATATTTATCACCTTTATTCTTACCTGAAACACTCATTTCAAACCCACATTCAGAATTTTTAAGTAAATTAAAATTATTTTCTGAGTGCACTGCTTCAAATTCTCTTTTAACCCTATGAATACATACTTCAAATAATTGAGAGGCAATACTTTTAACAATTTTCTCATCTTCTATTTTTTGAATATTTGGTTTAAAGTCTTTCCCTAATACGAAGTTGCCTTTATGAATATTATTATTAGTCAAAAAAATACAGTTACCTTGGTAACCATTAAAATCATTTTTCCAGGTGTACCGATTTTCATAAGCCTTTTTGAAAATCTCCTTACAATTAATTTCTTTTAAATTATCCATAAATTTTTTGAATACTTGGAATAATTCTACAAAAAAAAACCTCCCTGTTAGAGGAGAGGTTTTTTTTATTAAACTAGTTTTGAGTAATTTTTGTATTTTCAATATTATCAAAAGCTTGACCAATTTTCTTAAAGTCAAATCCCATTGCTCTTAGTGCATGCCAAAGATGACCTTGTAAGAAAAAGAAACCCAAATAAAAATGAGTATTAGCAAGCCAAGCTCTTGAACTATACGTTCCTGAACCTAAATCTACTGTATCAGTAAAATAAGGGGCGAACTCAAATTGAAGCTTTAAGGGTTCTCCATATAGATCAACTGGATATATGGTCGTATTTGAAGCACACCAAAAAGCAGCAACAAAAGCCATATAAGAAACACCAACAACTGAGTATGACAAAATTGCCTCAGCGCCAAGTAATCCTTTTCCTTTAAATTCTGTATATTCTCCAAATTGTTTAGTACAAATATGGAAAACACCTCCAATTATTTCCAGGAAAGCTAGGAAAGCATGTCCTCCCATAACGTCTTCAAGACTATCAATTTTTAAAAAATCAAATTGATGATTCCAGATAGCGGCAATATCTAAATTGTAAATAACTTGTCTTGTAGATCCTATCGCTGGGTCGTAAATTCCATGAATACGAGCCCATTCAACGAACATAATTGCTCCTAGCCCAAGAAAGATTAAATGATGACCAAGGATAAAAGTTAATTTATCTGGGTCATCCCATTCGAAATCAAATTTTTGTGGCTTACTATTATCTGGGTAGTCTCCAAGATCACCTGCAAATTTGTTGGAATGTAATAATCCGCCAGCACCCAATACGGCTGAAAAAATTAGATGCAATGTGCAAATTACAACAATTCCATATGGTTCTGTAATAACACCATTTTCAACGCCACCAATTCCAATACCTGCTAGGTGAGGCAAAACAATTGCTTTCTGTGCACCCATTGGAATACTAGCGTCGTAACGGGCCAATTCAAATAATCCAAAAGCTCCTGCCCAAAACATCATTAGTCCTGCATGGGCAGCATGAGCAGCTATGAATTTACCTGAACGGCCAACAACACCAGAATTCCCTGCGTACCAGTCATAGGTGACATCAGATTTTCCGTAAGTTTGTAACACTTGATTTAAGTAAACAGCAAATTGAGCTTATTGCTTATCAGTATTGTTTTTACATGTTCTTTACAGATTTAATTACTTATGTAAAAAAAACATATTGTGAAAGAACAAATGTTACAAATTCAGGAAGTAATATCTGAGAAAGCTTACGCCAATGAAGGGATTTCACCCTTAAGCTGAGAAGCCCATGTTTCAAGACGTGAATCGGTCAAATCAGATTCGCTATCCTCATCAAGTGGTAATCCACAAAAGCTTTCTCCAATAACACTTTTAGACTCATCAAATGTATAGGAAGATTTATCTACGTAACCGACCATTTCGGCACCTGCTTTTGTGAAGTAGCTATGAAGTTCTTCCATTGCATCACAATAGTTTTCTGTATATGTAGAAGAATCTCCTAAACCAAAAATTGCAACCTTTTTACCTGATAAACTTAGTTCACCAATATCTTCTAAGATTGAATCCCATGCAGTTCCCGATCTCTCTTCATCGGCACCAGTATTCCAAGTTGGTATTCCGCAGATAATTCCATCAAGACCTTCAAATTCCGAAAGATCATCCACATCAGATACATCTTTAGGTGCTTCTGCTGAAGAGATAAAGTTGTGAAGACGATCAGCTACGTCTTCAGTTTTTCCAGTTGTAGTTGCGTAATAAATTCCTACAGTCATAACTTCAAAATGTTTACATTAAAATAATAAAATCTAAAAACGTTAAATTAATTTCTTTAAAAACTTTTTCAAGTAAAATTTTATACTAATCAAGGTAAGAAAAATTTTTTTGAGAATAATTTATAAAAAATTCAAACCATCGTGACTGACAAATTTCAAAATAATATTAAAAATCTTATTGAAGAATTCAACTTTAATGGGCATAAAAAATTCAAATTAATTGTTTTGTTTGGTTTATTGGGAGACTTTGATAGCTTTGAATATGCAATAAATTTGAAAAGTTTTATCGATAAAAATCAAGATAAAAATTTAGATATTTTTGCAATCGCTATTGGGAACCAAAATGGGAAAGAAAAATTCTGTAAATTTACTGGCTTTCACAAAGAAAATTTAATAGTTGTTTCTAATAATCAAATCCATAATAATTTAAAAGTCTCAAGAGGATTAGATATTGGTTTAGGAGGTTGGATCAATATGCTTTTGATGTTATCAGGGATAAATTCTTTTAAAACAATTAAAGAAGTTATTAGAGGTTATACGGGCGACAGAAGAGCAAAGCAAATCTATTCAGAATTTGACAACATTGATGTTTTAAAATTTTTAAAATTTTCAGGTAATTCTTTTAAAAAGGTTTTCGGAGAAGGTTATTTGAGACCATTTGAATTGGCAACATTTAGATTAAATAATATGAATGAAATAATTCAAAATTGGAGTGATTATATTCTTAATGAAGAATACCTTCCACAAAGAGGGGCTTCTTTTCTATTGAATAATAAAAATCAAATTATTTATAATTTTTTTTCAAAAGATGTGCTTGGATATTCATCAAACATGAGAGATCCCTTGGGATTTTTGAGTGAATTAATTAAAGAATAGTTTTTAAGATATTTTTATGAATATAGATATATTTGGATATTTTGCAGCGATTTTAACAACAGCAGCATTTCTACCTCAATTGATAAAAACTTTAAAAACAAAAAAGGCAGATGATGTTTCTTTGACAACATTAATAATGTTTATTATCGGTGTTTTGTCTTGGATTATTTACGGTTATAAAATTTCTTCTACACCAATATTGATAGCAAATTTAATTACCCTGATCTTAAATTTATTGATATTAATCTCTAAAATATATTTTTCAAAAAACTAATGTGAGAAAATATTTTTTTAAAAGTAATAAACTTTATATTTATTACTTAAATCTTTATTAAAATAAAAAAAAATTTACTAATCTTGAAAACTTCAAAATGCTGGGTTTGGTTTAAAGGAAGCCTTAACAATGGCGGATATTGGAAAGAAGGTTTTACATGTACTTTTGATGAGAACCCTGGAGTTTTAATAGAAAGTCCTGCTTACGTAACTTGTCGGGTGCCTACATGGAGAGTTTTAACTAAAGAACCAGAAAATTTATATAAATCTCCTACAATTCCTGACAAAGCAATCTGGAAAATAATTTAAATTCTCAATTAATAATAAAAATCTTTTTGACTGCACTGCGGCAAGTTAATATTGCTTTAATAAATATCTAATTAATACTATCTACTCTCTTTTTATAAATATTATCCCTTTTTTAATCCTTGGTTTTCTTCTGGGGAGAAAGAATCCAAAGATTTCAAAATATATAGCAAGGCCTCTAATAAGATTTGGTATTCCATTAAGTGTCATGGGTCTTCTATTAAAGGAAGGCATAGATATAAACCTAATTAAAAGTGCATTATTAGCATTTTCTGTAATTGGATTTTTAATAATTTTAATAAATATAATTCCAATATTTAAGAAGAGGCTTTCAAATTACACACTGCAACTAGCAGGCCTAATAGGTAATACATCATTTCTTGGAATACCAATTGCACTAGCTCTTCTACCTTCAACAACTATAAATTTCACTATTGGATTTGATTTAGGAACAACACTTTTCGCTTGGATATTTGGACCTTTTTTTCTTCAAGAAAAATTAAACAGCAATAACATCCCAAACATCAAAGGTCTATTAAATGCATTGATAAATAGCCCTGCATCAAGAGGGATTATTGGAGTACTTCTTGCATATCTTTTTCAAATAGATGCAATTTTAGGCAATTATCTTTGGATTCCGGCAAGAATAGTTATTGCTTTGGCAATAATAATTGTGGGAACAAGACTTGGAATAATCACAAATCAAAATGAGAGGATTTTGGATCTAAGTGAAGAAATTAAATTTTCAATTATATTAAAGTTATTTATTTTTCCCTTTATTATTTTTTTAATATGCAAATTCTTAAATTTTAACTTCTATCAATCATCTGCAGTAATTCTTCAGGCAGCAACCCCAACAGCAATATCCACTATATTAATGGCGGAGGCTTATGGTGTGAAACAAAAAATAGCTTCAAAAATTCTTTTTACTACAACTTTAATTTCATTAATTACAATTCCTCTATTAAAAATATTTATGAATTTATTTATTTAGGCAACTTCGGGAAAAAGTCCATTTAAATACATGATTAATGAATATTGTAAAGTTTATATCCTGATAACTAAATAATGTCTTAAGATTTAGATTATGAAGTCAGCAAATCCTGAAAATGAATATATCCCTTTAGATCTTAGGATTTCTGTGAGGAGGGATACTCTAAGACTTATCTCAGAGATGGCTCATGATATGGGAATAAGCATTAATGAAGTTTTTAGTTTTTTAGCCGAAGATTCTGTCATCGATCTCGAATTAATGGAAGATTTGAATAATATCGATATCCCCAACAAGTGCAGCCTTGATGATCTAAAAAACGCTCTTCTTAAAAAAAAACTTTGTTAAAATTTTTCAACTTTTCTATTTTTCCAGTCAGATTTATAACCACCATTAACTAGAAATTTCGAATACTTATTTAAATCACTTTTTTGAATTCGCCATAAATTATAAATCCCAAATTTGCCCAATTTTTGATGATTAATTTTTGACCATTGCTTTTGGCGGGAAGAGTATTCATCTATCACAACCAATAGAGATTTGTATTCATAATCGGGTTGATCTTCATAATTTTCTCGCCTATCAGTATTTAGCCTGTCTGACAGATTAATTAATCCCTCTTCAGTGCTTGGTTCATAAAAAACTATTTGCCTTGAATAATAATGTAAAGACGGTTTTCTTATCCCGATCATTGCTAAAGTTTCCCTCCCTTCACGAATATCTAAAATTAATTTTGAGATATTCCTTAAAGGCAATTGTCTAGAATTATCTGCTAATTTTCTAATTGGAGACATCAAAAAAGATTGTCCAATTAAAAGTAAAATTTGAAGATAAAGAAGGATATTTATGGATTTTAAAGAAAATAAAATTATTGCAAGAAGTGTAAATGAAGAGAAGAATAATTTGGCTTTAAAAATTATCCCAGAACTTATTAGTTCAGATGCAAGATTAGGCATTTCGGGATCATTTATTGAACTTAACCAAATATTTGAGAAGAAGAATGCCATTGAAACACCGAACAAAATTAAAATATTAAAAATCCATAAATATAGATAACTTTTACTTGAATTTTTTAAGTTTATAAAGCTATTACCAATTAAGATTGCCGATGCTGGAATTGCTGGCAACCAATAGCTTGGTAGTTTCGTGGCAGAAAGGCTAAAGAAAATTAAAACTGATGTTAACCAACATAGAGAAAAGGTATAAAGGGTCTCATTAACATTGAAACTTTCTTTCGAACTTTTTAAGAAATCCTTAAAGGATTTGAATATCCCATGATACAAAAAAGGAGTGAATGGTAATGAAGCCAATATCATTATGTAAAGAAAAAACCAGAATGGTTCCTCATGATTATTTACAACTGAGGTATATCTTTGAAAATTATGGTAACCAAAAAAATTGTCCCAAAAAGGCTTTCCCTCTTTTATGAGTTCTAATATGTACCATGGAACACTTATAAGTATTGTTATTAAAAAACCTTTCTTAGGGTTTATCTTACATAGCAACGTTTTCCAATCCTTCTGACTAAACAAAAAAGATGTAATAGTGAATAATGCCAGAACAAATGCAACAGGCCCTTTAGTTAAAATTGCGAACCCTAAAAATACCCAAGCTGAGATACATTGATCATTTTTATAACTTGCCATTCTTCGCCAAAACAAAAGCAAGCTAATTCCCAATGTTCCGGTTAAAAGTGCATCACTTACTGCAGTTCTGCTCCAAATAATAATTAATGGAGAAAGAGCAAAGCCTAATGATGCAACTATTGGAGTGAGGAATTGCCTATCGCCCTTTTGTGGCCAACAAAACAAAGTATCTCCAATCATCAACATTAAAAATAATGACGCCAAAGCGGAAGGAAGTCTTGCTGAGAGTGTCCCGAGACTATCCCAAATCTCGTTTTTCGGTAATGAGTAAAAAAAACCCATTAGCCAATATATCAAGGGAGGCTTATCAAAACGGAACAATCCATTAACTTTTGGAGTCAACCAGTCACCAGATTCACTCATTGCCCTTGCCGCAGCAGCAAATAAAGGGGGAGTTTCATCCACTAGGCCTGTATTCCCTAAACCTAAAATAAATATAATGATCCCTGAAATTAAAATTATTATTGAGTTTAGAAGCCTTTTTTTTGAGATCGGAAGAATCATTTAAAATATAAATTTTATTTATATTCGATAATTACCTTATTAAGCCAGTTCAAAACCTTATTAGCAAATATATCTGCGGAGGCATTTTTTTCTACCCATTCTCTACAATTTTTGCGATTTATTTTTTCAATAATTTTTGAATAATAAAGAAGAGTTTCTTTATCATCAGGATTAGCAAGATAGCCTGTTTGACCATGTTGAATAATTTCACTAGGTCCACCCCTTTTATAAGCGATTACTGGCACACCACAGGCTAAGGCTTCAACAATAACATTCCCATACGCCTCATTCCATTTCGGAGTATTTAACAACCCCCTGCATTTGCCAAGTTCTTTTTGTAATTCATCGGTTGATAAAAAACCCATCCAATCTATAGTTCCATTAGGAAAAGATTTTTCTATCCTTGATGCATAAATCTCATCTTCTATAAGTCCCCAAACTTTTAATTTTTCCCCAAGTTCATTTGCCACATAAACTGCATCCTCCAAACCTTTCTCAGGAGCCACTCTCCCAACCCATGCCAAGGATCCCTTCCTTGAATCTTGAAAATTATAGTTATCTAAATTAAACCCATTCCCAATAATTGTTGGATTTTTTATGAATGGATAATCATTGGCTTGCATTTTTGAATGAAAAGCAAAATTAATTGGATATTTATCATATACCTTGGATATTAAATTGCTAATTACTGAACTTTCAGAGCCCATGCTAATAATATGTGCAATGGGTATCTCTATATTTAGAGTCATCCAAATAGGCAACCAGTCATAGGACATATTAACTAATACATCTGCATTTTTAGCGATATCTATTCCCTTTTCAAGCATTCCTGCTAAAAGTGAATTGTCAGGAATGCTCGCAGGAGAATTGTAATCTTGATGTTGCCAACTAATTTGATCTTCACCTTCCACAAAATGTAATTTTGCTTTTACATTACTTTCATTTAACTTAGATTTTTTTGGAGCTATAACCTCAACAGAATGACCTAAAGAAATCAAACCTGATACTAAAGAATTTAAAGTTAATTCAACCCCACCACCTTTACCACTCCCTAAGAATCCTATTGGAGTACTAATCAAAACTATTCGCATTATTTGACTTTTTACAAAAAGACGCTATTTAAATATTAGTATCAGAAAGTTTATTCTCCCATAAACTCTTTCTCTGGCTAACAAAAAATACCGAGATAAGAACAAACACTACTCCTATCCACTGAACAAAAGTGAGCCTTTCATCTAACCAAACACCTCCACTTAGAAGAGCAAATACAGGAGTTAAGAATGCAAGAGTGCTAAATCCAGTTATTTCTTTATTATTAGCAAAGTAGAAAAACAATCCATATGCTATTGCTCCTCCAAAAACACTTGCAAATGACATAAGTCCCCAATCAAAAATTGACCAATCAGGGATTATTTTGAAACTTGATTGTAAGCAGTGCTTAATGATTAAGGGCAAACTTCCTAAAACCATATGCCAACCTGTAACTGCAACTGGATCACTTTTCGTACAAGTGAATCTAATTAAAATTGTTCCTAATGCCATGGCTAGAGAAGCTGCAAGCATCCAAAGTTCTCCAAAGTTAAAAGCAACATCATTTATAGACTTACCAGTCATCAGCCACCAATTCCCTAAAAATTCTTGTGGAACTCCTAAAAAGATAATTCCTCCCAAGCCAAAAAGTAGTCCTAACCATCCTATTGGATTAATTAAATTTCCGAAAATTGCCCGCGCTAAAATAGCCACCAAAAGCGGTTGAGAATCAATTAAGACAGAACCCAAGCCGGCTCCAGTTTTTTCTATACCATAAGTTAAAAACAACTGAAAAAAAGTGGCATCGACAACAGTAAAAACAAAAAACCACTTCAAATCGCAATTATAAATTTTTAAGTCTCTTTTCAACAAATATGTTGTTATTAGAACAAGAATCCCTGCAGGTAGTAATCTTAAAGAAGCCACAAACTCAGGCCCAGCACTAGAAACTAAGGGAGTCATAGCCGCCATCGAAGTACCCCAGAGTGCAAAAGGGAGTATCATTAAAAACCAATTTAGGATTGAATTCATTAGCTCTGCTGATAGTCTTTTTAAAGTAGTTTTATGAATTTACCTTAAAAGAATGATTTGGCCTTTTAGACGAAAGTCAAAAAAAAGAATGGCTCGTATTGAAATTAATGAGCCTATTACAAGTTCAACAAGAATTTCTGTCCTTAAAGCTCTTAAACAAATTGAGGATAGAGAATTTCCTGCTTTAATCGTGAGAATTGATTCTCCAGGGGGTACTGTTGGGGATAGCCAAGAAATATACTCAGCTATAAAAAGACTAAAAGATAAAGGATGTAAAGTCATTGCTAGTTTTGGGAACATCTCAGCATCAGGAGGAGTTTACATTGGTGTTGCATCTGACAAAATAGTTGCGAATCCAGGCACAATTACAGGATCTATAGGTGTGATTATAAGAGGAAATAATCTATCTGAATTATTAGATAAAATTGGCATTAAATTTGAAACTGTTAAAAGCGGTGTATTTAAAGATATACTTTCTCCAGATAAACCACTAAGTGAGGAAGGTAGAGGTCTACTTCAAGGACTGATAGATGAAAGTTATAAACAATTTACTGAAGCTGTTGCTGAAGGAAGGAATTTACCTGTTGAAGAGGTAAGAAAATTTGCTGATGGAAGAATTTTCACCGGAACACAAGCACTTGAACTTGGTCTTGTTGATAAAATTGGAGATGAATTTGTTGCGAGGGAACTAGCTGCAGAAATGGTTAATATCGATCCTAAAATTCAGCCTTTAACATTTGGAAAGAAAAAGAAGAAAATACTAGGACTAATTCCTGGAAGTAGAATGATTGAAAAAATCATTAATAACATCTTTTTTGAATTTGACTCAACTAATAAAGTACTTTGGCTATATAAGCCTTGAATCGATATGTCTGAAAAAATGAAAGATGATTATAAAATTAAATTAATTCGAGGAGCCACAACATCCACTGGCAATAGTATTGGGGAAATAGAACACGCTGTTGTGGAATTAATAGATGAATTAATTTCGCGCAACAATCTTATTAAGACGAACTTATTATCCATTACCTTTACGGCAACAAAAGATTTAGATGCATGTTTTCCTGCTTCAATTGCGCGGAAATGTAATGGTCTTGACTCAGTAGCATTTTTAGACTGTCAACAAATGTATGTCTCTAACGATATTGATTTTTGCATAAGAATTATGGCACAAGTTTTATTGCCCTCAAATCATTCGGTAAATCATCCATATTTAAGAGGCGCTTCAAAATTAAGGGCTGATAGATGTTAATCTTAATAAAACAATTTTTTCATTTTAAATTTGGCTAAACCTAATTAATCATTTAGAAATTCATCCAATCAATGTCAAAAAAAACAAAAAAACTTGCTTTAAATTTTAAAATTTTAAGATTTTTTCTTATCCCTGCAATTTTATTTTCAACTCCACTATTTAATGCAAGCCAAAATGCTAAAGCAGGATTGGAATTCCAATGGGATCAGGACTCGGGGTACAGAAGATTAAAGTGGTTTCAAAAAGAAAATAAAAAAAGGTTTAGAAATACCATTTATTTTTTCTTTAGGCCAACTGATAGAAAAAGTGAACTTCTAAAAATAGATATAAGTATTCCTAAAGCACTAAAAGTGAAACTCAATAAAGAAAAAATAAGTCTTTGTAAAGTAAGAATAGGCGGCTTTGAAAGTCGCACTAAGTGTCTAGAGAATATTCCAGCTGATATCGAAATTAATACTGACGAATCATCCCTACGTTCATTAAATATTTATCCTTACAAACCAATCCCCATTAGTAAAGAAAGTTATGCGGTTGTCATGAAAATCAATAATCCAAAAAAATCAGGCCTATATCAATTCCACTCATATGGTCAGCCCAAAGGAAAATCAGTTTCAAGTTATTTAGGAAGCTGGACTATTGTGATCGATTAGATGATAAATTAATATTGGATAATTAAAAATATGACTAAAAGAACTTTTGGCGGAACTTCGAGAAAAAGAAAACGTGTATCTGGCTTTAGAGTAAGAATGCGTTCTCATACTGGGAGAAGGGTAATTAAAAGCAGAAGACAAAAAGGAAGAGAGAGAATAGCTGTTTAACTTTAAATTAAAATGGCCTTACCTAAAGATATGCGTTTAAAAGGTCATAGGACTTTTAATTATATTCATAAAAATTCTATAAAATATAATGGAAAATTAATGACTTTTAAAGTTGCAAGATCAAAGCCTGAAATACTCTTATCCCATAAGCTCAGAATTACTTCAAACAATTTAAGGGTCGCTATTGCCATTAGTAAAAAAGTTTCAAAAAAAGCTGTAGATAGAAACAAAACAAGAAGAATTCTACAAGAGTGGTTATTAACAAATTTCAAAAAAATTAATAACCACAAACCTTATTGGTTACTTGTTAACCTTAAATTTGGAGATTTCTGCAAAGATGAAAATAAGCTTTTGGAGGAATTTCAAAACTTAATGTTCAAATCAAATCTAATCAAATGATTAACATGAATGAAGAAACCTTTTACGAAGGTGGGCCTGCAAAAGGTGATTTAATAATCAATCTATTAGCAAGCCTAACTATTCTTGGTTTGCCATTTACCTTCGCTGCAATTGTAAGAGCTTTGTGGTTGAGATATAAAATTACTAACAAAAGAATTACGATAAATGGTGGTTGGTTTGGCAAAAACAAAACACAAGTTTCATTAAGTAACATTGAAGAAATAAGATCTATTCCAAGGGGATTCGGCTCATATGGTGATATGGTTCTTATTCTTAATGATGGATCAAAGGTTGAGATGAAATCATTACCCTTATTCAGAGAAAAACAAAAATTTATTGAAAAAAATATTACCAAAAGAGCACAAACTCAAAACTCCAAAGAATTTGAGGGATTTGCTACTAAATCCTAATTAAATTAATTACAAAAAACTTTTTTTCCTGTAAAATAAAATGTCTAGCAAATTTTCTCTCTTTTTAACATCGTGATAGGGTTCATTTCTGAAAAACTACTCATCCCTATTCTAGATTTTTTCTATGGCTTAGTTCCTAGTTATGGGTTAGCAATTGTTGCTTTAACAGTGGTAATTAGAATAGCACTTTTCCCTTTAAGCGCTGGATCCATTAGAAGTGCCAGAAGGATGAAAATTGCACAACCAGTAATGCAAAAAAGACAAGCAGAAATTAAATCCAAGTTCTCAGGTGATCCAAAGAAACAACAAGAAGAATTAGGAAAACTAATGAACGAATTTGGCAGCCCTCTTGCAGGTTGCCTTCCATTGATTGTACAAATGCCTGTTCTATTTGCATTATTTGCAACCTTAAGGGGTTCACCATTCGCAGATGTCCCCTACAACATTAACCTTAAGGTTGTTCCTCAAGATCAAGTTGCAGCTATTGATCCAAAACCTTTTAAATCCCCAAGACATTCTATATTCATTACAGAGAAATCCCATTTCCCTGTTGTAGCTTCTATACCTAATGGAACCAAATTAGGAACTGAAGAATCAATAAAAATAAATCTTCAAACAACGAACGGCAGTAGTTATTCAGAAATTTTATCTAAGTACGAAAATGGTTCAAGATTCCTCCCAACTTGGAAAATATCAAAAGGATCTGAAAACATCAAATTATCCCAAGATGGAACAGTAACTGCAATTAAACCAGGTGATGCAACAATTGAGGCAAAAATCCCTGGTCTTGCAGCTAAAAGTGGTTTTCTTTTTATCAAAGCTCTAGGTCAAGTTGGTTTTTATGTAGATGGAGCTATCAATTGGGACATTGCTGCACTAGTTGGCGCCTTTGGATTAACCCTACTTCTCTCTCAAGTTTTGTCTAGTCAAGGGATGCCTGCAAATCCACAGCAATCAACAGCCAACAAAATTACACCAATTATGATTACTGGTATGTTTTTGTTTTTCCCCCTACCAGCTGGAGTATTACTATATATGGTTGTTGCCAATATATTTCAGGCGTTTCAAACCTTTCTTCTCAATAAAGAAGCTCTTCCTGAGAATCTGCAGAAAATTCTGGATCAACAATTATTGGCCAAGAATGAAGTAATAACGACTTCTGCTACAACTATCTCCGATAAAAGATTACCTTTTGAACCTAACAGCAAAAAATAACCTTAACCTTAAATAATGAATTCTTGGTGTAGAAATTTAGAATTACTTATAAAATCAAGAACTTCATTAATTTGGGTAAGGACTAAAGAAGAGGAAAGATTAGAAAAATTAGTAAATTTATCTTGTGAAAGACTTAATATAAAAAGATGCGTTTCCTGGGATTGCGTTAACGGCCTTAAAGGATCAATTAATGAAGAAGGTAAATTTTCTAACAATCCGTTAGGGGTGCTTAATTGGCTTAAGCAACAAAGCTCTACAACCTCAACAATTTTATTAGTAAAAGATTTTCACAAATTTTATGATGATCCATCTATTAATCGAACTATAAAAGAACTATCCTCTGCGCTTAAGGAAACTAGTAATAATTTAATTTTTAGTTCACATCTATACCCTTCATCAGAAGAGCTGGATGAGTTAATGACTACCGTAAACTTACCTTTACCTGACCAAAAAGAATTGAAAAATCTAATAAAAAAAATTGCTAATAATACCAATTCAAACATTGAGGAACAAGACCTAAACGAACTTTCCGTGGCTTCAAGTGGACTTACTGAACTAAAAGTAAAGCAAGTCACTGCAAAGGCTCTTGCTCAAAGGGGGAAAATAAGTAAAGAAGATATTAAAGATATTCTTGAAGAGAAAAAACAAGTTATCGCCAGAAGTGAAATTTTAGAATTTTTCGAAACTAAATCAAGTCAAGACGATATTGGTGGGTTAAAGGTGTTAAAACTTTGGCTTAACCAAAGATATAGAGCCTTTTCTAAAGAAGCTAGAGACTACGGACTTCCTATCCCAAAAGGAGTCTTACTTGTTGGAGCGCAAGGAACAGGGAAATCACTTACTGCAAAATCAATTTCCAAAAGTTGGTCGATGCCGCTTCTGAGATTAGACGTTGGGAGACTATTTTCTAGCCTTGTCGGTTCAAGCGAGGCAAGGACAAGAGAAACAATATCGAGAGCTGAAGCAATGTCACCTTGTATTCTTTGGATCGACGAAATTGATAAGGGCTTTGGTGGAGATGCCAGAAGTGATGGAGGTACAAGTCAAAGGGTTTTGGCAAGTTTGTTAACTTGGATGTCCGAAAAAGAATCTGCTGTGTTTGTAATTGCGACTGCTAATGCTATAGATAAACTTCCTGCGGAATTATTAAGGAAAGGTAGGTTTGATGAAATTTTTTTTCTTGACCTACCAAATTCAGAAGAAAGGTCTAGCATTCTTGATTTGCACTTAAAAAAAAGGCGGCCAAGTTACAGTTTTCCTCTCTCTACTATTATTGATAGAACAGATGGATACTCAGGAGCAGAACTTGAACAAGCAGTAATTGAGGGTATGCACATTTCATTTTCTGAGAATAGAGAGCTTATGGAAAAAGATTTAATAAAGGCAGTTTCTGAATTAGTTCCCTTATCCAGGACAGCTAAAGAACAAATTGATTTACTAAAAGAATGGTCATCTACTGGAAGAGCTCGTTCCGCATCCTAATAGAAATTTTATTTATTAAAATTATTTACAAGTTAGGAATCATTAATTTAGTTAATTTTTCACCCAAAATACCTAATAATGAATTTAGATTAACTATCTTAATTAAGGAACAAAAAAAAAAGAGTGTTAGATCAAAAATTAATAAGAGAAAATCCAAAGTCTGTTGAAGAGAATTTATCTTTAAGAGGAAAAGTTCACAACATATCCCATATTCATGAACTAACTCTTAAAAAAAGAGAGATTGATATAGAATTATCTAACCTTCAATATGAGAGTAAAAAATTAAGTAAATTAATTGGACAAGAAATTAGCAAATCTCAAAACAATAATTCTCCAGAAATTAATAATTTAAAAATAAAGGGAAACGAATATAGAGTTAAAATTTCAGAATTTGAGGAGAAACAAAGAATTTTTGATAAACAAATAAATACTGAGATTTCTAAATTACCAAATTTCCCTAGTAAAGATGCACCAATTGGGAAAGATGAAAATAATAATGTCCAGGTAAAAACTTGGGGGGATCCTTTAAAACAAGAGCATCTTAAATCTCACTGGGAAATAGGAGAAAGTCTTAATCTGTTTGATTCTATAAAATCAACTAAAATATCAAAAAGTCGTTTTATTACACTTATTGGTAATGGCGCCAGATTAGAGAGAGCATTAATAAATTTCATGCTCGATACCCACACTAAAAATGGTTATTTAGAGTTAATGCCTCCAGCTTTAGTAAATTCAGAAAGTCTTAAAGGATCTGGCCAATTACCTAAATTTTCAAATGAAAGTTTTAAGTGTTCTAATGACGATCTATGGCTTTCTCCAACAGCTGAAGTTCCCCTAACTGCTTTACATAAAAATGAGATTATTGATCCTAAACTGCTGCCTATTAAATACGTTGCATATAGTCCTTGTTTTAGAAGGGAAGCTGGAAGTTATGGAAGGGACACAAAAGGTTTAATAAGACTTCATCAATTTAATAAGGTTGAGCTATATTTGTTTTGTGAACCAAGTAAATCATCAGAAGCTCATCAAAAGATTACTTCTGATGCAGAAAACATTTTAAAAAAGCTCAACTTACCATACAGAATAGTAGATATTTGTACAGGAGATTTAGGTTTTTCTTCTAGTAGAACTTTTGACCTTGAAGTCTGGTTACCAAGTAGTAAATGTTATAGAGAAATTTCAAGCTGCAGCAATTGCCAAGATTTTCAAGCCCGAAGATCATCAATAAGAACAAAAATTGACAAAAAAAATACATATTTACACACCTTAAATGGAAGTGGTCTCGCAATTGGTAGAACAATGGCTGCGATTCTTGAAAATGGTCAACAAAAAGATGGAAGCGTTAAGATTCCTGAGGCTCTGGTGCCCTATTTTGGATCAAATTTAATAAAAAATACTTAATATAAAAAAATGAATGTTTTAACCTCAATAACAGTTCTGGGATTTCTCATTTTTTTTCATGAGATGGGACATTTTCTTGCAGCAATATTGCAAGGAATTTATGTTGATGGATTTTCAATTGGTTTTGGACCCTCAATAATTAAAAAAAAATATAAAGATATCACCTATTCATTTAGAGCCTTTCCTTTAGGAGGCTTTGTTTCTTTCCCCGATGAAGAGCTAAATAATATTGACTCTAAAGATCCGAATCTTTTAAAAAATAGACCGATTATTCAAAGAGTAATTGTAATATCAGCCGGAGTTTTCGCTAACCTAATTCTTGCATACACTATTTTAATTTTAAATGTAACTACCGTTGGTATTCCATTTGATCCAGAACCAGGCATTTTAGTTTTAGCGACGCAACCTGAAAAAGCCGCATCTCTTGCTGGCCTAGAACCTGGAGATAAGATTTTAAAAGTTGAAACAAGTATTCTAGGAGTTGGAGATCAAGCTGTTTCCACTTTAGTAAAAGAGATTCAAAATTCATCAGAGGAACCAATTTCAATAAAAATTGAAAGAGATGGAGTTTCTAAAGATTTAATTTTGGTACCAAGAAATGTTGATGGGAAAGGTACAATAGGTGCTCAGTTACAGCCTAATGTAAGAAAAGAGACTAAAAAAACAAATAATGTTTACGAAATTTTTAAATACACTAATAATGAGTTTTCATCACTTTTAGTAAAAACTATTCAAGGCTACAAAGGATTAATAACAAATTTCTCCTCAACAGCTCAGCAATTGAGTGGACCAGTCAAAATTGTTGAAATTGGTGCTCAACTATCAGAACAAGGGGGGGCAGGGATTCTATTATTTGCGGCTTTAATTTCAATTAATTTAGCAGTACTTAATTCATTGCCTTTACCGCTATTGGATGGAGGGCAACTTGTTTTCACATTAATTGAGGGTTTTAGAGGAAAACCTGTTCCAGTTAAAGTGCAAATGGTTGTCACTCAATCCAGTTTTTTTCTTTTAGTTGGGCTAAGTGTGCTACTCATTATTAGAGATACCAGTCAGCTTTTAATCGTTCAAAGATTATTAAACCAATAAAAAATCTCAAAAATTGCTAGTCAAGCTGTTACTATATTAGATAGTTTAAATTTTTCATAGATGGCTAAAAAGTCCATGATTGCTCGAGAGGTCAAACGAAAAAAGCTCGTGAATAAATATGCTGCAAAAAGAAAATCTTTATTAGATGAATTTAAAGCTGCTAAAGATCCAATGGATAGATTAGAAATTCATAGAAAAATACAAGCTCTTCCTAGAAACTCAGCTCCAAATAGAGTTCGGAATAGATGTTGGGCCACAGGGAAACCAAGAGGTGTTTATAGAGATTTTGGTTTATGTAGAAATCAATTAAGGCAAAGAGCTCATAATGGTGAACTTCCTGGAGTTGTTAAATCAAGTTGGTAGGGTATTAATTTTGACATTTACAATTATTTTTTTGTACATCTAATAAAACATTGATTTCAAGAGATAAATCCTGCTTTATATTTTTTTTTTTAAATTATTAACAGTTTATTTAAATAATTTACTCAATATGTGCCTATAAAATGTAAGAATGAATTATGTATAGATTTATAATTTAAAAAGTGGAAGGACAAAATAAGTCGATCACGTTTGACGGACGAGAGATACGACTAACTACAGGACTATATGCTCCTCAAGCAAGTGGATCAGTAATGATTGAATGTGGAGACACCTCTTTATTAGTTACAGCAACAAAAACCACTAAAAAAGAAGTCGCGGATTTTCTACCTTTAATATGTGATTATGAGGAAAAATTATATGCTGCTGGTCGAATTCCTGGCGGTTTCATGAGGAGAGAGGGTCGTCCACCAGAAAGAGCGACTTTAGTATCAAGATTAATTGATAGACCCATGCGACCTCTTTTCCCTTCTTGGATGAGAGATGAAATTCAGATAGTAGCTTCCTGTCTATCTCTAGACGAAAGGGTACCTGCAGACGTTCTTGCTGTTACCGGAGCATCAATAGCAACTTTACTTGGAGAGATACCATTTTTTGGGCCAATGGCTGCTGTAAGAGTTGGGCTGATAGGGGATGACTTTATTTTAAACCCCAGTTACAGAGAAATTGAAAAAGGAGATCTGGATATTGTTGTGGCGGGATCTCCAGATGGGATCGTGATGATTGAGGCAGGTGCCAATCAACTTTCTGAACAGGATACTATTGAAGCTATTGATTTCGGTTATGAGGCTGTATCTGAACTTATTAAAGCTCAAGAGGATTTACTAAAAGATCTAGGAATAAAACAGATCAAGCCATCTGAGCCTGAGGAGGATAAAACATTACCAACTTATCTAGAAAAAAATTGTTCAAAACCTATTCAGCTTATCCTAAAGAAATTTGATCAATCAAAAGAGGAAAGAGATCTTGAACTCGAAAAAGTAAAAATTGAAGCACAAAATAAAATTGAATCTTTAAAGGATGACAATCAATTAAAAGTTTTATTACAACAGAATGATAGTTTAATACATTCCGATTTTAAAAAATTAACGAAAAAATTAATGAGGTCACAGATAATTGATGATGGGAAAAGAGTTGATGGAAGAGATCTAGATGAAGTAAGAAAAATATCTGCAGTAGCAGGGATACTTCCAAAAAGAGTGCATGGTTCAGCTTTATTTCAACGAGGACTGACTCAAGTTTTATCAACAACTACTCTTGGGACACCAAGTGATGCTCAAGAAATGGATGACCTAAATCCGAGTACTGAAAAAACTTACCTACATCATTATAATTTCCCACCCTATTCTGTTGGAGAGACTAGACCAATGAGAACCCCCGGCAGAAGAGAAATTGGTCATGGTGCTCTAGCAGAGAGAGCAATCATACCTGTCCTTCCAAATAAAGAGACATTCCCTTACGTTTTAAGAGTAGTTAGTGAGGTTCTAAGCTCTAATGGTTCTACTTCTATGGGTTCGGTTTGTGGAAGTACACTTTCATTATTAGACGCAGGAGTTCCTCTTAAAGCCACCGTTGGCGGAACTGCCATGGGTCTAATTAAGGAGGATAAAGAAATCCGTATTCTTACCGATATCCAAGGGATTGAGGATTTTCTTGGAGATATGGATTTCAAAGTTGCTGGAACTGAAAAAGGAATAACCGCCTTACAGATGGATATGAAAATCACAGGTTTATCAGTAAAAGTTATTTCAGAAGCTATTAAGAAGGCTAGACCAGCAAGAATTCATATTTTAGAAAAAATGCAAGAGGCTATTGACAAACCTCAGGAATCATTATCACCTCATGCTCCTCGACTTCTTAGCTTTAGAATAGATCCAGAATTAATAGGAACAGTTATAGGGCCTGGTGGCAGAACTATAAAGGGTATTACAGAAAGGACCAATACAAAAATAGATATTGAAGATGGTGGAATTGTAACAATTGCATCCCATGATGGAGCTGCAGCAGAAGAAGCTCAAAAAATTATTGAGGGATTAACGAGAAAGGTGCATGAAGGTGAAATATTTTCAGGAGTTGTAACACGCATTATTCCCATAGGTGCTTTTGTTGAAATACTTCCTGGTAAAGAGGGAATGGTACATATATCTCAGCTATCCGAAGCAAGAGTAGAAAGGGTTGAAGATGTCGTGAGACAAGGAGATGATGTTACCGTCAGGGTTAGAGAAATAGATAGCAGGGGGCGAATAAATCTTACATTGAGAGGTGTTTCCCAGAATAGTGGGATGAATTATCCTGAGCCTACACCCACCCCTGTAGCGCCATTATCCTGAAATAATTACATTAATTAATTTTTATTTAATTAATGTTGATATATTCTTGCATATTTCTAAATGATTAATATTCATGGATGCAATAAGGAGACCACTTTGATCATAATTTTTTTCTTTTAGAAACTTTAGATCTACTCCATTTAAATCTGTAAAATATCCTCCCGCTTCTTTTATTAACCCATACGGTGCTGCTATATCCCAGTCTTGTGGACATGTACCTTCTGGCAATGCATAAGAAATATATAAGTCTCCATCACCTCTTAATATAGATGAAATTTTATATCCAATACTTCCCATCCCTTTAATTTCTTTTGGGTTTATTTTTTCTAAAAGGGAATGAAACTTTTGATGGACATGACTTTTACTTGTAAGTATTTTGACTTCGTTCAATTTTTTATTTTTTTTATTTATTGGATATTGTTTTAAACAATCTTCATTTTCGAACCAAGTACCTTCATCCCTTAAAGATATCCATAATTGATTTTTATGAGGTATCAAAACTATTCCCAAAATTATTTCTTTTTTATAAGTCAAAGCTAAGTGCATAGCATATTCTCCAGTTTCTTTTATAAAATCTTTGGTACCATCAAGAGGATCTATTATCCAAACCCATTTACTTTTATATATTCTATTTTTATTAGAATTTTTATCTTCTTCCGAAAGGAATTCCCATTGCTGACAAGGATATTTATTTTTTATTGAATTTTTGATCAGTTCATTTATTTCAATATCTGCAGCCGTAACAGGTCCTGTTTCAAAATTTCTAATATTTAATTTTCTTGAATTTTTTATTTTCTGGTTATATGATCTAAAAATTTTTGCTGCATCCCAACTAAGTTCTCTTATAGTATTAAGAAGCTCTTCAGAATTTAAATTATCTGGGAGATAAATCATTTATTCATGAATGAAAACTACCAATTATTCTCTCATAGAGATAAAGAACCTGAAAATAGAGTACTTTATGTTGTAGGAACTCCAATTGGCAATTTAAACGATATCTCAATAAGGGCACAAAATATACTTATGAAAGTTTCGTTAATCGCTTGTGAAGACACAAGAGTCACTGGAAATTTGCTTAAAAACCTTAATATCTCAAATAAGCTAATAAGTTTTCATAAACATAACTCTTATCAAAGAATTGATTATTTGCTAAAAAAGTTAACTGAAGGAGAGTCTATTGCTCTTGTCAGTGATGCTGGAATGCCATCCATAAGTGATCCAGGTGAGATCTTAATAAAAAAAGCTAGAAAAGCTAATTTAGACGTTATTTGTATCCCTGGGCCTTGCGCTGCTATTAATGCCCTAATTAGTAGCGGTTTAGATGCGTCAAGTTTTACATTTTTTGGCTTTATACCAAAATCTTCAAGCGAAAGAAAAATTGTTTTAAAAACTATTTCTGAAAGTGAAATCTCTTGCATAATTTACGAATCTCCTAAAAGGATAATTAAACTTTTGAAAGACCTTAAGAAATTATGCGGAGGTTTAAGAGAAGTTGTTTTATCAAAAGAAATAACAAAAAGGTATGAACAACACTTTGGAAATAATATTGATGAAGTATTAGAAATATTCAATAAACTTGAGCCCAAGGGCGAGTTTACTCTAGTAATTGGTGGGAATAAAAAAATAAAACTTAATTCTATTTCAAATGAAATTATGAGAAATGACCTCCTAAGTTTGATAGAGGCAGGATTAAGTCATTCGGCGGCCTCAAGTTATTTATCAAAGAAATTTGGCAGATCAAAAAAAGAAATTTATAATTTAATAATAGACAAATGACTCAGTATAAAATTTTAAATGTTTAAAATTATCAAAAGAAATATAAATCCTTTTTTATTTAATATAATCCTTTTTGTTTTTCTGTTTTTAAGTATTCAAAATAGTACCAATAAACAAAAGGTTTTATTCCTTAACTATAAATCTGTAGAAATACCTTTATCATTCATAGTGGGTTCTAGCTTTATTTTTGGATCTTTTTCGTCAAACATTTTAATTTCGTTAATTTCAAAGAAAAAATAAAAATAATTAGCTTTATAAAGCCAAAAGTGAATCTCCAAAAATTATTCTTGAAATACCCTTTGACTTTAAATTTTCTGAAGCTATCAAAAAGACATTTGTGTTTGTAACCTTGATTAATTTTTGATTTCTAGAACAAGATTGTTTCGCTAATTTTTGATCAGAAAAAACTTGAATTGTTGTTCTATTTAGATCATCTTCGGATAGAAATCTCCATTCTGGGAAATCTTTAAGTAATTTCGGTTCTAATTCAATATTTTTGTCGACCACCATATATAAGACATCTGGAAAATCTACTTCAGACAATGGTTTTGAAGTTAGGTCTTTCTGGTTATCTAAATCAATATTAGTTGTTACAGGGGGTATCTCAAAAAATTCTTCATTAGTAATTTCTTTTTCAAAAAAATCATGGTTATTTTCTTTTATTTGACTAATGTTTTGCGACTCCCTTCTAATATTTCTGGATTTTTTTTCAACAAATTTAGAATTATCATTTTTTAATAAGGATTTAGCTTTTCTTTGGTCACTCAATATATTAAATTGCTCTTCCCCAAGTATTATCTTTAGTTGTTTTATAATGGTCTGTTTAGAAAAATTATAAGTTTCTGATAACTCAGAAATTTCTTTACCACTTATGAAAGATTCTGATATCTGCCTTTTTTGTATTTCAGAAACTCTTTTAGACAAAATAAAATATAAAACTTAAGATTATTATAATTGAAATGTAAACTTCTACTATTGTTAAAATTTAATAATTTCCAAAAACAAATATCATTGAAAAAAAAATTTGATTAACAATTCCACAACAAAAAAAGATCTAATACCAATTATTCTTTCTGGAGGTATAGGCACTAGACTATGGCCTTTATCAAGATCTTCATTTCCCAAACAATATTTAAGACTTAATGAGGATAGTGAGAATACACTCTTACAAGAAACTTACATTAGATTAAAGGGATTAAAAAATTTAAATGACCCAATAATTGTTTGCAATGAAGAACAACGCTTCATCGCAGCAGAACAAATGCGCCAAATAAATGTAGAGCCTATAAAAATTTTATTGGAGCCATTTGGCAAGAATACTGCTCCTGCAATTACTTTAGCAGCATTAATTGCCTCAGAAATTGAAAATGATCCTATAATTTTGATTCTTTCAGCGGATCATAAAATTGAAAAAAGAGAAAGTTTTAAAAAAGCAATTGAAGAAGGTTTAATTTTTGCTCAAAATGGTCGATTAGTAACTTTTGGAATTCAACCCAACTCTCCAGAAACAGGTTATGGTTATATAGAGTCTGAAAAAGAAATATCCAATGAAGTAACTTTCAGCAATATCAAAAGATTTGTTGAAAAGCCTAATAAAGAATTAGCTGAAAAATTTCTAAATAATAAATACTTTTCATGGAATAGTGGCATATTTCTATTCAAAGCATCAACAATATTAAATGAATTATTAAAATTTGAACCTGAAATAGTGAGTATCTGCAAAAGCTCTTTAACAAATAATTTACTAGATTTAAATTTCAGAAGAATCGACAAGGAACTTTTTAAATCATGTCCTAGTAAATCTATTGATATTGCAGTATTGGAGAAAACAAATCTAGGTACTGTAATTAAACTTGATGCAGGATGGGATGATTTAGGGAGCTGGAAATCAATTTGTGACAATTCCAATAAAGACAATAACCAAAACATTTTAAAAGGAAAAACTTTCGCAAAAAATGTTAAAAATTCATATCTTAGGAGTGAAAGTAGGCTTATTGTCGGATTAGGTCTCGAGAATTTACTAGTAATTGAAACTGATGATACCGTATTGGTAGCTAATAAAGATTCACTAACATCAATGAAAGAATTAATTGAAGATTTAGAAAGAGAAAATTTTGAAGAGATTAAGGTTAATAAAAAAGTTCATAGACCATGGGGCCACTTCACATCCCTTATTAAAGAGGAAAATTGGCAAGTTAAAAGATTAAGAATTAATCCAAATGAAAGCTTATCTCTTCAAATGCATAATTTTAGAGCTGAAAATTGGATAGTTGTTAAAGGAATTGCTAAAGTTCAAATCGATGAAAAAATATGTTTTTTGAATCCTAATGAAAGCATATATATTCCCAAAGGTGTCAAACATCGCTTGTCAAATACTGAAAAGACCCCCTTGGAAATTATAGAGGTGCAAATTGGAACTTATTTGGGTGAGGATGATATTATAAGATTCAAAGATAAATATAAAAGAAAAGATTTTTAATACTTTTCTTATAATTAAAAATCCACAGAAAGATTAATTACATCGTTTTTAATAATGGGTACAAAAAAGAAAGCTTTTATTACAGGTGTAACTGGACAAGATGGAAGTTATCTTTCAGAATTTTTGCTTAAAAAAGGCTATGAAGTTCATGGGATAAAAAGACGATCTAGTAGTTTCAATACTGGAAGAGTTGATCATCTGTATCAAGATCCTCATGAGGATAATCCCCAATTTTTGCTTCATTATGGAGATTTGACAGATAGTACAAATTTAATTAACTTAATTCAAAAAATCCAACCAGACGAAATATATAATCTTGGAGCTCAAAGCCATGTAGCAGTAAGTTTTGAGAGTCCAGAATATACTGCAAATAGTGATGCCATAGGAACACTTAGAATACTTGAAGCCATAAGAAGTCTTGGTATGTCAAAAAAAACTAAATTCTATCAAGCAAGCACTAGTGAACTTTTTGGA
Source organism: Prochlorococcus sp. AG-388-F11 (assembly GCA_003279845.1). GTDB lineage: Bacteria > Cyanobacteriota > Cyanobacteriia > PCC-6307 > Cyanobiaceae > Prochlorococcus_A. The sequence goes on from QCGP01000006.1 coordinate 69,682, forward strand.
AAAGTACAGCAAGTCCCACAGAATGAAGAGACTCCTTTTTATCCTAGGAGTCCTTATGCAGCGGCAAAATTATATGCATATTGGATAACTATTAACTACAGGGAAGCTTATAACATTTTTGCATGTAATGGTATTTTATTTAATCATGAAAGTCCTAGAAGAGGAGAAACATTCGTGACTAGAAAAATTACTAGAGGGATTGCAAGAATTGACACTGGGCTTGATGAATGTTTATACCTTGGCAACCTAGACGCCAAAAGAGATTGGGGTCATGCTAGAGATTATGTTGAAATGATGTGGTTAATGCTTCAACAAGAGCAACCAGATGATTATGTAATTGCAACTGGGAGAATGGAAACAGTAAGAAAATTTATAGAAATCAGTGCTGATAAAATTGGTTGGGGTAAGAAATTTGGTGGTCCCAGCATAATATGGGAAGGGAAAGGTTTAAATGAAGTTGGGAGAAGAGCGGATACAAAAGAAATTGTAGTCAAGATAGATAAAAGATATTTCAGACCAACGGAAGTTGAACAACTTATGGGAGATTCAAAAAAAGCTTTTCAGAATTTAGGCTGGGAATCAAAAACTACTTTGGAAGTTTTAGTTTCAGAAATGATAGATTTTGATAAAAAAGAAGCCTTAAGGGACTCTATTTTAAAGAAAAAGGGGTTCCAGATTATTGAGAACAACAAATAACAAATATTATGTCAATAATAAATTTTCAGGAGAAAATATTGCTAGCAGGATCTTCAGGGATGGTGGGAAGTTCGATTTATAAAGCACTAAAAAAAAATGGCTATGGCGACAAAAGTCTTGGAGGGAAAATCTATACGCCTAAAAGAGTAGAACTAGATTTACTTAATACTACAGAGGTGATTAATTGGTTTAAAACTAAAAATCCATCAATAGTAATTATTGCCGCTGCAAAAGTAGGAGGGATTTACGCTAATTTTAAAAATCCAGCTGATTTTATATTAGAAAATCTGAAAATTCAGACAAATATTATTGAAGCTGCCTTTAATGCTAATGTTAAACGATTAATTTTCCTTGGTAGTAGTTGTATTTATCCCAAATTTTCGAAACAGCCTATTAAAGAAGAATACCTATTAGAAGGACAATTAGAAGGAACAAATGAATATTATGCAATTGCAAAAATTGCAGGTATCAAATTGTGCGAAGCTTTAAATATCCAACATGATTTTGATTCAATTTCTCTAATGCCAACAAACCTATATGGGCCTGGAGATAATTACAAACCACAAGAAAGTCATGTAATGGCAGCCTTAATAAAAAAATTTAGTGATGCCAAAAGGGATAATAGTCCAAGTGTCACTTGCTGGGGAACAGGATCCCCATTAAGAGAATTTTTGCATGTTGATGATCTTAGCGATGCAGTAATTTTCTGCCTAAAAAATTGGAATCCAAAAAATCATAAATCCCCAACTTATAATAATGGCCGGCCTCTATATCATTTAAATGTTGGAACTGGCAAAGATTTATCTATAAAAGAACTTGCATTAATGATTGCTAATTTGAGCAATTATAAGGGCAAAATAATTTGGGACAACTCTAAACCGGATGGAACACTCCAGAAAAAATTAGATATATCAAGGATCAATAAGCTTGGTTGGAAACACAAAATAAAATTAAAAGATGGTATAGAACAAACAATTCTTAACTACAGAGAAAAATATCAATAAAATGTTTAAATTTTATTTCTTTTCAATTTAAATAATATCAACTTTAAATTCAGGTAAAATTTTAATTAATGAATTAAATACTGCATCTTTATTATTTTCATTAATTGCTAATTTCATATCATCAAGAATAGGCATTAATTTACTATAAGGAATTGATTTTTCAAAAGCCCTAAAAATAAGGGGATGGGAAGTATTTTTTGCCTTAGCATCTATAAGTAATTCTTCATAAAGTTTTTCTCCAGATCTTATTCCAAGATTTAATATCTCTATATCGCCTTGAGGATTAGATTTATCTTTAATTTTCAACCCACTTAATTCAATCATCTGTCGAGCAAGATCATAAATTTTTATAGGCTTTCCCATATCCAAAAGAAATACATCCCCTCCTTGAGCCATAGATGATGCTTGAAGCAATAATTCAGCAGCTTCTTTAATAGTCATAAAATACCTTGTCATTTTTGGATGAGTCAATGTAATAGGACCGCCTTTGCTGATTTGTTCTTTAAATAACGGAACAACAGATCCTGAAGAATCTAAAACATTCCCAAATCTAACCATTGAGAAAAGAATTTCCCTTTTTGATATATCTATTGAATCATTTTTAAATTTTCCAGAATAAGCTTGTAAAATTAATTCAGAAATTCTTTTAGACGCACCCATAATATTTGTAGGACGAACAGCTTTATCTGATGAAATTAAAATTACTGAACTTACATAAGCTTTTGTAGCGGCTTCACATATCGCCAATGTAGAAAAGACATTATTTTTTAAACCATAAAGTTGATTAATTTCAACTAGGGGAACATGTTTATAAGCTGCAGAGTGAAATACTATATTTACTTCATGTTTTACAAATTCATAAATTAATTCTTTTTCATTATTACACCCGAGTAATAAATATTTAACACCAATTCTATTTGTCTTAATATCATCCAATTCCTTTTTTATTTTATAAAGATTTAATTCACTATTATCAATAATAATTAGGTCTTTAGGTTGAAGTAGGAATATCTGTCTGCATAACTCACTGCCAATTGATCCACCTCCTCCAGTGACACAAACAACTTTATTTTCTACTGATTTTTTTAAAAGATTTAAGTCAGGACTAACAGTATCTCTTCTTAAAAGATCCTCAATCGAAACAGGTCTTAAAGTATCAATTTTATATTTCCCACTAGCCAAATCTTCAATAGAGGGTACTTTAAAAATAGGTAATTTATAATGTTTAATTTGATCAAAAATATCTCTAAATTGTTTTTGATTTAAAGATGGGATTGCAATTAAGATTTGATCAATTTTTTTATGATTATTATTTAATTCAATTTTTGATTTAATTGGTATACCGTCTAGATATCTATTAATTTTAGAAGGTGAATCATCTAAAAAAAATATTATTTTATACTTGTTTGAGTATTTAAGAGTAGAAGCCAATTGTCTACCTGCTTCTCCTGCTCCATAAATTGCAATTTTTTTTAAAAGTATCTTGTTATTATTTCTATTAATTTCTGTAATAAAATCTCTGAGAGCAATCCTATATAAAACCATTAACATAACATTAAGAATAAATGATAATATCCAAAATCTAAAATCATTAATAACTGAGATAGAATTCTTTAAAACAATAAAAGAAAATAAATTTATAATAAAAATTCTGAATATTAATCTATAAAAATAACCACTGCTGGTATACCTTAAAATACTTCTATAGTGACCACTAAGGATAAAAACAAATAAACCACAAAATACAAAGACTAAATTTATAAAGATATTTGATTTTCCAAAATTTCCATTCAATTCGAAACTTAGAGTAGGAATTATGAAAAAAATTAACGAGTCAATTATTATTAGAATCGACTTTCTTATTTTTGTTTTATTTTCTAGTTCTTTATAGAAAAAATCTATAAACATGAAATTTTTAATTTATTAATATACTAAAATTTTTCTATTTAAAAGATTAAGCAAAACAGTTATTTTTAATAATATTTATCAAAAGGAACAGCCTTATTTTTATTTAAATAAATACCAAAAATCATTATTAGAAAAGCAAAAATAGTACTCATTAATAAACTATGAATAGAAATTAAACATAGCAAGGTTGATGCCCCTAAATAAAGTAAAGATACTTGGGCATGATCCATCCCAGCCTGATTTAATCTTTGATATAAATGAAGTTTGTGACCTTTAAAAATATTCTGCTTATTAACTAACCTTAAAAATAATGTTACCAATGCATCACCTAATAGGGGTGTTAGAATTATTATTCTCAAAAACAATTCATGGAAATCATTTACCTCTAATAAAGTACCTACATAAACTGATCCAATAAAAGTACTTCCAGCATCCCCCATAAATATCCTTGCTGGCATCCAATTAAAAACCAGAAAAGCAATTAAGCTGCACAATAGAAATATTTTATTTGTTGAGTCTGTAAGACATAAATAAAACAAATATAAAGAAAATATTGAAGCAACTAATCCATCAATACCATCCATAAAATTAAAAAAATTTATTATTGCAGTCATCACAAAAATTACAAAAACAAAAATAATAAAATAAAAAAATAAATTTTTAGAATCCAGTGAACCTAAATTTATTATTTTACTATTGCAAAAAAAAATAAGAAGAAAAGCCGTAAAAACTTGAGAAAAGTACCTTAATAATTTTGAGATAGAAAGCTTATCATCAGCAAAACCAACCAAGGAAATTGGTAAACAAATTAAGGGTACATACCAACCATAAATTAATGACAAAAAAGAAGAAGTAAACGAGAAAATGATACCTCCACCAGTTGGCAAAGGTTTTTTATGAGAACTTCTAAGAATTGGATTGGTTAATAAATATTTTTCAAAAAAAGGTAATAATGAATTAATTAGCGCATAAGAAATTAAAAAACTAAAGCTTGAAATGAATATCAATTTCATCTATAAATTTGCTAATTTAATTAAAATTATAGTTCTTATTTTAAGAATTATCTTTTTCTGAATAATTCCCAAATTCATACATAATTTCCACAAGTTCATTCCAACTTAATGGTTCATACCCTGTAGCATTACGAAATTTTGTACTATCTAATGATCTATCAATACAATATTCAGTATTTTTTCTGATTACAATATCTTTCTTATAAACCTTTTTAACTAAATTCAATAAGCTAAATTTATCAATAGGGTCGGAGGAAAGATGATAAATACCTTTCAAAGAAGGATTAGGAATAATCAATTCAAGAATAATTCTAGCTATTTCAATAGTGGGCAACCCTGAAAAAATTGCTTTGCTGAAGCCATCAACAATATTACTTTGAGATAGAAACCAGGATAAAAGATTTCTCTTTGTAATTAATTCTTCACCGATACAAGATGTCCTTAAAGTTAAATCCTGACCATTAAATACTTCTCCAAGTAATTTACTTCTACCATATAAATCAATTGGATCTGTTTGATCTTTCTCACTATAAAATCCAGATGCTCCGGAGAAGACACAATCTGTACTTATATGTATTAGTTTACTATCATTTTCTTCACAAATATTACTTAATAAATGTGGTAATAAAGAATTAACCTTTATTGAAGCTAATGGATTATTTGAGT
>QCGP01000007.1 GCA_003279845.1 Prochlorococcus sp. AG-388-F11
CAATGATCTTATAAAGACTGTAGAAAATGAATTTCTAGATTCAGAAATTAGTAATAGTATTACTCTATCTAAAATTCAAAAAAGATTTAAATGTGTCTTAGTAGATGAGTTTCAAGATACAGATAAAATTCAGTGGAATTTAATAAGAAATTTCTTTAATACTAAAAATCATTTTTTACTTTGTGTAGGTGATCCAAAACAAGCGATCTACAAATTTAGAGGTGGAGATATTAAAACTTACTTAGATGCAAGATTTAATGCAATCGAAGTTTTTAGTCTTACAGATAACTATAGATCTTCAAAAAAGTTAATGGATGTTCTTAATAAACTTTATAAGAATGGACTTAAAAAATCAAAACTAAACTATAGGAAATTAACCTCTAGAATTAATGAAAATATTAATTCTGAATTTAAATTTGAGGATGTATTTGAAATTGTAGAATTTTCAAAAAGAGACACTGATATAGAGGATCTTGTGACTAATTATATAGTTAACTTTATTTTAAAAAATAAAGAAATTGACATTAATAAAATTGCGATTCTTACATTAAATAATTCGCAATGCTTAGATTTGAAAAACAAATTAAATCAGTTTTACCTCCCATGCAAAATCCAAAATAAACAAAATATTTTTGATACAGAAGCAAGTTCTTTATTATTTTTATTAATTGACTGTTTATTAAATCCTAGGATTTTTAAAAATATATCTTTGCTTGCTGCTTCAAAGTTTATAGAAATTAAATTAGAAGAATTACTTGATGATGGGATTAGTAATAATTTAGAAATTTTAATTAATAAATGTATTACTTGGTCCCATGAACTAAAGGAAAAAGGGTTTTTAAATATTGTTAATGAACTTCTTATGAATTACAAGTCATCCTCGATTATTCAAGATTCAGAGTTAAATTCAAATCTATTTCAACTTTCAGAAATTGTTGAAATAGAATTAATTAATAATGATTTTAATCTCAATAATGTTTTTAACTGGTATAAAAATCAGTTAGATCATTCTTTAAGAATTTGTACTGGAGAAGATTTTTTGACAAAAGATTATAATCTTCAAAATGGAATAAATCTTTATACTATTCATAGCAGTAAGGGTCTTGAGTTTGACATAGTCCTATGTCCATATCTTTCTATTATTTCTAATAAGTCAAATAAAATTAAAGGACCTATTTGGAAATCAAATATTGATAGAAGCATATACATTAATATTTCTAATAATTACCCGAAGGTTGAAAAATTTAAGTTAATAGAAGAAGAAGATTTATTTAAAGAGTGTGAGAGGTTAATTTATGTAGCACTTACAAGGAGCAAATATAAACTTATAATTTTTAATGATTTGGAAGATACGAATAATATCTTAAATAATGATTTACTTAATAATTTAGAAAATATTAATATTTATAAGTCTACTTTTGAAGATAGTATAGAAAAAAAGAAAATTAAAGAAATTTTTTCTAAGTTCCAAATTAACCGATTGAATAATAATCTTTGGAAAATCGACAACTTTAATAAAAAAATTTCTAAAGAATTTAATTCTGATCAATTCATTTCTTATTCAAGTTATTCTTCTTGGATACGTAAAGAGAAAAATATTGATGCAGTCATTAATCAATATAAGGATTATGAAGATAATGTATCAATTATCAAAGATTCTGATTTTAAGAATTCAAAGAATTATCCTAATTATTTTTCTTATCCAAATCCCTTAAGTGGATTTCCAAAAGGAAATATTGCTGGAACTTGCTTGCACAAAATAATTGAAAGATTTGAATTTAGAAATGATAATAATCAAGAATTAATTGATATAATTACTGAGGAATTGAAGTTTCATCAAATTGATACTTCTTTGGCTTTTAAAGTAAAAGATGCGATTTTAAGAATTATAAATATATCTTTAGGGAGTGAATTACAAAACAAGAAACTAGTTGATATCCCAAATGAATACTTACTTAAGGAAGTTAAATATGATTTAACACTATCATATGAAGGTAGAAATATAAATTCTCGCGATATATCAAAATGCTTTCTTTTAGATCAGGAATATGAATTTGGTGAAGAATATGCAATTAAAATAAATGATCTTCAAATTATGAATAAAGGCTTTCATTCAGGATGTATTGATTGTGTTTTCCCTGTAGGTAAAACATTGGAAGATAGTAAATGGTGGGTAATTGATTGGAAAAGTAATTTGATTGCTGGAAGTGATAATAGTGATTGTTTACCAAGAAACTATAACTATGAAAATATGAGAGATGAAATGATTAAACATCATTATCCCTTGCAATCCCATCTTTATTTATTAGCATTGCATAGATTATTAAAGTGGCGACTTAAAAATTATCAACCTCATAAAAATCTAGGAGGGTATATTTATTTGTTTTTAAAAGGATTGCCAGATCTTGAATTATTTGAAAAATTTAATTCGAAAGATATATCTCCAGGTGTTTTTATTAGTAATGCACCTTTAAAGAGAATTAATTATTTGGATAACCTTTTTTAGAATGACTAACAAAAAGACTGATATTGAAAAGTTCCAATATGATCATATATTTAATTTAATCTTAGGTATTTTCAAATTCAATGAAAAAAAATATGGTAATTTTGTAAAAGATACAATAATGATCTTATTAGAGTTTGAAAAAAACGGTGAAACTATTATTGATGTAGATAATAGTTTAATTATTTTTGAAATATTAGAAGATGGCTGGCCTAATAAACATCTAGATATTTTAAAAAATATAGGTTTAATAGGCACCCTTGATTCTCCATTCGTATTAGTAGATAGAAAATTATCTCTTGCAAAATGGTCCAAAAAGATAGAAAGAGTTATTAATTTATTTCTAAAAAAAATAGATAACGATAATTTAATGAACTCGATAATTTATAAAGATGATAATAAAATTGATCAAATTAAAAATATATTTAAATATTCAAACTTAGTTTTTCTCCAAGGAGGACCAGGCACGGGTAAAACAACTTTAATAATAAACTTAATAATAGAATTCCTTCGAATTGATAACTTTTTAAATATTGGTTTGTCTGCTCCAACGGGTAAAGCTACAGCTCGTCTAAAAGAAACTCTTAGTGATAAAAAAACTATTTCCTCTAGCAAATTTCTAGACCAAATAGAATTTCAAACTTTACATAGATGGATTTTAAATTCTCAAAATAAATCCCTTAAGTTGAAATTTAAAATAAAAGAACTTGATATATTCATAATTGATGAAATGTCAATGGTTAATCTAGATTTGATTGAATCAGTTTTAAGTTTACTAGCAAAGGATTGTAAAATTATTTTGGTTGGAGATAAAAATCAATTGTCTCCAGTAAATAACTGTTCTATCTGGAATTATTTGTTTGAATATGGTGAAAATAGTTTAATTAAATCTTGTGTAGTAAATTTAGAAAAAACTTATAGGAATATTGGAGATATAGCATTAATTAGTAGTTTAATATTTAATAATGATTATTCTTTACTTAATCAAAAGATAAAAGAATTAGAAAAAGATAACAAATCAAAAGAAGTTAATATTTTAAAAAGTAGAGAAAAAGATATTCCAAAACATCTATTTTTTTCGATTACAAATCATCTAAATAAATTAAATCTTTCAACTTCAAATTTAAGTAAAAAAAAATATATATTTGAAGAGGGTATTGATAATTTATTACTTAATGAAAAAGATTTAATAGATAAGATATTTCTGGATTTAAAAAGTAATTTGATTTTATGTGAAAAAAATTCTGGAATATGGAGTGTTGAATATTTGAATGAAATTGTTTTTGGTCAAAAAAAACCCTATGACCTTAAAACTCTTAACGAGGGTGTTCCGATCATGTGTACAAAAAATAATAATGAACTTGGATTGTCGAATGGCGATATCGGTGTACTTATAGGTTTAAAAAATGAAAGAAAATATCTTTTTAGAAAATTTAATGATAATAACGAAGAAATTGTCGCATTAATTGATCCATCTAATTTAGAAAATGTTGTGCCAGCAATAGCCATTACCATCCATAAATCTCAAGGAAGTGAATCTGAGAAAGTAAGCATTTTGTGGTCCCCAAAATATAGAAGAAATAAATATGCTGTAAAAGAACAAAAAGATAGTGAAAATATCTTTTGCAGAGATAATTTTGAAAGAAGGTTATTTTATACTGCTGTTACAAGAGCGAGGCGATTTCTAGACATATATTATTTAAATTAAATCTTATTTTTGATAAATTAGTAAGATTTTCGCCCCAAGATGTTAGATTAATAATTCGGCTCTGCAAGGCTAGTCAACAATTTAAGTAAATTTAGATATTTGTTGAATGCCTAATCAGAAGATTATTGGGCATTTAAAATGGCTTTAAAAAAAGATAGTAACTCTCTTGATAGTGAGCAGCAAAAATCTCATAATGAAGATCCTTCACTTCTTGATTTAAAGAACTTAGAGAACAAAAAAGAAATTGAATCTCAATCATTGGAAGTATCGAATGGAAATGATAGTGAGAATGGATTTCTAGATTTTGGATTTAATCAATCGATCTTAAATTCGTTAAGAAATAAAGGATACAAAAATCCAACTCCCATCCAAAAAGCTGCAATTCCGGAGCTAATGTTAGGGAGAGATTTACTAGGCCAAGCCCAAACAGGAACAGGAAAGACTGCAGCTTTCGCATTACCATTAATAGAAAAACTTGCAGATAATAAAGAATTAAATGCCAAGGTTTTAGTTATGACTCCTACAAGAGAATTGGCAACACAAGTGGCAGAATCTTTTAAAAGTTATAGTTCTGAATCTAGTAATTTTAAGACGGTTGCAATATATGGAGGTACCGACTATCGAAATCAAATTTCTGCATTGAAAAGAAAAGTTGACGTAGTAGTTGGGACCCCTGGCCGAATAATGGATCATATAAGACAGGGAACCTTTAAAATTAAAGACATAAATTGTCTTGTTTTAGATGAGGCAGATGAAATGTTAAATATGGGTTTTCTCGAAGATATTGAATGGATAATAGATCAACTTCCAGAAAATAAGCAGATGGTATTGTTTTCAGCAACAATGCCTAGTGAGATAAGAAATATAGCAAAAAAATATCTAAATGATCCCGCCGAAATATTAATCAAAAGTGTCAAAAAAGAAACTCAATTAATTTCGCAAAAATATTTATATGTACAAAGGCATCATAAGTTAGATGCTTTAAAAAGAATATTAGAACTTAATAACGAGGGAGTAATTATTTTTGTTAGGACAAAACTACTTACTACTTCAATAGCCGAAGCTTTAGAGAATTCAGGTCATACTGTGGCAGTACTTAATGGAGATATACCTCAAAATCAAAGAGAAAATACTGTAGATAGATTAAAAAAAGGATTTATTGATATTCTTGTTGCAACTGATGTAGCAGCTAGAGGATTAGATGTTGAGAGGATAAAACTTGTTGTTAATTACGATTTTCCTTTTGATAAGGAAACATATACTCATAGAATTGGTAGAACTGGAAGGGCAGGGAGATCAGGAGAAGCAATTTTATTTGTTAATCAAAGAGAAAAACATTTTCTAAGAAACTTAGAAAACTCAACAAGAACTAAGATTGAAGAAATTAACATACCAAATAATAAAATAATAAATGAAAAAAGGATGGAGAAACTTATAGAGAATGTTAATGAGAGTTCTTTAGCTAAAGATGAAAATGAAGAGAATAAAGCTTTGATTATTGATGTGCTAGATAATTTAAAAGAAAAACACTCTATGGATGACTCAAATATTGCAATGGCGGCGATTAACCTAGTAATAGGTAATAAAGCATTTTTTGTTAATGAAGATGATTCTTGGATTCATAAACAAAATAATACTGATCGAAATAGATCAAATAGAAATGGTAATAATCGTATGAGAAATTCAAATAGAAGAAATAATTATCAAAATGATTCTTTTGAAACCTACAAATTTGACTTTGGTAAATTTGATGGGGTTAGAGTTGCAAATATCATATCCTCAATCTGTAATTCAACTAATATAAATGGTAGATCCATAGGTAAGATACAGATTTTTAATGATTACAGTTTGGTTGATTTACCCAGAGATCTGCATCGAGAAACTAAAAATAAATTAAAAAAAATTAAGGTCAGAAACTAGGTTTAGAGAATGAAAGCTAGCAAATATAAATTCTTTGTTTTTGTGAATCTAATGATTCTGTTCAACTCTTTTAATAATTATTATTTAGCCCAAACTAAACAAAATTCAATCATTAAATTATTTTGTGTTCAGAGTGTAAAAGAGGAAATGTTGAAAGCAGAAATGGAATATAGTGAAGATATTGCAAACGAAACTTGTAAATGTTACTACGCAGAATTTACAAAAACTGCAAGTCATCAAGATGCAAAAACAAAATGTAAATTAGAAATTCAAGAAAGTTTTAAATCATAAGGGAAAAATATAATTGTTATTTTATGAAATCTGAGAACAATCAAAATCCAATAATTAGACTTTATTTGAATCTTATTGAAGAAAGAAGATTACTGTTTTTTGCTTTTTTTAGTTCCATAATTAATAAAATATTAGATTTAGCTCCCCCTGTAATAATTGGTCTTGCGGTGGATATCGTTGTAAAGGAACAGAACTCATGGATAGCAGGTTTTGGCATAAGAGAAGTTCCAGTACAATTAATTTTCCTTGCATTTGCTTCAGGAATAGTTTGGTCTGGTGAATCTTCCTTTGAATATTTATATTCGGTTTTATGGAGAAATTTGGCTCAGCTATCGCAACATAAATTAAGAATAAAAGCTTATGACCATATACAGCAATTAGATATGGATTTTTTTGAAAATGATAATACGGGAAGACTATTATCTATTTTAAATGATGATATAAACCAACTTGAGAGATTCCTTGACCAAGGGGCTAATCAGATTATTCAGCTTTTTATAACTGTCTTAATAATTGGTGGCACAATGATATTTGTTGCTCCAAAAATTGCTTTATTTGCTTTCTTTCCTGTTCCAATTATATTGTTAGGATCAATTAAGTTTCAAAGGAAGCTTGCTCCAAAATACAAAGATGTAAGAAATAAGGCAGGACTGTTGGCGTCAAGACTTAATAATAATTTAAGTGGAATTCTAACTATAAAAAGTTTTACTAAAGAAAAATGGGAACTTAGTAGATTAAATAAAGAGAGTCTCGCTTATCAAAGAAGTAATAAGGCTGCAATAAAATTATCTTCAGCATTTATCCCTCTCATAAGATTCGCAATATTATTTGCTTTTATAGCAATACTATTAATTGGAGGTTTTCAAACATGGAATAAGACACTTAATGTTGGAACCTATAGCTTTTTAGTTTTTATCACACAAAGACTATTATGGCCTTTAACTACTTTGGGACATGTTTTAGATGATTTTCAGAGATCTATGGCATCAATAGATAGAGTAATTGATCTTATAGATACACCTATAAAAATAAAAGATGGAAAAATAAAAATTGAACCTAAAGATACAAAAGGAGAAATAATTTTTAATAATATAAATTTTAATTATCCTGGACGGGATTTAACTTTAAAAAATATAAATTTCAAGATTGAAAATAACTCAACATTAGGAATTGTTGGTTTAACAGGTTCTGGGAAAAGTACAATAATAAAACTTCTTCTTAGGATTTATGATAGTAATAATGGGTCAATAACCTTGGATGGTATTTCTATTAAAGAAATAAATTTGAGGGATTTAAGAAAGTGTATATCTTTAGTAAGTCAAGAAACTTATTTATTTCATGGGAGTGTACAAGAAAATATTGCTTATGGCTCAATAAACCCAAGTTTTAAAGACATAATTAGAGCTTCAAAGATTGCGGAAGCTCATGTATTTATTGAACAATTACCAGATGGTTATAAAACTATAGTGGGAGAAAGGGGCCAAAGACTCTCAGGCGGACAACGTCAAAGAATTGCCTTGGCGAGGGCTGTTTTAAAGGATGCTCCAATTTTAATATTAGATGAGGCTACAGCCTCAGTTGATAATGAAACAGAGGCTTTAATTCAAAAATCATTATCTAAAATCACAAAAGAAAGGACCACTATAGTAATAGCTCATAGATTAAGCACTATAAAGAATGCGGACAATATTATTGTTATTGATAAAGGTAAAATAGTTGAAAGTGGAAAACATGAAAAACTATTAGATCAGAACAAAATATATGCAGATTTGTGGAATGTTCAAGTAGGTATTTAGTATAAAATTGCTAAAACTATATTAGAAAGTTGAATGATTCAATTACATTACTGAACATTTTATCAACTTTGTTCCATCTCTCTTCATTTGTTCCTACAGCAAAAGTATAAAGTGTTCCTCTATCAATTACGACAGTAGCCAATTCGTGTCTGGCCTGTTCATTTAAATTTAGTTCATATTCTAAATCATAGAAAATATGATTGGATGCCTCCCTCTTATTAGCATTCATAAGTTTCACCTCTCTTCCTGAACCTTCGGGAGCAATGACTTTATCAATTAATGTTTGCCCTACTTCACTTGGACTTCCCAATTGTTCTAACTCAACTTCTTTATTTACATCAGAAATTACTAAACTTAAGGTCTCATTGCTATTAATTAAATCATGATAAATAATTTCCGGTCCTCCATCGACTTTTACTCTGGTCCATCCTGTTGGATATAAAAAGGCATATCTTCCATCGGGGCTTTGATAAGCTTCTAATCCTGCATTGAGGCCTCCACTACAAGCGCTAAGTGTTAAACATAAAAAAATCAAAAATAAATATTTGAAAGGGTTAAATTTAATATTTTTCATTTTGTTTGAAATTACTAATTAAAAACATAATAAGACATTAAAAGCAAACAATTATGGCAATTCAGGATTTTGCGTCTAAATTATCCCTAGAAATAGTTTAATTTTGATTACTTATACTAAACCGCTTTCAAAATTAATTGGTCATTTTGAGAAATTCCCAGGGATTGGTCCAAGAACAGCTCAACGTTTAGCCCTATTTATTTTAAAACAACCAGAAAGTACAATAAAGGATTTTTCAAAGGCTCTTTTAGAAGCTCATAGTAATGTTGGACGTTGTAAAAAATGCTTCAATTTAACCTCAGAAGAAGAATGTGAAATTTGTAGAAATACTGAAAGAAACCAAAAAATAATCTGTGTAGTATCAGAAACTAAGGATTTGCTTGCTTTAGAGCGTGCCAGAGAATTTAAAGGTGTTTACCATGTTATTGGTGGTTTAATATCTCCAATGGATTCTGTTGGCCCTGAACTTTTAGAAATAAGAAGCTTGGTAGAAAGAGTAAGTAAGGCTGAAATAGATGAGATCATTTTGGCACTGACCCCAAGTGTTGAGGGAGATACAACAAGTCTTTATATTGGAAAATTGTTAGCCCCTTTTACTAAAGTTACGAGGATTGCATACGGTCTCCCAATGGGCAGTGAACTTGAATATGTAGATGAAGTTACACTTGCAAGGGCTTTAGAAGGAAGAACAAAGCTAAATTAGACAATGAAAGAAAATAATTTAACCAAGCAAGAAAAAATCTTAAGACTTCCCTCCTGGATAAAATTTCCTATTAGTAAAGCATCAGAGTTGGAAAAAATACAAACACTCATAAAAAAATCAAATATTCATACTATTTGTGAAGAAGCAAGATGTCCAAATAGAGCAGAATGTTATGCCTCAGGAACAGCCACTTTCTTGCTGGGGGGATCAATATGTTCTCGTTCTTGTGCTTTTTGTCAGGTCAATAAAGGTAGACCTAGTTCTATCAATATTGATGAATCTACTAAAGTCGCTGAAGCAGTAAAAGTACTAAATTTGAAGTATGTTGTTTTGACATCTGTAGCTCGAGATGATCTTCCTGATCATGGCGCAAATTTATTTATATCTACAATTGATGAGATCAGAAAAATTGATTCAACGATAAAAATAGAAGTTTTAACTCCTGATTTATGGGGTGGGGGCAAAAATTTAGATGAAACTAATAAACTTCAGACAGAAAGATTGAAGATGATTTTAGAAAAAGATCCAATTTGCTTTAACCATAATCTTGAAACTGTTGAAAGATTGCAAAAAGAAGTTAGGAGAGGTGCAAATTACAAAAAATCCCTAAGTTTACTAAAAAAGTCAAAAGATTTTGCTCCTCATATTCAAACAAAGTCAGGAATTATGTTAGGTCTTGGTGAAACATTAGATGAAATAAAACATACAATTTATGATCTTAAAAGAATAGATTGTGATCAAATTACAATCGGCCAATATTTAAGGCCTTCATTAAATCATTTGGCAGTTAAGAAATATTGGGATCCTTCAGAGTTTGAATATATATATCGCTTCTCCAAGGAATTAGGATTCAAGAAAGTATCTTCTGGTCCCTTAGTTAGAAGTAGTTATCATGCAGGTTAACTTTTTTTAATTATAGAGAGTTTCTTTTCAAGTTTTTTCAATATGGAAATACATTCTCCATTCATAAGAGTACCTGCACCTCCCCAGACCAATCTTAATAAAAGATCAACTGGGCTAGAACCAACTTCTTTTACAATTTTGAATCCTATTAATTTGAAATATCTTACAAGTTTTTTACTATATCCTTCACTATCAAAAATAGCTAAAAGTCTTGCTTTCCTACTTGATTTTTTTTCAATTGCCCAGGCCATAGTTGTTGCCCATATTAATTCTGAAACAAAAGTGGGAGCTTTACTAAGGATTATTAAAGTATCAAGCTGAATACCTTGTTTATTTAAAAAAGTCCAACCTTTCATTTCGGCCCAAATCTTTATGATATTATCTTTCTGTTCTGCTACAACGATTCTAAAAAAACATAATCCAAGGGTTTCTCTAACTTGAATTTTAATTAATAATCCAATAGTACTTGCTAATTTTTCTAATTCTTCAACTTTCATGATTTTCTGAAAATTAGTCCTGATAGATTTTATTATTCTCCACTTTTAATCTATTTATCTGTTTTTGCCTTTCTTCAAATCTTTTTCTATCATCATCACTGAATTGATTTATGCAGAAATGACATTGAATACCTTCTCTATATTCTTTTCTTTTTTGATCTTGAATTGAAACTGGCATTCCACATGCATGACAAATGGAATAGGAACCTTTTTCTAATTCATGATCTAAAGCAACTCTTTTATCAAAAACAAAACATTCACCTTCAAATAAGTTTTTTTCTTCTGGAATATCAGCAAGGTATTGTAATATTCCACCTTGTAGGTGATAAATATTTTTATAACCTTTCTTTTTTAGTAAACTTGTAGCTTTTTCACATCTGATACCTCCGGTACAAAACATTGCTATATTTTTAGACTCTTTATTTTCTAAGTGGATATCTAAATGATCATCTACCCACTTGGGAAATTCCCTAAAGTTTTTTGTGTTTGGGTTTATAGAATTCTGAAATGTTCCTATAGAAACTTCATAATGATTTCTAGTATCAATGACTATTGTATTTTGATTTTTAATTAACTTATTCCAATTAGTTGAATCAATATAAGTCCCATTATCTTGTGAAGGGTTTATTTCAGGGACCCCCATGGTAACAATCTCTTTCTTTATTTTTATTTTTAAATTTTTGAATATTTTCTTTTTTGAAAAGTTTACTTTTATATTCAAATTTCTATTATCTGTATATTTGTTAAGCAAATTGATAACAATATCAATAACATTTTTCTCAGCACAAATAGTTCCATTAATACCCTCATTTGCAAAAATTAATAAACCTGAGAGATCCTTTTCATTTTCGATTTCTAATAATTTATTTTTGAGATTAAGAATCAAGTTTCCTTGTAATGGGAAGAAAGAATAAAGAGATACTATTTTATAATTTTTGCTTTTCATAAAGAAGATAATGTTTTTTCACAAGTTTCAAAATCTTTATTAAATGAAACTCCAACCTCTTTAAGAAGTTTTCTGTCTGATTGAAAAGATGGATTTGAAGTTGTGAGTAACTCATCTCCATAAAAAATTGAATTTGCACCACATTGAAAACATAAAATTTGGGCTTCTTTTGAGAGCTTTTCTCGACCTGCACTTAATCTAATTTTACTTTTAGGCATAATAATTCTTGCTGTAGCTATCATTCTTATCATTTCAATAGAATCAATTTCTTGCTTATCTTCTAAACCAGTACCTTCAATAGCTACTAATGAATTTATAGGAACACTTTCAGGGTGCGGATTCATGTTTGATAGCACTTCCAAAAGAGATGCTCTATCGCCATTAGTTTCACCCAAACCTATTATTCCTCCACAACAAACATTTATTCCTGCATTTCTTACTCTTTTGATAGTATCTAGTCTGTCTTGATAGGTTCTTGTCGTAATAATATTTTTATAATGCTCAGGACTAGTATCAAGATTGTGGTTATAGGCGGTCAAACCTGCATCAGCTAATCTGGAAGCTTGTTCTTCTGTAAGCATCCCAGCAGTAACGCATGCTTCCATTCCTAAATCTCTTACACCGCTAACCATCTCTAACATTGCATTAAAAGATTTCCCATCTCTGATTTCTCTCCATGCCCATCCCATACAAAACCTGTCTGCACCTTCATTTTTTGCTATTTGAGCTCTAGCTAAAACCTCTTCAACTTGAAATTGTGGATGACTTTTGATTTCGCTAGCACTATAAATTGATTGGCTACAATACGAACAATTTTCCTCACACCCACCAGTTTTTACGCTGAACAATGATGCTAATTGAATATTATATTTGTTGAATTTCCTGTGAACGATTTGTGATTCCCACATTAAATCAATCAGAGGCATATTAAGTATTTCCAATATTTCCTCTTTATTCCAATCGAACCTAATTTCTCTTAATAACTGATTATTAGAATTAGCCATTTTTGTTAAGAAGAATATTGAGAATCTTCAAAAGATTCATTTGGTAATGATTCTATACCTCCGAAACGTCTATTCCTTGATTGGTAATCAATTATTGCTTTTAGAAATTCAAACTCATTGAAGTCTGGCCACAGTACGTCAGATATGTAAATTTCTGAATAAGCTAATTGCCATAAAAGAAAATTACTGATCCTTTTTTCTCCACTTGTTCTTATTAATAATTCTGGATCTTTAATTCCTCGAGTTAATAGCTCTGAATTAAATAATTCTTCATTAACTTCACTTGGTTTTATTTTACCTGAAGATGATTTTAATGCTATTTCTTTTGCAACTTTTACTATTTCTTGCCTGCCTCCGTAATTGACGCAAACATTTAATAAAAAATTATTATTGTTTTTAGTTAGAGATTCTGAACTAGAAATTATTTTTTTCAAAGTTTCTGGGAAAGGAGTTAGATCTCCAATGAATTTTATTTTTATTGATTCTTCATGTATCTCTTCAATTTCATTCCTCAAAACTTCGCTAAAAAGATTTATTAGGAAGTCAACCTCTTTTGTTGGTCTTGTCCAATTCTCAGTTGAAAAAGCATAAACAGTAAGTACTTTACAACCTAATTTTTTTGATGCTTTGAGAATTTCTCTTAAAACACCAACTCCCCTCTTGTGTCCATATGTACGGGGTAAACCTTTATTTGTCGCCCATCTCCCATTCCCATCCATAATTATTGCAACATGTTCAGGAACTTTCTGCTTATCTATTCTGTTAGATAAGTCGTTATTTTTCTTGTCAATTATTTTTCCTAAGCTCATTAGTTAATCCTTTTTGTTAATAAAGATTTCTGATTTTTCTGACTCTTTTTCATTAATATCAGTGATAATATTATCACTCGGTTTTGTCTTTTGGGATGAGACATTTTTACTTAAAGATGCTTTATTTGCTCCCATAGAGTTTTGATTCCCAATCAAATTTACCAGAAGTTCTTGTAACCTACTGCTGGTAATTGGTCTTTCAAGTTTCCCTTGGTTTGCTAATGATAACGTACCTGTCTCTTCAGAAACAACAATACATATACACCTGTCAAATCTTTCTGTAATTCCTAATGCAGCTAGATGTCTTGTGCCGTATCTGCTAATTCCTTGCCTCGAGAGAGGAAGAATTACACCAGCAGATATTATTTTGTTACCTTTAACAAGAACCGCTCCATCATGTAATGGTGTATCTGTTGCAAAAAGATTTATTAATAGGTCAGTTGACAATTGTGCCTCAATATTTGTACCTGAATATAAGAAATCTTCAGGCCTTAAATCACTCCCCAAATCCACAACTATTAAAGCGCCTCTTCTATTCTGAGAGAGTTTACCTGCAGTATCAACTAATTGAGTAATAGTAGTTGATGTTGCTCTAAATTCCTTGGGAGGATTACCGAGTAATACGGCTAACCTCCCAGTACCTAATAATTCCATTAATCTTCTTAGCTCTCCTTGCCAAAGAATTGCTAATGATAGAGAGCAAGCTAGGACTACAGCATCAATTAATTTTGATGTTAATGGAAGGTATGCATATCTTTGAATAAACCATGCGGAAGAAACTAAAAACAAATATCCCCGTAAAAGCCATAATGTTCTCTGTTCTTTTACTCTAGAAAATAATAAAAGTCCGAAACCAACAGCAAATAATACGTCTAATATAAGTTTTAAATTTATTATCCCCCAGAAATTCACATTAAAAACAAAAATTAATTTAAATGTACCTAATTTTGTTTGATAAAGCGATCAGGTAATACATCATATTTTAAAAGATCAAATGGGCTTTCTCTTTTTTGAATAATTTCTGCCTCTCCATCTTTAACTAATAAAGCAGCAGGTCTTGGAATTCTGTTGTAGTTAGAACTCATTGAATTATTGTATGCACCAGTTCCAAAAACACATATTAAATCTCCTGCCTTACAATCAGCTAGTTCAATTTCCTTAAACAATACATCTCCCGATTCACAGTGCTTACCAGCAATAGTATATTTATTTTTGGAATTAATATTAAAGGGATTACTTACTAAACAAGCAGAATAATTCGATTGATATGTAATTGGTCTTGGATTATCACTCATCCCTCCATCAACAGATAAATATGTTCTGATACCGGGAATTTCTTTAAAAGCCCCAATTTTATAAATGGTTATACCTGCTGTAGAAACAATAGATCTTCCAGGTTCGCACATTAATGTAGGAAAATCTAAGTTGTTTTTTTTACAAGCTTTAATAATGGAAGAAGAAATCGTTTTTACCCATTCATCAATTGAAGGGGGGTCATCACTTTCCGTATATTTGATACCTAAACCCCCACCAACATTTAGTTCCTCGATATTATGACCAAATTTTTTGGCGTCTAAAATAACTTTTACCATTATTTCTCCCAGATCCTTGTGAGGATCTAGTTCAAAAATCTGTGAACCAATATGAGCATGTAATCCTTTTAATTTTAGATGTTTAGCATTGCTAATTCTCTCAAATAAAGTATTTAAATATTCTATTCCGAAACCAAATTTGCTATCAAAAGATCCAGTTCTTATGTATTCATGTGTATGGCATTCTATCCCCGGAGTAAAGCGAATCATTATTTCTAAATCACGATTAAATGAATTTGAGAGTCCCTCTAATCTTTCTAAGTCATAATCATTATCAACAATTACCTTGATATTATTTCTGACTGCAAAATCTATTTCTTTGTCTGATTTATTGTTTCCATGAAAAACAATTTTCTCATTTGGAACTCCACCCTTAAGAGCAGTTAATAGTTCTCCTTCTGAAACTGCATCAAGCCCAAATCCTTCTGAGGATACAAGGTTACTCATGAAAATAGAACTATTTGCCTTAGATGCATAAATAGGTAGTGAATTCCCTGGGTAATATTTTTCTAATGCTTTTTTATATGCTCTACAAGAGTTTCTTAAGGTAATTTCATCCAAAATGTAGAGGGGAGAATCATATTTCTCAACTAATTCTTCAATAGAACATCCCCCAATTGATAACTTCCCATCACTTCCAATATATGTAGTGATAGGCACAATATTTTTATTTGGACTTTCAAAGTCAATTTTTTGTTTTAAAAATGATTTTTTTTCTTCCATGGGAACTCTTAATAGGGGTTACGCTGAGAATGTCATAATTTATAATTGCTATAAATTATGACTTTACTGATTACATATCCACTTTAAAATGATATCTATTAAAAAAATAAATGAGAAGGATATTGACTTATGTTA
Source organism: Prochlorococcus sp. AG-388-F11 (assembly GCA_003279845.1). Taxonomy (GTDB): domain Bacteria; phylum Cyanobacteriota; class Cyanobacteriia; order PCC-6307; family Cyanobiaceae; genus Prochlorococcus_A. The sequence goes on from QCGP01000007.1 coordinate 16,105, forward strand.
TGAATTAGATTCAAATACGATTTCGTTATGGACCAAAAAACAGTGGGATAACGAATTGAAAAAAGATGGTATAAAAGTCATTGGGTTATTACTTTCGAATTTAGTAATTGGAATATGTGTTTTTCATGTGATTCTTGATGAGGCTCAGATAAATTTTTTTGTAGTAGATCAGAAATATAGGAAACAGGGTTTTGGATCTTACCTTATGAGCTATTTAATAAAACAATGTGAAAAATTAAATATAAATAAATTATTTTTAGAAGTTTCACATTCTAATGTTACGGCAGAGAAATTTTATAGTCGCTTTGATTTCTATACTGTAGGAAAAAGAAAAAATTATTATAAAGACGGTTCAGATGCTCTCTTAAAAGAAAAAATTTTAACAACTAAATGATTTTTAAATTTAATTGTTCGGATAACCAGAATGATTGAAATCACTATAATTTATTGGTATATCACTAAAAAAGTTAAATTTAATTCAATAAAATATAATTTTGGGTATTCACAAAAGCTCATTCTGAACACAAAATTGACATATTACTGGTAGGTTATTAATAAGAATTTAATCTTCTAATGTTTGAAAGATTTACAGAAAAAGCCATTAAAGTCATAATGCTTGCACAAGAGGAAGCTCGAAGACTTGGCCATAATTTCGTTGGAACAGAACAAATTCTACTAGGTTTAATTGGAGAGGGTACAGGTGTTGCAGCTAAAGTCCTTAAATCTCTGGGTGTTAATTTAAAAGATTCAAGAATAGAAGTTGAAAAGATAATTGGTAGAGGTTCAGGCTTTGTAGCTGTAGAAATACCTTTTACTCCTAGGGCTAAAAGAGTCTTAGAATTGTCACTGGAAGAAGCTCGTCAGTTGGGGCACAACTACATAGGAACTGAACATTTATTACTAGGTTTAATAAGAGAAGGTGAGGGCGTAGCTGCCAGGGTTTTAGAAAATCTAAGTATTGACCTATCCAAAGTAAGAACTCAGGTTATAAGAATGTTAGGCGAAACTGCTGAAGTTGGTAGTGGTGCTAATGCAAGCAAGGCTAATCTAAAGACAGCTACTCTAGACGAATTTGGAACAAATTTAACAAAACTAGCTAGTGAATCAAAACTTGACCCAGTAGTTGGCCGTTATGCAGAAATAGATCGAGTAGTTCAAATATTAGGAAGGAGGACTAAAAATAATCCGGTTCTTATAGGTGAACCTGGTGTAGGTAAAACAGCTATTGCTGAGGGATTAGCTCAAAGAATTCAGCTTGGAGATATCCCAGATATACTTGAAGATAAAAGAGTTTTAACTCTTGATATAGGTCTTTTGGTGGCTGGAACAAAATATAGAGGAGAATTTGAAGAAAGATTAAAAAAGATAATGGAAGAAATTAAATCTGCAGGTAATGTAATACTTGTCATAGATGAAGTACATACACTAATTGGTGCCGGAGCCGCTGAAGGTGCTATTGATGCAGCAAATATTCTGAAGCCTGCATTAGCTAGAGGAGAACTCCAATGTATTGGAGCAACAACACTCGATGAATATAGAAAACATATTGAAAGAGATGCTGCTTTAGAAAGAAGATTCCAACCTGTTATGGTTGGGGAACCATCTATAGAAGATACAATAGAAATATTAAAAGGGCTTAGAGAACGTTATGAACAACATCATCGCCTTAAAATTACTGATGATGCTTTAGAGGCTGCAGCTCACCTAGGTGATCGCTATATATCTGATAGATTTTTACCTGATAAGGCCATAGACCTTATCGATGAGGCTGGTAGTAGGGTTCGTTTAATAAACTCTAAACTTCCACCTGAAGCTAAACAAATAGATAAAGAACTAAGACAAATTCAGAAGAAAAAGGAAGAATCTGTAAGGGAGCAAAACTTTGATCAAGCTGGTCAATTAAGAGAAAAGGAGATGGAATTGTCTGCAAAAATTAAAGACGTACTCGAAAATAAAAAAGAATCTACAACGGATGATGAATCTAGTATTGATACAAACTCAGTAAAAAATGATTCAGAATTTTTACAGAATCCTATGGTTAGTGAAGAGGACGTAGCACATATTGTCGCTTCATGGACTGGTGTACCTGTTCAAAAATTGACTGAAACAGAATCAGTCAAGCTTCTTAACATGGAGGAAACTCTTCACCAAAGGCTAATTGGTCAAGACGAAGCGGTAAAAGCTGTCTCTAGAGCTATTAGAAGAGCAAGGGTTGGGTTAAAAAATCCGAATAGACCCATAGCAAGTTTCATTTTTTCAGGTCCAACTGGCGTAGGTAAAACTGAATTGACTAAATCATTAGCTTCTTATTTCTTTGGTAGTGAAGAAGCAATGATTAGATTAGATATGTCAGAATTTATGGAAAGACATACAGTTAGTAAATTAATAGGTTCGCCTCCTGGCTATGTTGGTTTTAATGAAGGTGGTCAACTTACTGAGGCGGTCAGAAGAAGACCTTACACTGTTGTTTTATTTGATGAAGTAGAAAAAGCTCATCCAGATGTCTTCAATTTATTATTGCAACTTCTTGAGGATGGCAGACTAACAGATTCCAAGGGTAGAACTGTAGATTTTAAAAATACTTTGCTAATAATGACTTCTAATATAGGTTCAAAGGTGATTGAGAAAGGTGGAGGAGGATTAGGATTTGAGTTTTCTGGTGATTCTGTTGAAGATAGTCAATATAATAGAATTAAATCTTTAGTTAATGAAGAACTTAAGCAATATTTTAGGCCTGAATTTTTAAATAGACTTGACGAAATAATTGTATTCAGGCAACTTTCTAAAAATGAAGTTAAAGAAATCGCTGAAATAATGTTGCAAGAGGTTTTCGCAAGATTACAAGATAAAGGTATTAAATTAAGCGTAACTGATGCTTTCAAAGAAAGACTTGTTGAAGAAGGCTATAACCCTTCATATGGAGCAAGACCATTAAGAAGAGCTGTTATGCGCTTATTAGAGGATAGTTTGGCAGAGGAAGTTCTCTCTGGGAGAATAAAAGACGGTGATAAGGCTTTAGTAGATATAGATGATAATAAAAAAGTTACAATTAGTATTTCTTCTGAAGAATCTCCTCAAGAGTTAGCTAGTGCTAATTTCTAGATTTTCGAAGTAAGTATGCAGTTAATCTCTCCAGAAACTATTTTTAGGGGTGAATTCGCGTGGGAAAAATCTCTACCTAAAATTACTAAATTAACTAAAAGCCCATTAATTTTAGGTAGAGGCATTAATACGAATAATCTGAGAAATAAAATTTTTATTGATTTAAAAAATCAAAACCTTGATGTTAATTCTGCTAATTTACAATTTGATTGTTGCTATGAAGATATTTCAAGAGTAAAAAACATAATTTTAAAAAATCATAATGATTCTGTTATTGCTTCTGGAGGTGGTAAAGTTTTGGATACAGGGAAATACATAGCAGACTGTCTTAATATCCCTTGTATTACTGTGCCTCTGAGCGCCTCTACATGTGCAGGTTGGACTGCACTATCAAACATTTATACAAAAAATGGCCAATTTATAAAGGATGTTGAACTAGGATCTTGTCCAAAAATCCTAGTATATGATCATAAGTTTATTCAAACAGCTCCATCAAGAACACTGGCAAGTGGCATAGCGGATGCTTTAGCAAAATGGTATGAATCCTCAATAACAAGTTCAACAATTGATGATGGTCTCGTTCAACAAGCTATTCAGATATCAAGAGTTTTAAGAGATCAACTACTAATAGATGGTGAAAAAGCATATAAGGGTAAATTTGAAAATAATCTTTCTTGGCGAAATACTATAGAAGCGTGTGGAATAACAGCCGGATTAGTAGGCGGTATTGGGGGAGAAAAGTGTAGGACTGCTGCAGCACATGCTCTTCATAATGCAATTACTCAGATAATTACTCCAAATAAATTCTTACATGGTGAGATAGTTGGGGTTGGATTATTATTGCAATTAAGACTAGAAGAAATGAAAAATAATAATAAATTAGCTCATCAATCAATTAAACAATTGTTGGTAATTATGAAAGAATTGAATTTGCCAACTACTATCGGGCAACTCGGAATAAATGTTTTTGAAAATAATAATTTAGAGAAAATTGCTGATTTTACTTGTCGAGATAAATCTGAGATACACTTCTTGCCTTTTGAAATTCATAAACAAGATATAGTTGAGGTTATTGCAAATTTTGAACAACAAAAAATCAAAATATAATTATCTTTTTGAATAAAGCCAATTTCGAACAATTTAGTGATTTAAATGTTGAATTTTTTGAGAGAGCAAAAATATCTCTATTAGATCCATTAGGTCTTTATTTAGCAAATGATGTTAAGTGGATCAAACTTAATAACAACTGGAACTCTTTAAAATTCCCAGTGGTTATGGGAGGAAAAGGTCAACCTATACTTCTCCTGCATGGATTTGATAGTAATTTTTTAGAGTTTAGGAGGATATATCAATCATTGAAAAAAAATTTCCAAGTTATAATTCCTGATTTGTTAGGGTTTGGTTTTAGTCCTCGATGCGCAACAAATGAATACAATCCCTCGAAAATAATTTCATATTTAATTGATCTCCTTAAGACCTTACAAATAACAAAGAATCTAAAAATTATCGGTGCCTCTATGGGAGGTTCAACGGCTTTAAAACTAGCTTTTGAAATCCCTGATTCTATTGATAAAATTATCCTTTTATCTCCTGCCGGATTATTTGGAGAACCTAAGAGTATCCCTTTTCCTATTAACCAAATTGGGGCCTCATTTCTTGGATTACCGCAGGTCAGAAAAAGTCTTTGTAGACAAGCATTTGCTTTCCCAGATGAATGTGTTGGTGTAATGGAAGAGCAAATTGCTTCAATTCATTTAGGTTGTAAAGGATGGAGGAATTCACTCGCATCATTCGCAAAAAGTGGAGGGTTCGCTGGGACACATAAATATATCCAAAATATTCCAATTAAAGCAGTATGTGGAGAAAATGATCGCATTCTTGGAAAAAAAGAGATTAAAAATATAAGAAAAATTAAAAAATTAAATTTTGTAGGTTTGAAAAATTGTGGTCATCTTCCTCATGTCGATTTACCATCATTATCTTCTAAAATTATCCAAGATTATTTTTTGGAATAAAAAATTTTCTAATTAACTTAGATACTTGAGAATTATAAAAATGTAATACAAAACAGATGGAGTAAAAATGTAGCTGTCAATTCTATCAAGAATTCCTCCATGTCCCGGTAAAAAAGTTCCGGAATCTTTTATTTTTGCATCTCTCTTCATCATTGATTCAATTAAATCTCCAACTAATGCCATAAGAGAAATTAAAATTCCATATAAAATCCCAGCTAATAATGGATTTTCCCAATTCAGTAAAAATGCGAACAATATTGCGAGCAAAATTGAACAGGAAATCCCCCCAATTAAACCTTCTATTGTTTTGCTAGGAGATATTGGAGAAAGAGATGTTTTACCAAATGACTTTCCAATGAAATAAGAACCAATATCACTAGCTACAATTAAAAAACAAGAAGTTAAAGTTAAATTTAGACCTGTAGTATTTGATAAGTTTTCAAAAGAAATAAAACCTTGATTTGAACTTATCAGAACTGACTCTATCCCCCTTAACTTAATCCAGTAACTAGGTAAAAAACCTAAATATAATAAACCAAAAATAGAGGCTGCAATATCTGAAATTGTTCCAGGCTTTGGTTGCAAAAGTAACCAAGTGCATATTCCAACTGAACAGATAGGTAAAATTGAATTTAATATTTCTCCATCAATAAAACCTATACTCTCAAGATAAGTCGCGATTATAATAATGAAACATGAAAATAATGTGGTTTTTGTAGCTGGTTTTATTCCTTTAAATTCTGCCATTCTAAAAAATTCCAATAATGCTAAATAAGTAAGCAAAGCTGTTGCTAATGTAAAAAACCATCCACCTAACAAAACAACAATTAAACCAAAAATTCCTATAAGTAATCCGCTTCTAAATCTCATATTAAATTTTTATATTCACATAACTCTTATATTAAAATTTAACAGTTCTTTATTGTATAAACTTTGATTTTTTATCCAATTAAATCTATCCATATCAATTTTTTCTCCAGGAACCAGTAGGGGGATCCCAGGGGGATACGGGCAAATAATATCTCCAGATATTTTATTTAGTGATTGTGAGAAAGGAATACTCCTAGTCTTATTTCTCCATGCAATTCCAATTTCAATCTCAGGTACTTGAACTAATTTAAAGGGTGATTGGAGCACTTCTAAACTTTTTAATTTTTTAGAATTTAATAATAATTTATTCCACAATTTTTCAAATAAATTAAGAAAATCTTTTTGATTCGTAAATCCTAAGCAAAAAGTGAGGGTCATCATTTCTGGTAATTCAGCGATAAGACCATTTCTATAAAAAAATTTATCAGCAGTAAAACCATCAATTCCAGCCTTTGAGGTATTTAATACAATTTTTAAAGGGTCTTGGGTTTCTATGAGAGGAATATTCTTTTGAATTAATTTTTTATAGATACTTTTTGCCTCTAAAATTCTTTTTTGATATTTTGATAAACTTTTTTTATTAAGCCAGTCTTTAATGGACTCTTCACAAGAAGAAAGTAATAGGGAACTTGGACTAGTGGTTTGCAACAAATTAATACTCTTGATTAAATTATGCTCATTTACTAGATCCCCTTTGTACCAAAGTGCCGCAGTTTGAGTTAAACCATTGAGCGACTTATGCAATGAGTGAACAACTAAATCAGCATTTGATAATAAGGCGGATTTTGGTAAATCAAGGTTTTCACAAAAAAGGAAATAAGAACCATGGGCTTCATCAACCAAAACAGGCAAATTTTTTTGATGACAAAGATCTATTAAAGACTCTAAATCTCCTGCATAACCGTTGTAAGAGGGACTTACAAGGATTACCCCTACAATTTTTTTTTCATTAAAATTTATTTTTTTAAATATATTTTCTAACCAGACTTTTGTTATGGGTTTGTAATGCCCAGTTTCTGATGAAAATTCTAAGTCAAAGAATATTGGAAGTATATTTTGCATCGCACAGGTTTTTATAACACTTATATGAACATTTCTAGGCATAAGTATAGTTTCGCCTGGATTTGCCATTGCAATTACCGCTGATTGAATTAATCCAGAAGCTCCATTAACTCCAAAAAAACATCCTTTCGCCCTAAATTTTTCAGAGAATTCTCTTTGAGATTTAGCAATTAATCCGCTTTGGGATAGTGGTGAACCTATCTCTGGTAGTTCCGGCAAGTCCCAAAAGCCAGGTGGATTTTTTAATAATTTCACTAATTTCTTCGGTAAAGCCGCACCTCTGTTATGAGCAGGAAAGAAAAGTGACTTTAAAAATTTTTTTGTTAGAAAAGATGAAATGCTCATAAAGTATTATTGACACATATAGAATGGTATAAATGGAATTCTTCTTTGATATTTTTTAATTTTAATGACAAGATCTTATTCAAGATATTCAGCAAAAGGGGACTTGATTTGGTTGATGTTGAGACCATGGATTTTTGTCCCAAGAGTTTTGTATATCTTTTTAACTTTTATTTTTCTTTTTTTAAGAATACTTTTTCAAGGTAACAGCAAAAATAAAAAAGTACAAAAAAATCTCTCAAAATATCTTTTCGATGTAATAACAGATTTAGGACCCTGTTTTATAAAGTTGGGCCAGGCACTATCTACTAGACCAGATCTTGTTAGACAAGATTGGCTTTCAGAGCTTACAAACTTACAGGATAATCTCCCAGCTTTTGATCACAAAATTGCTTTAAAAATTATTGAAGAGGAACTTGGAGCACCTGCTCATGATTTGTTTGATGAGTTCCCAGTTAGTCCTATTGCTTCAGCAAGTTTAGGCCAAGTTTATAAGGCAAAAATAAAAAATACTTATATTGCGGTGAAAGTACAGAGGCCAAATTTACACTTTCTTATAAGAAGAGATGTTGTAATATTAAGGTTTTTAGCAACTCTCTTATCACCATTTTTACCATTAAATATTGGGGTTGGAATAGGAGAAATAATAGATGAATTTGGTAAGGCACTTTTTGATGAAATTGACTACGAAAAAGAAGGTAAAAATGCTTTGAGGTTTGCAGATTTATTCAAAGAAAACCCCAATGTTTTTATACCTAAATTAGTAAAACAGTTTTCATCCAAAAGGATTATCACAACTTCTTGGATTGATGGAGTTAAGTTAAGAGATCGGGCTTTATTGGAGGAAAATAACTTAATACCTGCTTCTTTTATAAAAACTTGTGTAATAAGTGGTCTACAGCAATTATTTGAATATGGATATTTTCATGCTGACCCACACCCTGGAAATATGTTCGCTCTCAAAGGAGGAAATTCAGATTGTGGAAATTTAGCTTATGTAGATTTCGGCATGATGGATACAATTACAAACTCAGATAGACTTACTCTCATTAAGGCAATTGTTCACATAATCAATGATGAATATTATCTTCTTGCTAAAGATTTCCAGAAATTAGGTTTTTTAACTAAAGAACAAAATCTTCACGAACTTGTTGAACCTTTAAAAGAAGTTCTAGGTGGATCACTAGGTGCTGAGGTTGGAAATTTTAACCTTAAAAATGTAACTGATAAATTCTCAAAACTAATGTATTCTTATCCATTTAGAGTGCCTAGTAGGTTTGCTTTAATAATAAGAGCAGTCGTAAGTCAAGAAGGTTTAGCACTTAGACTAGATCCGGAATTTAAAATTTTAAAAATAGCATATCCTTATATAGCTAAAAAACTTCTAACGGATAATTCTGATGAGATTTTAGAAATTCTTTTAGAAGTTGTTTTTGATAATCAAGGTAGAATTCAAATAGAAAAAGTTGAAAGCTTACTAAATATTTTATTTAAGGATTCTGAGAACATTAATTCAGATCTCATCCCTGTTGCTAATGCTGGATTGAAACTATTTGTTAGCAAAAAAGGATCCGAAGTCCGAAAAAGTTTTCTATTAAGCCTTATCAAAGATGACAAAATAGAACTCAGTGATGCAAAAAAACTCTTAGGATTATTAAGAGATACCTTTAGCCCTTTTAATATTGCAAAGAGTGCAGTTCAAAATATCATTTCCCCAGTTTAGCTTTAATATTTAAACTTAATAATTTTACTTATCAATTTTAATTGATTAAGATTAAATAAGTAGTTATTTCTAAAATTCATTACTCAGTCAATTAATAAATTTGGAAATATGGAATGAATATCTTGAAAAATAAATTTTTATTTAAAAAAAATCCTAAGGATAATAATGGCTCTAGTCATAAAGTTATTGATCAGTATAAAGAAATTGCAAAGTTAGTAAAAGAAGCAAGAATTCATCAAAATCTAACCATAAAAGAATTGTCTTTGATTTCAAAAATTCCTTTCCAAATATTAAATTCTATTGAAAACAATAATAAAACAATTAGACCAAAGTATCCTTTTATAAGATCCATATTAATTAAATTGGAGGAATGCCTAGTATTAAAAAAAGATACATTAGTAAAATTAGCAGTTAGGGAAAGAGAAACTTTTAATAAAGAAAAAAAAGATTTTCTTGTAAGCAAATTTGATCTTATAAATACTTGGCAGGGAAGTCTTTTGTATTTTTTTATATTAGTTCTTACAATATTTATATTAAAGAGATACTTTATTTTGAATGTGAATGTTATTGAGATTCAAAATATTGAAAATAGAATCATTGATAAATAATCTTCAAAAAGTCATTATTTTTTGGTTCTTCCAAAGTTATTCCCTAACTCACTAAATTTTCTTATATTTTGTTCTATTTCTTCTAGAGGTCTATTTAACATCCATTTCCAGTTATCTTTTATTGTGCCAGGAATATTTAATCTGCTTGAGTCATCTAAAGATAATAAATCTTGGATTGGAGCGATAAAAAGATTGGCATTTGTTTCCATGCCTATTTTTATTAAACTCCATGAAGCATTTTCCGAAAATTTATACTTATCTTTTAGTAGTCTTTTTGAATTATTTTCTAAACTATCCCACCATGAGATGGAAGTGGCGTTATCGTGAGTACCTGTATAAACAACCCAATTTTCTCCTTCAATATTCTTAGGTAAATATGGGTTGTCTTCGTTTCCATCAAAAGCAAATTGTAATATTTTCATGCCAGGTAGTTCAAAATTTTTCCTTAATTTTTCTACATCAGGTGTTATTACTCCCAAATCCTCCGCGATAATTGGTAGAAAGTCAGTCCCTAAATCAATTTTTAATTTATTTAATAGAGTTTTCCCTGGAGAATTTATCCATTTGCCAGAAATTGCTGTTTTAGAATTACCATTGACTCTCCAGTATCCTGCTAAAGCCCTAAAATGATCAAATCTCAATAAGTCCACAAGTTCAAATTGCCTTTTAACTCTTTTTCTCCACCAATCGAAATTAGTCCGCTTATGTTTTGACCAAAAGTAAGTTGGGGTCCCCCACAATTGTCCTGTTGATGAAAAATAATCAGGAGGTACTCCACTTTGAAAGATTAATTCTCCATTTTTAAGAATAGAAAATAGTGATTTATTACTCCATACATCAGCACTGTCCCTAGAAACATAAAAGGGCAAATCTCCTATTAATTTAATATTACTTGATTTTGCAAAGTTTTTAATAGATCTCCATTGCTCATCTAAATGCCATTGAATTAATTTTTTAGCAAGTATTTCTTCACTTTTTATCTTTATCCATGATTTTAAAAACTTGTTATTTTTTAATTTAAATTCTTGAGGCCATTGCCACCAAGGCAACATATTAAACTCCTCTCTTATAACAACAAAGGTTGCGTAATCTTCAACCCAAGAATTCTTAGTAATCCATTTGCAAAAATTACGTTTTCTCTCTTCACACTGTGAATCCCAAGCTTGCAAAAGAAGGTGACCTAATTTTTTTGTTAAATCATTCGCAACATTAAAATCAAACTGATTCTTATTTTGATTTGTTAGTCCAAGTTCTTCTTTATTAGAAATAAAGATAAAACCCTTCTCTATTAAATCATCTACATCAAGAAACCACGGGTTCAGTGCAAAACTAGAAGGCGAACTATAAGGAGACCCTGTTGAATCAGTAGGCGTTAGAGGTAAAAATTGCCAGTATTCAATGCCATACTTATGAAGTTTTTTAATCCACTTTTTAGCACCTTTACCAAAAGTTCCACATACTCTGCCCCCTGGTATACATGTGGGATGCATGAGTATGCCTAATGCTTTTTTTGTAAGAGCTCTTTCTATGGACATTGTTTAGAATATATTTTGATTCTTTAAGATTGATTTTTTATTGATTCTCTAAATTCAACAATATACAAATTTTTTTTAATTGACAAATAACTTACCAAATTAATTTATGACTGACTTTAAAGTAAATCCTGATTTTATCGAATTTATTTATATTTTGCTTTAGAGATATGACTTTTGAAACGATCTAGTTATTATCTTTTGCGAAATTCAGAGAAACGACTACGATATGGATATAGTTTTATAGTGCAAATTTCGTGACAAGTTTTATCACGGCAGTGCAAAATAAAGAATCGAATTTTAATCTAACTAATAGTAGATTAAGGCTAGTAAGTGGAACAACAAATCCCAAATTAGCAGAAGAAATTGCCTCATACTTAGGGATTAAAAATGTACCTCTAATATCTAAAAGATTTGCTGATGGAGAACTTTATGTTCAGATTCAGCAATCAATTAGAGGTTGCGATGTCTTTCTAATACAACCTACATGCGCTCCAGTAAACGATAGTTTAATGGAACTTATGATTATGGTTGATGCCTGTAAAAGGGCATCTGCAAGGCAAATAACGGCTGTAATTCCTTATTTTGGATATGCCAGGGCTGATAGAAAGACTTCAGGAAGAGAGTCGATAACAGCAAAACTAACCGCTAACTTACTAGAGAAATCAGGAGTGGATAGAGTTCTTGCTATGGATTTACATTCGGCTCAAATACAAGGTTATTTTGATATACCATGCGACCATATTTATGGTTCTCCTGTATTGATTGACTATTTGGAATCTTTAAATCTAGAGGAAGTAGTTGTAGTTTCTCCTGATGTAGGTGGAGTCGCTAGAGCAAGAGCATTCGCAAAATTAATGAAGGATGCACCGTTAGCTATAATTGATAAAAGGAGATCGGCTCATAATATTGCTGAGAGTTTAACTGTTATTGGCGAGGTAAAAGGTAAAACGGCTATCCTTATCGATGACATGATAGATACTGGGGGAACAATTTGTTCAGGAGCAAATTTATTAAAAAAAGAAGGAGCTAACAGAATATTTGCATGTGCGTCACACGCTGTTTTTTCTCCTCCTTCTCATGAGAGGTTAAGTACAAAGAATTTATTCGAACAAGTTATTGTTACTAACAGTGTCCCAGTTCTTGTGAAAGATAATTTCCCACAATTAAAGGTTCTTTCTGTCGCAAATATGTTAGGTGAAGCAATATGGAGAATACATGAAGAAAGTTCTGTTAGTTCAATGTTCAGATAATCAATAAAATTATTTTTTGCGTTTCTTTACGAGTTGTTTTAACCTTTTTTCATAATCTTTTTTTATATTTTTTGGAATGCTCTCAGGACAAATATTAAGTGCACTTCCTACAATCTGAAAAGTACCTGCATTATATAATTTTTTCTCATCTAGTTTTTCATTCCCCAATTCTTTAATAGCTCCTCCATGCTTTCCAATTATTACGTTTGCAAAAGTAGCACTGGCAATCCCAAGCCCTTTATTAAAATCTACTTCGGCCTTTGAGGCTATACAAAGATAAGATGCCCCCATTTGTCTGTATAAGAAAAGGTCTTTTTCAGAAGCAGCTACTAAATTTTTTTCTGCTTTAATTTGCTTATTTATTGCATTAATCTCAAAAAGAGTAAAGGGCACAATTATGCTAGTAACAAACAATTTTAAGATTTTTTTTGTATTAAGATTAATACCCATTAACTAACAATATTTTTTAAAAGATAACATTTATAAGTTTAATATTAATTAATAAGAAGGATTTACTTAATAATTTTTATTTCATGATGATTTTCTACAATTTTTAGTTTATTCTTGTTCCATGAGTATATAACCCTGAACCTATAATTATCTAAATCTACTAGTCTTGTATGTTCAAGAATATACCAATCTTTATAAGAAGATTCAAAAATCATTTCGTGTTCATCGACTTGCTTAATATTTGAAATGCCTTCAACATCACTTAAATAGAAATTTTCCCTGATAAGTTGATGCCCTTTTAAATATGCACACATTTCACCTTGTTCTTTATACTGTGGATTTTCCTCAAAGAAACTATATTTTTTTTCTGGATACCAAGTAAATTTATAGTGTGATTCCCATTTAGATTTATTTTCAAGAGCTTGTATATTTATATTCATGCATAAATTATAAGTTTTTTGTGCTTCATCAAGAAAATATGTTCTATTCGATTTCCACAATCCAATATTTCTAGAAAACCATCTTTTTAAATTACTATTTAAAAAAATTTCTGGAGAATTATTTTCGTCGAAATTTTGTTTTTTATTTTGATTAATAACAACCATATATAAATAAGAGTCATTTATTTAATAGCTTATTTGTACAATAAAAATAAATATCTTAATGTGTTTATAAGGATTGACAGCTTTTCAACACTTCTGAGGAAATCATTTGAATGATAAAAAAGAGCTAAAATTAATACTTGTAGCTGCAAGAAACCAACTTTCTAGTAGTGATATTAAATCTCTTCTAGCGTATTTAGAATCAGATGATTGTGAATTTGAGATATCGCTTCAGATTTCTGAGCCTACAGAACAGCCGGAACTACTTGAATTACATAGGTTAGTTGCTATTCCTGCACTAATAAAGGTTTCTCCAGCTCCAAAGCAAATATTTGCTGGAAGTAATATTTTCTCTCAGTTGCAGAAATGGTTGCCAAGGTGGAAACAGGAAGGCTTAACAAAAAATCTAGGGATCAATTTGCAACCATCCAAAATTGATTCAATAAGAACTCAAAAAGAATTTCTTCTCGAAGACGAACTTCTTGTTTTAAGACAAGAAAATGAGACATTAACAAAAAGAATTGAATCACAGGAAAGATTACTAAGAATGGTCGCGCATGAATTAAGAACCCCCTTGACTGCAGCTACTTTGGCTGTTCAAAGTCAAAAACTTGGACAAATAGATATTGAAAAATTGCAAGAGGTAATTAAAAGACGTTTAGAAGAGATTGAACTTTTATCTCAAGATCTTTTAGAAGTTGGAACAACCAAATGGGAGGCATTATTTAACCCTCAGAAAATTGATCTAGGTAATATTAGTGCTGAAGTAATTCTTGAATTAGAAAAATTATGGAGATTAAGGAATATTGAAATTGATACTGATATCCCATCTGATCTACCAAGTGTATTCGCAGACCAAAGAAGAATGAGGCAAGTTTTTTTAAATTTGATTGAAAATGCTATTAAATTTTCTAACGATTCAGGATCTATAAAAATTACAATGATTCACAAGACAAATCAATGGGTGGAAATAACAATTTGTGACAAAGGTGCAGGTATCCCTTTGAACGAACAAAAAAGAATATTTATGGATAGAGTAAGACTACCACAGACTTCTGAAGGAACTTCAGGATTCGGGATAGGATTATCAGTATGCAGGAGGATAGTACAAGTCCATGGAGGAAGGATATGGGTTGTATCCGAAATTGGTGTTGGTTCTTGCTTCCATTTTACTGTTCCTGTGTGGCAAGGACAAAACAAAGAGCAACAATACTTGACGAAAGGCTAGCCTTACTCTTAATTTTTTATAAGCTGTTATGCTAATTTCCTGGCCCCATCGTCTAGAGGCCTAGGACACCTCCCTTTCACGGAGGCGACAGGGGTTCGAATCCCCTTGGGGCTATTTTTTAAAACTTAAAATTATTTTGTAGATGATTTCGCTTGCTTATCAACGGCGATCAAATTTTCTGAAAGATCTTTTTTTAGTCTTTTCTCTATCATGCCAATTGGCATCCATTGACAACCTTGAACAGTAAGATCATAAATTAATGAATTTTTTGAAGTATTTTTAATGTTTCGAATTTTCCAACTCCCTTCAAATTTTCTGAAATCTCCTTTAATCAACTTGAATTTTAAGAGGCCTAGCTCTTTGTCTTCAAATAAATCGATTGTTACTTCTGCAGAAAATTTCATACCAAGAAAATCTTGAGCTCCAACTTGTTTAAGGTGCACATTATTATTCTTTTGATATATCTTTTTGCTTGAAAGTAAATTTGGTATGTAAAGATTTAGTCGATCATAATCTGTTAAAACATTCCACAAAGAATCTAAACTTGCAGAGGTTGTAAGCTGAGCTGCGAGTCTTCTAGTCCCTCCAGAAAGCTTTTCCATCGTTTGCTCAATTGTTCTGTAATCATTGCTTTTTAAATGATCTACTGATTCTTGAGGATTATTCATAGAATGAATTTTTCAATAGATAAAAAATTATTTCTGTGTAACTATACTGATAAAAACAATAAATCCTGAAAAATAAAAATAATTTTATTAAATTATTCCGATCTCAAAACGTAACCATTTTTGTAAAATCACTACAAATTAAACTACGAATTGATAATCTCTTATATAAAGAAGACTAAAAAATGTATTCACAATCAACAGTTATCTTAGGTGGCTTGGTTCATATACCAGTAGTAATAGGGGTTTTTTCTTTTATTCAAAAATTTTTTAGTAAAAGAGCCTCTAACTTCCCGCAAGATGCAGAACTAAAAAAATCTCTGGTAAAACCTATTGAACAAAAATCAGCCCCTAAGCCTGCTCCTGTTGCAAAAGCAGAAACTAAAGCAGTAGTTAAGAAAAAACATGCAGATGTTCCAGTCAATATTTACCGTCCTAAGACACCATACGAAGGAACAGTCATTGGAAACTATAGTCTTCTCAAAGAAGGAGCAATTGGTAGAGTTAATCACATAACTTTCGACCTTAAAGATAGTGATCCATTTTTAAATTATGTAGAAGGTCAAAGTATTGGTATCATGCCTGCTGGTGAAGATGCTAATGGAAAACCTCACAAACTAAGACTTTACTCAATAGCTAGTACTAGACATGGAGATGACTTTAATGGGAATACAGTTTCTCTTTGTGTAAGACAGCTTCAGTATGAAAAAGATGGTGAAACCATTAATGGTGTCTGCTCTACTTACTTATGTGATATTAAGCCTGGAGATAAAGTAAAAATAACAGGTCCTGTAGGTAAAGAAATGCTTCTCCCTGACGAAGAGGAAGCAAACATTGTAATGTTGGCCACGGGAACTGGAATAGCACCAATGAGAGCTTATTTAAGAAGAATGTTCGAACCAACTGAAAAAGAAAAAAATAAATGGAATTTCAAGGGTAAGGCTTGGTTATTTATGGGTGCTCCAAAATCAGCTAATTTGTTATACGAAGAAGATCTTCAAAGATATCTTGCTGATAATCCAGATAATTTCAAATATACAAAAGCCATTAGTCGCGAGCAGCAAAATACAAAAGGTGGAAGAATGTACATTCAAGACAGAGTTTTAGAGTCAGCCAATGAAATTTTCAATATGATTGAAGATGAAAAGACACACATATATCTTTGCGGATTAAAGGGTATGGAACCTGGAATAGATGAAGCAATGACTAAGGCAGCAGAAGAAAAAGGCTTGAACTGGTCAGAATTAAGACCTCAACTAAAAAAAGCAGGAAGATGGCACGTAGAAACTTACTAAATCTTTGATAGTTAGATATAAGTTTCACCTACTAAATACTTTTTGGTTTAGACACAATACGTAGCTAATATTTAAAAAAAAGACGATTTTAAATAAAGAATACTAAAAATATGCCTTCAACTTTAAGTAATCCTCTAAGATTAGGTTTACGGCAGGAAAGAGTCATATCTCCACAATGCTTGGTAATATTTGGTGCTAGTGGAGACCTTACTCATAGAAAATTAATACCAGCCTTATTTGAACTCTATTTGCAAAGAAGAATTCCTAGTGAATTTGGAATTGTTGGTTGTGCGAGAAGACCTTGGACTGATAATGAGTTTAGAGAAAAGATGAAAGTAAAGCTATCAGATCAAATATCTGGTAAAGAAAAGGAGTGGGAACAATTTTCTAATTATCTTTTCTATGAACCGGTTGACTTACAACAAAGTGATCATGTCGTAAGGCTTTCTAGAAGATTAAATGAAATTGATAAAACACAAGCTACTCATGGGAATAGAACATTTTATTTATCAGTATCTCCGAATTTCTATGCAAGTGGATCTAAAGCTCTTAAAGCAGCTGGCCTTTTAGATGACCCTAAGAAAAGTCGTTTAGTGATTGAAAAACCTTTTGGAAGAGATTATTCAAGCGCAAAAAAATTGAATAAGATCGTTCAGAGTTGCGCTGAAGAAAGTCAGATTTACAGGATTGATCATTATTTAGGTAAAGAGACAGTTCAGAATATTCTTGTTTTGAGGTTTGCTAACACTATTTTTGAACCAATCTGGAACAGAAATTATATATCAAGTGTTCAAATTACTTCATCTGAAACAGTAGGTGTTGAAGATAGAGCAGGTTATTACGAAAGCTCTGGTGCTTTAAGGGATATGCTTCAAAATCATATGACTCAAATGCTTGCTGTTACTGCAATGGAACCTCCTGGGAAGTTTGAACCGGAAGCAATAAGAAATGAAAAAGCTAAGGTTCTTCAAGCTTCAAAACTTGCTGACGAAAATGAACCGTGGAATTGTTGCATAAGAGGTCAATATGGAGAGGGAGGAAATATTTCAAATCGACTCAAAGGATATAGGGAGGAAGATGGTGTTAATTGTAATAGCACAACAGAAACTTATATTGCAACAAAAGTATTCGTGGATAACTGGCGTTGGCAAGGGGTTCCTTTTTATTTGAGAACAGGTAAAAGACTACCTAAAAGACTTGGAGAAATAGTGTTGACTTTTAAAGACGTTCCTGTTCATTTATTTGAATCAACAATAATAAATCCTGCCCCAAATCAACTTATCCTTAGAATTCAGCCAAATGAAGGTGCTACTTTCAAATTTGAGGTAAAATCTCCTGGTTCTGGAATGAAATCAAGACCTGTTGAGATGGAATTTTCTTATGATGAATCATTTGGAGAACCGTCAGATGAAGGCTATGTAAGATTATTAGCTGATGCAATGCTTTCTGACCCAACCTTATTTACTCGAAGTGATGAAGTAGAGGCAGCCTGGAAACTTTATACACCATTAATAGAATTGATGGATAATTCTCCTTGGAAGTTACCTATTTATAATTATGAATCTATGACGTGGGGACCTCCTGAGTCTGATCAATTAATTTCAAAAGATAATATTTTCTGGCGTAGACCTTAAAAATGAAACCTCAACTAACACTTCAAACCCCTTTAGAAATTCCTTATCAGGAAATTTCTAATTACCTTAATAAATTATGGATTTCAGAAGATAAAGATAATAGTGGAGCTAATACTTTTACATTAATGGTCTGGCAGCCTGCTTGGCTAGAACAATGTTTGGTTCAAAAAGGATTAGTAAATGGACCAATTACTGGAAATTTAACTCCAGAGATAATTGAAGTTGCTAAAAAATTTATATTAGATCAAGGACTTCCTATCACTACTTCCCTTAATAGTGAAGAATTATTGAATTTGTTGAAGGAAAATTTATCTAATAAAGACTATGAAGATTTTAGAGGACAATTTTTTGAATCAACAATAAGTACATTGAATCCAAGAAGATTAATTACTCTAGCTCCAACATTAAATAAAAATTCAGAAATCAAAACTTTTGTATCCGCTTACTGTCCATTAAGTGATACTCCAGCTATGCAACCTATATGTGGGGATTTAGTTGTTATAAGGGGGGACTCGGCCTCAATATCTAATAAAGGATTAAAAATAATTGATGAATTATCTATTGATGAATTACCTTCATGGATGTGGTGGAATGGAAGCTTGGATGAATCGCCTGAAATCTTCGAATATTTTACTAATTATGGTTTAAGGTTAATAATTGATACTGCTCTTGGATCACCTCAAAGATGTTTAAATGTTTTAGATCAATTAAATAATTCAAATAAAGCTATTAATGATTTGAATTGGGTTAGATTGAAAAATTGGAGGGAATCATTGGCAATGATTTTTGATCCTCCTTCGAGGAGACCAATTTTAGATCATATTACAGATATTGACATTGATATAGCGGGAGATCATATGATTCAAGCTTTGTTTTTGATTTCATGGATTAGCGATAAACTTGGTTGGTCTTTTCTAAGAGTTGAAAGGGATACAGAATCAACAAAAATAGACTTTGAAAGAATTAATGGCGAAAAAATTTCTGCATCAATAAATCCCTTATCTTTGGGAAATCCAAGTATTCATTTAGGACAAGTTATTGGATTGAGGCTGATTTCAAAAATTAGTGAGGTTCAAAAAAATAACACTTGTGTAATACTTGGTTGTGAATCAGTGGAATGTATGAGACTTGAAGCAGGGGGAATGGCTGATATGGAATTAATAGAACAAGTTGTTCCAAACTCTTCCTCTACATCAGAGTACGATGTTAGTAAATTATTGGGAAGTAGTAGAGGAAATACCAGTCCTCTTTTTGAGAATTCTATTAAAATAGCCCTTCAAATATTTAATGGTTTTAATAACGAGTAGATGCCTTGTGTAATATCTTCTCCTTCAACTGATAGTGGGAAAACCACATTATCGCTTTTGCTATCTTGTTGGGCGTTTTCAAAAGGTATAAAGATACAAACTTTCAAGGTTGGCCCAGATTATCTTGATCAACAACAACTTAGTTCAATTGGCCAACCTATTTGTAGGAATTTAGATATTTTTTTAAGTGGTGAGGAATGGGTTCAAGAAAGTTTTTTTAAACATTCTTTGAAATATGAATTCTCATTAATAGAAGGAGCAATGGGTCTATTTGATGGATTAGGGTCAACAACCTATTCTAGTACAGCAAATATCTCTAAGCTTCTAAATGCTCCAATAATTTTTATTGTTAATGCTAGAGGTCAAGTAGCTTCACTTTTGGCTACTATTCGAGGTTTTAGAGATTTCGATAGTGAGTTGTCAATAGTAGGAATTATATTTAACAACGTTAATTCAGATAGACATAAAAAATTAATAAAAGAAGTTTTTAAAAATGAAGATATCAAAATTTTTGGTTTTTTACCATCTGATCCAAAAATAACTTTAAACAAAGCTAATTTAGGTTTGATATCTCCAATGGATAATGGAAAAGAAATTGATGTTCAATACTTTGCAAATTTCGCCGAAAGAAATCTTGATGTATTTTCCCTTATTAAGTTCCTGAAATCTCCTCAAAAGAAAATATTTAAGTCTGTCAATTTTAAAGATTTTAAAATAGACAAAAGTAAACCTATCGCAATTGCAGAAGATAAAATCTTTCATTTTCAATATCCTGAAACTAAGGAGTTTTTGAGTGAAATAGGCATACCATTGATTTCATGGAGTATTTATGATGATGAAGAAATACCTAATGAGGCCTCTTCTTTAATTATCCCTGGTGGATTCCCTGAAAAATATGCTGATCATATAAGTAACTCTACAAAAAGCTTAAATTCGTTAAGGAAATTCCGCAAAAATGGATTTATTTATGCTGAGTGCGGAGGGATGATGATTTTAGGTGACTTCATAAAAGATGAAAATGGTAATAATCATAAAATGAGTGGTATCCTGCCTTTTAGATCAAAAAAAAGTAAACTTTCAGTAGGTTATAGATACATTGAGGGTTTAAAAGATACTCCGATCATTAAACAAAATCAATTAATTAGAGGACATGAATTTCATTATTGGGAAATTGAAAATAATTTATCTGAACTTGATTTTGGAAAAGCTGTGCCTCTGAAGAAACTTTCTTCCCCATGGAAAATTAAGTCTTGGGAAACTGAATACAAAAATGAAGGCTTTTTTGATGAAAAATTACATGCAAGTTGGATTCACTTACATTTTCCAAGTTCTTTAGAAGTCGCAAAAAACTTTATAAATGCCACCCAAATTACTTTTTTAAAGCATTCTTAATTTATTATCAAATCAAATATTTTGAGAGGAGAACCTAAAAAAAACATTCCAGGCAAAGTGATTAATGGTCCTAAAAAACTCCCCACCATTACCTCAATTTTTGTATGACCTAGGGTTTCTTTTAACAGTAATTCAGATTGAGGCTCTAGTTTTTTTGATATTTTATTGATTTCTGCAGCTTGAATCCCAGCTGATTTTCGAACACCACTAGCGTCATACATAACTATTAGTGCTACAGCAACTGATAGTGCGAATATTGAGCTATCAAATCCTAATTCATAACCTATACCAGATGTGGCGCCAGTTATTAAGGCAGAATGACTTGAGGGCATACCACCCGTCTCGAACATAATTCCAAATCTTATCTCTCCAGTTGATAAGAAATTGAATACAATTTTAAAAAATTGAGCTAGCAAACAGGATAATAGGCTCCAAAAAAGAACTGAATTATTAAAAAAGGGAAAAAACTCAGACATAAATAAAAATAATTATCTGTCTCTATTTGTAATAAAGTCGGCTAACGATATTAAATACTTTGCATCTGCACCCCAAGGTTCAATTGCTTTTTTTGCTTTTTCAACTAAATCAAATGCTCTTTTCTTTGACTCTTCCATTCCAAGTAATTTAGGGTAAGTAGTTTTGTCTGCTAAGAGATCTTTGCCAGCAGTTTTACCAAGCTTTTCACTGCTGGAAGTTAAATCAAGAATATCATCTATTATTTGGAAGGCTAAACCAATTCCCTCTGCATATGTTGTTAGAGCATGTAATAGCTTTTCGTTAGCTCCTGCGATCATCGCGCCAGTTCTCACGCAGGCCTTTAATAAAGCGCCAGTCTTATGAAGATGAATATATTCGAGAGTTGCAAGGTCGACTTCTTTGCCTTCGCATTCCAAGTCAACAACTTGTCCCCCGACTAGGCCTGGTGCACCAGCAACTAGGGATAATTCGCCAACTACATTTAATAATCTATTTGGATCGACTCCAGGGCTTCTTAAAGACACCATTTCAAAGGCCCTTGTTAATAAAGCATCGCCTGCGAGAATAGCTATTGCATCTCCATATACTTTATGATTTGTCGGTCTACCTCTCCTCAAGTCATCATTATCCATGGCGGGTAGATCATCATGAATCAAGGACATTGTGTGGATCATTTCTATTGCTACCGCAGTAGGAACTGCAAGAGAGGGTTCTCCGCCAGCCAGTGCGCAAGATGCTAAACATAAAATTGGACGTATTCTTTTCCCTCCAGCTAAGAGGGAATATCTCATTGATTCTCTTAATATCTCTGGGTTCTCAGGGCCCAAGGAAAAATCAAGTGCTTCTTCTACAACCTTTTTTGTCTTTTTAAGATATTTTTCAAAATCAGAAATACTATTTATAACTTCAGTCATTTTATACCTTTATTAAAAAAAAAATCATCTTGGAGTTTATGGCAAAAGGTCATTAAGAGTTGATGATAAACCAAATTGTTTTTGCCAGCTAAAAATAGTATTTACAAGTAACATTGTTACTGTCATTGGTCCAACACCTCCAGGTACAGGTGTGTAAGCAAATACTTTAGAAATGACATCTTCTAATAATACATCCCCACATAATCTGGTTTGATTTTTATCGGAACTTTTTAATCTATGTATCCCTACATCAACAATTACTGCTCCTTCTTTCACAAAACTCGAATCTACAAGATTGGGTTTTCCTGCAGCCGCAATTAGAATGTCGGCTTCTCTACAAACTTTATTCAAATTTAATGTTTTAGAGTGAGTAATTGTTACCGTGCCATTTAGATTCAACAACATAAGCGATAGGGGTTTCCCCACAAGCAAACTTCTTCCTATGACAACAATTTTCTTACCTTCAATTGTAATATTTTGGGATCTTAATAAATTAATAATTCCTGCTGGTGTGCATGATCTCATCGCAGGCTCATTTTTTACTAGTTTGCCGATGTTTATCTCATTTAGTCCATCTACATCTTTGCTTGGATTAATTTGGCTGATCAGTCTTTGTTCGTCAAACTTCTTTGGGATGGGAAGTTGAAGTAACATTCCATCAATATCCTTATCAGAATTAAGTTTGCTTATTAATTGTTCAACGTCTTTTTGCTCTACACTTTCTTTTAGATGAAAGATAAAGCTCTTTATTCCAATCCTTGAACATGCTTTTTCCTTGTTTTTAACGTAAACACCACTCGCGGGGTCTTCACCTATTCTTATTACAGCTAAGCCGGGAGCCCTTTTTGCAATTATTTTATAACTAGAGATATAATTAGTTAATCTTCCTTCAATTTCAAGAGATAATTTTTTACCGTCTAATTTTAATGACATTTAGAAAAACATCTCCTTTTTACACCTAGCATGCCTATAATTTTAAATTATTCAAATAGATTTATCTATATTCTGTGCAAAACATCATAACTACCTTAAAGAAATTGTTTTATCTTTGGAGGCGAAGTCAAGTCCCAGTAAAACAACCAATTAAAATTTCAAGAATAGATAATCTCATAATTTTTTTAGTATGCATTTTAATTTCAATAATTTCTTCTTATAAATTACTTCTTACCTCACCTTTAAATCTCGCAGATATTTTTTCTTGGTTTTTGAACTTTACTGAAATACTTATGTGTTCCGGAGTTTTGATATTAGTTTCAAAAAAAGAGAATCCCACAATTTCTTCAAGACAGATCTTCTTGATCATTACTCTTCTTTTGGCATTGCAAGTTACGAAATTAGCCTTAACTTCAACAATAAGTCCATTATCTATGATTATTCCACCGGCATTAATAATATCTCAAGGAATGGGAAGCATAACAGCTTTAGCTTGGGTATCAATAGCGAGTCTTATTTGGCCTGATCCAGAAATTGTTATCAATAACAATTTATTTTTTATTTTATTAGTTTGTGCTTCAATAGTATCTCTTCTTGGAGGAAGAATAAGAAGTAGAGCTCAATTACTTCAACTATCAATTTTTGTCCCTATTGGATCGTTCTTGAGTCAATGGATATTGATAGGTAAAGATAAAATATCTCTTTTTAATACTCAAGATTTTGTTTTAGATACTGGGGATATATTTTCTGATTCCTTGGTACTGGCAATAGCTATGCTTTTTACAATTTTATTTATTCCTATTTTTGAATCGATATTCGGATTATTAACTAAAGCAAGATTACTCGAATTAGCTGATAAAGAGAAACCTCTCATTAGAAGATTATCTATTGAAGCTCCTGGTACTTTTGAACATACATTATTGATATGTGGTTTGGCAGAGGAAGCAACAAGAATGATTGGGGGAGATATTGATCTAATTAAAACTGGAGCGTTATATCATGATGTAGGTAAATTACATGCCCCTAATTGGTTTATTGAGAATCAGGATGGCTCAAGAAATCCTCATGACGAAATAGATGATCCTATTAAAAGCGCAGAGGTATTACAGGCGCATGTTGATGAAGGATTAAAGTATGCAAGAAAAAATAGATTGCCTCAGGCAATTGCTAATTTTATCCCAGAACATCAAGGCACTCTAAAAATGGGATATTTTTTTCACAAAGCTAAAGAAAAAAATCTCAATATTGATGAAAATGATTTCAGATACAAAGGACCTGTACCTCAGTCAAAAGAGACAGCTATTTTAATGCTTGCTGATGGATGTGAAGCAGCACTAAGAGCTATGAATATTAACGCATCTGATAAACAAGCTTTGGAAACAATTTCTAAAATTATCTACTCACGTCAACAAGATGGTCAACTAGAAAATAGTAATTTATCGAAGGGAGAAATATTTTTAATTAAAAGAGCTTTCTTGAATGTATGGAAAAGAATTAGACATAGAAGAATCCAGTATCCAACTAGTAAAAATAATACTTTTTCATGAATTTCTTTTGAAACTATAGCCTAATAGTTTTTCGATGTTTTGGATTACACCAATATAAAAGAGCTAAAGTACTGAATAATGTTGTTAAAAGGGTTAGCCCACCAATTCCAAAAATGTCTTTAAGAGTTATGAGCCTTACAACTGAATAGGGACCCATACCAGAAATAACCATTGATAAAGATACAAGAGTTAAAGTTACCCCCCATTTTCTTTCTGCTAGAAGAGCTGCTGAAGAAACTATTCCAACTATCGCTGCAGGCCAACCTAGGCTTATTGCAAGAGTTATATTTGCAACTTTTAGTGGAGGGCCAAAACTTATTATTAAAGCGATTATCGGAAGTGCGATTATATTGCTGACCAAGCCAATCCATGAAAGTGCCCAATAACCTAATAGCCTTTCTTTCATTATTAACTACTTAAACTATTAGATTAATCTACATTATTACGAGACTATTTTTATTGCTACTTAATAATCCTAAGAAATAATCTAATTTGTAGGTTTGGATAGAAATGTTTTCTCAGGATTTTCTAAATTATCAAATTGTGGATGAATTGAATTTCTTTTCTCAGAAAATACAAGCCTATTTAAAGCATTAACGTATGCATTCGCAGCCGCAACAACTACATCCGTGTCAGCAGAATGTCCAGAATATATTTTGTTATCTCTTCTTATTCTTATTGTTACTTCTCCCAAAGCATCAATACCTTCAGTAACGGATTTAACAGAAAATTCTATTAATTCATTGGGAACTTTAGCTAATTTGTTTAATGCCTCGCATACTGCATCAACTGGTCCAGTACCTATTGCTACAGAAGAATCCTCAGTATCATCTTCTGTGTTAAGAAGAGTGATAGTTGCTGTAGGTTTAGATGCGTTGCCGCAGCTTACTTGTACAAGCCTTAATTGAAATTTGGCCTCTGGAAGCTGTACTTGTTCACTAACAATTGCTTCTAAATCTCTATCAGTAATTTCTCTTTTCCTATCGGCTAAATCCTTAAAACGAGCAAAAGCATCATTTAAGTCTTCCCTACTCAAGTCATATCCCATCTCTTCTAATCTTGCTCTCACCGCACTTCTTCCACTAAGCTTTCCTAAAGATATTTTATTGTCGCTCAAGCCAATAGTTTTTGCATCAATAATTTCGTAAGTAAGTCTATTTTTTAAGACCCCATCCTGATGAATTCCTGACTCATGGGCAAAAGCATTAGCTCCCACAATCGCTTTATTTGGTTGAACTGTCATTCCAGTTAGGTTTGAAACAAGCCTAGAGGTTTTTGTTATCTCTTCAGTTCGAATAGCTGTAAGAGGAGTTGGTGAGTTTGGATCTCTATTGAAGAAATTATTGAAAAAACTTTTTCTGACATGTAATGCCATTACTAATTCTTCTAGAGAGGCGTTTCCTGCTCTTTCGCCAATTCCATTTATCGTACATTCAAGTTGTCTGGCTCCATTTTTTACTGCCTCTAGAAAATTGGCAACAGCTAAACCTAGATCATTATGACCATGTACTGAAATTACTGCCTCATCAATATTTGGAACATTTCTATTTATATCGGTAATTAGTTTTCCAAATTCACTAGGAGTTGTAAATCCAACAGTATCAGGAATATTTATTGTAGTCGCCCCTGCAGAAATTGCTAGTTGAATTACTTCGTATAAAAATTCAGGATCACTCCTAGAGGCATCTTCACAAGAAAACTCAATATCATCTACCAATGATTTTGCATAATTAACCATTTCTGGAACTATTTGAAGAACATCTTTTCTGGACTTTTTAAGTTTATGTTTAAGGTGAATATCACTTGTAGCAATAAATGTATGTATTCTTTTCTTGGGCGCTGGACTTACTGCTTCATAACATGCTTTTATATCACCTTCTGACGCTCTTGCTAAGCCACATATTATAGGACCATTTTCTTTCCCTACAGCATTTGCAATTTTATTAACAGCTTTAAAATCTCCTGGACTTGCAAAAGGGAACCCAGCCTCAATAACATCTACGCCTAATCTCGCTAGTTGATGTGCTATGGCAAGCTTTTCTTCAAGGTTTAAACTGGCACCAGGAGATTGCTCTCCATCACGAAGAGTCGTATCAAAGATCAAAATTCTTCCAGGATCTTTGGACATATAACAAGATTATTTAATCTTATTTTAAGCTAATTAAAAAAAATTGACTAGATTTTGTTTAACAAAACTTTCTATGGGCTTATTACTTAACAATATTGGTTAAAATTCTGAGAAAAAAAATTAAATAATTTATTTATTAAAGTATTGTTTTAAGATTAAAGCTTCCTTTTATAAAATGTTGATTTTGACTTTTTATAAAATTAAAGGCATAAATTTAAAAATATGAATGGGCAATATCCAAAAAAAAATGTTTTAGGGCAGTTAGCGATAGTTTTGCATGCTCATCTTCCCTATGTCAGAAAAAATGAAAAAAACTCCTTAGAAGAGGATTGGTTATTTCAAGCGATATTGGAGTGTTACATACCACTACTTCAATCAATAGAATCTTCAAAGAATGAAAATCCTTTAAATACAAAACTTACTATTAGTTTGTCCCCAACATTATTATCACTTCTTAATAATAAGCAAATTCAAGAAACCTTCCCAAGTTGGATTAAAACAAGGAATGATTTCTTAAGTGAACTGCCTCAAGAAGAAAAAAATGCCTCCGAATTTTTAATGAAAAATCTTAATGATAAATACTTATACTGGCAAAATTGTTCTGGAAATTTAATTGAGAGGTTTAGAGATTTAAATAACTCTGGAAATTTGGATATTCTTACTTGTGCTGCTACCCATGGATATTTACCAATCCTAAGAGAAAATCCTGAAACTGTTAAAGGACAAATTAATACAGCCATTAGTAGCCATAAAAATATTTTTGGAACTAAGCCTTTTGGTATTTGGTTACCTGAATGTGCCTATTATGAAAATTTAGATGAAATACTATTTAATTCTGGAATTAGATATGCAATCTTAGATGGTCATGGGATTCTTAATTCCACACCAAGGCCTAGGTATGGTGTATACGCACCGATCTGTTCAAAAAAAGGAGTTGCTTTCTTCGGAAGAGATAGTGAGTCAACCTTGCCTGTATGGTCCGCTAAGGATGGATTCCCAGGGGATAAAGTTTACAGGGAATTTCATAAAGATTTGGGTTGGGAATTACCTCTCTCTAAACTCCAAAAGAAAGGGATTTCAACTAAGAGACCTTTGGGGTTAAAGTTTCATAAAATTACAGATGAAAACGTATCCCTAGGGAAAAAGGAGTTTTACTTAGAAAATGAAGCCAAAAAGAAAGCGGAAGAACATGCGGATGCCTATCTAATAGCGAGATCCAAACAATTAGAAAAATTAACTTTATCCTCTTCCTTTAAACCTTTGTTGGTAGCTCCATTTGATGCAGAGTTATTTGGCCATTGGTGGTACGAGGGACCTTTATTTATTAAAAGTATTTTAAAAAATTCTAGTAAGTATTCAGTTAAGCTAACAAATTTAAAAGAATTCTTACTTCAACAGCCAAATCTTCAGATTTGTGATCCATCGCCATCAAGTTGGGGGCAAGGTGGATATCATAATTACTGGATTAATGATGCAAATGCATGGATAGTTCCAGAAATTACAAAAGCAGGCTCAACTTTTGTTGATTTATGCTCAAAAAATTTAAATAATGATTTATCCTCAAGACTTTTCAAGCAAGCAGCAAGAGAATTACTTCTCTCTGAGTCCTCTGATTGGAGTTTCATCCTAAGAGCTGGAACTACAACTGAACTTGCAAAAGAGAGGATAGAAAGACACTTGTTTAGATTTTGGAAATTAGTTGAAATGATTAAAAATCATACTAATATCAATTTCAAGTTTCTTGAAGATATTGAGGAAGAAGATAAAGTTTTCCCAGATATTAATATTGATGATTGGCGAAAATAAAAATACTAATTTAACTTAAGCATTCCTAGTTTTACTTTTAGAGGTGAATTTATAAACATCTTGCTCATCACATAAATTAGTTTTGGAAGTGGATGTGTATTAGTAAGAAAACCTACCCATTCATTTGTTGATAATTTAAAGAAATTCGAGAAAAAGCTTCTCAGTCTACTTTCATCAAAACTCATTAATCTTCTTAGACCGTATTGATAAAGTTTGTGCCTTTGTGTTAGCTCATAAGGCCAAAGGATATCCCAACCTTTCGTTGCTAGTTCTAGGGAACTTAGATGAGGTTCTTTAAAATAGATTGCTAATTTTTCTGCTAGGAGTGGAGCCCTTCTTAATAGAGAACCGATCATATATCCTGACGCAGGGTGCACCATACTTGCAGATCCTCCAAAACCAAGTACGAATTGTTTTTTAAATGGGAGCGGTAAATTCATTGGGAAAAGGCAATTCTCTTCATGAAAAATTTCACTTACCTCAATACCCTTACTATTCAGTCTTTTAAATAGTCTTTTTTTAAGATTTTCTTGTGATAATGCAGGATAACTAGCTAATGATGTTTCCTCAACAAAAAAAGTTTCGTTTCCCAAGTCCATTGCATAAAGAAAAGAAGGTGATGATAACTTTTCATCATTGTTTAAATGATTTGGGCGAAAATCCATTAAGACAAACTGTTCTTTATTTACAGGTGGCGATGAAAATTTACCCACAATTCCATAGGCAGCTTGTTGAGCTATTTCATTTTGAACTGGTCTTTTTACAAAATTACTTTTATGACCACTTGCGTCAATAACTAACCTAGCCTTTATTCTTAGACCTGAAAAACAAATTACCTCTGATAGTTTATTTTTCTCTATTATTTCTTTTGCCGTTTCATTCAACCATTCAATCCCTTTACATTTTTTTAAAAGTTCATTTTGAAAGGCTTCTTGATTTATTAGGCCATAATCGTAGTTATGATTTGTCGGAGTATCTCCTTTTTTATTTACCCCATTCCCAAAAAAACTAACGGTTTTACGCCATCGATGAGATAACAAAGACTCTAAACCTAATTCCTCTAATTCAGATGCCCATATACCATATGTATTCTCCCACTTCTCATTTGGAGATTTAGTTGATATTCCCTTTATATTTAGCTCCTGCTTTGCTAATTCTGAAGCTAAACATAATGCTGCAGGACCGGAACCTAAAATTAAAATGTCAAGTATTTCCATATTATCTAATTAGCAGTTGTTTTTAATTTTCTTTCTCCGAGCTTATTGGTTCAATTTCCTCTATTTGTTCTCGAGGAACTAATACCACTTCTGATAAATGATCACCCTCATCAAGTCTTTGTAATTTTACTCCTGTGGCAGCTCTTGATTGCTGAGAGATTTTATCTGCATTTGTTCTAACTATTACACCTTTTTCGGTCACAAAAAGTAACTCTTCTCCTTCTCCAAGGACCTTCAAACAAACTAATACATCATCTTTAATTCTAAATTTTATCGTCCTTAAACCCATTCCTGCTCTTTTTTGTAATCTAAACTGTGATACGGGAACTCTTTTCCCCAGTCCAAATGCACTGGCTATTAAGACCCAAGGACCTTTTGAAGATTGAACTTCAAGATTCTCATCAGTTTCATTATTAAGTTCTTCATTTTTAGCTAATTGATCTACTAAATCAGATGTCAACACATCCATAGACACTAGATTATCTCCCTTCCTCAGGTTCATAGATTTAACCCCTCTCGCTGTCCTGCCAAGTGGCCTTAATTCGTTGATATCTAATCTGAAATGAATAGCCATACCTGTTCTTGATCCGATTAAAACACTATCGCCTTCTTTAGATAATCTGACCCATGTTAAGGCGTCTCCATCCTCAAGATTAATTGCTATCAGACCATTTGAACGAATTTTTGAGAAAGCAGAGAGTGAAGTTCTTTTTATAAATCCAGCCCTTGTTAGCATTAATAAATAACAATCGTTGTCAAAAGAATCTATTGCAACTAGTGAAGTTATTTTTTCTTCTCTTGGTATCGGGAGAAGTTGAACTGATGGAGTGCCTTTTGCGGTTCTGCTATTCGTAGGGACTCTATATGCTGGGAGAGCATAAGCAACTCCTCTATCACTGAAAAGTAAAAGAGTATCATGGTCGTTACAGCTTATAAATAATTTAACCTCATCATCTCCTTGGGTCTTTGTGCCAGCTTTACCCCTTGACCCACGACTGGTGGATTCAAATTCATTAACAGGCATCCTTTTTAAGTAACCTGTTTCAGTTAGTAAAACTACTGATCTGTCATTAGCTATAAGATCAATATCATCAAGACCACCTCCTAGATCTAGTATTTGTGTTTTTCTTGGGGAAGAAAATCTTTCATCAATTTTATTAATTTCCTCAAGAATAATTTCAAAAATTCTTTCTTTACTATTTAATATTTGCTGATATTTGTTGATTTTTCTTGTTAATTCATCATGTTCCGCTTTGATTTTATCTGCCTCTAGAGCTGTTAATCTTCTTAACTGCATTTGTAAAATTGCGTCTGCCTGGGTTGAAGATAACTCATGATCAGTTTGTAATTTTTCTCGAGCTGAAATTGTATCTTTCGCTGATCTTATTAGATTTATAATTTCATCCATAGCATCTAAGGCCAATAAAAGACCCTTTACAATATGATCCCTTTCTTCTGCCTTTTTTAATAGAAATCCCGTTCTACGTCTTATTGTCTCTACCCTAAAATCTAGAAATACATCTAACATTTTACGAAGTGAAAGAGTTATGGGTTCTCCTTTAACTAAAGCTAGAATGTTTGCACTGAAGTTATTCTGCAACGGTGTTAATTTAAATAAATTATTTAAAACTACTTGTGGATAGGCATCCCTTTTTAGCTCGATAACAATCCTCATACCATCTCGATCACTTTCATCTCTAATATCAGAAATTCCCTCTAATTTTTTTTCATTAACTAAGTCCGCAATTCTCTCAATCAATGCTGCTTTATTAGTTTGAAAGGGGAGTTCTGTAATTATTACGGCATCTTTTTCTGCCCTGCCAGCTGATTTAATTTGTTCAATATTTGCGACACCTCTCATAGTTATAGACCCCCTTCCTGTTTTAAAAGTTTCTCTGATTCCATCTCTTCCTAAGATTTGTCCACCAGTTGGGAAATCAGGCCCCTTTATAAGTTCATAAAGTTCTTTATCTTCAACAGAAGGGTTCTTGATTATTGATTTTAGACCATTGATTAATTCTCCTAAGTTATGGGGTGGAATATTAGTTGCCATTCCTACTGCTATTCCAGATGATCCATTTAGAAGTAGTTGTGGTATCCTAGCAGGTAAAACTGTTGGCTCTTGCTGAGAACCGTCAAAATTATCGGCGAAATCTACCGTTTCAGATTCAATATCCTCTAATAAACTTTCATCCGTAAGAGACTGTAAACGAGATTCTGTATATCTCATTGCTGCTGGAGGATCGTTATCAACAGAACCAAAGTTTCCATGGCCATCTATGAGTGGCATCCTCATAGAGAAATCCTGGGCCATCCTAACCAAAGCATCATAAACAGCGGTATCGCCATGCGGGTGGTATTTGCCAAGTACTTCTCCTACAACTCTTGCACATTTTCTGTATGGTCTACCGCTAGTCAAACCAAGTTCATACATTGCATAAAGAATTCTTCTATGAACTGGTTTTAATCCATCCCTTGCATCTGGAAGAGCACGACCAACTATAACGCTCATTGCATACTCAAGGTATGAACGAGACATCTCATTTCTTAGGTCAGTCTGAATAATTCGGTCGTTATCTTCGCTTAATCCTGAGTTATCGGAATCTAAAATATCAGACATACAAAAATCCTTTATTTAATAATAATCGCTGATTGTCATAATGAATAAAAAAAAAGATTTATTTAATTCCCAAATACTCACATTTACACACAAATCAAAACAAAACCTTTTGTTTTTGAATAAACCTTGGCTTATTGCCCCTTTAGTTGTTAATTTAATCAGAATAGAAGGAAACTATCGTGAATATTGAACTTAGTTTAAATAAAAAAGTCAGAAGGGCTTATGGCATCGATGAAATAGCGTTAGTCCCAGGGAATAGAACACTTGATTACGATTTGACTGATCCTTCTTGGTCAATAGGTAATTTCAAAAGAGAAGTTCCCATCGTCGCAAGTGCCATGGATAGTGTTGTCGATGTCAATACGGCTGTAGAGCTCACAAAATTAGGTTCCCTAGGGGTTATTAATATGGAGGGCATACAAACAAGATATGAACATCCTGATGAAATTTTGAACCAAATAGCATCAGTCGGGAAGAATGATTTTGTTCCATTAATGCAGAAAATATACAGTGAACCGGTCAAGGAGGGATTGATAGTACAAAGAATAAATGAGGTAAAAGAAAGAGGAGGTATAGCAGCTTTTAGTGGGACTCCCCAAGCTGCCATCAAGTTTAAAGAAACACTTAATAATTCCAAAATAGATTTATTTTTTCTTCAAGGAACAGTTGTATCCACTGAACATCTTGGTATGGAAGGTAAGGAAACCTTAAATATTAAAGATCTCTGTCAATCTATGAATGTCCCAGTTGTAGCGGGTAATTGTGTTACTTACGAAGTTGCAAAACTTCTCATGGATGCTGGAGTTGCAGGATTGATGGTTGGGATAGGACCTGGAGCGGCATGTACATCAAGAGGAGTATTGGGAATTGGAATCCCTCAAGCAACTGCAATTGCTGATTGTAGTGCGGCAAGAAATGATTACTTTAAGGAAAGTGGTCGTTATATTTCTATTATTGGTGATGGAGGAATTGTTACTGGCGGAGATATCTGTAAATGTTTAGCATGTGGAGCAGATGCTGTAATGATTGGATCCCCAATAGCTAAATCCTCAAACGCTCCAGGTAAAGGATTTCACTGGGGTATGGCAACTCCAAGTCCAGTATTGCCAAGGGGTACAAGAATTGAAGTTGGTTCTACAGGATCCTTAGAAAGAATAATTAAAGGCCCTGCCTTACTTGATGATGGGACACATAACTTATTAGGAGCCATTAGAACCTCAATGAGTACTCTTGGGGCAAAAAATATTAGAGAAATGCAAGAAGTTGAAATAATTATTGCACCATCGCTTCTTACAGAAGGTAAGGTTTATCAAAAAGCTCAGCAGCTTGGGATGGGTAAGTAGTTCACTGAGAGCAAAATTATAAATTCTTAGTGAATTAAGTATTAATTTGAAAAATTTTCTAATTAGGAGTTATTATTAAATGATGGGGGAAACCCCATACTCCTCACACACTAAATCGCCCGATTAATCGGGCTTTTTTAGATATTTTGTTACTTATATTATTTAATCTGTAATGAAATCATCACTTAAAAGAATTGCCTGCTAAATTTTCAAAAAGGAATACTTAAATTATGTCATCAGCTCCAGCCGTAACTGATTCTTCATTTGACAAAGATGTACTGCAAAGTGATCTACCAGTATTGGTTGATTTTTGGGCACCATGGTGCGGTCCATGTAGGATGGTCGCTCCAGTTGTAGAAGAAATCTCAAAAGACTTTGAAGGGAAAATTAAAGTGTTTAAATTAAACACAGATGAGAATCCAAATGTAGCAAGTCAATACGGAATTAGAAGTATTCCTACATTAATGATCTTTAAAGGAGGTCAAAAGGTTGATACTGTTGTTGGTGCTGTGCCAAAAGCAACTCTTTCGAGCACTTTAACTAAGCATTTATAAATTTAAAAGCTTTGCATAAAATTGGACTAATAGACTATGGAATGGGTAATATTCATTCTGTTACAAAATCTCTAGAAAGTCTTGGAGAAGAAATTATATTAATTAAAAACTTTAATGATTCCAAGCTTTGTAAGGCCATAATACTTCCTGGGGTTGGAGCCTTTGATCCAGCAATGAATAATCTCATAAATACTAATTTGATAGCTGATTTGAAAAATTGGATTAAAAGTGGGAAATCCTTTTTTGGGATATGTTTAGGTCTCCAACTCCTTTTTGAATCTAGTGATGAAGGAAAAGTTCAAGGGCTGGGAATTTTAAAAGGAAACATAAAAAAAATACCCAATATTGTTAACCAAAGAATCCCACACATGGGTTGGTGCCAACTTTTACCTACAAAAAAAAATACTTTATTTGGGATTGAAGAATTAAATAATTGGGTCTATTTTGTACATTCCTATCATGCAATCCCTGATGACTTAAATATTATTGCAGCTCAGGTTGATTATGGCTCTGAAAAATTAACTGCAATGATTGAGAATGATAATTTATTGGCCTGTCAATTTCATCCGGAAAAATCTGGAAAAACTGGCGAAAAACTTTTGAGAAGATGGCTGAGTAATATCCAATAACAAATGCTTAGGGATGAAGACTAACTTAAGATTAATAGGTGGTAAAAAACTCCATAGTCCAAATAATTCTTATACTAGACCTACAACTTTGAGAGTGAGAGAGGCCATATTTAATATATTGAACAAAAGAGTTGAAAATAGTAACTGGTTAGATTTATTTAGTGGAACAGGGGCCATATCTTGTGAAGCCTATAATCACGGGGCAAGCAAAATAATTGCAATTGAAAAAAATAAAATCAACTCAAAAATTTGCTTAGAAAATTTACTCTCGTTGGAGAATATGGAGAATAGGAGAAATGATATCGAAGTTATTTGTAAAGACGTTTTGAAATGGACAAAACCTAATTACGAGAGAAACTTATCATCTAGAAATATGGATTTAAACAAATTAAAATTTGATTTTGTTTATCTAGATCCGCCATACAATGTGGATTTCCATGAATTAGTTTTAAATCAATTATTTAACTGTAATATTTTAAAAAAAGATTCAACAGTTATTTGTGAACATTCTCCAAATCTATTTATTAAAAAAAGTACTTTGTGGGAAACTATAGATGTAAGAAATTATGGGCAGTCAAGATTAACATTCTTAATCAATGTCCAGCATCCCTGAACCTCTTCTGTATTGATTCCATGCACTTACGAATAATCCAAGAAGAGTTATTGGAACTAAACCTAAAACAATTCCACATAGAAGAGGCTCGATCATTTTTTTGCCTTTTTTGATTTCTTACTCATAATTGTTACATAGAGACTATTTTTTGTGTCAACATCTTCATCAACTGCAGCAGAAAGAGACTTTAAGAGAGAATTCTTAAAAATTGTTTTTGTTGTATTTGGAGTTTTATTGATTTGTTTTTCAATATTTTTCGTAAACCATCATGAAAATAACAAATATATTATCGATACTCTTGAGCTTAATGGCTCTGCTGAGGAAGGAGATGCTCTTTTTAAGATAAATTGTGTTGGATGTCATGGAATTACAGCAAGAGGATTAGTGGGCCCAGACTTACACTCAATAACTCAACGTTTGAATGATAAAGAGATAATAAAACAAGTTACTGGAGGCCTGACTCCTCCTATGCCAAGTTTTGAAATTGATCCTGTAAATATGTCCAATTTATTAAAATATCTTCATAGCCTTGAATGATTTTGGGAAAAAATTTTGCTAATTTAAAGGTAATTTTAGTCGAACCAAAAGGTCCTTTAAATGTAGGAAGCGTTGCTAGATTATGCAGTAATTTTGAAGTTGATGAATTAAGAATTGTTTCTCCTAAATGCGACATATTTTCTTTGGAAGCAAAAAAAATGGCTCTTAAAGGTCAAAAATTTCTTAAACATTGTAGGGTTTTTGATGATCTTCAAAAAGCAATTTTTGATTGTGATTTAGTTCTAGCATCTTGTGGAAGGATTGATGTAAATAAAGATTCATTTTTTGTATCTTCTGAACATATATTTGATTGGACTTTATCCTTCAAGAAGATAAATAATTTAGCAATCATATTTGGAAGAGAAGATAGAGGTTTAACTAACAGTGAATTGCTTCTAGCAAATAAAACTTTTAATATTCAAACTTCTCAGAATAATCCTTCATTAAATCTTTCTCATGCTGTTTCAATAGTTTTGTATGAATTAAATAAGTCTTCTAAAAAGAATTTAAATAATGAATTAAAAGTTTTTAACTTGGCATCATCGAAAGAAGTATATGATACATTTGTGGAGATAGAGGAAATGCTTTTGCGAGTTGGATATCTCTTAAAACATACCTCCAAGGCAAAAATCAGTAAATTTAAGAATTTTATTTTGAGGGCAAATACATCAATGCATGAAATAAATGTTTTAAGAGGAATTGTCCATCAAATAAACTGGTGTTTGAACAATTCAAAAAAAAATAAGTAAGTATAAATTTGATTAGTTATTATTCACTTATTGTTATGATTTGATTATTGTTTTAATTTGATAGGGATATTTACTAAAAACATTTTCTGAAGTAACATCTATTGATTATTTGAATATTTAAGAAAACTAAAACTGTGCCTACAACAAAGAAAAGAAGAGTTTTTCCTTTTACAGCAGTAATTGGTCAAGAAGAAATGAAATTAGCTCTTTTGTTAAATGTAATTGATCCAAGAATTGGAGGAGTAATGATAATGGGTGATAGAGGGACTGGAAAGTCAACTACAATAAGAGCCTTAGCTGATTTGTTGCCTGCAATCGATGTTGTTAAAGACGATCCATATAATAGTTCACTAGTCGATCCTGATTTACAAAGTAAAGAAGTTTTGGAAAAAATTACTCAAGGAGAAAATCTAGAGAGTATACAAAAACAAGTACCTATGGTTGACTTGCCTTTAGGGGCTACTGAAGACAGACTTTGTGGAACCATTGATATAGAGAAGGCTTTGAGCGAAGGTGTTAAGGCATTCGAACCGGGTCTTTTAGCAAAAGCTAATAGGGGCTTACTATACGTTGATGAAGTGAATTTACTTGATGATCATTTAGTTGATGTACTTTTAGATTCAGCCGCTTCCGGATGGAATACAGTTGAAAGGGAGGGGGTCTCAGTTCGACATCCTGCTAGGTTTGTCCTTATTGGTTCAGGAAATCCAGAAGAAGGTGAATTAAGGCCTCAATTATTGGACAGGTTTGGAATGAGTGTTGAAGTTAAGACAGTTAGAGATGCTGAATTAAGAGTTCAAGTAGTTGATCAAAGAACTTCTTTTGATGATAATCCTGATGAGTTTTCATTGAGTGTTGAGAAACAACAGGATGAACTTCAACAAAAAGTTATTAAAGCACAAGAAATATTAAATTCTGTTCAAATGGACGATGACTTAAGATTGAACATTTCTGCAATCTGCGGAGAACTAGATGTGGATGGTTTACGTGGAGATATTGTTACAAATAGGTCTGCGAGGGCAATTGCAGCATTTGAGGGCAGAACTGAAGTGGAAGAAGATGACATTGCAAGGGTTATTTCTTGTTCTTTAAGACATAGACTTAGAAAAGATCCCTTAGAACAAGTTGATTCGGGTGAAAGAGTTATTCAAGCTTTTTGTAAAGTATTTGATTTAGATGAAAAAGAAAATCTTTCAAAATTTCAATTGTCTGCTGAAGCTTAATAACAGTGAGAATAATTGGGATTGACCCTGGATTAGCTAGAGTTGGTTATGGAATAATTGAGATAGAAAATGAAAGAAAGAAATTATTAGATTGCGGCGTTATTGAGACAGGTAAAGATAAAAAAGAAGAAGATAGACTTTATGAGATATTCCAAGATCTTAATGAATTAATAAATCATTGGAACCCAACTGCGGCGGCAGTAGAAAAATTTTTCTTTTACAGGTCAAGTACTACCATTAGTGTGGTGCAGGCCAGAGGCGTGATTATGATGGTATTGGCCTCTAAAAAAATTCAGGTTAGTGAGTATTCACCTGCTCAGATAAAATTAACAATTGCTGGGTCTGGAAAGGCATCTAAGAAAGATATTCTTGATGCTGTTATGTATGACTTAGATCTTAACAAACCTCCAAAACCTGATGATTCAGCAGATGCATTGGCTATAGCACTCACAAAACTTAATGAGGATGGCTTTAACTGAAAATTTAATATGATGATCTTTGAAAATAAGAAATTGGAGAGGGATACGTTTATAAAACTAAGAGATGGGATTTCTCTTGATCAAAGAGAAAATGTAGAAAAGAATGTTAGATTATATATTGATTCATTTGTTAAGGGATATAAAAATATTGGTTATATAGCCATATATTGGCCTCTAAAAAATGAAGTTGATATAAGAAGTCTCAAGAAAAAATTTACTTTAGCTTTGCCTAGATGTAAAGATAAAAAAGAGTTGTTATTTTATCCATGGGACGAAAAACCTCTTACCAAAGATTCTGAGGGGATACTAAGTCCAAATAACTCCTCCCCATTAAGTCATTTGCAGATAAGCATAATATTTGTACCATGTCTTTCCGTTGATAAAAATTTAACAAGATTAGGTTATGGAGGAGGTTATTTTGATAAATTAAGGAGAGATAATGATTGGAGAAATGTTCCATGCATTGGAGTATTAACTTCTAATTGTGTAAGTACGATTCCATTAACCAGAGCTGAGTGGGATATTCCTTTATCGGGCTTTATCACAGAAAAAGAAATATTTGTATAATAGAAAATTCATAAAGTGATTAATTTATAGTTTTAAAAAATGGAAAATCAGGAAAAATACAATAATTTATCAAAATTAGTAGAAAAGTTGAAGAAATCAGAAGATCCAAAAAGAAAATATGAATACATTTTGTGGTTAGGCAAAAAATTGAAAGAACCAGATAATGAAATCCTTGTTGAAGAAAATAAAGTTAATGGATGCGTTTCAGAAGTTTTTGTTAAGGCAACTATTAAAGCCGGTAAATTATTTTGGGAAGGATATTCTGATGCTCTCATAACAAAGGGTTTGTTGGCCTTTCTAATAAGTGGATTAAATGAGTTAACACCAAATGAAGTTGTTGCAATAGATAAGAAATTTATAGAAGATACTGGTTTGAAAGCAAGCTTAACACCTTCACGATCAAATGGTTTTTTAAACATTTTATTGAAAATGCAGTCTCAAGCAAATGAATTTTTGTAGGCCTAATAATATAAAATTAAACTCAAAGTAAAAAGAAATAAAAAATGAGAAAATGCAAAATTGGAATTGTAGGTTTTGGAACTGTAGGTTCAGGGATTTATAAAATATTAAGTTCTGAGGCTGATTCACATCCAATTCTAAAAGAAATAGAAATTGCAAAAATAGCAGTTAAAGATCTTAATAAAAAAAGGGATATTGAGCTAGATAATAATTTATTAACTGATGATCCATTTAAATTAATTAATGACCCCTCTATAGATGTAATTGTTGAAGTAATGGGTGGGGTTGATTTAGCGAAAGATATTATTCTGCAATCATTAAAATTAGGTAAATCTGTGGTTACGGCAAATAAAGCAGTCATTGCAAGATATGGAGAAGAAATATATAAAACTGCATCTAAAAAAGGAGTTTATATATTGTCAGAGGCTGCAGTTTGCGGGGGGATTCCTATAATTGAACCCTTAAAAAGATCATTAAAAAGTAACAACATAAAAAAAATGGTTGGGATAATAAATGGCACAACAAATTTTATTCTTTCAAAGATGACAAATGAAAAAGCTGATTACAAGGAGACCTTGAAATTGGCCCAAAGCCTTGGGTATGCAGAATTTGATCCAACTGCAGATGTTGAGGGCCATGATGCTGCTGATAAGATCTCAATTCTTAGTGAACTTGCATTTGGAGGAAAAATCAAAAGAGAGGAGATTCATTCAGAGGGCATTAGTAAAATTAATCTAAAGGATATCGAATATGCCAATAAATTAGGGTTTGAAATAAAACTTTTAGCGCTCTCAGAAAGGGGACAAATTAATAGTAATGATTCACTCGCTTTGAATATTTGGGTAGGACCTTCTTTGATTCCAAAATCTCATCCATTATCAACAGTTAAGGGAGTTAATAATGCCTTATTGATAGAGGCTGATCCTCTTGGAGAGATAATGTTATATGGTCCAGGTGCAGGGAGTGGTCCAACTGCTGCATCAGTAGTATCAGATATATTAAATCTGCATGCCGCCTCAGTAAAAAATAATAATTCAATCGATCCATTATTATCTTTTTATTTCTGGAGAAAA
Source organism: Prochlorococcus sp. AG-388-F11 (assembly GCA_003279845.1). Taxonomy (GTDB): domain Bacteria; phylum Cyanobacteriota; class Cyanobacteriia; order PCC-6307; family Cyanobiaceae; genus Prochlorococcus_A. The sequence continues at coordinate 57,053 of QCGP01000007.1, forward strand.
TGTCATATCATCGAATCTTCACGAATAAATAAAAAAAATTACCTTAGAATTATTTGTCTTGATAGTCCAGGTGTTATAGGAAAGATTGGAGATATTTTTGGAAACAATAATGTATCAATCGAATCAATTGTTCAACTTGATGCAAGTGAGGACAAAGCTGAAATTGTCGTTATTACTCATGAGGTGAATAATGGAGATTTTGAGAGATCTAAAGATGAAATAAATTCGCTCAATGAAGTCAAAATTATTGCAAGTCAATTAAGTTGTATTTAAAAAAATAGTTTGCAAATTTCTTTATAGCTTGGTAAACCGAAGAAAGTAAGTGTTTGGTTTTAACACCTTAATGATTCATTCAAAACTATTAGATAATAAAAATTTAATTTTTTCTAAAAACCTTTATAAAGGTGCTTGTGTAAAAATTAAAAATAGCAATAAGACTTTTCAAGTAATTGGTCTAAATATAGGTAAAGAAATTTGTTGGGTGAGAGAGTGGCCCTTTGCCTGTAATTCTAAAAAAACATTTGCTTTAGAAATAAGTCAAATAACCTTACAAATTTTCTGCTCAAATAATTCTTCAGAAAAATTAAGTAATTATGAAGTATGAAAAAAAAAGTTGTTTTATCAATATTTATTATTTTAATTTCTTTTTTACAGAATTCTTGCGGCTCAAAAAGAATATCTAAAAAAATCATAGTAGCAAGTTCCGGAAAAATTGAATCTTTAGATCCCGCTAGAGCAAATACTCTTAAAGCAATTCAATTAATCAGTTCTCTAGGAGACACATTATATGAATTAAATTCTGATGGCGAATTAATCCCTGAATTGGCCTACGGGATGCCAATTATTTCAAAAGATAGACTTCAAATAACTATCAATTTAAGAAAGAATGTTTTTTTTCACGATGGAACTGCATTTAACTCAAATGCTACAAAGTTTACTTTTGATAGATTCAAAAGAATTGGAACGATGAATTATATTTTAGGAAATAAGATTAAATCAATAGAAACGCCAAGTGAATATTCAGTCATAATAAATTTGAATAAACCATCAAGTTCTTTAAATGGTTTACTCACATCGGTAAATTTAACTCCAATATCTCCTGCCTTTTACAAAAAATATTCTGATAAGTTTCTAAATGAAAAATTCGTTGGCACAGGCAAGTATGTGCTGACCAGTTTTTCTAATGAAGTTCAATCAATTGATCCATATTTGAATTATTGGGGTGAAAAGCCCTTAAATAAGGGTGTTAATTTTGTGGGATATTCAAATTCATCTTCTCTTTTTGGGGCTTTAAAAAGTAAACAAATTGACGTGCTTTTATCAAATTCAATTGATGATAGTCAGAGAAAAAGTTTAAATAATTTAAGTAAAAATAAACAGTTTAATGAAGGTAATAGCCCTTTCACTGAATTAAGTTTTATAAGCCTTAAAACTAGTTCTTTTCCCTTAAGTAATCTTAATTTAAGAATGGCTTTGGCAAAAAGTCTTAATAGAAAATTGATTAGTGAGAAAGTAAGTTATGGATTAAGGAAGCCATCTAGATCAATTATTCCTCCGATATTAAAAAAAGATAATCAAGAACCTTGGCCTAAATATGATTATTTAGAGGCGAGAAGTTTATTGCAAAAAGAAAATTATTGCAATGGAAATATTCTAAAAATACCCCTTACTTATAGATCGAATGTTCCAGCTGACAAGCTTATTGCTCTGACATGGCAGGAAGAAATTAAAAATTCTTTGAAAGATTGTATTGATATCGAACTTAATGGGGTTGAATCTACAACAGTTTATAAGAATCTAAGTTTAGGAATTTATACAGCAGTTATTCTCGATTGGACTGGAGCTTATTCAGATCCTGAGGCATATCTCACCCCTCTTTTAAGCTGTAATGAAATAGTTGATGGCATATGTAAAAAAGGAGAATCAGTTTACAGCGGTAGTTTTTGGGGATCCAACAAAGTGGAAAGTTTATTTCTTGAGAGTGAAAAAATAAGTGGAATTAAAAGATTAGAAAAACTTATTGAAATTGAAAAAATAGCAGCAAATTCAATCCCTTATATTCCTATTTGGATATCCTCTCAAAAAGCATGGTCTCAAAATAAAATATCAAAACCTATTTTTAATGGTGCAGGAATAATTTCATTGAGTGATCTAGAGTTAATTGATGAGTAGAAATTTAAATAAACTACTAAATTATTCCTTATTAAAAATTTCATTAATACCGATAATGCTATGGATAATTTCTTCATTAGTTTTTATTTTATTGAGAGTTGCTCCTGGCGATCCTGTCGATGCCATACTTGGGTCTGGTGCAGATGAGGTTTCAAGAGAATTTCTAAGAAATAAATTGGGGCTAAATGAACCTTTGATAAGTCAATATTTTTCATATATTAAAAATATATTGCGCTTAGATTTTGGCCAATCTCTTAGTACCCAGGAGCCAGTCTTAAATATTATTATTAAGTCATTGCCTGCTAGTCTTGAGCTTGGATTTTTTTCAATATTAAGTGCCACACTAATAGGATTCCCATTAGGATTAATTGGCTTAAGAAATATAGGTAAAAAGACTGATTATATTGCGAGAATATTAGGAATTGCTACATATGCGATCCCTCCTTTTTGGGGTGCAATGTTAGCGCAATTATTATTTTCTGTATTCTTTAATATTTCTCCAATTGGAGGTAGATTTCCAATATTTCAGCAACAACCTCAAATTACAGGTTTTCTAGTTTTAGATAGTATTCTTTCAAATAATATTATTGCTTTGAAAGATAGTCTTTATCATCTCGCACTTCCTTCGATTACCCTTGGCTTTTTATTAAGTGGTATATTCAGCCGCTCATTAAGAGTAAATCTGGATAAGACATTAAAAAGTGATTATGTAAATGCTGCTATATGTAGAGGAATATCAAGGAAAAAAATATTTTTAAACCATGCATTGCCTAATGCTCTTTTGCCAATTGTCACTATTTCTGGCTTAACTATGGCCTCATTAGCAGGAGGTGCATTATTGTTCGAGGTAACTTTTTCATGGCCAGGTATAGCTTTAAGATTACATGAAGCTATTTCTCAAAGAGACTATACCTTGGTTCAAGGAATTGTAATTTTTACATCTATGCTCATAGTTTCTTTAAATCTCTTCGTGGATATTTTAATAGCATATTTAGATCCACGAATAGAATACTAATTTTCGGAAATTTCTTTTATTGTTTCAAGATCAAGAAGATGGAAATCAAGTCCTAAATCTCTTTGATTTTTAACTACTGTAGGGATCTTTTGGTCTTTAATATTTTTTAAAAATTCAACTATAAATTTCGAAGCTAAATCTTGTACTAATATTGGCTCTGAACCAATAAAAGTCTCACTTATTTTGAAGACGTCATTATTTTCACCATAGCTTTTATTAATTCTTATTGGAGAGAAATGACTTGCCCCTTCAATAATTAGAAATCTATTTGATGGATTATTTAAAGCTGAAAAAACTCTAAATTGTTCATTAATTAATGGTGTAATAAGGTCATAAGTACCACCTATTAGAAGTGTTGGTGTTTTAATGCCTGTACTATTTTCTTTTGGCCATACTAAACTGCCAAATGAATTAAAACCTATAATCGCACTGGCCTTATTAGAGTTGTTTTTCTTAGGGAATGGTATTTCGGTCAACTGACATTGAAGTAATTTAGATAAATTTGTTACCGCAAAGTCTTTTAATGCTGAATCACATTTGTCCTCAAGTTGATCAGTAGGTTTATTGCCTTCATGTAAAAGTGCGATTAAAGCACCAAGTGAATGCCCCATTAAAATATAAGAATCATTAGGCAAACCAAATTCTCCATTTTCATGAGATTTTAATACGGCATTTAAATCTTTAATTCTATATAAGAAAAAGTCGACACTTCCTGGTATTGTTTCCTTACCTTCGAGTACTTCTATAAATGACTCCAAATTACTTCCTCTATGATCTATGAATAATATTGGCCAACCTCGTTTAGCCAATTCGTTGCCTATCCATTTGAAATTATTAATTTCGCCTCCAAGTCCTGGCATGAAAATTATCAGTTCTTTATCTTCATTTGTTTTATTGCTTTTCCATATTTCAATTTCAAAAGGTTTCACTCGGTGGGGAGCATAAATTTTTTTATCAATTTTTATTAGATCATGATTTGATTTTTTTTCAGTATTTTTGAAGGCATTTTGATTCGTTCTTTCAAGTTTATTTAATCTGGATAAAAGTTCTTGTTGCATTGATAATTCATTTTTCCAAGATGAAATTATTAAAATTAAATTATCAATATCAAGTGAAATTTCCCTTGATGGTAATGCCTTTATGATTTCTAAAGTTGAAACTTCTTTTTTTTGTTCTAATAATTTTTCTATAGTGTTATAAATTTCTGTTCCATTATTGTCATTTGGAACTTTAATGCTTTTGCTTAATTCTGTAAGAATTTTACGCCCTATCCAACTTCTTAATATTTCTCTATTTAATCCCTCTTCCTTGAAAACTGGAAATTCTAAAAATTTTGATAATTCAAAAACTCTTATTAATCCATTATTTTTTAACCAATCTATTAATTCTGTTGAATCATCTTTGTATTTTTCTAATTTTGATAATTGTTCTATAGTAAGAGGGATTTCCATCTCTTCAAATTTAATATTTATCTTTTCAGCAGCCTTTAAACCATTATTAAAAAATAAACCACAAAAACTAAAAAAAATTATAAAAATGTATTTCACTTGTGATTAGTCTAAATAATTTACAAATTAGCAAAAATTGGTGGATTCAATTTCCATATCATTTGAGGTTAATAACCAAGATAAGATTTTACGCTGCATTTGGAGCAGGAGGAGTTATTTATTTAACATCACTTATTTTTAATAACATAGGATTATCGGCAACAGATATTGGCTTGGGGTTTACCATTTCAGCAATAATTGGAACCGTAACAAGACTCTTTACAGGTAATTATCTTAATAAAATAGGGAAAATACAATTTCCAATAGTTACTTCTTCAATACTAAGTATTGTCGCTAGTTTATGCCTCATTTTTTCAAAAGATACCTTTTTGTACATAATTGGACAATCATTTGTTGGGGCTGCTGCAGGAATATATTGGCCTGCTGCTGAGTTTGGGGTGCCCTATTTCTGCCATCCTATTGAAACACGCAAAGCTTATGCTCTTGTTAGAAGTTCGGAGGCTTTAGGAATATTTCTAGGAGTATTCTTAGGGGGTTATATGACAAATTTTTTGTATTCTAAATCAATATTTATTAATGATATTTTTTGCATGTTAGTTATCACATATTTAATATCTAGAAATAGTTCTTCTATTAAAAGAAATTTAGAAAATTTCCAAAAAAAATTAGTTGATCCAACTAATCAGGCACAATTGAAATGGAATAAAAATTCAACAATAATAGTTTTATCTATTTTATTGATAACTACCTCTTTAGCTTTGATTCAAGTAACTTTGCCTCTTGATCTTGTTAAAGGTGGAGTATATCGGAATGCATTAAGCAAAGAAATTATTAGTCTTATAATTTCTGTTCAGTTAATTTTATTGTTGTTTTTACAATGGCCTGTAGGTTCTTGGATATCTAAGAAAGAAAGATTATTTGGCTTGAAATTTAGTTTAATAAATTTCTCTTTCGCTTCATTTTTATTATTTATTTCTAGTTATTTAAATATCCCAGCTTTTTATTTAATTTCTTTTTCATTAATTTTAGTAAGTTTAGGGACTGCTTCATTTCTTCCAACATCAACAGATATCGTTTTCAGAATAGCTCCTTCAAATAAAAAAGGTTTTGCACTTGCTCTTCTATCACAATGTTTCGCTATGGGTTATTTTTTTGGACCATTTATTTCAGGACGCATATTAGATCTATTTGGTTATGCTTCAATAATCTGGCTTTCAATTTCATGTTGTTGTTTTATTGTATTTGCAGTTTTATTTAAGAGATTATTTTAATTAATCTTTTCTAATTCAATAATTCTTCTCTCTCTTAGAAATAAGAAAAAAGGTGCAGAGAATGCGAAGGCTATAAGAAAAGTTCCAATGTATACAACCCACATATTCTTTATGTTTAGTTTTTTTGATTCATTTACTATCCATATAAAAATAGCGCTTGCACCTACTAATAAGTCTCTAGAAATTGACTGCGCTGCAGGGTTCGCATTCGCTAAAGAAATGAAGTTATTTATATCAAAGTTGTTTCCATATTCCCTAGCAAATTCGAAATTTGCCATCATTGGCAGGACAGCACCCAAAATTGATAGAAAAAGGTAAAGATAAGATAGTATCTGTTTATTATCTTTTAAAATGTTAAATGAATTCACTTGTCAAAAATATTTCTTCTAATAATAGTATTTAAAAGCTTATGGTTGTTGAAAAGAATAAAAAAGTTGAAGACTATAAATTTAAAAAAGGAAATTTAAAATTTGCTGTTGTTGGTCATGTTGAGTGGATAAATTTCTTAAAGGTTGATCAATTACCAAAACCAGGAGTCATTTCTCATTCTGAAGGTTCCCTTGAGTCTCCAGCTGGTGGGGGCTCAATTATTTCGAAAATACTTTCTGATTTAACTTTAAATCAAATTCATTTTTTTACGTCATTAGGTAATGATGATTATGGAGATAAGTGTTTCAAGATTCTCTCAAATATGGGAATTAAGTTGCATGTAGCTTGGCGTGATAAACCAACTAGAAGAGGATTTAGTTTAATTGACTCTCAAGGTGAAAGAGCAATTACAGTTATTGGAGAAAGGTTGGCTCCAACTCATAAAGACAATTTGGAATGGAACATTTTAAAAAAAATGGACGGAATTTTTATTACTGCATCAGATTCAGAGATTTTTAAAATGGCTAGATCAGCCTCAATACTTTGTACAACACCCAGGGTAGGATTAAATACAATTAATAAATCAAATGTTCTTTTAGATGGATTAATAGGCAGTAATCTTGATCCCGGAGAAGTTTTTTCTTTTTCAGAATTATCGTTAAAACCCAAATATATTATTAAAACAGAGGGAGAGAAAGGTGGCATACTATTCCCAGGAGGAAGATATAAGGCTCTTAAAAACAAAAAATTAAAAATTGATTCTTATGGATGTGGCGATTCTTTTGCTGCTGGGATTCTTTATGGAATGGCATCTAAATGGGATATAGATAAAAGTTTAAATCTTGCTAAAGTAATGGGAAGAGACGCCAGTGAATTTTTCGGTCCATATGCAAATAGTGATGAAAAATAATTGATTTAAGACTTATATGAGCAATTTAGATGGTAAAAATAAAAATATTCTTGTAGAAAACATTATTGTTTTTTTTCTATTTACTGTTTTTTTAGTTTTTAAATCTTTGAAAACTTTATCTAGAATTTTTTCTTATGGAATCTTAAAAAAAGAAATATTAACTACTAAAAGTAACTTAGGGGTAGATATACAAATAAAAATTAAATAGGTGATGAAAATAGTTATAGTTTTTCTAATTTTAGGAGTTATTTTTTTGGTCTACAAAAAAATTAAATCTAAAAACCCAAAGAACTTAAAATTAGATAAATTTAAAAATAAACTGCAGAGCACTCAAACAAATATTGAGAGAATTTTTTTAAGGGAGGAAGAAAAAACCTTTTCAAATCCAAATATAAATATTTATATTGGAATTTATGATAATGAAGAAAATATTAATAGAAAATCCAATATACACAGAGCAAGACTTTCAAAATTCAAGAAATCCAAATTAAATGGTGAGATGATATTTCAAGACGATGAACAAAGAATTTATAAATTTAACAATGGGAAAAAAGTTTACTTATAATTTTAAATTTTAATTACACTCAAGACTTTCTCTTGTTGAAACGCCTGTTGTTGGATTGATCCCATCAGCAATTTCACAAAGATTTCTTTGATCTTCACTGTCAAGAATGGCATAAGAAAAATCTGCTCCTTCTATTTGAGCTCCTGCAAAACTGCTGCCTGATGCGATCATATTTATTAAAACAGCATTTCTAAGATCTGTTTTTTGGAAATTAACTCGATCAGAAAGAGTATCGGTCAGGTCAATGCCATTTAAATTAGAACCTTTCAAATCAGATAGGGTTAAGGTTGTTCCATGTAAATCAACATCACTAAAATCGGCATCTCGCGCAACTGCTCCAGCTATAGAAGACAAATGAAGATCCTCTCCATGGAAATCAAATCCTGTAATATTAGATCTTACATAACTTGGAACTTCATCTCCTTCGCCCTTAACAGCAACATTTGCTCCAGCAAAAACTGGAGAGGATAAAACTATGAAGGAAAAAGTTATGCATAAAAAATATTTTAAAAAACTTAAAAATTTCATATTAAAAAATTTGAATAAATTTATTTTATATCAATTAGATAATTTTTTAAATTGATATATAAATTTGGAAATCGTTTTTAAGATTATTTAACACTATAAATTTTAAATCTAGGCTCAAGATTGGTTATACAATTTAGAAGTTTTATGTTGTCTTTGCTATTCGTAACCTTGAATTCAGATTCAACTGTACCTTCTTTATCTCTTACAGCTTGATTTAAAACTATGGAACCGTTTTCGTCAGATACTGATCTATGAAATGTTCCTCTAGGTATTCTTAGAATATATCCGCAAGATTCTAATCTAACTTTATAAAAAGGATAATCCCAGCCAAAATTGACAAGAAAAAATGTTCTCCCCCCAGAGATAGCCAGTAGATTATCTTCTTGATTGGGATGTATGTAAAATTGCCAATTAGTAAATTCTTCATCATTGGGCGGACTAACTGCAGGACCACTGTGAATAACTAGATCTCTATAGTTTGATTCATTAACACTAATATCAAAAAATCTTACATCTTTTGTATCGCGAAATTTTTCATAACTTATCAATTCAAACATTTTCGATTTGTTTGAATTGATAACTGGAATTTCTAAACTTGAGTTCAATTTTCTTTAAAGATTAAACAAATGAAAACAGATATATATATCCAAGAACGTATCAATTAACACTAAAAAAGAAACATATTATTATTATTTTTTTTTTAAAAAAGATTAAAAATTAAGTGTTTATTTAATTTCAAGAGGTTTGATTTCCCAGGATAAAGTATTTTCTAAATTATTTTTTCCTACAAAGTTTCCTGTAATTACAGAGGTTAAATTAGATTTTGAAGAGGATACCAATGTTAAATATCTATCATCTATTAATCCTTTTCCGCTTGGATCAAAACCTCTCCAACCAGCACCTGGAATATATAATTCAGCCCAAGCGTGTAAATCCAATTCAGAGGGTAACGGGTCTTCAAAATGATAACCACTTACAAACCTACTTGGGATACCAATAGACCTACAAGCTTCAACCATTAGCATTGCTAAATCTCTGCATGAACCTATACGTTCTCTAAGTGTTCTACTAGCAGGCCATGCTGGACCTGTATGTCTTTTTGTATATTTAACCCTGTCTTGAATAATCTCTATTAGTTGATATGTAAATGATAATGCGTTATTAATGCTTCCTGCTAAAGCTTCTTGGGCAAGTTCTACGGCTGAGGGATCGTGTTGTCCATTTGGCATCCACCCCTCTAATGCACCCTGTAAATCTCTGTTAATAATGCTTCTACAAAAAGGTAATGTTAAATCCCTATTTTTAACCCCATCAATAATGTTTGGATGTTTAATAGTTTCAACTTCGCTAATTGATTCAATTATTAAATTATCTGTTAATCCATTGAATCTGATTCTATTAATCTCTTCTCCGCTGGCAGCAAGTAGTGGATAAATAATTTCTGGTTCTGGGGTTATTTTTAATTCAAAGTTCTTTAGCTTTTGGAATCCATTTGACCTTGGTTTTATACATAATCTATGCTCTCCTAGTTGAACAGGGTCTTCGTATTTATATTCAAGTTTGTGAATGTATTTAATTCTCATTAATAAACTTATTAATTAATAAAATATTTTTCTTGAATGAGATCATTTAATTTATTTAAATCCATTTGCAATGAATCGATTGCCTCATGTAAACCATCATTGATTATATCTTCAATTCTGATATAACTCCACTTTGCTTTAAGCAAACCTCTCATGCATTCTAATTCTGAAGGATTTTCAGTAGATGGAGAGGTGTCTATTGTTTTAAGTGTATTACTTATCCCATCAAGACAGTATCTTACTGATCTCGGAAAAATTGGATCAAGTAAAAGAAATCTCGCAACTGAATTAGGCTTTATAGAATTCTGCACAGCTTTCCTAAACATTTGATAAGCTCCAGCTGAACGTAAAAGTGCAATCCATTGCAGCTCATCAAGAACTCCTCCAAGTTCATCTAAGCTGGGAAGGAGTAAATAATATTTAACATCTAAAATTCTTGATGTTTTGTCAGCTCTCTCGATTAATCTTCCAAGAATGCTAAATCTCCAGGCAAGATCTTTGCTTAGGGTCGCATCTGTAATTCCATAAAAAAGCTGACATTCCCTCCTTATTTCACTTAATTGTTCTTGTCTTGGTTTATTCCATATTGCCTCTCCTTCTTGCATATTCCAATATAAAATATTAATTTGTTCCCACATTTCTGTGGTCATGACATCTCTGATTTGTCTTGCATTTTCTCTTGCCATTTGAATGCAAGAAATTATGCTATTTGGGTTTAAACGATCTCTTATTAAAAAATTAATAACGTCATCAGGTTTTTTCTCTGGGAATCTTTTATCAAAAGATTCTCTGTCACTCGAAGCATCAACTAAGGGGAGCCAAGGTTCTGCACTTCCTGGTGGACAATCTAATGACATTGCTTCACTTACTTCCACGAAACGAGATATGTTTTCGGCACGTTCTAAATAACGATTGATCCAATAAAGAGATTCTGCTACACGACTTAAAAGCATATTATTTACCTACAACCCATGTATCTTTGCATCCTCCACCTTGAGAAGAATTAACAACTAACGATCCTTTTTTTAATGCTACCCTAGTAAGCCCACCTGGGCTAACCCATGAATCTTTTCCTCTTAAAATATATGGTCTTAAATCAACATGACATGGATATAGTTCTCCATCACATAACGATGGCACAGTAGATAATTCTAATGTTGGTTGTGCTATGAAATTTCTAGGATTATTTTTAATTTTATTAGCGAATTCCTCTATCTCACTCGTTGTTGAGTGAGGGCCAATTAACATTCCATAACCCCCAGCTTCTGCGACAGACTTTACAACAAGTTTTGATAAATTTTCTAAAACATATTCTCGATCCTTTTGATAATGACAAATATAAGTTTCTACATTTTTAATAATCATTTCTTCATCAAGATAATATTTAATCATTTTTGGAACAAAAGAATAAATCATCTTGTCATCTGCTATTCCAGTCCCAGGGGCATTTGCTAAAGCAACATGACCTGCCTTAAAAACATCAAGTAATCCGCTAACACCAAGGCAGGAATCTTTTCTGAAATTAAGAGGATCTAAGAAATCATCATCAATTCGTCTGTAAATGACATCTACTCTTTTTAATCCAGAGGTAGTTTTTAAATATACATAATCATCATTACAAACTAAGTCATGCCCCTGAACCAGTTGGATGCCCATTTCTTGAGCTAAATAACTATGTTCGAAATAAGCACTATTAAAAATTCCTGGAGTTAGTAGAACTATCTTGGGAGTATCAGTCCAAACAGCAAGTTCTTGCAGAGTTTTTAAAAGATATGATGGATATTCATCAATTGGTTTTACTATCCTTCCTGAGAAAAGATTAGGAAAAATATTTTTCATAACTAATCTATTTTCTAAAAAATAAGCAACCCCAGAAGGGCACCTTAAATTATCTTCTAAAACATGCCAATCTCCTTTTCTATCTCTTATTAAATCAAGTCCTGAAATTTGACACCATTTATTTAGTGGAGGTTTGAAACCTATCATCTGAGGTCTCCACCCATCTGAACTCTCTATTAATTCTCTTGGAATTATTCCATCATTAATTATTTTTTGAGAATTATAAATATCATCTAGGAATAAATCAATTGCTTCAAGCCTTTGTTTTAGGCCTTTTTCTAACGTTACCCAATCATCTTTACTAATTATTCTTGGAAGTGGATCAAAAGGTAATATTCTCTCAGTACCTTTTAAACCAGTATCGTTTAATCTAAAAGTTGCACCATGTCTTAGTAATAATTTTTTTGCGGCAGAATGATTCCTGTTTAATTCTTCCAGCCCCATATTATCTAAAGAGGAAAGAAGTGGAATCAATATTTCTCTAGCAGAGTTAACATTATCCTTAAAGTATTCATCAAAACTATTTTTAGGCTGATAACTTGAAAACATATATTTCGTCTTTTAGTAACTTTTACTTTAGCTTTATATCTTTATTCGTATTTATGGCTACCAAAAATAATATCTCTTGACTCGATCTATATCATTATTTTGTTCATTGAAGTATATTTCTTAAAAATCTAAAAGGCATGAGTTCTAGTAATTGGCAATTTGTTTTTTTTAGATATTTCGCAAGCTTTCTTTTTATCCTCTCTCACAGTTTGCTGGTTCTTGATCATCTTCCTGTAGGGGCTGCACTTCACGGACTTGGAGAAGTTTTTATTGCTCCTTGGGCTTTTAGGGAAAGAGCATGGGATCTCGTTGTTATTGCAGTTTTATTTTTCTTCTTCGATATCTGGGGACTTATAAACACTCCTTGGAATTAAATGATATTATTTACTAATTCTTGGAAAATCATATTAAAAATGAAGTCTTATTTTTATCAAATTTATAAAATAATTTTAATTCTATTGATCGCGAATATTTCCAATTTATATGCACATAATTTATTTAATGGTGGTTGTGAAGATCATTGTGTGCAAAAAGTTAAAGTAATAAGTAATAAAAACAAATTAAAAAATATTGACGATCAAATAAACATTGAGAGTAAAAATTCTTGTTTAAATAAATCACTATGCAGAGGGTGACTCTCGAAATTTTTTAAATTGTTTCTTTGATAATTATCATTAAGGTACTATTTGCTTGATAATTTTTATTGGGAGGATTTATTTGATTTTTAATTAAAAAAATAAAAGTATATATTAACGGTAGAAGTAATGATGACGCAGCAACTAAAGCGATTATCTGGTTCAACCTAATAAATGGTTTTTTTACAAGATCCTCTCCACACAAGCCACAAATCAAAGTACCTTTTGAAGATTGTTTTTGAAATTGAAATTTAGGATTGCAATATGGGCAATAATATTGAACCATTTTTAAATTTTATTATTTTAATCATTATCTATAAAACTAGCAGAAAGTTATCTTATTAAAAAAAGAGGACTTATTTAAGCCCTCTTTTTTCTCTTACTTATATTTTTACTGAAGTTAATAACGCACCTAAATCATGGATCCTTGTTGCTAACTTCTATTAAGCTAATGCTCACCAAAATTAACTAATTGTCTTTAACTGGGGCAAAAACTCTAGAATTAAGCTTGTTTCTTAAAGGGCACCTAAACGATGCAGAAGAAGGAAGCTTAGACATTAATAAAAAATAATTGGAGCAGTTAATTAAATTAGTTCGGTTTATTCCGAAATTTCAGGCAGGCTATCGATCATTTTGAAAGACCTCCTAGAACTCAACAATATAAAATTAGGAAAATATTTCTCTAAAGACAATCCGTTTTTATACGCATTGCTTTTTAATTGAAAATGTCCGAAAGTAGTAATCAATCGCGATAATTTTTTTTAGATATTTTGAGTAAGTTTTGCTTATTTCTTTTGATATTTAATTCGACTATCTTAATTTTAAATAATTGAGGAACTCTTTTATGGATCATTCAAAAGAAGTTAGTAAGACTGATAAATCTAATCCTATAGACGAATATTTTCAATGTCTCTCATATTGCGATATTCACCCAAAAGGAATAGATAATGACTGTGAGGTCATTTGTATGGAAAGACATTTAAAAGCTAACTATTGGTAATTAATAAATTTCTACTTTTTACTTAAATCCCTTTGAAAAAAGGTTAGTACGAACTTTAAATTTCCATAAATTCACAACACCTTTTGCATTAACTGCTGCAAGTGCACAATCATCAGGTCTCCATGATATTGCCCCTACCAAATCTCCGGCGAATGCAGCCCCAACTGGGTCTCCATTGCCGTCATTTTTTAGGAAACTTGCGACAACAGAACCATCCCTAGATCCTGAGGCTACGAGCATACCTTTATTTGAAAAGGCTAAGCTCGAAATAGGTTCTGTATGGTGACATAGCTCTCCTGGCATAGTCCCTTCTGGACCATTGCCTATAAAGCTCCATACTGTAATTCTTTCACTGCCGCTAGTCGCTAATAATTTTCCGCTGTCATCAAAAGAAAGGTGACTTGGTTTTCCAGGGTATCCAGTCATCTCAGCATCCATTCCTGTTGATCTTCTCCAAAAGTGAACTGAATTGTCTTGACTCCCACAGGCGACTATATCTCCATCAGGGCTTAATTCCATAGAGACCAATGATCCTTGCCACTCTAGTTTTTGATTCGTTTTATTATTAACAATGTCAAAGAATGTCACTCTGCCGTAGCATGCAGTTGCGAGCTCATTTTTATTTGACCATGTTATTGCACTTACTGTGCTTGGATGGTCTTCTGAGATCCATTTCTCTTCTCCAATTTCATTAAAAACATATACTTTTTTTGAGGAAGCTATCGCTAGAAATAAACCGTCATTAGACCACTTGAGGTGTTCTACCCAACTCTTTCCAAGATTAAGTGTTTTAATTACTTTACCTTCGTGGCAATTACAAATTTGAACATTTCCATCCTGACCTGATGTTGCAAAAATCTCGCCTTCTGGATGAATGGCCATTGCTAATAGACCACCGGAGTGTGTATTTTCTTTTTTCCAAATAATTTTTCCAGTATCTCCTTCAAACGAAAAAAGACCTCCTGCCACGTCGCCAACAATAAATTGTTTTCCTTTAAGAGCCCAGCCACATGCTATGGCGTAATCGTTAACTTCAGCAGTCCATCCTTCATGGAACATGCCTCTTGGGCTAAATGGTTCTATATCAGGCATTTATCAAAGCCTTCTTGCATCTCTTTCTCATCTAAATTTCTACCGATAAAAACAAGTTGATTTCTGCGAGGTTCGTTACCCCATTCTTTATCAGGTTGTGCAGTAAACAACATGTGAACTCCCTGGAAAACTATTCTCCTTGGGTTACCTGAGTAACTTATGAAACCTTTAGTTCTGAATATATCCACTCCTTTTTCTGATAGAAGTCTTCCCATCCAAGTATTTAGTTTTTCTGGGTCAACATCTCCAAAACGCTCTATAGCAATTGAGCCTACTTCATCATCATGTTCGTGCTCTGCTTGCCAGAATCTTTCAGTATTAAATGGAATCTCTTTATTTTCGTCACTTTTAAAGACTTTCATATTGAATTCTTCAGCAGTGTGCTGTGTAAACAAACCTATTTTTGTTGGTTTTTCTATGTTCAGGATGAAGGACTTATTTCCTTTATCCTCCAATTTGAGATTTATATGTTCTCCATATGGGATAGTATTTCCAGGATCTAAACTATTAGCTTTTTCTGCATAAAGTCTCACGGAGGATTCAGCACCATCTTTAAGTTCCTCTTCACTCTCTCCTTGGTTAGCGAGGGCTACTAAGGACATTTCTGGATCGGGTCCTTCTTCTAGCATTAATTCATATTTACCTGCATCAAGATCGTAAACACCTGTCCATTCAAAAGGATATTCTGGTTCAAGGAATGTTGGCCTGCGTTTAAGGATCTGATCAAGATCAAATGCACTTAGATTTAAGACTGTTTCAATTGGTACTTTGGCATTCTCGGCTCTAATAATTCGGGTCATTCGGTTCATATCCCTCAATCTCGATTCAAGAGTATTTAGTGCATCATCAGAGACTAAATCAGTTTTATTAAGGACAAGAACATCTGCAAATGCCACTTGTTCTGAACTTTTATCACTCCTGCCTAGCTGTTGATCAATGTGGGCAGCATCAACTAAAGTCACAATTCCATCAAGAGTGAATTCAGAACTAATCTCTTCATCCATGAAAAATGTCTGAGCAACTGGGCCTGGATCTGCTAATCCTGTGGTTTCTACTAAAACATAGTCAAACTTATCTCTTCTTTTCATAAGGTTGCCAAGGACTCTTATTAAATCACCGCGAACAGTGCAACAAATG
>QCGP01000008.1 GCA_003279845.1 Prochlorococcus sp. AG-388-F11
TTCTAAGCTAAGTGGCTCAAATTTAGGATTTGGCAGCTCATGTTTAGCAGTTTTATAAGGAAATATAATTGATTTTAAAAAGTTACTTATTATTATTTCTTGATTAACTTTTATCTCTCCCCTTAGAGAATATACATTTATTTCTTTGTAAGAAAAAATAAAACAAGGAACTTTTATTAAGCCTAATTGTAACGATGCTTCTAGTCGATGGTGTCCGTCCATTACTAAATTATGTTCTTTTGCAATAGAAATAGGTTTAGACCAATATCCCTCTGAAATAATTTTTTTTTGAAGCATATCAACTCTTTCTTTATTAAATTCTTCTATTGGATTTAATTTTTTAGGATTTAAATAATAAAAATTCATCAAAATAAAAATTTTATTAGACTAAAAATTTAATTAAAGTCGAGGCATCTTGAGTATTCCAAGAAGTTATTAAAAGATAGAGCCTTTGGACCTAAATCATAATAATACATAGAGTATTTATTTAGATTCTTAAAAATTATTTCATGAAAATATCCAGTAGTATCATAAGAATTTTTTCCATCCAATAACCCTCTACAATTATTATACCAATTAATCATAGAAGATTTATCAAACCAAGTCATCCCAAACATTTTTAATGTTTTTTTATTATTTGGTTTGTTTTTTATATACACATCATTTATTTCGCCAAAATCTAAATTTATTAAATTTTTCTGAGGATCAATAAAACCTCCAGTATCTTTGATATTTGCTAATCCTTTTGTTGTCCAACAAATTTTGTTATTTTTTTGTTCTAGAGATAAAAGACCATCAATATATTTAATATATTTTTCTAGAGATTCATTTGAAAAAACACTATCTGTTTCTATTACTAAGACACCTTTATTTATATCAAAAACTTGATCATTTAAAATACTTTTAAAAGCCAAAAAAAGCGATTTTAGATTTGAATCTTTTTCATAGTTTTTATTTAAGACAAAACGCTGTTTTTGTGAATTAAATATTTCCAAAATAGATTCATGCTCGTGACCTAATACTAGTAAAATATCATTTTGATTAATCTTTAAAAATTGATTAACAAGTCTTTTTATAGCTGGCACATTATTAACAGGAACTAGAGATTTAGTCTTATAAGAAAATGATTTAGGTAATGATTTTTTTAATCTTTTACCTTGACCCGCTGCCAGTAAAACTATTATCAATTTTATAAAGCTCCTTTAATTTAGAATAATTAAATAAATCGATTGAATATTTGGAATTTGCATAATTAGAAATTTCTTCTGGATTTAGTTTAAGTGATTCTTTTATTTTATAACTAAAATCTTCCTCTTTATCGTAATAAATTGCATAACTTCCAGCTGTATATTTATTCTCCATTATGTCTGATACTATACATCTGCATCCGAATGTCATCGCTTCAATAAATGAGTTAGACATGCCCTCACTTTTACTTAAATTTACGAAATACTCAGCTTTTTTATAGAAATTATTTATATCCTCGCCCTCAAGATAACCTAGAAACGAAATTACTGATTTGTTATTTTTATACTTATTTTTTAATCTATTTAATTCTGGTCCATCGCCTATAATATAGATGTGCATATTGCTATTTTTTAAATCAAGTATATTATCTAATGCTAAGTCAATATTTTTTCGGACTATAAGTCTTGAAGATATTACTACAGTGTCTTTAATTTTATTTTTTGAGTTGTATGAACCTTTTTTTACTAAATTAGGAAAAACAATTATTTTGTTAGTAAAATTTCTTACAATATTTAAACTTGATTTCGATAAAATTTGTATATAAACATTGTTTGATTTACAAATATATTGAAATAATTTCTTCTTAATAAGAAACTGAATTGTTGGATTTTCTTCTTTTTTTCTATTAACTAGAGATCCTTCTCCTACTCGTGTAATTTTAATTATTAATCTGCAGTTTAAGATGATTGCAAGAAAATATCCTAAAAATATGTAGTAACCATTTGAGTGTACGTGAATATTTTTAATATTTATTTTTCTATTTTTCATTAATACCAAATATAGTAATTTTAAAAAAACCTTTTTTTCTTTTTTAAAATCCTTTTTTTCTTGATAGTATCTCCAAATTCCATAATCGCTTATAACTATGTTTGTTTCACTAGTTTTTTTTGATATAAGATTTGCAAGATTATAAATATTCCTTTCAGCACCTCCCAATCTTTCACTCCCGAAGCTTCTTATTAAGTGTAAGATTGTCATTGTATTTTATATACTGTATCGCATAAATTTTTTGCTTCTTTATTTGAATGAGTTATTAGTATGGCAGTCTTTGAAACTTGTTTTAGAAGATAAATACACTTGCTTTTTGTAACTTCATCAAGTCCTTTAAATGGTTCATCCATAGCTAATATTTTATATCCATTATTTATATTCTTTTTAGCTTCAAATATAGTTCTTAAGATAAATAGCCTTTGAGCCTGCCCCCCACTAATTGATGAAGCATTTTCTGATAAATTATTGAATATATCATTCTCTGTTTTATATTCGAGTTCTTCAAATAAACCAATTGATTTAAAAAGTTTAACGATGTATTTTTTATTTTCATTAAGATATTTTGTATTAGTTGAACCTGCAATGAATTCAATAATTGGACAATTTGGAATATAGTTAAATTGTGCAAGATAAATAAAAAATATATCTTTTCTTTTTTCTAATGTGAATTCTCCTTTAGAGGTTAAAAAAGAAGTTTTTGATTCAAAAGGTAAAGCTACTCCCGTTATTATGTCCATTAAAGTTGTTTTGCCAATGCCACTTGCACCAATTATGCCAGTCCACTTATTGTTTAAAATTTCAAAATTAAAATTATCATCAATTTTTTTACTTTTAAGATTAACTTTCACAAGTAATCTTGAATTTTCTTTGTGATTTATATTCTTTATATTTTTAATATTACCAATTCGATTAAATATGTTTATTTGCTTGCTCAAGTTTTTTTTCTCGTAACTCAAATTTATAAAATCATTCATTCTTTTAATATTCGCAGAGTTACAATTTATTGCCGATATAGCTACAAATATACTTTGAAAGGAAGGAATTAATTTTTGTATGCTTAAAGCAAGAATTCCTAAAATCGATAAAATTTGAGAGTTACCATAATAAGAACTTGTAAGACCGATAATTGCAATTGATATCAAACCAAATGATTCTGCTAAGTATTTAGGATAGACAGATAAAAAATTATTTTGAGCTGACATTCTTTTAATAGATAAATCGTTGGTTTTTAGAAATTTGCGAATGCTTTTACCTTTTAATGAGGTCTTGAGGTATCTTGAACTTATAATTATTTCATTTGCGGACTGTACAAATTTATCTTTAATAAAAATTGTTTTTGCACTATTTTTTCTTATTTTACTTTTTGATGTTTTAATAAAAAAATAGTAAATTATCAAGAAAATAATCGACATTATTATTGTAATTAATGGGATTCTAATTAAAAGAAATAATAATATTGATATAGATAAAATTAAACTAGTTATTATTTGAAGAATCGGATAGACAAGTTCATTTGTTATTGTCTGAATATCATTTGAAAAAACCTGGGATAATTTGCTGACCCCAAAACTTTCCAATTGATAAATATCTATTAATTCTGTTGTTTCAAAAATTTTATTACTAATGTTAGTAGAAACAATAGTATTTACCTTAGAAGAAAAATAAGCAAAAATTATTCTTAAAATGCCACCTAGTAAAGCAAATAAAATAAATTTTAGAGCACCATTATTGATATTCTCATTTGATATTGATTTAATTAAACTTGGAACTAAGGAAATTGTTTTTATATCAAAGAAAGTAACTATAAGAGTTAAGATAGTTGCTAACCCAATGTATTTAAAACCATTACCGTGTCTAATAATTGATAATGTATTAGATTTGATTATTTTATTTTTGATTATCATCTATTTTTTTTTTTTTTTAATAATTTGAATCAGATTTCTTTTTTGCAAAATCTCTAAAAGTAATAAAGGTAATAATATTACAAATGAAGTACTAAATATCCAATTGTATATTCCAGCAGAACCGGCTCTCATAATCAACGGTACCATAGCCGTAGTATTAAGAATAAAAATATCTAACAAGTTTATTCTTTCTAAAGAAATTTTATTATAAAAATATTGTAGTAAATTTATTGAAAGTCCATATATAAATCCATTCAAAATAACACCAAATACTCCAAAATTAATTAATCCCTCTGCTATGGGGGATAGACCAAAACCTAATTTTCGATTATCTTCGAGGCCATAAAAATTTTTAGTTTCAATGCCAATAGCATCTCCAATATTAGGCGGTTTAACCTCTTTAAATATTCCTTTATATACATAAGTTGGTAAAGGATAAAAAATAAATTTATCCCATGTAAACATCTTTTTTGTTTTTTCAATATTAATGTAATTTCTTGCCAAAGAATAATCTATGGTGTAATTAACACCCCTGAATTCACCAACTGGAAAAGTTTTTTGCTTAAATTCTATAGATAAATCACTAAAAATCCTAGATAATTGTTCCTGGTTTTTACCTCTAACATGGCCCATAATTGTAAGCATAGAAAATAAGCTTATTAAAATTATTGTCATTTTTAATCTGTTTTTTAAAACACTATTATTGACTCTCCAGTTTTCAATTAAGTATGTGTTTTTATTTACTTTTTCAACTGAATATTTAGTTAATCCTAACGTGAATATTATCATTACTAATAATTTTATTAATGCAGTCCTATCCCCCTCAAATATATATGAAAATAATATTGGAAAATTTATTAAAAAAATTATAAAACTCAAAAATAAATTATTTATATTCTTTAACCCAAATTTTTTTATAGTGATTAATAGAGTTGTGATAGAAGGAATAAAGAATATTGAGTAAGGTAAAGCATTTTTTGCTTTACTTAATATTGCCATTTTTTCTCCCCTTGAAGTATTTAATGAAAAATCAAAATATGTACTAAAGTCAAAATTATAAGTATTAGAAAAACAAAATAAACCTAATAATCCTAAACAAGTTGAAATAAAAAATAAATTATTTTTTGTAATTATAGTTGGATAAAAATTTATTTTTTTTATATTGATTTTTGATATGCAAAATGCACCCAATAAAAAGGAAAAGCCAAATATTGCGTACATATATACTCCTTTCTCTTTAATTCCTATAACTGCCTCATAAATGTCATAATTTCCATCAATACCTAATTTTTCAAATGGATAGGCAGCCCAATAAGCAATCAAGGATATGCTGGCAAGATTGAAAATATTAGATTTTAATATTGATCTGCTTAGAAATATTGAAAAAATTATATATATAAATAAAAAAAACATGATTTTATTGATTGATTTTACCTAAATTAATTTTAGGTCTTAATATTTTTATGAGCTTAATATATTTAAAAATTATCATAAATCATACATAAATTTAAACTATTATTTAATCTTATTCAACTTTAAAATATTATTATTTATATTAATTATTTAATAAGATAATAAAATTTTATATAAAAATTTTTTCTTTAAGAGTTAAGTATTTAAAGGTTGATCTACTCCTTCAATGTTCTTAATTAGTGAAACTTTTTTTATTTATTTCTTTTAAATTACTTTCTTTTAAAATACATCTAATGCCTGCCATTAAGATCCAAAAAAGTATACTAATTCTCCCATCGTAATATGCTATGTCTGACATGTGCATAAGTACCATAACTAAAGTTGATACCCACCAAAATTTATTTATTAAATCTTCATTTGGAACATTTGAAGAAAGATTGGGCTTTGATTTGTAAATTAATAAAAAAATTGTTGTGAATAAAACTAAAGATACAATAATTCCGTAATTATGTGCTAACTCTAAAACTATGTTATGAGTATGTTCAAATCTTTGTTCTTCATATCTATTTAATAAATAAATAGATGAAAAACTTGATGCTCCCCATCCTATTACTGGACTTTTTATTATATTAAAAATTGTATTTTTCCAAATTTTTATTCTGAAGAAATTCAAAAAATCTGAAATTTTATTTGACTCTGGGATAAAGCCATATAAAAATTTATTTTCTTTGAATATATTTAAAAATTCTAAAGGAATTTCAAAAATAAAAATAGAAGCAGATAATATAAGGATTATTAAAAATATTAAAAATATTATTTTAATGCTAACTCCCATTAATATTACTGAAGCCAGAAATATATTTATAATGGCGTTTCTGGAATAAGTTAGAAATGAAGCTAATAAAGTGGCTAAAGTTAAAAGTATATAAAAAAGTCTTTTGAAATTAATTTTTATAGATTTTAATACAAAGAAAAAACAAAATGGGAATATCACAGCTAGCCATGTGCCTGCAATATTAGGATTGTTAAAGGGACCCGTTAAATATTCAACTTCTCTTTGATACCAAATTATTGTGCCATTTAAAAATCTAAATGGGCCATACCAATCAAAGTAATATTGACCAAAGCCTGAAATCAAAATAGGAATTGTACCTAGAACTAAAAAGAATGCACAAGAAATTCTTTCTCTCTTATCTTTTAGATAATGCTGAGCACACCAATAAAGCCAAAACATCGGAATCCAATTTATAAGTCCCAACCAATTTAGTTTTTTGTCTAAAAAGAAATTATAAAAGTTTGTGGGAACTAAATTTGATATAATACAAACAATAATCATCAAAAATGAACAACCTATTAAAGGTATATTCCAATTGTCTTTTAATAAATATCTATTTTGAATATTTGAAATAATCAGAGATGGCAATAGAAATATTGAGGATATAAATAATGTTGATGGTAAAATTAATATTCCTATCTTAAAAAAAATATTTCCTGTTTTATAAATAGATTCAGATCTTATTTTTTTCATATTTAATTGATCTATAAACATTTATTATTGGATTTAAAAATTATTAATTTTCTTTATCCAATTGTATGAGTGCAATATCATTTCATCAATCTTTTTATATTTAGGCTTCCATCCAATCTCCGCTGTGATTTTGTTTGAACTTGCAATTAAGATTGCTGGATCACCCTCTTTCTTCTCAATAATTTCATATGGACAATTATGACCTGTAATATCCTCAACTTTTTTAATTATTTCCAAAACTGAGAAACCCTTACCCAAACCAATATTATATTCAAAACAATTTTCTTCAAGTGATGAAGATTGTTTATTAGGATTATTATTACACATAATTTCATTTTTTAATTTTGCTAATGCTAATAAGTGAGCTTCTGCGATATCTTCCACATGCACATAATCTCTTATGCAAGAGCCATCAAAAGTTGGATGGTCTAAACCAAAAATTTTAAAATTTTTATTGATACCTAATGCAGAATTTATTGCTAATGGTATTAAATGAGTCTCTATTTTTCTGTTTTCTCCAAAAAATCCATCTTCTGAGGCTCCTGCAGCATTAAAATATCTAAAAATTACACTTTTCAAATTATATGCTTTAGCAAAATCTTTTAGCAGCATTTCAACAATAAGTTTTGTTTTGCCATATGGATTTATTGGATTTTGGGGAGAATTTTCATCAATGGGCAATTTCTTAGGAATACCATAGGTAGAACATGAGCTCGAAAAAACTATTGGTATGGGAATAGATGTTTTCCTTTTAAAATTTAATTCTTTATCGCACAAAATCTCTAATAAATTAAGGGATTCTTGAACATTATTTCTGAAATAATTTATTGGATTCTTAAATGAATCTCTTACATTAGTAAGAGCTGCAAAATGAATTACTGCTTGGATAAATCTATTTTCATGAACCGTATTTTTTAAATCTTTATGTGTTCCACTTATGGTTTCTAACAAATTCTTTTTATTTCCTACATTACTTTTTATTAGGGGTATCTCAAGATTATCAGAGATAACTTCTTGTTTAATTCCTAATAAGTTATCTAATACAATAGGCGAATGGCCTGCGTTTATTAAAGATTTAACAGTATGGGTACCTATAAAACCAGCTCCTCCAGTTACGAGAACCCTCATTTAATTTTTAATATATAAAGTGATAGAAAGTCATTGAAAATAATATAATTTATTTTTAAAAAAATCAATGGTGTTATGAAGACCTTCATCTAATGATATTTTGTAATCACAATAGATCATATTATACGTGCTAATGAAACATGTTTTTAAAGTTTCTTTGGGTTTTTATTGGTTCTTAAATGGCGTAGCTCGAAAAGCAATATGCCAAATTCCCTCATAAGTGATATTTGGAAGCCTTTTAGAACCTTATGGTTAATTAATTTAAGCTAAAGTTATCGTTAAATATGGTAAGAATATTTTTTATAAAAATAAAATTAGAGAAAAAATTAAATTCTTAGTGGTTTCAAATCTCTGGGAATAATCCCCTTTAAATCGTAAATAATATGATTTTCTTCTAAAATTCTCCTCCAATTTTTTGAATCAATATTTTTAAACTCATCATGTGCTGTTGAAATAATGATTACATCATATTTATCATTTTGATCAAGTGGTGATTTAGTTAGATATCTGAAATTTATTCCACTTAGTTTTTTTTTCTCAATCATAAATGGATCAAAAATATAAGGAATTTGATCTCTTTTATTTAAATGTTTAATAACATCTAATATTTTAGAGTTCCTAATGTCAGGACAATTTTCTTTGAAGGTTAATCCCAACAATAAAATTCTTGCATTTTGAAAATCAATATTCTTAAATTTGGCTTCTAATATTAGTTGTTCAATAATCCATTCGCTCATACCATCATTTAAATTCCTTCCAGCAAGGACAATATCAGTATCATAACCATTTCTTTGAGCTATGTATGTCAAATAATAGGGATCAACACTGATACAATGTCCTCCTACTAGTCCAGGCCTGAAAGGTAAAAAATTCCATTTACTTCCAGCTGTATCTAATACATCTAAAGTATCAATATTAATTAATTTACATATCTTTGCGATTTCGTTAACCAAGGCAATATTTAAATCTCTTTGAGTATTTTCAATTACTTTAGCTGCTTCAGCTACTTTAATACTTTTAGCTTTATAAGTACCAGCTTTAATTATTGATGAATATAAATCATTAATCCAATTAGCTGTTTCTTTATTACTACCACTCGTTACTTTCACTATTGACGGAAGTCTATGAGTCTTATCTCCAGGATTTATCCTTTCTGGACTGTAACCACATACAAATTCCATATTTAATTTGTAACCGGTTATTTCTTCTAATATTGGGACACATATATTTTCAGTAGTACCAGGATAGACAGTACTTTCAATTATTAATACTGGTAAAGTATCTTTTTCCCTTTTTCGAATAAAGTTTGCTACAGATTTTGTAGCACTTTTTAAAGATGATAAATCTGGATTATTATTTTCATCTATAGGAGTTGGAACTGAAATTATGAAAACATCAGCTTCGATATTAGCATTCTCTTCAGAAAAAAAATTAATTGATTTCAATTCTTTTTTATCAATTTCATCAATTTCTTTTGTATGATCTTCTCCAGAAATAAGTTCTTTAACTCTTTTCTTATTTAAATCAAAACCAAATATTGTTCTTTTCAGAATTTTGCCTGTTCTCAAGCATTTTTTTATTTTAGAAAATTCTATTGCCAATGGTAAACCTACATATCCCAGACCGATAATGCAAATTTTGCAATTTAATAAATTAGGTAATTTATATTTATTATTAATTGTCATACTTTAATATTAACTCAGCATGAATAGAAATTTCTATACCAATTAATAAACTCTGAAATCCCTTTATTTATAGAGGTATTTGGTTTGTAATTAACCCATTTTTCTAATTTAGATGTATCAGCAGATGTGCTTGAAACATCTCCAGGCTGCATATCTAAATATTCTTTTTTAGCTTGGATTCCAAGAGATTTTTCTATTTCATTAATAAACTCCATTAAAGGTACAGGTTTAGAATTGCCTATGTTAAATACTTTATAAGGAGCCCAGCTTGATGAAGAGGATAAACATTCATTATTAGATTTAATGCTGGGCCTTGGTATTTTTTTTATAACTCTGAAAATACTTTCAATTATATCGTCTATGTATGTGAAGTCTCTTATCATGTTTCCATGATTAAATATTTTAATTGGCTTGTTTTCAATAATTGATTTAGTAAAAAGAAAAAGAGCCATGTCTGGTCTTCCCCATGGTCCATAAACAGTAAAAAAACGTAAACCTGTGGTAGGCAAATCATATAAATGGCTATAACTGTGTGCCATAAGTTCATTAGCCTTTTTTGTGGCAGCGTAAAGGCTTATTGGATGATCAACGCTATCGTCTTCAGAAAAAGGAAACTTCTTATTACCTCCATATACTGAGCTACTACTGGCATAAATTAAGTGTTTTACTTTATAATTACGACACATTTCTAATATATTCCCAAATCCAGATAGATTAGATTTTATATAAGCATTAGGGTTTTTAATAGAATATCTAACTCCTGCTTGAGCTGCTAAATTAATAACATTATCTATTTTAAATTTCTGAAATATTTTGTCTATTAGCTCTTTATTTTCAATATCTACTTTAAAAAATTTAAATTTGTACTCATTATTTTTAGCTAGGTTTTCAAGTTGTTCATTTCTAGCAATTTTAAGATTAATATCATAATAATCATTTATATTGTCCAAGCCAATAACACCATAACCCGATTCTAAAAGTCTTTTGCTTAAGTGGAAGCCTATAAATCCGGCAGAACCTGTAATTAAGGTATACATTACAAATAAACTAAAATAAACGCTTCCTGCAGGATTCGAACCTGCGGCCCACTGCTTAGAAGGCAGTTGCTCTATCCAGCTGAGCTAAGGAAGCAATAAAAGTTTGAGAATTAGACTTAGATTAAATAAAACCTAACTTATATATATTACTGTTTCTAGGGTAATAGTTAAAGATAATTGAAATTAAAGGGACATTTATTTATAAAAAAGCTTTTTTTTTATACTATTTTTATCTAACTTAGTTTATTAAAAATAAAAACATTATAATCAATAGTTCTCTAGTAGAAACTTTTATCAATTTTTTTCTTAATCACAATTTTTTTTAAAAACAAAATAAAGTCACTTTAAAAGCATATAGGAAAATATTTTATTTTTATTAAATTAATCTATCGCTAAGCTTTAAGCAGACTTGATGGTTTATGTATATTTAATAAGTGTTTTGATCTCAAATATACTTTTTTAGTTATTAAATCTTTAGATATCTTCCTAATTGATTCAAAATATAATTATTTTTATGCAGAGAGGGTTATCATTATTTATATCTAAAAATTTTAATAAAAAATTGATTATTAATAAAGTATTTAATTGTATAAGTATTAATCAGGGTGGTGGAATAACTTATTTATCTATGATGCACTCTTACTTAGATAAAAAAGGTAATTTAATATTTTTAGATAATAGAGCCAAGAAAAAGCTTAAACCATTCTTTTATGCTGAAACTATATTTTTTAAAAAAAATTTATTTAGGAATTTGTTTGTATTAAAAGAAAGATTAAAATATTTTTTTATATATAGAAGTAACTTAAGAAAAAATAATAAAAATGAATATTTTAAAGAATATTTTTTAAATGGAATACCGCCTCTTTTTAGATTCCCAAGATCAACTAATAAAGTTTTTATACTTTTCCAAAATAAGAATTTGTTTTCCTATATAAACTATTTCGACAAGAAATTATTTTTTAAAATTAAATTTATTATTTATCATCTTATACACTATCTACTTATTAACTTGTTTCTGAGAAATACTGATATCATTATTGTACAAACAAACTCAATGAGGAAAACAATTTTGAGTTTGAAGCCAAAAAATAAAATAGTCATCCAAGATAAATTTTGGAAAAATATCAATTTAGAAATTTATAGTTGTAATTTAATTAAAAACAAACTTGAAATTAAAAGTAAATATTTACTTAATAGAATTAAAAATATTTCAAAAAAAAATAAAATATTTTTTTATCCAAGTTCTCTAGAACCACATAAAAATCATAAAGTCCTACTAAATACTTTTAATAAATTATCTTCAATTTCAAGGAAAAATATTAAACTTATTTTAACCATTGATAAAAATAAGTTGCCAATTAAATATAGATATAATGAATTGATTTTATTCATTGGAAATCAACCGATAGATGTAATAAATCAAATTTATAAAAGTTCTGACTTTCTTCTTTACCCATCACTTAATGAGTCATTAGGATTGCCATTAATTGAAGCTTCTTTTTATAATATCCCAATCATGGCATCGAATTTGGATTATGTTTATGATGTCTGTGAACCAAATTTCATATTTAATCCATTTTCAGAAGAAGATATTTATCAAAAGATCTTAGATTCAATAAACCAAATTTAAATATATCAATTTCATCTTTTTTAAAAAAGAATTTGGATTTCAAAAGTTAGTTTTAAATATTAGATAAAAAAAATTGATAAAAATTACAATTTAAATTTAATTTATTAATTTGGTATGATTAGGATTCATTAAAAACACTATGAAGTAATATAAAAATTAATTCAGTTATATTTAGGATCAAAATGTTTTTGATATAATTGTTTTTTATTTAATTTCGGGGCCATAGCTCAGTTGGTAGAGCACCTGCATGGCATGCAGGGGGTCAGCGGTTCGAGTCCGCTTGGCTCCATCAAGAATTTAGCTGTTATATTTAGTAGTCTGAATGATTTTTATTTTTTAAAAGTTTTTTTATAAGAATTCTAGAATCTAGCGTTTAATTAATTATTTTTTGAATAAAAAGTATTATTTAAAGGATTTCTCAATGTAAAACTATAAATTGTTTTTGATCCCATTGATAAAGGGGATTCAACAAGAAACCCCCTTTTTTCTTTCATCTTGTTATATTCTAATATTGCTTTTTGTTCACCTAAATCTGGATGATTACCAGTAGCCCAAATATCATCGAATATGTATATTGCCATTGGAAGTGAGATTTTATCTAACCATTCCAATACCTCAATAGTACTACTATATAAATCAACATCAATATGAATGATAGATGGCGGGTTTTCTAGCATTCGTTGTTGCAACTCAGTAGTTAACGAATCCTTGTAGAAACCTTTAATATATTCAAAACTTATTCCATGTGAGTAAACATTTTTAATTACTTCATTTATTGTTCCGCAAAATTCTTTTTCTCTCCATACAGGATCATTATGATCTAGATTATTTTTTGGAAGACCTTGGAAAGAATCAAAAGAAAATATTTTTTGTTTTTTTAATTCAGGATTAAATATTGATAAGAACATTTTAATTAATCCAAAGAGTATAAGAGAATCACCTTTAAATGATCCAAATTCATAAAAATGTCCAAGTTTTCTTGAACGGAGTTTTTTTCTGAATAATTCTACTTGTATATTTAATGCCATTCTAAAAGACCATGATTTATTAATAGCAAATATTGGCCTAGTAAAAAAAATTGTAGGGTATGGGAACCAAAAGTTTGGGGAACAAACAGTTTTTATTATTTTTGGAAAAGATTTTATTTTTTTTAATATCAAAGTAAATTTTATATTTAAAATACTCTAAAATATGTTTGTAAAATATACAATAAGTTCCAAAAATCTAATCAATTTTTTAGGTATTTTATATGACTAAAAAAAAGCATAAATGGGTAATGGATCCATTCCCATATTGCGTAATAGATAATTTTTTATCCAAAGAAAAATTTAATAAATTAACTACTGAACTAGAAATTACAACTAAAACCGTTCAAAAAGTTTTTAATACCTCTCTAGAGAATAAGTTGATTTTTAAAGATACTGATATGAAAAAAAACGCTAAAGAATTAGTCTATAAAATGGGATCATTAGAAATAAAAAATGTAATATCTGAAATAATACAAAGTAAAAATATTTTAAGTATGCGAGATGTTGAGGATTATGGAGGTTATTCACCCTACCACATAACTGAAAATAATGGTTTTTTAGGATCCCATGTAGATCATTCTTCAATTAAAGAAGGGGAATTTTGTCACATCGCTAATACAATTTTCTATGCAAGTAATATTTGGGAAAAAGAATGGGGTGGACATACAATATTGTTTTCTAGAAATGGTTTTTCACAAGAAGTTAAAATTGAGCCAATACCAAATAGATTAATATTTTTTATTCATACCGCAAACTCATTTCATGGGGTATCAAGATATTATTCTGATTTAAAAACCCAAAGAAGAACCTTTTATCATGATTATTATGTAAGTAGAGATGAAATAAAAGACGTAATGGAGAAGGTTAATTTAGATAGAAAACGAAATTTGAAATACTCCCTACATGGGACCACTTTTGTTCCCTTTATACCATTTGGAGTTAAATATATAAAATTTAAAAAATTATTTAGTCTTAATAACTTTAAATATTTACCAACATACTTTCTTTATTATCTCAATAGAAAAACAAATTCTAAGCATTCAAACTTAAGATCAGTTTTATCTTTAAAAAATATTTTATTTTTGTTAAATCCAATTAAAAGGAAATAAAAAGTATTATTTTATTTCAAAAAAAATTTATAAATTTATAGACAAAACATCACTTTTTTTTGCAATAGGCCACGTTAAAAATCTGTCATAGAATCTCTAATTATCATTATTTGCCATGCTTTTTGCTACTACAAAGCATGTTGTCCATTAATTTATAAAAATGATTTAATTTCTGCTTAAAAATTAATAATTCACAGAATTTTAATACAATTAAACCTTTTATGGCTATTGTTTATTATCCTGCACAAGTAGAATATTTTTTTGCTATTTAAAGAAAATATTATCCATCTTGGATACGAGATTAAATTCAAATTGTGGTCTCATTATTTACCAAATAAATTATTATGACTCAGGTACATTTGTAGTTTTCCTAAAATACTTTTTTCTGAGTTTGAAGAATTAGAGAGTTATTAGGGTATATATCTCATCAACTACTTAAAAACAAAAATGTTGATGTAGGTACTCGAGAAGATTGGGAATTCGCTGAAGTGCTTTATAAATTTAGAAATTTAAAAGCTAATTTTCAGGATTAGATTGTAAAAGTTATATCCTCATATTCTTACAAAATAAAATAAAAAAAAATATTTCATATCTAAAATTTGTAATCATAATAGACTAATAAAAAAATTACATGATAAAACTTTCTATTTTAGTGCCTGCTTTTAATGAAGAGGATACAATAATCGAAATTTTAGAAAAAGTTTCTAAGGTAGAAATTGAAGGTGTAAAAAAAGAAATTATTGTAATAGATGACTGTTCTTTGGATAATACTTTATCATTGTTAGAAAAAAATAAAAATCTTTATGATTTACTTATTAGGATGAAACAAAATAGTGGTAAAGGCGCTGCTATAAAGGAAGGTCTCAAAGTGGCAACTGGAAATTATATCCTTTTTCAAGATGCAGATCTTGAATATGATCCTCTTGATTATAAAAAACTAATTGAACCAGTTTTACGTTTTAATGCAGATTTGGTAATTGGAAGTAGACTCCTTTCTTCACAACTCACTCGAGTTTATTACTTTTGGCATAAAGTTGGAAATAAATTTTTGACATTCCTATTTAATGTTTTAAACAATACAACTTTTACTGATATTTATAGTTGTTATGTAATTTTCAAAGCTAATTTAATTGATGCTGATAATTTGTCTACTAGTGGTTGGGAGCAACAAGCTGAAATACTATCTAAAGTTGTAGCTAATAGTAAATCTTTTTATGAGGTGCCTGTAAATTATTATGGAAGAACATATGAAGAAGGCAAAAAAATAAGACCTTATGATGCTATATCTGTAATATTTACGATAATATCAAAGAGAATTTTTCACTAATTTCACCTCTATGAATTCCAATATCGATCCTCTTACTGATGAAGAAATGAAAAATTGGCCTATCAATCCCTTAGTTGATATGGAAAAACCTTTTGTCGATGTAAGAGGGTCTATTCAACCTTTGGTTGATTCCTTGATGAAAAGTGCCGTAATGATAGAATCTAAAGCAGGCTCACTAAGGGCTAATCATTACCATAAAACTGATTGGCATTACTGTTATGTAATTTCGGGAAAGATAGAATATTACTATAAAAATTTAAACTCTAATGTAAAACCAGAATTAATAGTTGTTGAAAAAGGACATATGATTTTCACTCCTCCATTGGTAGAACATTGTATGAAATTTCCAGTTGATACTTTATTTTTAACGCTTTCTAGAAATCCACGAGATCAAGAGACTTATGAATCGGATGTAGTTAGAGTAAATTTGATTGATGCAAGCGATTCAATTTCTTGGAAACCTGATAATGAATAAAACTAATAAAAATTTACTATGTAGATTATGCAGTTCCTCGCAACTCATATCTGTACTCGAACTTGCTTCTACACCCCCAGCCAATGCATTTATATCAAAAGAATATTTAGAATTTTCACAAAAAAAATATCCTTTAGAATTATTTTTTTGCGAGAAATGTTCTCATGTCCAGCTTACTGAAGTAATAAACCCAAATGAACTTTTTGATCATTATGTATATGTTTCGGGTACATCCCCTGTTTTTGTAGAGCACTTTGCCTCTTATGCAAATTCAGTTGTAGAAACCTATAAGCCATCTACAAAAAATTATATTTTAGATATTGGTTCAAATGATGGAACATTGCTAAAATTTTTCAAAAGACTTGGATATAGAGCCATTGGGGTGGACCCAGCCATAGAAATCTCAAAAAAAGCACAGGAGGACGGAATTGAAACTATTAACGAATTTTTTAACTGGGAAACTTCTGAAAAGATAAAGAGTAAATATTCATTAGCTTCCTTGATTACAGCAAATAATGTTTTCGCCCATTGTGATGATTTAATAGGTTTTACTAAAGCCGTTTCAAATTTATTAACTAATGATGGTTTATTTGTTTTTGAAGTATCCTATCTTTTAGACGTTTATCAAAAAACCTTATTTGATACTATTTATCACGAGCATCTTTCTTATCACTCTGTACTGCCATTAATTAAATTCTTCTATTCAAATAATATGGAGTTAATTGATGTTTGTAGAGTTGATACTCATGGGGGGTCTATAAGATGTGTAGTCAAAAAAAAGGAAAACAAAAGACAAATTAATAAATCTGTTCAAAAACTTATAGATTTAGAAAATTCATTTTTATTAAATGATAAAAATACATTCATAAATTTTGCAAAAAAAATAAAAGATCGAAAAAAAGAACTTATAACCTTAATCAATAAAATAAAATCTAGTAATAAGTCTATTGCAGGATTTGGAGCTCCAGCTAAGGCGACAACTTTAATGTATGAATTTGAACTTGAGAGTGATGTTTTAGATTTTATAGTTGATGATAGTCCTCTAAAACAAGGGCTTTTTAGCCCTGGTTTACATATTCCAATTCTTCCTTCATCGGCAATCAATAAATTAAAACCTGACTACTTGCTAATTCTTGCTTGGAATTTTGCAGACTCTATTATCGAGAAGAACAAAAAATTTACTGAATCAGGCGGTAAATTTATTATTCCCTTACCAAACTTACAAGTAATTTAAATGAGTGAATTTTTACTATTTAATGATATTCAACAGATTGTTGATAATCTTTCAGATGTGGCACAAGATTTTTCTGGTAAAACTGTTTTATTAACTGGAGGAAGAGGTTTTCTTGGCAGATATTTTATGGAAATTTTTAATTTGTTAAATGAAAAAATTTTAAAAAAAAATGTTGAAGTAATTGTTTTAGATAATTTAATTACTTCTGGTAAAGAAGGTGCTGAGATCCCTTTTTTCGAAAATATTGAATTTATTAATCATAATGTTATTGAAAAATTTATATCTAGAAAAAAAATAGACTATATTATACATGCGGCAGGTATCGCGAGTCCTTATTATTATCGAGCCTATCCACTTGAGACTTTGGAGGTTGCTATACATGGAACACAAAATATGCTCGAATTAGCAGAAGCTAATTCTGCTAAATTAACATTCTTTTCATCTTCGGAGATCTATGGAGACCCTGATCCCGACAACGTCCCAACCAAAGAAAGTTATCGTGGGAATGTCTCCTGTAATGGTCCAAGAGCATGTTATGACGAGAGTAAAAGAGTTGGGGAAACTTTATGCAATATATATCATAATCTCAAAGGAGTTCATACAAATACCATACGTCCTTTTAATGTTTTTGGCCCAGGAATGCAAGAAACAGACTATAGAGTATTACCAAATTTTACCAGCAGAATAAAGGGTAACATCCCCCTTCAGATTTATGGTACAGGGAAGCAAACAAGAACATTTTGCTATATTACAGATGCTATGGAAGGTTTTTTTCGAGTAATCTTAAATGGTGTTCCCGGTGAAGCATATAATATTGGTAATCCAAATCCTGAGATTTCAGTCATTGATCTTATTAAAAAAATTGAAATTCTTTTAGGTAAGAAAATTAAATATAACAAAGTGAACTATCCAGATAGTTATCCTGCTGATGAACCGAATAGAAGATGTCCAGATATTAAGAAAGCTAAAATCCAGATAAAATATATACCTAAAATTGATATAGATGAGGGTTTAAGAAGATTTATTCAATGGTCAGATAAAGTATATACAGGCATACAATAAATGTCGAAAGTATTAAACTTAGGACTTATAGGTGCAGGTAAATGGGGTTCAAACTATATCGAAACAATTAAAAATATTCATGGTATTAATTTAAAAAGTATTGCTTGCAAATCTTTAAAAAACAAGAAAAACCTTCTTAAACAATATGAGATGACAGATGATTGGCATAAGCTTACTTTGTCATCAATGCTCGATGGAATAGTAATTGCTTCACCAGCTAGTACACACTTTGAAATTGCTTCAGAATGTATTAAAAATAGGCTACCAATAATAATAGAAAAACCAATTACTTTAAATTTTAGAGAGGCAAAATTATTAAAAGACTTAGCTATTAAAAATAGGGTTATTGTAAAGGTTAACCATGTTTATCTTTATCATCCGCTATATAGAGAGTTAAAAAAAAATATATCAAAAAAAGTTAATTTAAGATCAATTCATACTATTGCAGGAAATTACGGACCTTTTAGAAAAGATGTTTCGGCCCTTTGGGACTGGGGACCCCATGATTTGTCGATGTGTCTAGATATTATTAAAGAATATCCTACTAAGGTCGAGGCTGAATTTACTGAGAATTATTCTGAAGGGGGAGTAAGTAAGTCAAATATAAGAGTTATTCTTAGTTTTAAAGATAATAAGTATGCAGAGATAAATATAGGTAATTTAATGAATACAAAAAAAAGAGTTTTAAAATTATATTTTGATGATTTTTTATATATTTTTGATCCCATAAATAATAAAAGTATTCAACTTGAAAGTCTTCAAAAACAAAATTCATATAATCCCATAAAAAATATTAATGCGGACTTTTCAAAAATGCCATTAGAAATTTTAATTAACGAATTTGCTTATGACATTGTAAATAGTAATTTTAGTATGAGTGACTTGAAAATATCCTTAGAAGTTGTTAATATTCTTGAGAAAATTGAAGAAATTTTAAGAAAATAATT
This sequence comes from Prochlorococcus sp. AG-388-F11, assembly GCA_003279845.1. Lineage (GTDB taxonomy): Bacteria > Cyanobacteriota > Cyanobacteriia > PCC-6307 > Cyanobiaceae > Prochlorococcus_A. The sequence goes on from QCGP01000008.1 coordinate 19,527, forward strand.
TTTTTAAGTAGCTTATATTTAAAACTATTTATTTATTTTTTTAAGTACTTAATTTTTATGAAAAAATCCCTATTATTGAATTTTAAAAATTATATTAATATAAGCTTATTTAAAACTCTAAAAACATTCCAATAAATAATTTCCCATAATTTTTATGTTTGATAACAAAATAAAAAATATTTGTTGTATTGGTGCTGGATATGTTGGAGGTCCAACAATGGCTGTTTTTGCTAATCATTGCCCTTATATAAAAATAACAGTAACTGATATAAATGAGTCAAGGATAAATGCATGGAACGATTCTGATACTTCTAATCTACCAATTTATGAACCGGGTTTAGATACCTTGATTTCTTTATACAGAAATAAAAATCTTTTTTTTACAACCAATATTAAGGAATCTATTTCGAACGCAGATTTGATTTTTTTATCAGTTAATACCCCTACAAAAACAAAAGGGATTGGAGCAGGAAAAGCTAGTGACTTAAAGTGGATAGAGGCCTCAGCTAGGCAAATAGCTAAATTTTCAAAAGGTCATACTATAGTAGTTGAGAAAAGTACCCTACCTGTAAGAACAGCAAAAACAATTGAAAATATACTTTCTGAATCTCAAGAAATAGATAATAACGAAGAAAAAAAAACATTTTCGGTTTTATCTAATCCTGAATTTCTTTCCGAAGGAAATGCAATAAATGATCTTGAGAAGCCTGATCGAGTTCTGATAGGTGGCGAAGATAAATATGCGATGAATTCTTTAGTTGATTTATATTTGAATTGGGTGCCTAAAGAAAAAATAATTCTTACTAATATTTGGAGTTCTGAATTATCAAAGTTAACTGCTAATGCATTTTTAGCTCAGAGAATATCTTCCATAAATGCAATTTCTGCACTTTGTGAAGCTACAGGAGCAGATATCAAGCAGGTTTCTAAAGCTATTGGAATGGATAGTAGGATTGGCAATAAATTTTTATTCCCTGGTCCTGGTTTTGGAGGAAGCTGTTTTCAAAAAGATATACTAAACCTAGTTTATTTATGTGAGTATTATAATTTACATGAAGTTGCAGCATATTGGGAGGAAGTAGTTAATATCAATAATTGGCAGAAAGATAGGATTTTTAAATTAATTGTTTTAAAACTCTTTGGTACAGTATTTGGAAAAAAATTAGCAATTTTTGGTTTCTCCTTTAAAGCAAATACAAACGATACAAGAAATTCTGCAAGTATTAAAATTTGCAGAAATTTAATTGACGAAGGAGCTATTCTTTCAATTTATGATCCAAAAGTTGATAACAATCAAATTGAAAAGGATTTAAATCTTTCTTTAAATGAAACAAGTTCAAGGGAAAAAATGCTTTGGTCTAGAGCTAATTCTATACAAAGTGCAGTTGAAGATTGTCACGCTGTTATTATACTTACAGAGTGGGAAGAGTTTAAAAATATCTCATGGACTAAACTTATAAAAAAGATGAAAAGACCTGCATGGATTTTTGATACTCGATCAGTGGTTGATGTTTTAAAAGCAGAACAAGCAGGATTTAATATTTGGCAAATTGGTAATTATACGAGTTAGCAAAGTGGTTATTGATCAAATTAAATTGATAAAAAAAACTAATAAAAAAAAACTTTATTTATTTTTTATGGATTTTTAAACGTAATTCTAACTAATATAATCTTACAGATTTTATTATTCTTTTTACCTACTATTATTGCCACATTAGTAAGTCAAATATTTAATTTATCTTTTGGATTTTATTTTTATGGTAAAAAAGTTTTCAGAAGCAATAGATTAAATTTCCCAAAATTTATTAAATATCTTATTCTAAATATTTTTTTATGGAACCTAAATTGGATAATGATTAACTATATAAGCTCTTATCAAATATCAAAAAATATCTCATCAATGTTAATTATATTTCCACTAGCATTTATTTCATATATATCTCAAAAATTATTAATCTTCAAAAAATAAATTCTTAACAGGAATCTTTTTTTATTTTTTGTGTTGAATCAATTGTAAAACATAATGATTTAAACTCATTCTTTGCTGGTTTCTTTGAATCATTTTCTAAAATAAGACCTTTGTTTATAAAGTATCCATAAACTGGAGGCGCTTTTAAAAAAAGAAATTTTTCATTATTCTCTTTCTCAATTATTGACCAATTTTTTTCGAATTCAATAGAAGGTATTGCTGATTCTAATCCTAAAATTTTATTCTGCATTTCAAGATAGTCCCTTGTTAATGATGTTCTATTAAAGTTACCAAAATCTAAAAGGCTTTTTACAGGTAAGTCATACATATTTGAGAGACTCCAAAAAGTGAAAAAATAAATGGTAATTATTCCATATGAATAGATAAATCTTACTAATTTACCCGTAAAACTGTTAAATGAAAACTTATTAAAGTAGTTTGGATTTGATAAAAATATTATGACTAATGATAATGAGCTTGCTATCGCAGTTCTTGAATAAGGTATCGACAAAGTCCATAAAAAAATTAATAATGTAGAAAAAATCAAAAAATATTTTTGATCTTTTTTAAACGAATTTAAATTAAAATATGGCAATAAAGAAAAAGGTGAAAAAGAAAGAATTGAAACTAATATATATGTTGGTCCAAAATAATCAAGTGGTCTCAAAAGAAAAATAAAAAAGTTTTTCTCATCTATTAATTTTGTTAAAATGTAGCGAATTGGTTCTAAACCTAGGGATGTGTAAATAAAAGTTGATATTGGTTTAATAACTAAAGGGATATTTTTTAATGCTAAAGTCTCTTTTATTTCATGATAGTCCATCGTTGAAAAAGCATCAGGGAATATATTTGCAATTATGCTTGGTGGTGATAAATAAAAGAATGGATTTGAATAGTATTTAATATTAAAAATACATATTAAAAAAGACGAAAAAATAATAAATAATGAAAAAATTAAATTCTTTGAGTTTGTTATGCAAGAGTATTTTTTTAAATTTATTTTTGATAAATTAACTGGGAATTTAAATGCAAAAAAGCAAAATAAAATTAAAGCTGATAGAAAAAACATTAGTGACGATAATCTTATGCTTACACTTAATACCCCTATTAATAGTGATAAAAATAAAAAGCTTAATTTTAAAAAATTATCCCTAGTAATTAATGATAAATATATAATATAAATTCCAGTAAATTCAAAAAGACAAACATACCCATCATGTTTACCTGATATGAAAACACTCCATACGTCAGGTAAAGTAAGGATTAGGCTCACAAGAAGCAAAGATCTATTGAAATTAAAAGGTCCTAAGCAGGAAGCCATTTCAAGACTACTAAAAACAAACAATATTAAAGCAACAACTCTAGCCGATCTGACTAAAAACCAATTATCGGTTATTTGAATAAAAAAAGCATCAAAGAAAGAAGCTAGGGAATCAGTTCTGAAACCCTCACCCATTTTATAAAAATCATTAATTGATAGATTATCTAACCTAGAAATTTGTAATGAGTCTCCGAAATATTGTCCTATTGCATCAGTATGGGTTGCTGGAAAAATTAAACGAATTACTAAGCATAATATTTGTATAATGATTATAAAAAAAAGGGAAAAAGCAAAAGGATTTTTATTAATTGAGGGCACTCTAAATTTTTTAAATTTAGAAAATGCAAAAAATAATTCTTTGCAAAATTTCTTTATTTTCGAATAACTTAAAATTACTATCAAAAAAGGGAATATCATTAATAATGTATTAAATGAAATACTAAACCCAAACAAATGAAGAATTATGTTTAATAATCCAATTAACGAAAAAGCAAAAATGAATCCTAAAGATAACAATAAAAAAAATTTTTGATTTTTAAAATTATTTTTATTAAATTTATAAATTTGATCATTTATGGAACTACTTATGGCTATCCAAATAGAACAAAAAATAAAAATTCCAGAAAAAATCGCCATATTTTTTCTATTTAATCATTCAAAATATAAACTTTTTAACTCTAACACCTTCCTATTTTAATTTTATTAATCTATTAAATTCTTAATCTTTTTCATTTTGTTCTTGAATACTTACAACTCTTTTTGTAATTCTTTAAGAAGAGTATTTTGGTGATAATTAAATTAATTGTTGCCTTTGATTATAACCAGAATTAAATCCTAGATAATTTACAATTTAAAGTACATTTTTTACATTTATTTATTTAGATCTCGTTTTCAGTACTAATAAAAAATTTTTTTTATTATTTAGAAACTGAATTTAATTTATATAGGATAATATTTTTGGATTCATATAATTTATTTTGTTCTGAATTTAACCAATTAAAAATATCGATATTATTTTTTAATTGTTTGATTGTATTACCATAAGAACTATTTAAAAAGAAAATATACTTTGCCCCTGAATTAATTCGTTCTTTTAAATCTGAAATATTTTCTGATTCAAGATTAAATTGCCTACTATAACTATCTGAATAGTAGGGATATACAGCTGTATATGCCATACCTTTATGAGAATAAAGTATATATTCTGAAGGAATATCTTTTTTAATAATTACATTTTCAGCAAGAACATTTTTAAATTCATCTAAATTAGAAATTCTTAAATTTTCGTTGCTACCATAAACATAAATTGCAATTGATGAAATTAGGTTTATTAAAACTAAAGAATATATAAACAAATCTTTATATGGGAAAAATGCCTTAATTTTTTGTATTCCTAAACCGGTAAAGAACAAAAGGCTAGGTATAAAAATAATTTGATAATAAGGATGTCCCAAATTAATTTCGGGTAATAAAAATAAAAATAATAGATTTCCAAAAATCCAATTTAAATGAAATTTAATTAAGGGATCTTTTGATTTGAAATTAATTATCACAGCATAGATGGAAAGTATAAAAGTTATAGGATTTAAATGCTGTATTAAGAAATTACTAATGATTTTTAAGTAGAAACTAAAATTAAACCAATATTCAATTAAGTAACCACTAATTAAGACGCTATTCCAACTCCATTCACTGCTAGCACTATCAGAATTATTTATAACTGTTCCATAATACATCCATAGTAAAAAAGGTAAAGCACTTATAAAAAAGGGAATAGATTTTCTGATAATATAATTAAATTTAAATTCTTTTAAGTAATCTAAAAATATAGGAAAAAAGATTACTCCTGCAGGAGGTTTTAAGATTGGTGTTATAGCTAAAAAAATAAACATTAATTTTTCATTTATATGATTATATTTAATTTTATTTTTTATAAAAAAATAATATGTTAATAAATAAAAAAACATCATACTAGTCTCTGGCATAAAAGCATGTGCCAAATAAAGTATTTTAGGAGAAGAAATAAATAATATAGATATAATAATTGATAAATTACCTTTGAATATTAGTCTTTGAATTTTAAAAAATAGAATGCCATTGAATATATAAAATAGAAGATTTATTAATCTTCCATTGATTTCAGATATTGGGGAAAATTTATAAGTTAGTGCTGTCAGAAAATGAACAAAGGGAAATTCAAAAATAATTTCACCTTTTTGTGGTGCAAAGATTGAAAGTCTTGTTGGAAATATATTGAAATTATCGTAGTAAATATTCTTTGCTAATATAGCTGTTTGTGATTGCCTTAGGTTATAACCATCAGTGTATGAATTGGATAAAGTTATTAAAAGAATAGCGATATTTATAAATAAAATAAGATAGAACAAACTTTCTTTCGAGATTTTATTCGAAATTTTATTCATCCTTTAAACTGAATAAGCAATCCATTTATACAATAAAATTATAAATTTCATAACCAATTATAAATTTCATTGAAATAAAAGGAAATAGATATATCTCTAATACATTTTTTTATTTTCAGTATTTTATAAATTATTTAATTAAGTTTTTATGATATCAATTTCTAATTGATTCATAGGCTATTTTTTTACCATATTCAATACTTTCACTAATTCCTCTATCTTCAGGATAGTATGCCGTTGTATCAACTATATATATGCCTTTAAAAGGATTGATTGAGGGTAGATTTTTTAAATGCCCGATTTCACAAATTGGCTGAGCATATTTGTATCTATTACAATATGAATTTATGAGGTCGTTATCTTGAAGGCTTTTATTAATTTGCTTTAAACAATACCAAGCATCAGAAATAAACTCTTTATTTTCTCGATTATAATCCGGATTTGTTGACGGCATATAAAAAGGAATATAAACTACATTACCTCTTAATGGTCTTAAATTACTCATCTCAATTACTCCAGGTATCTTAAAACGATCATCATTTATATTTATCCAGAAATTATTAGATAATTTTTTTTTAAGATGAAGAATTACACATACACAAGCAATAGACTTACAATTAGAGTATTTATTGTAAATAGGATATTTAACTCCTCCATTTTTTAAAATGCTTCCTAATAGCGGTAAAGGAATAGTACTTATTATTAGATCATATTTTTTTATTTGATTTGCAAAATTTATTTCACCGCCGCCATTAAGATTTGGCTTAATAGAAAAAACTTTTGATGAGAGATAAATTTTTCCTCCTAAAGATTCAATTCTATTTGAAATACATTCTATAAACTCATCTGAACCTCCCTTTAAATATCCCAAATACTCTTTTAGAAAATGTCTTGATTTTCCTAAGCGTCTTATTCTGCTCCATATCCATGCGGCTGATATACTATCTGAATAATTAAAGAATTTATAGATAAATAATTTATTCCATAAAATCTGATAACCAGTTTTGCCTATCCATTTTTTTAGCCAACTTCTGGCTGTTAACTTATCTAGATGATTCCAATCTTTAATAGTTAAACAGCGTGCTGCATGTAAAAGATATCTTAATCTAGAGATTATTGATATCCTCGGAAATGTTATCACTGCACCAACTGAACCCCACCTATATAATTTATTCTTAAAAAAGAATCCCATTTTGGTTTCTTTCCAACATAATTTTTCTTTTAGTCCTAATTCAGAAAGAGTTCTTTTAAATGCAAAATCACCAGTGCAGTGAAAATGATAGTATCTTTCAATTCTTTGATTTTCGAAATCAAAACATGCTGCCATTCCCCCTAAGCGATCATCGGCTTCAATTAATTCTGGTTGCAAACCAAGCTTGGCTAATTCAAATGTAGCTGATAAGCCCATAGGCCCACCACCAATTATGGCTATTTTTTTTTTATTCAAAATGGTAAGTCTATATCACTAAATATACTATTACAATAAGTTATTTTAATTGCTTCATCAATATCAGTAGGCTTTACTGAAAATATCTTAGGCCAATTAATTAATTCAAATTCATCACCAGCAGTCAATGCTTCTAGTTGAGAAACTGTGAAGGCTGGTCTCCTTGCTATAACAGCCCATACTTGAAGTAAAAAACTAAAAACTGGGATCGGCAAATTGATGAATATTGGATTATTTTTTGATGTAGATCTTATGATTTTCATGAGTTTGATATAAGTTATCCTTTGAAGACCAGTAATATCAAATTCACCAATTATTTCCTGATTAATTATGCAACTTTGTATTATTTTGCAGAAATCTTTTACAAATAAGGGTTGCCTTATAAATTTACCTTTTCCTGGGATAGGAAATAACGGAAACCTATTCATAAATTTCTGAAGCCATCCAAGGTGTTTTCTATCAAACCAACCAAACATTAAGGTTGGTCGCAAAATAATTAGGTTTTTACCCCAATTTTTTTTAATTAACTCTTCTTGCCTGAATTTGGTTTGAGTATAAAGATCATCACAAACAGAATTAACAACTGAACTACTAACGTGAATCAATCTATTTATATTTGATTTGTTTATCGCTTCAAGAATATTTTTTGTTGTTAGCACATTATTTTTTTCAAATTGATAAGGATCTTTATTCCCAATTTCGGCCTGCAACATAATGCAAACATTGAAATTTTTTATCATTCCTAACCATTTACTATTTTTGCTGTTGCTTAAATCCTCGCAAATGAAGTTAACTCTTTTAAATAATTTTTTAGCAATATTTATAGAGGATTTATTCTTGTCAACAACAAGTATTTCCCATTCGGGATGACTTTTGGACAAAAGATAAATTAAATTTAATCCAACTAATCCAGCACCACCAGGTATAAAAATTTTCATGCCACTAAATCTCTAATCTTCTAGATAAATCTGAAACAAAAATATTTGAGGGATCAAGGATTTTTTTTTGAGACTTCCATTCTTCATATCTTACGTAACTTTCTTTGAACGTTTTTGAAGATTGCCTCGAGTCTTTTGCTAAGTAAATCCTTCCTCCTGCATTAACTACTAATTCATCAAGACAATTTAAAGTATCTAGTAATCCTGGGACCTTGGCAGGGATATCAACAGCTAAAGTCCAACCTTCAATCGGGAAAGATAGATGTCCCTCATTTGCTTTCCCAAATCTTTTCAAAACTGTTAAAAAACTTGGTGCACCAATTTTTTTTAGTGAATCAAGTATCTTTGATATTAAAAAAGATGATTTATCGGGAACTACAAACTGATATTGAATAAAGCCATTATTTCCATAGATTCTATTCCAATTTTTAAGGCCATCTAGGGGATGAAAAAATGTACTAAATGATTGAAATTCACTTTCTAATGAATTTCTGGACTTAGCAAACCATACTTTATTGAATAAAGATACTGTGAACTTATTTAAAATCCCATTTGGTAAGAATGATGGGGTATTTGGTGTTTTTTCTTCATCATATTTAAGTGGCTCTCTGTATATTTTTCTGTATTTATAGTTAATTTCATTAGAGTCTGCATGATCACCTCTAGTTAAAATTCCTCGACCTTTTTTACTTAGGCTGTCTATCCAAGCAACGCTATATTTGTGACAATTATCATTTTCTATCATTGATTCCATTAATGAATCTAATTCATTAAATTTTTTTGTATGAACTTTGATTTGAGAGGAAGTTATTGAAATAAGTTTAAATTTTGCCTCTACAATTACACCTGTCAATCCCATTCCTCCTGTTGTAGCCCAAAAGGCTTCTGAAGATGTGATATCAAAAGGAGATAAAATCTTTAGATTTCCCTGGCCATCAATAAGTGATATTTGGAGAACATGATTTGCAAAACTTCCATCACAATGATGATTTTTACCATGAACATCTGATGATATTGCACCACCAACGGTAATATTTTTGGTTCCAGGACTAACAGGTAAGAAAAAACCTCTAGGAACAATATATTTTAAAATCTCACTGAATTTAGCTCCAGCTCCTGCTAATAGAACTCCACTATTTTTATCTAAATGTAATGAATTTAAATTCCTTGTATCTATTACATGACCTCCTCCACATTGAGCAGGATCTCCATAAGATCTTCCTAATCCTCTTGAGATTAAAGGATTTATTTTTTGATCAATTAAATTTTTTATTTGTTCTATATCCTTTGGAGTATAGATCTTTGCAGTTGAGTAATTCGTTCTACCCCAACCTGATATAGATTTTGATTCAATATGAATAGATAAATTCAAAGTAAAGAATATAAATATTGAAATTTAATATTACAACTTCTTCATTAAAAAGGAGGGTAATGATTTAATAATCAGCATAATAAATTTCCACCATGTTGGCATGTATTCAACTCCGTTCTTATATGGATCTTTTCTTAATTTACTTACGATTTTTACTTTATCAGTAAATAAAAAATTTGGAAAATTACCCTTTACCATTGAAGTTCTTATTAATCCAGCTTTTATTATCCTTATGCTAAAAGGACTTTTCTGGTATATATTTGCTAAGCCCTCACAATAAATAGTTAATCCAGCCTTAGCTGCTCCATATTGATAGTTTGAAGGCCTGCCTCTGTCTCCAGCTACTGAAGAAAATATCCATAAACATCCTTGCTTTTTAACTCTTTCTTTTGTAACTATGGATTTAATCCAAGAAATAAGTGAAATGAAATTTATTTTTAAAATATTTAACTCTTCAGATAAGTTTTTTTTCTTATAATTTGATCCTAGAAATCCAGCAGTAATAATATATAAGTCATAGTCTAAATATTCATTTTCTTTCGGAATATAATCAGAAAGTAAATCTACTTCTTGATTCTCTATGTGAATATCATATTTATTTTTTAAATTGTCGATAAATTTTTGATTTTTTTTCTTATCTCTGGCTATAAGAAAGAACTTTTTACAACCACTTCTAGCAAATTGAGTACATATCTCTTGGGCTATTTCACTAGTACTGCCTAGAATCCATATTGAATTAACTTTATACATGAATCTATTATTTTAAGAAACCAATAAATGCTATTGATAATAACCAACCTAATATTGATAATAATATTCCTTTGTCGCTAAGTAAAATTTCTTCTGGTTTTTCAGGATTAACATTTGGATTATAAATTTCTCTTCTTACCCTTTCTTTGGGATCAGTTATTAGTTGATATCGAAAAATACCCAATAAAACGAAGGGTATAGTTATTATCATTGGGCCTTTTGTAGATCCATTAATTGAAGGCCCTACTGCCCATAATGAGTAACTCATAAAAGCACTTGTAGATACTATAGATTCTGCTCTATTTAACAAAGATAAAGAATACCTGTTTAAGGACTTTCTTGTTTTGATCTTCATATTAATAACGTTCTGCAATTCTGCTTTTCTTTTTTCTATGGCAAGGAATAAAGCGAGTAGACCTATTGATAATAAGAACCAAGGGGAAAAGTCAAAATTTGCAGATTTAACTCCAGCTATTGCTCTAAGTAAGAATCCTGAAGAGATACAAAAAATATCAAGAAAAGGTTCGTTCTTTAATCTAAAACAGTATGCAATTTGAATAATAAAATAAATTATAATAATATAAGCAGAAATATTATTAATTGAAGATGCTATTAATAGGCTTGCAGCAAATATAAGTAATGAAGAAATAATAGCTTTTTTAATTGATATTCTCCCCGAAGCAATTGCTCTATATTTTTTATAAGGATGTATCTTATCGCTATTAATATCGATTGTGTCATTAATAAGATAAATAGAACTTGATGCTAAACAAAAAGAAATGAAGCAAATAAATGATGAAAACCATATATCAAATGAAGTTGAGAATGAGAAAAAAGGAGCAGCAAAAACCAAAAGGTTTTTTGTCCACTGTTTCGGTCTACAAGCTTTTATTAGATCCTTCAAAACTTCTATATGGAACTAATTATTTAATTAACATAATAGCATTGGTTTCATATAAGAAATTTTAATTATCTTGGCAAATTAAGATTAAATTATTATATTTTATTTTTTTATTTAAAAGTGAAATGTTTATGAGCAAAATAACTTGTGATTCCAGGAAATAATACTCCCACTATATGAGATATTAATTCTACTAACTCTACATTGTTAATTATTAAACTCAACAAAAAATTTAAACCTAGACTTATAAAAAAAATCTGAATTAGATTAAGCAGATTAATAAATATAAACCTTTGAATCTGGAGATAGATAAGATTTTTTTTAAAAACAAATACATAATTTCTCATTAATAAAAAAGCTGTCGTGAGGCCTATTAAAAATGAAAATATTATTGATAATTTGTAAGAAAAGAAGTTTGAAAATATTATGCGACTTGAAATATTAGCAAATGCAGCAAAGCCACCTACTAATAGAAATTTAAAAACTTGTTTATAATTAATTTTACCAATCAATCTAGATTCTCTCAAAAATAATATATGTGAAATTCATCAATGGAAAAATAAATTTTTTATAGTTCAAAATCATAATTTTATAATAATTTTTCAGGGTTCAAATTATAATTGTTATTAATAAAAACTTATAATTAAAGTCTAAGCTTAAAATTAATGCACAAATTTAGTTATGAATAGTGATGTGGTTTTAGTTGTTGTAGCTCATTCAGATGATGAAACAATAGGAATGGGTGGAACAATTAAAAGACATTCTGAGAAAGGCGATGAAGTTATAGTTATGTCAATGACCAATGGAGTAGGATCTAGAAATGGTATTAATCAAAATGAAATTAATAAAAGAATAATTGCTTCCGATAAAGCCAGTAAGATTTTAGGATTTAAATGGATAGAAAGGAATGATTATCCAGATAACCAAATGGATTCATGTTCAACTTTAGAAATAGTCAAACTAATTGAAAAAGTAAAAAATAAATATAGGCCTTCTTTAGTTTATTTCCATGGCGAAGCTGATCTTAATGTGGACCATAGGATTTTATCTTCAGCTGTACTAACAGCATTTAGACCTCAACCTGGAGAGGTTTGTAGAGAACTTAGAGTATTTGAAGTTCCCTCGGCTACAGATTATGGGCATGAATCCATTACTGGTAGATTTTTACCTAATTTATTCATAGATATCTCCGAAACTTGGTCAAATAAGCTTTCTGCTCTTAAAGCCTATTCAAGTGAAATAAGAGATTACCCGCATTCAAGGTCTTTTGAAGCTATTGAAAATTTGGCTAAAATAAGAGGGAATCAAAATGGTTTAATTATGGCTGAGGCATTCCAAATTATAAGAAAAATAGAATTATCATAATGAAAGTAGTTATAGCATGTTCTAAATCATGGTTCGTCCCTTCGAATTATTTAAAAAAGAATCATCAAATATTATTTATTAAAGAGAAAAAAGAACTTACTACAGAAAATATAAAAAAATTTAATCCAAATTTAGTTTTTTTCCCTCATTGGAGTTGGAAAGTTTCTAATGAAATTCATCAAGAATATAAATGTATCTTATTTCATACTGCCCCTTTACCTTTTGGAAGAGGAGGGAGTCCAATACAGAATCTTATTTTAAATGGATTTAAAGAATCCCCTGTTTGCGCTCTTAAAATGGTTGAAGAATTAGATTCAGGTCCGATTTATCGTAAAAGATATATATCTTTAGAGGGTTCTCTATCAAGTATCTTTAAAAGATTAAATATCATTGTAAATGATTTAATAGAAGAATTAATTGTTTTTTTACCTGAACCAATTAATCAAAAAGGCAATCATTATTACTTTAAAAGATTAAATATAGATGATAATAAAATACCTGATAAAGGTTCTATAGAAGAATTCTACGATAGGGTAAGAATGATTGATGATGTAAATTATCCTAATTCTTTTATTAGATATGGAGATTATATTATTGAATTTAATAAGGCTGAATTAGTTGATGGAAAAATAAGTTGTAAAGCTCATATTAGGTTATATGGTGATAAATATAATGTATAGATTTGCTTTCCTATTTGATAAAAAAAATGATTGGTTAAAAAAATATTTGCCGAATAATATAAATTCCAGAGAAGATATCAAGATATCTTATTTTTATGAAGAAGAAAATATCAAAGAATTTGATGTAGTTTTTGTTTTAGGTTTTACACGTATTCTAAAAAAAGATTTTTTAGAAGTAAATGGTTTAGTTCTCATAGTTCATGAAAGTAATTTGCCTTTAGGCAAGGGATTTTCACCATTACAATGGCAAATTCTGGAGGGTAAAGATAAGATTGTTTTTTCTTTGTTGGAAGCTTCAGAAAAATTTGATTGTGGAGATATTATTGATCAAATTGAATTAGAATTAGATGGAACAGAACTATATGAGGAAATTCGTTATAAGCAAGCAAAGATGACATTTGAATTGGTAGAGAATTTTATGAAATATTATCCCAATTATGAAAAAATTAAACAGTATGGCAAAAGTACTTACTATAGAAAAAGAAATATTGCAGATTCCGAATTAAATATAAACTTGCCAATTAAAGAATTGTTCCCTTTACTAAGAATAGTAAATAATAAAGATTGGCCAGGATTTTTTAGAATAAATGGAGTCAAATATATTGTAAAAATTTATAAGGACAACCAAAATTGATGACAAAACATATTAATTTTGAAAAAATTTGTGGCAGCAAAAGGCAAAAAAATATACTTTATCAACTTTTAAAAAAAAGAAAATATAAAATTAGTCATACAAAAATACCTGACATCAAATTACATAATAAGTTTGTTGAAAATCATCCATATAGAGAATGGTTTATCGTTTTTGATAATGAAGAGGAAATTGGAACTTTTTATATAAAATTTGATAATTCTATAGGTTTAAATTTGACAATTCAGAATAAAGAAAATATTTCATTAATTTTAAATTTTGTAAAAAATAATTTTCTACCTCTAAAAGAGGTTTCATCTCTAATACCTCCATATTTTTATTTGAATATTTCAAGCGAGAATTCCCAACTTCAATGTATATTAGATGAAATGGAGATTTATAAACTTCAAGTTTCATACAAGATTTAAAAATAAATGTTTATTGATGGAAAACAAATTGGTCTATCTAATGAACCGTATATTATTGCTGAATTATCTGCAAATCATTGTGGATCCATCGAATTAGCTAAAAAAACTATAATGTCTGCCAAGGAAAATGGTGCAGATGCAATAAAAATTCAAACTTATACAGCAAATTCTATGACTTTGGATTGCAATAAAGATGATTTTTTAATTAAAGAAGGTACTTGGAAGGGATACAAATTATTTGATCTTTATTCAGAGGCGTGCACTCCATATGAATGGCATAAAGAACTTTTTGACTTTGCTAAAAAGTCTAATATAACAATCTTTTCAACTCCTTTTGATGAAGAAGCAGTTGATTTACTTAATGAACTAAACGTACCAGCATTTAAAATTGCTTCATTTGAAATAGTTGATTTACCGTTAATTAAATATGTAGCAAAAAAAAATAGACCTATATTATTATCGACAGGGATGGCTAGTAAAGAGGAAATAAATGATGCTATTTATGTTGCAAAAAAATATGGATCTGGAGATATACTTCTTTTTCATTGCGTAAGTGATTACCCTGCATCAACAGAAGACTCTAATATAAATATGATTAAAACATTTAAAGAAAAATATAATGTTGAAGTTGGTTTGTCTGATCATACAATTAATAATACAGCTGCATTAGCAGCAGTAACTCTTGGTGCAGTAGCCATTGAAAAGCACTTTATTCATAGCAAGAAGTATAAAGGTCCTGATAGTTCTTTTTCAATAGAACCCAAACAGTTGAAAGAATTAAAGTTAAGTACTACCGAATGCTGGAAAGCTTTAGGCTCTGGAAATTTTGAGAGACCCCCTTCAGAGTCAAAAAATCTAGTTTTTAGAAGATCACTTTATTTTGTTGAGGATATGAAATCAGGTGATGTCATAACAAAAAAAAACGTTAGAAGGCTTAGACCTGGATATGGATTATCTCCAAAATTTTTTGATCAAATAATAAATAAAAAATTGAAAAAATCTGTAGAAAGAGGAGATAGAGTTTCTTGGGACTGTATTGAATAAATCTAGAAGATATAAAATAAAAAAGTTTTTTAACTAGTCTTCATTTCAGACGGAGTACCTGAAAAAACAATCTCACCTCCTCTTAATTTATAAACATAATCAAAATCTTTTATTAAATTTAATTTATGGGTAATCATAATAATTGTTATATCTTTACTTATAAGGCTTAATGAACTCATCAAAGAATCCTCTGCATTTTTATCAATGGCGCTTGTAGCCTCGTCAAAAATTATTACTTTAGAATTCTTATAAAAAGCTCTTGCAATTGCAATCTTTTGTCTTTGACCGCCACTCAATTTAACGCCTTCCTCTCCAAGGATTTCGTCATATCCAAATCTTCTCGATAAAATAAAATCATGTAATTTTGCCTTCTTTGCCGCCTCAATAACCCTTTGTTTATTAATTAACTCTGATGGAATACCGATAGCAATATTTTCGATAAATGATGAGTCCGCTATATAAATTGATTGGGGAACATGAGCAACAATTGATCGCCATTCATTTATTTCAATTTTTGAAAAGTCAATAATTTTTGAATCTATTTTTAGTTCTCCTTTTGAAGGTTTCAATAGGCCTAATAAGATATCTGATAAAGTACTTTTGCCACTTCCATTTCTACCTAGTATTGCGATCCTTTTGGCTTTAGGAATTAATAAATTAATATTTTTTAAAGCATAAATATCATTTTTCAAATAAGAGAAATAAACACTCTTAAGTTCAATTTTTTCATGAAATTCAAATTTATATTTTTTATTTTTATCTTTAAAATTTATATTCCTATTTTTTAAGAAAAGCAATTCCAAGACTGATTCTATTGCAAAAATATTAGCAGAAATACTTGACCATGATGTATAAACTCTATGAATAGAAGGCAGTAATCTTTGAGCACCCAATGCAAAAGTTCCTAAAATAAGTATATTCTTTTCATCAAAACCATTAGCAAAACTTAGGGATAATGCTACTAATCCGAATAAACTTATTGCTATACCCTCAATTAGATATCTTGGAATTAAAGGTAAAAAATTGTTTTCTGCAAGTTTAAACTTTATTTTTTTATCTGAAGCAGAAAAGTAATTTAAAAAAGTTTCTTGACTCTGATCAATAATAATATCTCTTATTAATCCTAAACCTTCTTGAATTGATTTGATTTGACTTCTTTCTGATAAAGTTATGTATTTACTATTTTTAGAAAGCCTTTTTTTTGTAAGATTACCAGCAATAATATATAAAATGGTTAATGAAAAACCTAATATCAAACCAACTCTAAAATTAAAAAAAAGTAACGAAAAAGATAAACAAAAAGTAATTATTAAATCTGATAATAACTGCATAAAACTATAAATAGCTGTTAGTGTCCGCGTTATATTAATAGTTATGGTATTGAGTAATTTACTACTGTTATTTTCCGAAAAATAAATATAATTTTGATTAAGAATATTTTTATAACATCGTTTACTTAAATCAATTGCTATAAGTGCTGATATTCTACTAGCAAGCCAAATATTAAAAATCTTTATTATAGAACTTAAAATTACTGCGATACAAAATAAAAGTGTTACGAAGAGAATTAAATCTAAAGGTTTCGCAATACCTAATAAATTACAAATATTGCTAATAAAATTTATTTTAAATAAATTTTGTGGATTAGAAAGAACTGTTAAGAATGGAATTACAGTAGCTAAAGAAAATATTTCTGCAAAACCTGAGAAAAAAGTAAAAATGAATAGAAATAGAACTTGATACTTTCTCCTTTTATGAAGCAATTTCCATATTTGAAAAAAATTATCTAAGTACTTTAAATTTTTTCTCTGGCTAATTTTAAAGTTGTACAAAAACAATTAAGAACTCTAAATTTAACACTTTAATAATAGCAAAGCAGGATATTTTGATGAATAATATTTATATTTAAATTTAATAATAATGTTCAAAATTTGAAAATAAATTTATAAGATTTTTTTATTAAAAAGATCGGTTTCTCCGATATTAGTCTTAAAAAGATTTTCTCTAGAATAATTTATTCCTTCAAGTATATTTCTCAATTCTTCAATATTATCTAGTAATAAATTTTTAGAGAAAAAATCCTCATATATACTACATCTGCTGTTAACAAATAGAGTTCTGCATCCAACAGATAATGATTCATAACCGGCTGTGCCGCCCATAGTACATGAAATTGATAAATCTACTGATTGTGCTATCTCAGAAGGGGTTACTATATTTCTATCATTATGACTATTAGATACAGATATATTAAATATCTGATTCTCATTATAAAATTTCCTCAATTCATTATTTCGTTCAATTAAATTAAAAATTGTATTGTGAACAAACTGACTTTTAAAAACTAAAGCTAAATTTTTATTTTGATAAGCAATTTTTAATAAAAACTTTACTTCCTTAATATAATCATCATAAAAATAACAACCGTTAGCATGAATTTTACTATTATCACGAAAGTAATTCTCATCAAAAAAAGCAATCGATAATTGAAAATTTTGTTCTAATTTTGATTTAAGATTTTCAATTCTTTTTTTTGAAATTAAAGAAGAGTATGGATAATTAAATCTTTTAGAATCAGTTTTTATTAAATTAAAATTCTTACTTTCATTTTCATACATTTTTATGTGATTTTTTGTAAAACCCAGGATATTTGCATAAGGAGTATGTACTAATGGATTCATATAATATAACAACGAATATTGGAAGATATATGTAGGTACATTAAATAATTGAGATACGATTAATAAACCTGCAACATCATCGGAATTTCCATTCGCGTAATAATTATTAGCCTTAAATAATCTACATACGGACCAAATTTTAAAAACTGTTTTTAAAGTGCTTAATAAATTTAATAAATTAAATACATATTTTTTATGCCAATAATCAGATATTGATGGTAGAAGCTTCTCAATTAAAAGGCAAAACTCAAAAATTGATCCTTTATTAATATCTTTAATTTTGTAAGCATTATAATATTTATCTTTTATAAGATCTATTACTAAATAATTAATGTTACCAGAAACATTTTCTGAAATGATTTGCTGATTTCTTAGGGTAAGTTCATTGACATTATTTGCAAAATTCTCAGATGCAAGAAAAATACTATCTACCTTATTTATTAAGATATTTTGTTTTTTATTTTTATTAAGTGGCAATAAAATAAATTTTAAAAATTTTATATTTATTCGAATAATTTCAATAGAAAAAGCAATCGTAAATTTATTGATTATTCCAAAAGACAGATTGTTTATTTTATTTAAGATATATAGATTCTCAATATTAGATTTTTTCAGTTCTTTTTTTCGTATTTCAGCATAATGATAAACCAAGAAATTATTTATATTTTCATACCATATATCTCTTAAAGCAATGTCAGTTATGATATTTAAAAATTTAGAATTAGATAATTTAAAAATAGATAATCTATGTTTCTTCATCAATTTTGTGGCTGACCTTGATGATACTTTGAAGAGTTTTTCTTTTTTATTAAAGTAAAATTTGCCCATTTTTACTCTACTAAATTGAGAAGTTGTAAATTTAGCAATTAAAAAGATTAAAAACTTTAAAAAAATATTTGAAATTGGTTCTAAATATTCAATCTTAAATGGCATTTTTGTTAGAGAGAAAAGCAGCCTATTAAAATTGATTGACTTGGTTATGATTAAATTCATTTTGATCAAAATAACATTTTAATTTTATTAAGAAATAAATTAATTATTATTTGGTATATATCCAACTAATATTAAGTCAATCCTTTTATTCTCAAAAATTAAATCACTTTTTCTTATGCCTTCAACCTTAAAACCACATTTTTTTAAAACTTTATTTGAAGCAAAATTTGTTTGATAGTACCCAGCATTTATTTTTCTCAAAGATAATTCTTCAACTCCAAAGTCTATTATTTTTTTAATGCATTTTTTTGCAATACCTTTCCCCCAAAAAATTTTTTCTCCAATAAAGAATGAAATTTCTGCCGATTTATGTTCCCATTTTATTGGACCTAATTTTATGTTCCCAATGTGTTGATTATTAAAATATATCCCAAATAAGAATTCCTTTTCAGAAATGTATTTTTCTTGAACAAAATTTAAAACACTCTTGAAATCATGTTTATAGTATTTTTGTTCTGTAAACTTCGTTACTTCGTAATCATTTAACCAAGAAACATATTTTTCTGATACATCACTTTTTTTAAGAATTTTTAAAAAATAATTTTCATCTATATTAATTTTAAAATCATTATAAAAATTCTTTTTTTTATGCAAAATATCAAAACAAAGACTTAGTAATAAGTTTATATTATATGTTGCTCTTATTCAAAAAATTTCAATAATAATTTTTTATAATATTATTTAAATAAATTATAAATACATCGTACTATATCCATCATCGCAATATGGAGAAATCAAATCTTTTAATTGTTGATTTTTATCTATAAATTTCACGATATCATATATTGAATAATCTGATTTAATTTCACCATTTAAGACTTTATTAAATACAGCTCTGCAAACTATTAGATCTTCTGGATAGTCAACAGTTAATCTTAAGTCCTTTCTTATTAGTTCTTTTGGGCAATTTAATTTTAATACTTTAAATATATTAGGATTTTCTCTAATAAATAAGCTACATAATTCTGATCTATGTTTTACTTTTCCTTTTTTCCAAGAAATATTTAAAGCTTCCTTAGTTATAATTTCAAATCCGCAACCATCAATAATATTATCTTGAAATGTTGCATCATAATTAAAATTTATGTGTTTCTCCCAAGCCTTAGTAATCGGTTCAAAATATAAGAATGGTGATTCCGAAGTAATTCTGAAAAGATCGGTGGCACCAATAAAATTTAAACCATCTATTAGTCTTTTCAAAACATCAATTTCATCTCCAATAATATATTTAAGTTTATTTTTTCTTGCGTATTCGATAAAAGATTTGTTTGAATCCCCAGAAGCTATTGCTAAAACTATCTCATCAATAACACCTAAATTTCTTATATTTAAAATTATTTGATCTAAAATATTCCATTTTTTACTTATACTAAGATTCTGCAATGGTTTACCAAAAAGCCTGCTTCCATTATTTCTACAGGCAATTATAGCGGCTAAATTTCTTGTCATAATTTTTTAAAAATCTGAAAAACTTAAATATTGATTATTAGATATGTCTCTTAATAATTTTTTTCCAATTACATAATCTTTATCTGTTATTGGTCTTGAGGAGGAAGACCTCTTCATGCAAATGTCCTCTTCTTTAATAATTTGACCCGCTTTAAGATTATCAGCTGCAACTACATGCCTTATACATGAATTTCTATATTTTATTTCTTTTTGGGGTAGACAAAAATTTGTCTCTGTGAATTCTTTTAATCCATTATAGATATCAAGCTTTCTTATATTGTTTACAAATATTTTAAATTCATCTGGAGATAAAGCTGATTCACTATCCTCTAAGTTTAAGCATTTAGATAAAGTGATATGTTTCTCTAAGATAGTAACTCCCTTTCCAATTGCCATAATTGCTAAATGATTAGAGTCTAAAGATAAAGGATCTGCATGATCTGCGAATCCAAGTTTAAAATCTTTCAGATTTATACTTTCAGCTAATTTTCTATAGGTCTCAATTCTATTGAGACAATTTTCGTTTACGGGAGTTGGGTATCCTTGGAATCCATGTAAAAGTGTTAAAGACTTTTTGTCCTTAAATATTCTAAGAGTTTCAATTATTTCTTTCGGCATTGAACCTCCACAGCCTGCTAATACATGATTAATTTTGCTTGATTTTGATACTGCATCTAATAAAACTTTATTTCTAAAATCAGTTGGGTGAATTTTTACAGTTTTAATACCTAATGATTCAGCGATATTTAAGGATTGAATTCCAAAAATATCAAATATTATTTCTATATCTAATTCATTTGCAAGATTACATACAGATCTCCAACCTTTTTCACCAAGTTCAAGCTTTAAAAATAGATCATGATATTCATAATCAGAAGTTGACAACTCATTTGCAAAGACCAATTGAAACTTTACAGCATCTGCACCACTAGCCTTGGATACTCGTACTAACATTTTTGCTAAATCTATTGATTCTTCAATAGTTTGTCGATAATAGCCTTGTGCACATTCTGCGATTATGATTGTCATTTTATGATTTTTTATTTATTAAAATCTTAACGATTATAAGATAAACAAATTGTATTTAAAAAGTTTTTTGTGGAATTCTTTTTTATACTCTCAGAAAATATGAATCATTTTTTTAATTTAATAAGTATCTGATTAGCGGCATTTTTTACACCAAAAAGATCTTTTGCTACTTTTTTATATCTTTCTTTTGAGTTTGTTTCAAAATTGATCTTTTCTGCAAGATTAATAATTTGTTCTTGAAGTAATTTAATATCAAATATAGAGGTGGCAAAGCCTAGATCATTATTATTAATAATAGAAATTAAGTCGTTACTAGGGTTGACTAACGCAAAAGTTGGTAATCCCGCATGAAGATATGATAAAAACTTTCCTGGAATGTTATGAGTCTTATGTCTTTTATCTAACATCACAATGCCGCAACTACATTGAGCATAAAGATTCATAATTGATGAGTTATCAATTTCTTCATGAAAAAGAACATTATTAATTCCATTCTTTTTGGCCATATTATTCATACTTTCAAATTTATATCCCCTGCCAATAAACAAAAAGCCTATTTCTTTATTATTTTGAATCTCTTTGGCTAAATCAAGCAGTATTTCAAATCCTTGAGCAAAACCAATGTTTCCTGCATGAACAAATACTTTTTTATTTTTTAAGATAGTTTTAGATAAATTAATATCGTTTCTCTTACTATCAAAATTAGGACTATACCAATTATTAAGAATTTCTATTTTGTTTTTCTTAAAAAAAATTCTATTGGGAATAAATTTTGTATTTCCTTTACTTTGGACTCCAATAATATCAGATACATAACATTGCAAAAGAAAAAATAAATTAAAAATTTGATATATAAGTTCGTTTTTAATTATTTTGAGATCTTTAGCCCACTTTGGGAAAATATCTCTAAGTATAAGATAACACTTACACTTGTTTATTATTTTTAAATAAATTATCAGTGGTGTAAAAAATATTGAAGGTGACCAACATATTATCCCATCATTTTCTTGAAATTTTATTGAATTTCTCATAATGGTAAATATTATTCTGTATGGCATAATAAATTCATTTACAGCTCTCTTAAAGAGACTTATATCAGTCATCTTCCCATTCTTAAAACGCATTATTTTTATATTTTTTTTCTCTTCAATTACAAAATCTTTTTTAGCTAAGCTATCAGGAGTAATAACTTCAATAGTATTACCTTGAGAAGCAAGCTCTTCTACTAAGTGATTAATCTGTATTGCTGCTGAAGAGTTAAGGGGGGGATAAAAGACACAAATTATAGCTAATTTCATAAATTTTCAGTATTTTTTCCAGACCACTCTATTCACATAATCAGTATAGCTTTGTATTATCCTTACAATTTTCTTTGAAACATTTTCGACATCATATTCTCTTACAATTTTTAAATCTCTTTCTAGCCCCCTTTTTTGATGTTTTAATATATTAAGTGCATTTAAAATAGGGTTTTTTTTCAGGCCAACCATCATTACAGATGATTCTTCAAAGCCCTCCGGCCTTTCGTTTGCTTCTCTTAAATTCAATGCAGGAAAATTTAAGATTGATGATTCTTCTGTAATAGATCCACTATCTGAGAGTACACAATATGAATTTTCCTGAAGTTTTATATAATCCAAAAAGCCAAATGGCTTCATAAAAGATATCCCTTTTTTAATTGACATATTAAGTCTCATTTTCTCTAACATTTTTTTAGTTCTTGGATGAGTTGAGACTATCACAGGCATTTTATAAGTATCTAAAATTATATTTAATGTATTTACTATCTCCACCAAATTTTCATATTGATCGACATTTTCTTCTCTATGAATACTTACTAAAAAGTACTCATAAGACTTAATATTTAGATCTTTTAAAATATTTGAAGAGGAAATTTTAGACTTATAAAAAGTAAGAACCTCCTTCATTGGGCTTCCTATCTTTATAATTTTATCTGGTTTTAACCCTTCATTTATGAGGATATTTCTTGCGATATCGCTATATGGAAGATTAATGTCTGCTGTATGATCAATAATTTTTCTAATTATTTCTTCAGGGACTCTTTCATCAAAGCATCTATTACCTGCTTCCATATGAAAAATTGGTACTTTCCTTCTTTTAGCAGTTATTGCAGACATACAACTATTTGTATCTCCTAAAATTAGAACGGCTTCAGGTTTTAAATCTAAAATTATTTCATCCATTTTTGAAATAACATTTCCTATTGTTTCAGCTGAAGATCCTCCTCCCGCTTTCAGAAAAATATCTGGCTTTCTTAAATTAAGTTCCTTAAAGAATATTTCATTAAGTTCATAATCATAATTTTGTCCTGTATGTATTAATTTATGGTCAAAGAATTTATCCATCTCAGGAATTACTCTTGAAAGTCTTATTATTTCTGGTCTAGTACCAACAATAGTTATAACTTTTAACTTATCCATTCAGAGTTTCCTTTATACATTCAACATTATTTAATAGTTTAATTATTTCGTTTATGTTTAATTGTTGAGTATTGTGTGATGTATAGTCTTCATATTTTGCTATTTCCATATTCCCTTCATTAAAATATTTCTCATAATTCAGATCTCTATTATCAGGAGGAATTCTGAAGAATTTACCTTCTTCATGCGATCTAGCCATTTCTTCCTTTGAAATTAATGATTCGTAAAGTTTTTCTCCATGTCTTGTACCCATAATTTTATCAGGTTTTTTATGGGAATATATTTGCTTTAATGCAATTACTAAATCAATTAAACTACATGCGGGCGCTTTCTGAACAAAAATATCCCCTTGAGAAGCCTCTTTGAAAGCATGAATTACTAAATCTACAGCATCATCAAGAGTCATCATAAACCTCGTCATTCTAGGATTTGTAATAGTTATAGATTTATTATTTTTTATTTGATTTACAAATAAAGGTATAACAGATCCTCTTGAACCCATAACATTCCCATATCTTGTAGCACAAAATATGGTTTTACATTCTTTGAATAGTAAAGATTTTGATAGCATTATTTTTTCCATCATGGCTTTTGTTAATCCCATACTATTAATAGGATAAACAGCCTTATCAGTGCTTAGTAAAACAACCTTTTTTATCTCATGTGCTATCGATGCTTTAAGAAGATTTTCAGTTCCTAATACATTTGTTTTTACAGCCTCAATTGGATGAAACTCACATGATGGAACTTGTTTTAGTGCAGCGGCATGGAAAATATAATCTATTTCATAACAAGATTCATAAACACTATCATAGTTTCTAATATCACCAATATAAAAACTTAAATTCTTATTAGAAAACTCTTGCCTCATTTCATCTTGTTTTTTCTCATCTCGACTAAAAATTCTTATTTGAATATCACCTTGATTTAAAAAATGTCTACAAATAGTTTTACCGAATGAACCAGTGCCTCCTGTAATTAGAACTTTTTTTCCTTTGAATAAATTAAAGTCATTTTTATTCATAATTTAATTCTATCAATTTTGAATTTTCTTATCAATCCCTATTATTCTAAAGGGTAGTTGCCTTAATCATTCGGAAATTGACTTTTATTTATTTTCATCTTTAATATGTCGAAGTGGTGATTCCTAATAAAAATTTGAAATATTAATAAGTAAATTCAAACAAATAAATGGTTATTGATAATTGAAATCCTTTTTAATGATTTTACAAAAAAAAATTTTTTAATATTTTGGAGCTAACTAATTGCCAAGCTTTATGATTTCAATAGTTCTACATATTCCAATATTTTCATTATCTTTATGAGCTAGAAAAATAGAATATTATTATTTGGTGAAGATTTTATTTTGCAATAAAAAATCTTTTAAAATCTAGTAAGGAAAAATGAATTAAATTTTTCTTTGAAAAAGAATATTAATTAAGTTTTTTAATTAATTTGCCTGATAGTTAAAATCATAAATCAATGACAAAATACGGTAAATGAAAAAAAATAACTTTCTATTTTTACTTAAAAATCTTAGGTGTAGAAATTAAATTAAATTCTTTAGTAAATTTTTTTAAACATAACATTCTTAAGTTTTGTGATTATATTTTATTGTTTCTAATAAATATATCTTTTTGAAGACTAAAATTAAAAAATATTTTTAAGTTTTAGTAAATAAAATATAGTGAAAAAAAAAATTATTAAATCATTTTCTATATTAATTTTATTAATATCTACTCTTATAGTCTTATTTAGCTCAATTTTAAATTTATATGAAAAAAGAAGTAAAGTTCTAAATAAATTAGGAATTTTAAATGTTCATGAACATGGAGATGGTAATCATCATAATGAAAAAAGATTTTTGGTTAATCCTTTAAAAAAATCAAAAAGACAAGTACCGCCAGCAAATATAAAAGATTTAAAAATAAATAAAAATAGCGATATTTATGGTCAATGGACTGCTCCTATAGATTGGAATGTACAAGCAGTTCATGCTGTTTTATTACCCAGTGGCGAAGTCATGACTTTCGGCGCTTTCGGGATCGAAAAAAAAGAAGATAAAGATATTAGAGCCAACAAAGACCTAATACTTACAAATGGTTTCCCTTTAGAAAGGGATAGTGGTTCCCACCAATGGCACCAACATGATGTAAATAGCGGCATAGATTTTGATATTTGGGATCCAGAAAAAGGAGTAAATGATGAATCTCATATATTATTTAAAAATCCAGTTGTAATGGATGCTTTTTGTTCTGTTGTTAGAGTTATTGATAAAAACAAAGTTTTTATTGTTGGTGGTAATGTAAATCAAAGTGCTAATTACCCTGATACCCAGCATCAGACAATGTTATATGACGTACAGGATAAGGAATTCAAATTATCTAAAAATTTAAACTATGAAAGATGGTATGGATCAGTTGTTATAACTGGCGACCAAAAAATGATCATTTTTGGTGGAAGGGATAATTCTAATGGTGTAACCAGTATAATTCCAGAAATTATAAATTTGAAAAGTATTGATGAAGGTTGGAAACCATTAGAACAATCAAAAAGTAATGACCTTTTTGGAAATCAAGATGCTGAAGAATGGAGTTATCCAAGAGCTTACTTAGCCTCTGATGGAAATGTTGTAGGAATTTCTTATAACAAAACTTGGGTAATGGATTTAAAAGATAATTTTCGAGTTACCAAAACTGGTGAAATACCTCTTGTAGAAAGTGGTATTTCAAAATTGGCGACCTACAAAAACCCAAATTATCCAAATATGGCTCATACTCATAAACATACTGATTATTTAAAATTATTAACTATTGGAAGCCCAGTTGGAACTCAAAATTCAACATTAATGATTGATGAAAATAAGATTATTGTTTTTGGAGGAAAACAAGAGGGTGACGAATATTCGCCTTCTAATAGGGTATTTTTGATAGATTTCTCAAATTCTTTCAAACCAATTTTTCAAGAATTAAAAAGTATGAAATATGCAAGAGGTAATGCAGATGCAACAATAATGCCTGATGGAAATATCTTTATTAATGGTGGAAGTTCTAGTAATTCAGATTTGGAATTTAGTGTTTTTACTCCAGAAATATATAATCCAAATACCCAAGTTTCAAAGATAATGGATAAAGCGTATATGAGGAGAAATTACCATTCAGTAAGTTTATTGCTTAAAGACGGTCGAATTTTAACTGCTGGCGGTGATGTTTGGAATGCTGAAATTTTTTATCCTCCTTACTTATTTACAAAAGATGTAAATAACAATACCGTTTTAGCAAAAAGGCCCGAAATTATTAGCTTAAAAAAGGAAGTTAAAAGAGGAGAAAAAATTAATATTAATGTAAAAGGAGATGTTTCTAAGGTTAGTCTAATTTCAACAGGCTCAACTACACATGCTCAAGGATCTGAAAGTAAATTTAGGAATATTAAATTTAAAAAAATTTCAGACCAAAAAATCGAGATTAAATTGGATGATAATCCTAATAATATTCAAAACGGGAATTATTTGTTATTTGTGTTAGATTCAAAGGGTACTCCATCTGAAGGTGAAATAATATTTGTTAATTAAATCATTTAAATACATTTTTCAAAATTTTTTATTATTAAAATTGATCTGATAATTAATAAAAATTAAATTATTCCAGTAGATATTGGATTAGAGCTGATTCAAACCTTTAATCCCATTTACCCTATTCAGGATTAAAAAGCATTATCTTTACTTGGTATTACAGTATTTATATTATTTTTTGAAAATAGATAATTTCTCAAATATGTGCAATTTTTTTTAATAAAAATAAGAAATTATTTTAAAAAAGTTTAAAAAATAATGACTTATTAGTAATTAACTTTTAATTTGTTTACTATTTGAATTACAAATAATTTTTTTAATGGATAAATTTACAAAAAAATTACTAAATAATATTTATTTAAAAAATAATGAAAGATATAAATCTAGCCATTGGATAAAGTATACAAAAGATTTTAATTTTAATGATGGAGTAATTTCTGGAATATCTGGATTTAGTAAAACCACAAAAAAGTTCCCTCTTTTAGGTTTTTATCACAAGATTCTTCAAAAATTTAATTTTAATAATATTGATTTTTCTTTTGATAATTTTTGGTATAAAACTGCACATTCTGCAATGACTAAACAATCAAGAGTTGTCGATTTGTGTGTTTTGAGACAGGTCTTAACATTAGAATTGCTTGAGGAAAAAATTAATTTAAATAATATTAATAATATTTGTGTCATTGGTGATGGACAATCTAACTTTGTGGCAATTGCATTAGAAAGTAAAAAATTTAAGAAAGTTTTGAGTATCAATCTTCCCGAAGTTCTTTTAAATGATTTTAGTTTAATAAAAAAAATGGGATTCCCTTTAAATAAAATTGCATTATTAGAGACAAAAAATGAAGTTCAAAATTTCCTTGATGATGAAAATATTAAGTTTGCAATGATTGAAGCAAACAACGCAAATATTATTTCTGAAAAAAAAATTGATTTATTTATAAATATTGCAAGTTTTGGAGAAATGAATTTAGATATGGTTTCTAATTACTTCAATATTATAAAGTCTAGTATTAATGGTACCTATCTTTATTCATGCAATAGAGAACAAAAAGAACTTCCAGATGGAACAATAACTAAGGAAAAAGATTATCCATGGGAAGGCTTTACACAAAAAATATTAGATGAGAAAGCGCCTTGGCATTTAACTTACTATATATTGAGACGAGGTTTAATCCCAATTCCTAAGATTAAAATTCCATTTGATGGCCCAATAATTCATAAACTTCTTTTTTATCCCCCAGTTAAAAATAAATAGATAAGCATTTGGACTTTTATTTATTTGTATAATATATTAAAAAAAAATATTTAAAAAAAATTCAATAATATTAAGTTTTTTAGAAATTAAATATAGTTTTTAATCATTTTTTAATTTCTTACTAAGCCTTAAATTTTGAGTATGGATTGAACTCATAAAGAATTCAAGAAAAATAACTTTCTAACTTAAAAAAATCTTTAACATTGAAGATTTATTAGCAAAAGTAAGTACGGTAAATTCTGTTGCGATATTTTAAAATCCAAAAAAAAGAAATGAAATAGTTTTCAGTAGTAATAGAACTTTAATACTTAAATGCAAAATCCAAGTTAAATATCCCTGTCAAATCAAAATTAATTAACTAATTAAATATTTATTTCTTCTTTTTTTAATTTAACAGCTTATTCATAACTTGTAGATTGTGATTTTTTAAGTTTATCTTTACAGTGATTTTTAACTAAATTCAGAAATATTTAAAAAATTATAAATTCCATTTTCTAGGATCGATCAAATAATTATCTACATTATTATGTGCAAGACTATTTATTGAAATTTTATTATTATCTTTTTTAATTCTCTCTAATATTTCTATCAATTCAACAAGGTGATTTAATTTATTAATTCCAATAGTAAAAGAGTCAACAAATTTTTTCTGCAAAACATATCTAATGCATATTTCCTTATTTGGAATTTTCTTTTTTAAACAATATTTCTGAAATAAAAGATGTTGCTCTTTAAATCTAGATAAAATACATTTTTCTGAAATTAAAAATCCCTGTAAATATATGGAACGAGCTATAACTTTATTTTTTAAGTCTATTAATTTTTCTTTTTTTAAAAGATCTGCAGTATCATCAAAAATATTTAAAGGTGCTTGAATTTCATTAATATGATTTCTAAATTTATTATCTAAATTAAAAACCTCTGATTTAGAATATATTGATAAACCTTTTTTAAAGTTGTATCTATTATCGATATATTTGAAAGCTTCTAATACAATGTTCTTTAAATTACTTGAAATAATATCTGGAGTATGACATAAAACTGTATCTAGTTTTTCTCCAAATATTTGGTAACTTTTATCGATTTGTAATTTAATATCTTCAATCTTACTTTGTTTTGTAACTTTAAATTTAGAAGTAATTTTTAAATTATGTTTTTTATAATCTTTCAAAATATTGCCTAATATTTTTTCTGAATCTCCATAGCAATTTGATGTATCGATTTGAAATCCTCCATTATTTACAAATAAATCGATAATTTCATATAACTCTTTGAAAGATGTGACTTTATTTTGATTAAGTATTCCATAAATATTGCCAAATGATGCAGTGCCAAGTGAAACTTTTGAAAGGCAATCCATTGTCATATTAGAGGGGGATCTAAATTAAATTCATTTCAACTATGCCTTTTTTTAAAATTTCTATCACTTTCTTTTGAGACTCTAATTCAAGAGACGTATACAAAGGCATGCTAAAGGATGTAACTCCATATCTCTCAGAGTTCGGATAGTCTCCTTCTTGAAAACCCATTTTCCTATAAAAAGGATGCAAGTGAATTGGCCAATAATGCAGTTGTACAAAAATATCGTTATTCCTCATGTAATTGAATAGATTTCTATGCTGATCTTTAGAAGCTTTCAAAATACTTACAATTGCCAGATGATATGCACTATAGGTTCCTTCAGGCTGAAGAAGGAATTTTATATTTGGCGAATCATTAAAAGCAATCTCATAATTTTTCATAAGAAGATGTCTTTTTACTAAAAAATCATCAAGCCTTGATAACTGACTAATACCAAGTGCCGCTTGTATTTCATTAAAACGATAATTAAAGCCTAAATCTTGCTGTTCGTAATACCATGGCCCTGGTCTTTCAAGCTCAAACTCATCAATTTTTCTTGTAATCCCATGACCTCTTAACTTAGATATTTTATCCGCTAAAAGTTTATTATTAGTAACTGCAATACCACCTTCGAGAGTTGTCATAACTTTTACTGGATGAAAACTAAAAATAGTTATATCACTATATTTACAATTGCCAACGGGCTGGTCAAAGTAGGTTGCACCAATAGCATGACTAGCATCTTCAATTACAGCAAAACCATATTTCTTAGATAATTGACTTATTCTTTTCATATTACAAATGGATCCTGCTAAGTGAACTGGTATCAGTATCTTTGGTAATTTCCCAATTTTTTCAGCATGTTTTAACTTGATTTCCAATAATTCAACACTCATTAGAGCTGTATCTGGATCGATATCTACGAAATCAACTGAAGCCCTGCAATAAAGAGCACAATTTGCTGAAGCAACAAAACTTATTGGACTTGTCCAAACAATATCTCCTTTCTTTAAGCCAAGAGCAATACAGGATAAGTGCAAAGCACTTGTAGCACTATTTGTCGATATCGCATATCTTGCTGCAACTCTCTCTGCAACCTTTGATTCAAACTTCAAAAGTAATGGGCCTTGAGTTAATACATCACCTTTTAAAGCATCAACTACAGCCTGAATATCCTCAGCAGAGATATCTTGTTGCGAGTACTTAATCATATTCAAATTCTAGATTTAGTATGTTCGTATAGTAAAGCAACATGATCAATTACTTTACCAAATGATTGATTTAGGATTAGTGAGGCTTTTTTATTTGATAAACCCATACAAAGAGGCCTTTTAGTAAGATCTTTTCTTTCTTTAATAGAACTTTTATTAATTAATCTTTGGGATAAATTAAATGCGTTAGCAATATATTCACCAAATTTGTACTTTGATATCACATCGTCTGCTGAAATATTATAAATTCCACTTGCACCCAAATCTAAAAGCTTATGAGCATACTCAGGCACTTTAGATCCAATAATTGGACTAAAACAAACATCATCAAAAAGATTAATTATTTCATTATTAGTTAGATCATTTATTATCCAATCACTTATAGAAACTCTATGTTTTGGCCCCTTACCAAAAAAATTTGTTCGACATACTAATGCTTTGGGATTTTCTCTAAGAACTTCGCATTCTCCCAAATATTTTGATTTCGCATAGTTATTTACCAAAATAGGGATATCATTTTCGGTAAATAACTTATTTTCATTTCCAAATAAATGATCAGTAGAAATATGTATAAGTTTTGTATTAGTAGTACTACAAGCTTTTGCAACTATACTTGCAAGCTTTTGATTAACAGCAAAAGCTAAATCAGGATAATTCTCACACTTCTCCACATTAGATATACCTGCTAAGTTAATAACTATATGAATATTTAGTTTCTTAATTTGTTTTACAATTTCATCAAAACTAAATAAATCAATTTGTATACTTTTTAGGTTTTTATAATTTAATTGTCTCTGATGAGCAACTAATATAATTTCGAATTCTTTGAACATTTTATTTATCCAAAAATATCCTAACAATCCAGAAGCACCTGTTATTAATATTCTTTTTTTATTATTTAAGAGACTCATTTATTGCTAAAAGAGAATATCTAATTTTTAAAATCATATCATTAGATAACTTGATTTAATTTATGAATTACTTTTAAAAAAAAAGACCTAGTGGTTAAAAAAAAATTTTTCAAATTAAATTAGATAAAAGTTCTAAATTTTGTCTAAAATATTTCTTATTGTTCAAGCTATGGCAAAATTAATAAAAATACCTCTTTATTAATTTGATATCCATCAAAAAGATTTAATTTATGAAGGTTTTATTAAAAACAATTTATAAACTTGATCTTGTAACTATGTAATTAACAATAAAATCGCCTAAAAGAGAGATCCTTATTCTTTAATTTCAATTTAGAAAAAAAAACTATTCTTATTAGAAAAAGAAGAGTCTATATCCAAAACAAATAAAGTTAAAATGCAATCAATTTAATTTTTAAATTACGTTTTTTATTAATCTTATATTTTCAATTTTTTTTATGCAAAAAGTTCACTATGATACATAATAAATGATTTTCATACGATAAATTAAGCTATTTAGATAAATACATGAAAGTTTCAACATCAGAAAT
This sequence comes from Prochlorococcus sp. AG-388-F11, assembly GCA_003279845.1. Taxonomy (GTDB): domain Bacteria; phylum Cyanobacteriota; class Cyanobacteriia; order PCC-6307; family Cyanobiaceae; genus Prochlorococcus_A. The sequence goes on from QCGP01000008.1 coordinate 52,229, forward strand.
TTCAAATGACCAAGAAATTTTCTTTAGATTAGAAAAAAATGAGATAATCAAATCATCAGATATACGTGAGCTTGTAAATAAAGATACACGACTAAGTTCAATAATTACTCAAATCTTCGATGTTTATGGGTCAAGAGTACCTTATCCTTTTACCATATTTGATGGGATATTTAGATTAGATAATAGAAATCCTTATGAAATCCTTTGTGAAGATAATCAAATATCTCTTTCTTATCCAGAGCCTTTGAATAATATTGATGATGATTGGGATTTAAATCAATATTTTGACATATTAAGCAATGCATTTAGATGTGAGACAAAATATGCAGCTGTTTTTCTTTCTTCTGGTTGGGATAGCTCTTCTATCCTAGCTTCTTTGGTAGAGCAAATGCCTTCAGAAAATATTAAAACATTCACTTTGAGTATGGACTACGGTGAAGACACACCTTTCAATGTTTACGAGTTGAACAAGGTTCAAAATATTTGTAAACATTATGGGATAGAAAATATTACAGTTCCAGGTAAATACAATGTATTAAATGAAGATGAGCTGGATGAATATCTTAAAAAATCTAGTCTAAAAATGTTATTTAGTTATGTTGCTGTTAACCATAAAAATCTTTGGGAAAGCGTTATTGAATATGGATTTCTTGAAAAAGATACTACGATATATGCTGGGGAATATAGTGATGGTGCTCATAATTTTGGGTTTGCGCAAAACTTTGGAGCAATTTATCCCGAAAAAGGATTTAGACAGTATGGAGATAAGATAAGGAATTATTTTTTATCACCTTCTTTTTTAAAAAGATTAATTAGAGATAATAACTTTGAGAATGATTTTCTTGTTAAAAACTTTGCTCCTGCTGAACTTATTAATTATAAAGATTGGGAAGAAGGAGAATTAATGTTAGATCTTATTAAAAAAGTTTATATAGACGATGCAAGAGGACCATTTTTGTTTCAATCAATTTTCAAAGAAGAATATAAATCTAGAGCATCTGAACTTATTAATAAAACTATCTTTAAGAATGATAAGCCTGAAAGTCTTGATCAATGGTATTCATTAATACTTAGACATTACAATAATTTCCATTGGTCTGGATCAACTGTAAAAGGTATTTCTTTACATAATCCTGGAAACTTTCAAGTAAAAATGCCCTTCGGAGATAGAAAATTGTTAAACCTGCTAGAAAAAATGCCTACCAAATTTGGGAGAGGATTAGAGTTGCTCCCTACTAAGTATCCTTTAAAAAAATATTGTGAAATTAAGCTTAAGAATTATCCTTTTGAAGTTCAGGAAGGTCATCATGCTTATGTATATGATGTTAATCAGTCACTAACAACAGATACCGTATTATTTAGAAATACAGCATTAAAGAATATTTTGAGAGATTCATGGAAAGATGATAAATATTTACTTAGAGAGAATTTTCTTAAAAATGAAATTTTTAATAAATACACCGATGAAATTTATTCAGAAGAAAATATAGCTGAAGTTAGAACAATTAATCATGCAATATCATTTCATATGCTCGATCAATTTCTGGAATACTCTGGTTATAAAAAAAAATAATACACTAATATATCAATAAGTATTTTTGTAATTATGAATGAAGGTTATATGCTCTGGGAGAAAAGTAAAAAGTTAATTCCCGGTGGTAACATGCTCATTTCTAAAAGACCTAATTTATTTGCTCCAAGATATTGGCCTACTTATTACAAAAAGGCAAAAGGATGTTTTGTATGGGATCTTGAAAATAAAAAATATACCGACATGTCAATAATGGGTATTGGAACAAATATATTAGGTTACGGCAATGAATATGTTGATGATCAAGTTCTTAAGGCAATTAAATTTGGTAATATGAGCACTCTTAATTGCCCTGAAGAAGTTGAGTTGGCAGAGCAATTAATAAAAATTCATCCTTGGGCAAATATGGTTAAATTTGCTAGGAGTGGTGGAGAGGCCAACTCAATTGCAGTGAGAATAGCAAGAGCTTTTAGTGGAAAAGATAAAGTAATTTTTTGTGGTTATCATGGTTGGCATGATTGGTATATATCTGCAAGTAATAAAAAAGGTGCATTAACTGAACATTTATTCCAAGATCTTACTTCAAAAGGCGTACCAACTAGTCTTAATGGTACTTCTATCCCTTTTAAATGGAATGATCTTTCAGATCTTAAGAGAATTATTATTAAAAATAAAGAAGAAATTGGAGCAATTAAAATGGAAGTAACAAGAAATATTAAACCTTCAAAAGAATTTCTTAAAGGTGTTAGAGAGCTATGTGATTATTACAAAATAGTTCTTATATTTGATGAATGTACATCTGGATTTAGAGAGACTTTTGGTGGATTACATCTAAAGTACGGCATTGATCCAGATATCTCTATTTTTGGTAAGGCTCTGGGAAATGGTTATGCAATAAGTGCAGTCATTGGTAAAGAAAAAGTAATGAATGCAGCAAAGGATAGTTTTATTAGTAGTACTTTCTGGACTGAGAGGATTGGTAACCTTGCTGGATTAGCAACTCTTAAAGAAATGAAAAGAATTAATTCTTGGAATTTAATTACTAATTTAGGAGAAGAAATACAAAATAAATGGAAATTAACAGCTAAAGAGTCTGGAATAGATATTAGTGTAGGAGTTTTACCTGCAATTTCTTCATTTAAATTTAATTCTAAGAATAGTCTCGAATATAAAACATTTTTGACAAGAGAGTTTTTAAAAAGAAATTATCTTGCAAGTAATCTTCTATTTGTTAGCACAGAGCATTTAAAAATTGATTTATCTGAGTATTTTGAAATTCTAAAAAATGTTTTTGAAAAGATTGCGATGCGTGAATCTGGGGAGATTAAAGAAAAATTAGTGCCTGATAATGAGCTTTGTGGTGAAACATTTAGAAGATTAAATTAAACAATTACCATTTAAAAATCATGGAACAGATTTAGTTTCGCAAAAAAAATTATATTTCAAAGTCATTTCTTGTAATGAAAGCTTCATATGGATTCATTCCTTTAGCAACAAAAATATAATCTACTATTTCTCGAATAAATCCTTTGCCACCTTTTTTTTTGCCTATAAAGTTAGCTTTTTTCTTACATGCTTCATGAGCATCGCATGGAACAGCAAATATACTGACTGCTTCAATTACTCTTAAGTCATTAATATCATCTCCAAGAAAAATTGTTTCATCAATACCATAATTCAACTCTTTTTGGACTTTTTTTAATTCAATTAATTTATCAGACACTCCTTTTTTTATGATTTCAATTCCTAATGATTTTGCTCTAATTTCTAAAATTGATGAATTGGAACCAGAGATGCATGCAATATGAATTTTCTTGGAATTTAATAACTTAATACCTAATCCATCTTTTACATCAAATCTTCTAAAACTCTCTCCATTTTTGTTGATATAAATTCCTCCATCAGTCATTACCCCATCGCAGTCGACTATAACAAGTTTAATTTTTTTCATTAAAGAAAAAATTTTTCTAAATTTCTTATAAATCAATTTATTAACTCTTAATGTATTTCATTATAAAGTAAATTTCTATTTAATTAAATTCTTAGGATTTTAATTACTTTAGTAATTAAAAAAGAAATTATCAAATAAATGTATGCTAATAAGAAAGGAGGAAATGGATTTTTTATGGTTTTTCTGAAATGATTTCTAATTTTAAAATCTTCCCTTAAAAATTTTATAAAATGATTTAAACTTAAATTTCTATATGACTCTATTTTTGTTTTATATGAGAATGAATTATTCAAATACAAATTTATTTTTTTTTGACTTAATAAGCTACTTGAAAAAAGATCTTCACAATAAGCTTTTCCTTTAAACCTAAAATAATTATCTTTAATACAGTGCTTTTCTCTTATTAAAGAAATTCCTCCTGGTAGCCATTCAACTTTTTGGGTATTATTTATATCTATCCCATTATCATGAGGCACAGGGAATGAACTTAAGGAAATACTGCCAGGTTTAGGTGAAAGTTTTGAATATAGAAGTAGACTCCTAATGTAAATAGAAAAATTTGATTTATAGTTTTTGCTTTTAGGATTTAGTTTTAATGCGGGAGCTAAACACGAATTTTCAGGTAATTTGTTAAAAATTCTCAATATACCTTTAAGACTATCTAGATCAAAATAAATATCATCATCCATGTGCAAAATTAACTTTCTATTTGAAAACTTATAAGCAAATTGTCTCTGGGCAACTTGACCTTTTCTATCACTATTTATAATTAAAATATCTTTTGAAAATCCTTTTTTATAGATTTCTTTTATATCCATTCCTGGTGGCACTGAGATAATAACAGAAAGATAATTTTCAACATAATTATTTATCTGGCAAATCCAATTTCTTGAGATCCTATTTATTGTAGATGGAATTATTATTGTTATGTCATTTAAAGAAAACATAAACTATATATTCTCCTTTAATATTTTTAAATTTAAATTGGTTCTTAATTTATTTATTTTTTTTAATAAATCTTTTTTAAAATTTAATTTATCAAAATTATTATATGAATTTAAATATATATCTTTTAAATCATCAGGTTGTGAAATTGTTTTGATCTCACTTGATTCAATCTGCCATAAAGGATCACAAAAATCAGTTGGTAAATTACAAAATAATCTGATGGGAATACATCCTAATTTTATAGCCTTAAATATTGCAGTACTAGAAGAATATATTGCCCATTTTGCTATATTACAATCATCTTGAAGAGATGAGCAACTAATATTTATATTAGATAAATTTTCTTTGAATTCATTTCTAAATTTATTTATCATAAGTGGGTGATATCTTATTATTACTGAGATTTTATAATTCATTTTTGCAAATTTTATAGCAAAATTAGTCATATATCTTGACTCCTCTGGATCCCCAGAGGGTAAAAACAAAATTATATTTTTTTTATTTTTATTTATCTTTAAATTCTTATTTTCTTCCTCAGGTGAGCCTAAAACTTTTATTCCTAATTTTTTATTATTTAATTTTTGCTTTAATATTTTGGCAGCATTTTCTCCAGCACATAAAATTAGATCAGGATCATAAATTTGATTAATTGATCTTGTTATAGAGTGTTGATATTTAAATAATAAAGTTTGCTGGAAAGCAATACATTTTATATCTTGTTTTGATTCGTGGGCTGCATAATAAAACAAACTTTCCCATGCAAGACCTTCAAAAGTTGTAACTATATTTTTAGTTTTGACATTTTTCAGGATCTCTTTTAATTGTAGATATGACATTAGATATAAAATATTGCCCGGAGAAAGAAAGTAATTAGCAGTCATTAATAGTAGGTTTTTTTTCATCCCATTATTATGTTTCGCAAGATCTATAAATTTTTTTCTTTCTTTTAAAATTTCAAATATAGATTTAAATTTTGACTTTAAATTTACTAATTTTTTGTTAAATATGGAAACATCATAATTTCTACTTTTTAGGATGAATTTATTTATTTCTTCTTCAGAAAAACTACAATGTGGAATTAGTAAAAGTAAAAATTTTTTTTCTTTTGCCAATTTATTTATAATATTTCCATAGTATTCATCAAAATCCTTCTCTAGTCTTTTTGTATTATTTAAGTGACTTATGAATATAGCATCATATTTTTTTTTATAAAATTTTTTCTGATATCTGAAATTATTCTCATTTCTAAAAAAAATTTGCTCTAAAAAATCACATATAGCTCTAACAAAGTAAACGTAAAATTTTAGTTTTAATTTTAAATAGTTTGAATTAGATCCTTTTACTAAATAATCTAAATCTTTGAGAACTTTATATTCAGGTTTTATTGGATGTAAAAATGGATTACTTAAAGTAAGTGGATTTGTTTTTTTATTTCTTAATATATCATCTGTATACCTCACATATTCAAACCATGAATTAGGAGGCATATTGCTAGGCATTGATTTATTGTTCATTGACTAAAGATTGGGTAATTTTATTTTGCGCTTTATTTTTTCTTAAATACTCAAAGAAACAGTCTAAATCTTTCTCCTCATTTATAGAAGGGACTTGATCCTTTTGCATCACCCCTTCAAGTTGAAATCCATAAGATAGTATTCTTAATTGTTCAATTGATTCGAACTTTTCGCCATAAGATTCAGGGAGTAAAGATAATTTTTCTAAAATATCTTTCCTGAAGGCAATTAAGCCCTGTATTTTTTTTATATAAATAAATTGATCACTAGGTTTGGCAAATGAGGGTGTTTTTCTAAAAATATAAATTATTTTACCTTCTTTATTTATTGCTGCCTTAACAATATTTATATTTTCGAGATCTCTAACGCTATTTATCTGACTGATTGAATTCCATGCGTGACCAGATGGATTATTCATTATATTTTTAGCAATTTCACTTAAATGTTCTTTTTGAATAAGTGGTTCATCTCCCTGAACTATTACTAAATGAGTAAAGTCCAAATTTCTTACCGCTTCAGTTACTCTTGAGGTGCCATTTAAATGTTTTCTATATGTTCGAATAGTTTCTCCTCCAAATTTTTCTACAATATTTAATATTTCGTCATCTCCTGATGCAACAAAAACATGATCAAAAATTTTTGAATTTAAAACTCTTCTCCTTACATGCTCAATCATTGGAATACCAAAAAGATCAATGAGTACTTTATTTTTTAGTCTTACCGAATCTAGATGAGCAGGTATTACTGCGATTAATTTAATTTTTTTTTTCATTGAGGAAAGACTCCACAATCAACGTTGATGCATTGCCCACTTATTGCAGATGCTTTCCCTGACGCAAGAAAAACTACCATTTCTGCAACTTCACTACCTTTAGGCAATCTCTTTAAAGCTGTTTGAGATTGTGTAAATTCCTCAAAAAAATCATCAATTTTATTTGAAACTGGTGAATAATCTCTCTCTAAGGCTTCTATGAGTCCATCAGTTTTAATAAGTACAGGACATAATGCATTTACTCTGATATTTCTTGATCCTAATTCTTTTGCGAGTGATTGGGTTAAACCATTCATGGCAAATTTTGTTGCTACATATGCACTGTTATTTTTACTCCCTCTTTTGCCAGCTATACTGCTAATGTTTATTATTGAGCTGCCATCTTGTAAAAATTTTTCAGAGGCTTTGCATCCCCAAAAGGCACTATAGATATTAGTTGAAACTAATTTATTTAAGAAAGCTTCATCTATTTTTTGAATTGGCCTCCAATCAGATATTCCTAAATTATTTACATATAAATCTAATTTTCCATACATCCTAATTGCTTCTCCCACCAATTTTTGATGGCTATTAAATTTAGTTAAGTCAACCCTAAGGAAATTAATTTTATTTTTAATCCCCTTTTCTGTAAATTCACTTCTTGCGCCAACAATTACTTTGTAGTTATTTTCAACTAATTTCTTAGTTATCTCTAAACCAATTCCTTTATTCCCGGCTGTTACAATAGCCACTTTCATAATAAAAAAAATTATACCCAGATTTATATTATATTAACTGTCTGAATTAAAAATTTTTTGATGAAAATATAAATCAAATTGTCATGCATGAAAATCCGCCATCTATAGTGACTTCAGAACCAGTGACGAAACTTGAAGCATCTGAAGCAAGCCATATCGTAGAGCCTATTAATTCATCACTTTCACCATATCGACCCATTGGCGTGTGACTTAAAATAGCTTTTTCTCTGTCAGGAGTTATGAAGTTTTTTCTATTCCAATCTGTGGGAAAAAATCCAGGCCTTATTGCATTAACTCTAATATTGTATTTAGCCCATTCTCTGGCCAAATTCATTGTAAGATTTCTAATCCCAGCTTTCGCAACTGAGTAAGCAAAGGCTTTAGAAAGTGGAGGTCCTGCTGATGCTGATGAAATATTTATGATGGAACCTGAGTTATTTTTAATCATATGTGGGGCAAAAGTTTTACAGCCTAGCATTGTCCCTGTAATTTGAGAGTCCATAACTTTATTCCAATCATCTAAATTGATCTCGAGGAAAGGCTTTGGACTATTGATTCCGGCTCCATTAATTAAAATATCAACCTTTTCAAAATCTTTTAATGTCTTTTCAAGTACAAAAGCTAGGCTTTTTTCATTAGTAACATCAGCTTCTAAATATAAAGTATTTGATGAAAAATTATCTCTTAATTTATTAGAAATGTTTTTTGCTTTTTCTAATCTCATATCAACTATTACTAAAGAGCTTCCCGCCATCGCAAGCCCTTCAGCCATTGAACTACATAAATGTCCACCACCACCAATTACAACTGCAACTTTATTTTTAAGATTAAAAATCTTCTCTAAATTTTTTGCAGTACCTTTCATTGCCTCAATCTATGAATTGTCTCACTAGTTCGTTTAGACCATTCTGATAATACAAACAAATCTGAACCCAAAATTATGAAATTGTATCCATTTTTAATAGCTTCTTTGATATTATTTTCCGAAGGAATTGAAATCTGAGTTCCACAACTGATATTTTTGTTTTTACATGTTTCAATTATTTTTGAGCATGCTTTTTTAACAATAGGATTATTTATTTCTCCCGGATAACCTAATGAGCCTGAAAGATCATAAGGACCAATCATAATTCCATCTATAGATTTGTGTTTTGTAATTAGATCTATATTTTCTAATCCTTTTTTTGATTCAATTTGAATGATTAGGATTGATTCCTCATTCCATGATTTAACATAATTATCAAAATTTAAACCAAAATCCTGGGCTCTATTTATTCCAAAGGTTCTATTACCATTTGGAGGATACTTTAAATAATTTGATATTCTCTCAACTTCTTCATAGCTTTCAACCATTTGAACAACTAAACCATCTGCTCCTGAATCTAGTAAAGGTTTAAAAATATCATTAGAATGAGAAACAGGTCTGGGTAAACATGGAATCCCTCTTGATTGTGATATCGATATTATTCTTTGAGCTGAAGCAAGTGAAATAGGTGCATGTTCCATATCTATCGAAATAAAATCAAATCCTGTTAAGGCAAATGTTTCTGCAATAGATGGGTGATCGTATGAAATCCAACCTCCAAAAATATTTTCTCTTCCTCTTAGAGCTTTTTTTAATTTTTTTCTTTCCATATTTAAAAAAATCAATATCTATAAAAATATAATTAGGCTATATTCCCAATACAAACTTTAATGCAGGATGCAAATGAAGTAAACCCTTTAAGACTCCATTCTTATCAGTTACTGGGAGGTCCCATATCTTTAATTTTTCCATCTTAATCACAGCTTCACTTAAAAGTGTATTTTCATTCATTTTGGTGAATCTAGTTGTTGAAAAACTGTAAGCCTCGTCTACAAATATTGCTGCTAAGGGCTTCTGAACTCTCAAAATTAGTCTTCTAATATCACCATCAGTTAGAACACCTAGCAATTTGTTTCGTGAGTCTACTATGCATGTAATTCCTAATCCAAATTTATTCATTTCTTCAATAGACTCTCTAAATAATTCATTTTCTCCTACGGTAGGAAATTCTCCCAATTTAAGCATTATGTCTTTGACTAAGATATTTTCCATTATTGATGAACGTTAAATTCTCCATTTTTTTCGGATAGCTTTAATCTTAGTTCATGAATTTCTTTAGCTTCTGATAAAATCATTTTGAGATATTTAATATCTAAAACAGTATTTGAGTCTGATAATGCTTTGGAGGGTTCATTATGAACTTCCATGAATAATGCATTGATTCCACAAGCGCAAGCAGCACGTACTAAAAAAGGAATAAATTCCCTTTGCCCTCCAGAAATATTCCCCATAGAAGTTGGCAGCTGTATAGAGTGAGTAGCGTCGAAACAAACCGGATATCCAATCTTTCTCATTATTGGAAAAGCTGTCATATCATTAACTAATTGATTATAACCAAAAAATGTACCTCGCTCAGTTAATATGATTTCTTTACTCCCAAATTTTTCAAGTTTTTTAACTGAGTTTTTCATATTCCAAGGGCTCATAAACTGTCCTTTTTTTAAATGAATTGGTTTTTTAGTAGATGCTGCAGCTTTTAAGATGGTTGTTTGTCTACATAAATATGCTGGGATTTGTAAGAGGTCACATACTTCAGCAGTATCTTTCGCCCAACTTGGATCAGAGAAATCAGAAACAACTGGCACCTTAAATTTTTTTCTTACCATTGAAAGAATATTAAGTCCCTCTGATTTACCTATCCCATGAAAACTATCCTTGGAAGATCTACAGTCTTTGTCATAACAAGATTTAAAAATCCATTGAATATTTAATTCATCACAAATTTTTTTTATTTCTTTTGCCATGTATAAAGTATGCTCTCGACTCTCTATCGCACAAGGTCCTCCTATAAATACCAATGGGTTATTACTTCCAATATGGACACTTCCTACTTCATTATTTCCAACTCTTAAAATTTTAGAATCCATTTAATAGGAATTTCTAATTGCTAATTAAATATTATACTTCAATTTGGAATT
>QCGP01000009.1 GCA_003279845.1 Prochlorococcus sp. AG-388-F11
GTAATAAGCCACCTAAATGCAGTAAATAATTCTGAAAGTCTTAGAGATATTTATTCAAAATTTCTTCCCGAGATTATTAGCTTGAGTAACAGATTCGGACAAAGTAAAATAATTTACAATTCTTTAGTAAAGCTTAAAGAGACTAATAACTTTGACCAAATTAAAAACAGAATTTTAGATAAAGAAATTCTTGATATGCAGCACAGAGGAATTTCATTACAAAAAAATGATCAAGAAGAATTCAACAACATATCAGAAAAGCTTGGAAAGCTATCAACGGACTTTAGCAACAATGTTCTTGATGCCACTAACAGTTGGTTTTTAATATTAAATAAAAAATCTGAAGTCGATGGTCTTCCTGAAAGAGTACTTGAATTGATGGCAATTTCCGCTCACGATCACTTAAAAAAAGATGACGAAGTTGATATTAAAAATGGTCCGTGGAAATTAAGTCTGGACATTCCAACTTATACCTCTTTTATGACATATGCCATCGACAGGGGTCTTAGAGAAAAACTATATAAGGCATTCGTTAGTAGGGCCTCTCAAGGAGAGAAAAATAACTCTCAAATTATTGAAGAGATATTATCTCTAAGAACTCAACAGGCTAAACTTCTCGGTTATAAAAGTTGGGCAGAACTTAGTTTGTCAACAAAAATGGCGAAAGAAATTAAAAATGTTGAAAAACTTTTAGAAGAATTGAGAGAGCCAGCATGCAAAACAGCAAAAATTGAATTAGAAACGCTCGATAAGTTTTCTAAATCTAGTGGTTTTCCTAAATCGCAAAATATTGAGCCATGGGATATTAGTTATTGGTCTGAACTTCTTAGAAAGGAGAAGCTTAATTTAGATCAAGAGTCTTTGAGACCTTGGTTCCCACTAAATGATGTTTTGAAAGGTTTATTCAAATTAAGTGAAAAGCTTTTTGAAATCAAAGTAGTAGAGGCAACCGATGAGGCACCTTTGTGGAATGACGACGTTTTATTTTTTAATATCCTCAATAAAGAAGATACCAAAATAGCATCTTTTTACCTTGATCCATATTCTCGGCCTGAATCAAAAAGAGGAGGGGCTTGGATGGATGAATGTTTAAATAAAAATATTATTGGCAAGAATATCCTTCCAGTAGCTTATCTTGTTTGCAATCAAACTCCCCCATCAAAAGATAAACCTAGTTTGATGAGTTTTGAAGAAGTTCAGACACTGTTCCATGAATTTGGGCATGGTCTTCAACACATGCTTACTACTGTAGATTTACCTCAAGCAGCCGGTATTAATAATGTTGAATGGGATGCAGTCGAACTTCCAAGTCAATTTATGGAAAACTGGTGTTTTCATAAAAATACACTAATGAATATTGCTAAACATTACCAAACAGGAGAAGAATTATCTGATGAAAACTTTGAGAAACTATTAAAGAACAGGACTTTTAATTGTGGGATGGCTACACTCAGACAACTTCATTTTGCGATTACAGATCTCAGATTGCACAGTAATCTTGACAAAAACAAAGGTATAACTGCAGATGAAATCAGAAGAGAAATTGCAAAAAACACCACTGTTATTGCACCAATTCAAGAAGATCAATTTCTTTGTTGTTTTAGTCATATATTTGCAGGTGGATATTCTGCAGGATATTACTCATATAAGTGGGCTGAGGTACTAAGTGCTGATGCTTTTTCTATGTTCGAAGAAGCTGATCTAGAAAATGCTGAAGATTTAAAGTTAATAGGAAAGAAATTTAGGGACACAATACTTAGCTTAGGAGGAAGCTTATCTCCACTACAGATATTCAAACTATTCAGAGGGAGAGCGCCGCAAACAGATTCCTTAATAAGACACTTAGGTCTATCTGAAGCTACATAATAATTTCATCGATTATTTTGTTTACCACAGATTTATTTCTTACCAGATTTATATGTTTATAGACTTTTACTGATATTTTTTTCCCAAAATTTAAATTAGTCCACCAACTTGGGAAAACCATTAGATCCCAATATGTAAAAAAATTTATACACTCGATATCATCAAGAAAAAAATCATTATTTGAAAGTTCTCTCATAAACTTACTATTTATTTTCATTTCTGATATTCCTCTAAAAGGATATATAGGTATTAATTGAGCCGTCAATGTTCCTTTGTGAGGGGAACCTATTGATATTAATCTTCTTGTTCTTTTATATCCATTAAATTTTTGAAGCCAGTACCTACCAATTATTCCACCCATAGAAAATCCCAAAATATCTATTTTTTTTTCTAAACCGTATTTCTCTAAAATTAATTTGTTTAATATATTTGTTAAATCAATAATTGAAGTAATTCCATATGAATGATCAAGAGTCGGAGCAAAATAATCTATTCCAATTTCATCAAGTTTTGAGGTGATAGAAGAAAAAATACTTGAAGTATTCCAAAGACCATGGATCAATATAATGGGATTTCTTTTTTCCAAAACTTTTACTTATTTTCAAGAATTCTTACTATTGAAACCTTTCCATCGAAACCTAAAATTGGAGGATTACATTTTGTCAAAATAATTTTAATCTTACAAAGCTTAAATTCATTATCAATAATTTCTAAAATTGCGCTTGAATATTTTTCGATTGTAAAACAATATATTTTCTTTGATTGACCTTTTAAAATGTCAACTAATTTTGAATAGTCAACTGTTTTTTTAATATCATCATTTGCAGTACACTTTTCAAAATCAGTCCACAAAAATATATCCAAACTAAATAGTTGTCCCAATTCCCTTTCTTCATCAAGAACACCCACTCTAGCCCAAAGTTTTATATTCTCAATTTTCAAAAATGTTTCCATCTTAAAAAATTCAAAGGTCCTTATGAGTATAAATAGCTTTTCCAGATGTAAAATCATCAACTATATTCCCGTTACCTCCTAGGAAATATTTATATGTAACAAGACCCTCTAGACCTACAGGTCCCCTTGGTGGAAGAGTTTGAGTAGATATACCAACTTCAGCTCCGAATCCATATCTAAACCCATCTGCAAACCTAGTAGAGCAATTATGGAAAACACCTGCACTATCAACTACATTCATAAATTTATTGGCAGTATTTGAATTTTCAGTAATTATTCCATCTGTATGTTTTGAACTATATTTTTGAATATGTGTTATTGCTTCCTCAAGATCATCAACAATTTTTATCGATAAAATTAAATCCAAATATTCAGTTTTCCAATCTTCTAGACTAGCCTCATACTTCAACCCTAATTCAACTGATCTCTTATCTCCAATTAATTTAACATCATTAGAATTAAACAACGGGATGGCCTTTTCTAAAAAAGCTGGCGCGATATCTTTATGGACTAATAAAGTTTCGATAGCATTACATGCTGCAGGATATTGAATTTTGCTGTCCAAAGCGACAGATAAAGCCATCTCTAGATTTGCCTCAATATCTATAAACAAATGACAAATTCCATCAGCATGACCTAGTACAGGAATTCTTGTATTCTCCTGAATAAATTTAACTAATTCATTACTTCCTCTTGGAATTATTAAATTAATATATTTCTCAAGACTTAACATCCCCATGCTATCTTTTCTGCTTGTTAGTAAACATATTGCATTTTTATCAAGACCGGATTTATTTAAACCTTCTTGCAATGCTTTTACTATTGAAGTATTTGTCAAATTGGCTTCACTACCACCTTTTAGCATTACTCCATTACCTGATCTTATTGCTAAAGAACTAATCTGCATCACGGCATCTGGCCTAGATTCAAAAATAACCCCTAAGACGCCAATCGGCACAGTTTTTCTCTCTAAGATCAATCCCTTTGAAAGCTCTCTTTTAATTTGAACTTGATTTACGGGATCAGCCAATTCTCCCACTTTTCTTACTCCTTCAATTCCTGAATTTAATTTTTCTTTTGATAACTTTAATCTAGAAAGTAAAGCCCTAGAAATACCCTTTTTTTCTGCACTTGAGTAATCTGCATTATTGGCCTCTAATATTTCTTTAGAATTTTTTTCTAGATAATCAGCCATAAAATTTAAGGCTTTAATTCGATTTTGATTTCCAGTCTGACTTATTTTTATTGATGCCAAACGAACTTTATCAGCTTTTTCTAGAAGATCATTACGTGGTTGAGGAACTTCAAAGATATTTGCCATAATATTTTTTAGTTAATTTAATAATAATTCAAATTAACGATTCTTTAAAGTAAATTCCCTTCTGAGTTAATATCTAAAAAATAATTGAACTTGACTTTTCCAATCCCCATTGGAATCATAAGAACCTAATAATTCTAAGTTTGGATTTGCCTGAAAAGTCAAAATTCCTAAAGGTGAAATATCATCTCTACCTGGAACTGTTTGAAAGGCAAAATTCATCGCATCAGTAATATCAAGCCCTATTTCCGCTATCCAAGCTTGAGAAGAAAATTCCTCATTAGAAGATGATTCTCCATCATTTTCTATATCTAAATTTTCATTTGAAAAAATATTATTTAAGGAATCATTATTTTCTATTATCGCGGGATATAAAGAAAACTGAAATCTTTCACTAAAAGCATCAGCATTATTAACTTGAGAAATAAATGCTCTATTTATTAAATTTGCAGAGTTACCTCCAATTAAACCAATTATTTGTGATCTGTTATAACTTGGGGTACTCCTTAATTGGATTCTTCTATTTTCATCTTCAAAAGATAATTGATCCAAAAAACCTTCGTAAGATGCTTCAATTTTGATAAGTCTTGAATTGCCAATACCAAATGATCCAAAACCACTCGAAGTAGTATTTACATCAAGATCACTTGAGATGATTGAATCCTGATTATTTTCACTTATAGGTATTATAGAATCTGGAACTTTACTAACCAGAGAAAAATTAATAAATGGAACAACGCCACTTCTTGATGCAAATAAAATATAATTATCTTTATTTTTATCAAGTTTAAACGGAGTCGTATATAGATTAGCTCTACCTTTTTTAAGATAAATTAGACCTCTAGCATTTAAATCTTTTCCTATGTTTCCATTTATATTAAGATTTAATTTAGTATCTAAATAAGCTTGAACTATTTCTGAATATTGAAGTTTAAAATCTGGACCAAGTTTTAATTTAAGATTATTAAAACTCAAATTATCCAAATAATTAGGTAATGTTTCTCCTAAAAGAACTGAATTTAAAATTGTTTCATTTGAAATTATTTCAATACTCTGATTATTATTCCAGTATAATTCTGGCCAATCCTTTTTATCTTCCTTTCGTATAATATTTTTATCTAATTTATTATTTTGATTATTGCTATTAAAGTTAATAAATCCATTATTAAGAGATAAATTACCTCCCATAACAGGATTTTCAAATGATCCACTTAAATCCATATCTGAATCGATAAGAAAATTAAAATTGTCTGTCTTTAAAGTGAATTTATTCGTTATTATTTTAATTTCTGATTTACCAGAGTAATTCTTACTATAAAAAGGCAAAGAACCTCTTATAAAAATATCTCCAGAATCTTCCGATTTTGCTTTAAGATTCTTGATTTCTAAAGAGTCAAAATCAAAAATTATCAAGCTATTGATATCTTTTATTATGTTGTTATAAAAATCAATTTCGGAATCTTTAATTACAATAAACCCGTTCAATATTGGTTTATTTAAATTCCCTTTTATTATCATCCGAAGATTCACCTCACCTTCTTTAAAGGTAAAGTATTCATCAGCAAAAATATCTATTAATTCAATAAATTTTCCATTACCAATCAATCTTAGATCTAATTTATCTGATTTATTTACTGGTATTGAGCCTTCAATATTAATTGGAATTTCAGAGTCATTTATTAAAAGTGAAAAATCAATATCAAAAATAGAATTTTTAAATTCAATTAGTCCCTTATCAAATACTATTTTTTTATTTTCTATCGATAAATTTTCAGAAAAAATTTCACTAAAAAAAGATTTTGCATCAAGATCATAAAATAAATTCATATCCAACCCGCCTATAAAATCTCTTGGTTGATTTAAAAAAATATTTGCAGTGCTTAATGGTAGTTTTTTAATTTTTAAATAACCTTTACCTCTTAATAATCCACCTTCTAAATTAATAGAAAATTCTTCTTTTCTATTTTTGTAATCATCTCTAGAGACATCAAGATAGCCATTTAATTTCGCATTTAATTTATAGTTGCTTGGCCTATCCCCCTCAATTGAAACTTTTGCATTATATCTACTGCTAAATTTATTTAAATATTTTTTTAAGTTAAATTTTTCATCTAAGTCACTATTATTTTCAATAAAGTTATTTATAAAATCAATCCTCTCTTTAAACGAATTATTTTGTTTATTTATTTCAAAATCATCCAAAATATTGGACTTTATAGTTGGAATAACTTTTTTATTATCAAAATTAAAAATATCAAGTGCAGTCAGGACCGTCCAACTAGTACTTATATTTTTAAAGTCTAAATTAATTAAATTATCTTTATTTGAATCATAATTGACTTCTATAATACCTCCATCGATTGGATATAATGAAGAGTTGACATTAAAAATATTGTTTTTAAAGCTAAAATCAAATAAAGAATTATCTAGCTCTATATTTCTATATTTACCCAGACTCCAAGCGAGTCGCCCATTAAGATCAGACTGGTCTGAAGATATTGATCCAGAACCATTAATAATTCCTTTTATTCTATCGAATTGATTATCTCTTATTGATAATTCAAGTTCATCAAGAGGAAAATTATTAGCTGTCCAAATATAATTATCATTCTCTTTAAATACTTCTATGCTTCCTTTATTAGAATTAAAAATTCTACTAAAAGATACATTATCTAATCTCAAATTAGAATCAAACTTTATAGAGAGAAATGAAGGTATGGGTGAGTATCTATTTTTCATATTTAAAATAAATTTATCATTATTATTAATATCGCCCTCCCATATTTCTCTGATGCGAATCCCTTTAAAGTGCGGATAATCAACACTAAACTTTATTAAAATATCGGGATCACTAATTTTTCCTTTTAATTCGCCTTTAGCAGTAATGAAACCCCTAATATCATTATTTCGGAAAATATTTAAATTAGATAACTGAGTTCTATTTATTTTGAAACTAGAGTCGATATCACCAAAATTAATTCCTCTTCTATCAAACCAATAGGGGACATTCCCAGATAGTTCAATATCTGGATTCAGACTGTCAACATATCCAACGCTTCCTTTTAGATCAATTTTATTAAAACTTTTATTAAATGGGATATTTAGATTAAAGTTTGAATTCAAAGTTCCGTAATTTAAATTTTCGGAATTTCCTATTAAACTATTTTCTTTGCAAAAAAACCTAGTTGAATCTGAATTTATATTCTCTGAGAAATCTTCTGGTTTTATTTTTAAATTAGTAAAAGAAAACCTTCCTTTACAAAATGTTTGTGTTGATGATTTATTAAATTTAAAGTTAGATTTAAAATTACCCTTTTTAAAGCTAATTTTTCTGTTCCCAATACTATATTCAGAGCTCTCAAGATCTAATCCTCTAGAAAATAACTCCAGCTTTAAAAAGTCTTTATTTAGTTTTGTATTAAATTTAAATTCTAAAAGACCTTTACCTTCAAAATTTGATTTTATATTTGCAATAATTTGTCTATTACTTGACTTGTAGATAAAATTTCCTTTTACTTTTGTTTTTAATCCTGCTTTTTTAAACTTAAGGATTGAATATTTATTTAAGTTAAAGTTCAATTCATACTTTGATTCTGATTTTTTTGTACTTTGAGCATTTTTATAAGATTCGTCCCTTTTAAAAAAATCATTATCTATATTTATAGCGGCTTCCTTAGGACTTATTTTTACAATCCATTTTTGTTTTAAAAAAGATCTAAAAGGCATAATGCCCACATAAACATTTTTAGCTTTAATTTCAGAATCTATATTTTTTTTATCATTAATTTTTGAATTCCCCAAAGAAATACCTAGAAATCTAATTCCCACATAATCACCTAAATCAACATTTTTATCTAAAAGATTCTCAATACTTTTTTCTAGTTCTAATTTCCTAGAACTATACGTTTCTTTTAAAAAATTATTTAATAAAAAAGTGCCTAAAAAACCTAAGGGTAAAAGCATCCCTACTAAAAGAATCTTAGTATTTAAATTTAGAGATCTAATTTTTTTCAAGTTAGAGCCCAAAAATAGAGTAGGCTTACAAAATATAAGAAATTAATCAGGTCAAAGCCACTAAATGTCTTTTTTTGAACTATTAGAGAACACACCCAAAATTTTTGGATTCTTTGGAATATTTCTTTTCATTTGCACATTAGCATCTTTTATATTTAATTTTGGTTTTAAATTTCGAATAATTGGAGCAACTATCTTTTCATTATTGCTTTCTTTGAGTAGTTGGGCATTTATACAAAGTTACACCGAAAAGGTTGTAATAGAAGGTGCAAAATATGTTCCAATTGTTTATGACAATGGGTTTGATTTGATTATTGCTAAAGCAGATGAGGACTTTCCAGAAGAATCAATTGAACCAACTTTAAAACAATTATCGGAAAACCTAAGAAAAGGTAGCAGATCTGGTGCGAATGTAAAAATAAAGATAAGAAAACTTGAAAAAATTTCAGATGGTTTAAGCAAACCAGTGGTCATAGGAGAAGTTCAGAAAAATGTCAAAATGAATTAGTCTGTTAAACAATGAAAAGTAAAACCTTTTTAGATTTTTTGCCAACTAATTTTAGACATGAGAAATCTTTTTTTATTCAAAATAATCTAACTGACTTTGAAAAATTAAGTAATCTTTCCGACTTAGATATAAATGAGATTCAAAGAAAATCTTCACTATGTACGTTGAATAATCTAAAGAAAATTAGAGCTATAGCTATTTTTAAAAAAGAAATTGGAATTTCTCCACCTCAAGCATATCTACTTTTACATTGCGGCATATCCTCTCTTAAGTCATTGTCACTATCTACTCCTTACGAATTAGAACGCAAAATTGGTAGATTAGAAAGAACTCTTAGAGTAAAAACTGAGACAGATACAACTTTTACTCTCTTAAAAAAATGGATTAAAAAAGCCAGTCAATTCGACAATTCCATTTGAAATCTTGGATAAAAAAAATTTTTAATGTAGAATTTAAAAAAAGTTAATAATAATGAAACCTTTGTTATTTTTGTTATTTTTATTTTCCAACTCTTTATACCCTGTTTTTAGTCAATCTAACTTATTAGAAAGTGTAAAAAAGAATCCCAACGAAGCTAGGAATTTATGTAATAAGTTTAAAGAGTTTAATTCAAAAGGTATTTCAGCTAGTTCAGATAAAGCTATAGATTATGTATCAAATAAAAAAAAGTTAACTCCCGTTAACGCAGAGATATTTTCTATTTACGTCATTGGGCTGCACTGTCCAGACATTATCTAAAGCCTAAATGTCTTGTACCAGATGGTTTGACAAGTCTCTAGCACTTAGAGATGGAGTAAGACTTATATCAAGGATTTGGTTACCTAACAGTAATGGTCCATGGCCTGCGTTATTAATGAGACAACCCTATGGCAGGGAAATAGCTTCGACTATTACCTATTCTCACCCTGAATGGTGGGCTTCTAAAGGGTATATGGTAATAATTCAAGATGTTAGAGGTATGGGTTCTTCTGAAGGGGTTTTTAATGGTTTTTCTCAAGAAGCTAGCGACACTTCAGAAACTCATGAATGGGTAAGATCTCTAAAAGAATGTAATGGGAAACTTGGCTTATATGGTTTTTCATATCAAGGATTTACTCAACTTACTGGTGAATTAAATTCAAAGCCGCCCGATTGTTTATCTCCAGCAATGACCGGGATGAATATTAAAGATCATTGGTGCTCAGATGGAGGAGCATATTGGTGGCATAACAATATTTCGTGGGGACTTCAAATCGCAGCACTAAAAATGAAAAGAGAAAAAAAATTGTTTGAGTGGGGAAAGATAAGATTAGCTTTAGAAAATGAAAGTTATTTGAGGGAAGGAATTGATACTTTAAAAAAATATGATCCTAATAGCTTTGTTTTGGAATGGCTTAATAATTTAAATAATGCTCACCCATTTGAAGAATTTGAACCAATTTCAACATGGATTAAACAACCTATGTTAATTATTGGAGGACTTTGGGATCCGCATTTAAAAGGTGCCTTTGATCTTTATAAAAAATCTAAAGAAGCTGGCGGAAGTCCAGAGATTATTATTGGGAATGCGACACATCTAAATTGGTGGAAGGGATCACAAGAATCTTTATTAAAATTTTTTGAGAAACATTTAAAATCAGATGAGAAATTTAATTCTAAGAATTTAAAAGAAGAGAAAAAAATATGGAATATTTCATTAAATAAATGGGAAGAATTAAATAATAAATTTCACCCTGAATTTATTTTTGGTCTCAAAAGCCATGGGACAGCAAATGTAGAAGTTGAAGATGGAAGTCTGACCATAAATTCAAAAGGATCAGGATGGTTAACAATTGTTAGTGATCCATGGAGACCTACTCCATCTGACGGTGGTCATTTAGGTCCAAATCCAGGAAAGTTTAATAGAAATATTATTGATAAACGCTTAGATGTAGGTGTTTTTCAAACTAATATTTTTGAAGAAGATCAATATTTCTCAGGAGTTCCTACATTAGAAATACATGTAAAAAGTGATCAGCCCAATTTCGATATCTGCCTTGCTTTATCTCTAGTTGAAGAAGGTAATGAGAAGGTAAATCAATTTTCAACTGGATTCTTAAGGGTTGAAAACTCCAAAATAAGTGAAGAATCAATTTATTGTATAAAAATGCAGCCAACAAATATTTGTTTGATTGAAGGTAGCAAGCTTCGCTTATCTATATCTGCAGCTGCTTATCCCGCTATTGGAGTTAATCCTGGATATGGGGAGGGCAATGTTGGGGCTCCTTCAGCAAATCATAGAATTATTACTCTAAGTTTTAGCCTAAATAAAACATTTATGAAAATGACCCCTTTTTTTAATAAATAATTATTTTTATGGTTAATCATTTGATATCATTAATCCTTAATATCTACCAGTCATGATCGATACAATTCAAGCGGACTGGATTAAATCAGAAGCTATCAACCTAGAAAATTGTTGCAATGATAATCCATTACAAATATTAGGTCCTCATTTTTATGGAGACCAATGGGTAATAAGGGTTTGGATGCCTGAAGCCGACGAAGTTAAAATAAATTTTAAAAATAATACCTACAAGGCGGAAAATATTAACCATAAATGGCTTTTTGAAGCAATCCTGCCTGAAAATCCAAATTCTGATTACGAAATAAATATTTCACGAGGTGGGATCATACATACAAAACATGATCCTTGGTCATATAGAGAAGAGTGGATGGGAGAAGTTGATAGGCATCTTTTTGCAGAAGGTAATCATCATCATATTTGGGAAAAAATGGGAGCTCATCTCATTGAAGAAAAGAATAAAAACGGAGTCATGTTTTGCATTTGGGCTCCAAATGCAAAATCAATCTCGATAATTGGAGATATAAATTCTTGGGATGGAAGACATCATCCAATGCAAAAAAGATTAGGGGGGATTTGGGAACTATTCATGCCAAAAATGGAAGAGGGAGACACATATAAATATGAAATAAGAACACAGCAAGGTCATATTTATGAGAAAGCTGATCCATATGGTTTCTTTCATGAAATCAGACCTCAAAATGGTTCAATAGTCTCAAAATTGAAAAACTTTAATTGGAATGATAGTTCTTGGATTTCAAATAGAGATTCTTCAAGTCAAATTAACAAGCCAATTTCAGTTTATGAAATGCATTTAGGAAGTTGGCTCCATGAATCAACAGATAATAAATATTTTGAAGACAATGGTGAGCCAAGAGACCCAGTGCCTGCAGCCGATTTAAAACCTGGGACGAGATTATTAACTTATCCAGAATTAGCCAAAAAACTCATCCCTTATGTAAAACAAAGAGGATTTACTCATATTGAGCTTATGCCAATATCTGAACATCCTTTCGATGGTTCTTGGGGATACCAGGTTACAGGCTGGTATGCACCAACAAGTAGATTTGGTACTCCAAATGAATTTAGAGCATTTGTAAACAAATGTCATGAAGAGGGCATAGGTGTAATTCTTGATTGGGTACCTGGTCATTTCCCAAAAGACAAACATGGTCTAGCATTTTTTGATGGTTGTCATCTTTATGAACATGGAGATTCACGCATCGGTGAACACAAAGAATGGGGAACTTTGATCTTTAATTACAGCAGAAACGAAGTAAGAAATTTCTTAGTAGCCAACCTTGTCTATTGGTTTGAAGAGTTTCATATTGATGGCATTAGAGTAGATGCTGTAGCTTCAATGCTTTACAGAGATTATCTACGCCCAGACGGAGAATGGATACCCAATGAAAATGGTGGAAATGAAAATATTGAAGCCGTTAAATTTCTTCAACAGGCTAATCATGTACTCTTCCAACATTTCCCAGGTGCACTTTCTATTGCTGAAGAATCAACAACTTGGCCAATGGTAACCAAACCAACTGACATGGGAGGGTTAGGATTTAATTTGAAATGGAATATGGGATGGATGCACGATATGCTGGATTATTTTGAGATAGATCCTTGGTTTAGGCAATTCCATCAAAATAGTGTAACTTTCTCAATAACATATAACTATACAGAGAACTTTATGCTTGCTCTTAGTCATGATGAGGTTGTCCATGGAAAAAGTCATCTTTTGCATAAAATGCCTGGCGATGACTGGAAGAAATATGCAAATACTCGAGCTTTACTAACTTATATGTGGACCCACCCAGGTAAGAAAACGATATTTATGGGAATGGAATTTGGACAAAGACAAGAATGGAATGTTTGGGATGATCTGCAATGGGAGTTACTAGAATTTGAACCTCATAAAGGTATCAGAAACTTGATTGATGACCTAAACACACTTTATAAAAATGAACCTGCGTTATGGAAAAACGACTTTGATCCTTATGGATTTCAATGGATTGATTGTAATGACAAATCTAATTCGGTAATAAGTTTTATGAGAAGAGAAAATGATACCAATGAATGGCTTGTTGTAGTTGCCAACTTTACACCTAATACTCATGGTTCATATAAAGTAGGTGTTCCTTTAGAAGGTTCATATAAGGAGATATTTAATTCAGATGGATCTAGATATGGAGGCAGTAATAAAGGAAATATGGGAGGTAAAGAAACTATAAATTACAATATTCATGATTATCAAAATGCTTTAGAACTTGCTTTGCCCCCATTAAGCGTAATTATCTTTAAACATCAATCAAAAAAATAATAAGGCTTTTTTAACTTTGTACTTCATATAAATGTTCATATAACGATTTTGATATGCTTTGCATTGTAGGATTTTTAAGTTGGAATTTTAAATTTTTTTAAACATATCGAATTGAAAAATGGGTGAAAATTTACCGCTACTACTTTCTGCCGCATTAGGTAAAAAAGTAAATAGGCCTCCAGTATGGATGATGAGGCAAGCAGGAAGATATATGAAAATCTATAGAGATTTAAGAGAGCGTTACCCAAGTTTTAGAGAAAGGTCTGAAAATCCAGAATTATCATATGAGATATCAATGCAGCCTTTTCATGCTTTCAAACCAGATGGTGTGATACTTTTTTCAGATATTCTCACACCTCTACCAGGGATGGGCATAAATTTTGAAATAATAGAAAGTAAAGGTCCAATAATTGAGGACCCAATAAGAACTCTTAATCAGATAGAAAATTTAAAAGAATTAAATCCAAGTGAGAGTTTAAGTTTTGTTGGGCAAGTTCTTTCTTCACTAAAAAAAGATGTGAATAATGAGGCAACAGTTTTAGGTTTCGTTGGAGCACCATGGACTCTAGCTGCATATGTTGTTGAAGGTAAAAGCAGTAAAAATTATTCTTTAATAAAATCAATGGCGTTTAAAGAACCAGATTTACTCCATAAACTTCTGGATCATTTTGCAAAATCTATTGGGGAATATCTTAAATATCAAATAAAATCTGGAGCGCAAGTAGTACAAATTTTTGATTCATGGGCAGGTCAACTAAGCCCACAAGATTACGATATCTTTGCTGGGCCATATCAAAAAAAAGTTGTTGACATTGTAAAAGAGGACTATCCTGAAACACCTGTAATTCTATATATTTCAGGAAGTGCTGGCGTAATAGAAAGAATGGCAAAAACTGGCGTAGATATTATTTCATTAGACTGGACAGTAGATATTGAAGAGGCTTGTAAAAGAATCCCTAATGGAATAGGAATTCAAGGTAATGTTGACCCTGGTATTTTATTTGGGAGCAAAGAATCAATAAAAGAAAGGATAGATAATACTTTTAATAAAATTAATAAAAGGAAATATATCCTTAATTTAGGTCATGGGATTTTACCTGGGACTCCAGAAGAAAATGCGCAAACATTTTTTGAGCATGGAAAAAAACTCACTTACTAGTCAAAATCTTGGCATATAAAAACTTATTAATTACAGGTGCGAATGGATGTGTTGGACAATATTTAGTTGCTTGGTTTTTAAAAAACACAAACTTCAAGCTTTATCTAATGGTAAGGGATAAAAGTAAGTTACCCATTTCTATTCAGGAGAATAAAAAAGTTAAGTTAATAGTATGCGACATCAGGGAATCAATTAGATATAAAAATGAAATTAGTCAAATTAATTACTTAATACATACTGCTACAGCTTGGGGAGATCCAAGAAGAGCCTATGAAGTAAATATTAAAGCTTTTGAAGAATTACTTGAAATGCTTGATATTAAAAAGTTAGAAAAGATTATTTATTTTTCAACAGCCAGCATTCTTGACACAAAAACAGATTTAATGAGGGAATCATTGATTTATGGAACTGAGTACATACAAACAAAATATGAATGTTTCCAAAGACTTAGAGAAAGCTCATATGCAGAAAAAACATTCGCTGTTTTTCCTACCTTGGTTTTCGGAGGAAATCTTGGCAAGAAAAGTAAATATCCTGTAAGTTATTTAACTAGTGGATTGAAAGAAATTGGGAAATGGCTTTGGATAGCAAGATTTTTAAAACTCGATTCGAAATTTCACTTTATACACGCAAATGATATTGCTCAAATTTGCGGGTTTCTAATTAAAAATCATAAAGAAGAGCGATACAGAGGCTTTAGAAAATTTGTTCTAGGTCAGAAATTTATTTCAATTGATGAGGCCATAATTACACTTTTAAAAAGAAATAATATGAGGAGATATTTTGCGATACCCCTTACAAAAGAAATTCTAAAAATATTATTAAGAATTCTTCCCATCCAAACTACACCGTGGGATAGCTTCAGTATCAAAAAATACGACTTTAATCATGTCCCCATCACTAATCCTGAGACTTTCAAACTTAAAAGTTATGCCAAGTCACTGAATGATATTTTAAGGTTATCAAAGTTACCAAGCTGTAATAACAATTAAAATTCTCACAGTTAGGTTCCCAAAGCCTTGTAATATATATAAATAAGTAAATTTTAATTATGTTACGTTCAATCTTTACAGGGTTATTCGCAATAGTTTTAACTCTAGGTCTAGGTATTTCATCAGTTTCAGCTAAGACTGTTGAAGTAAAACTTGGAACTGATGCTGGGATGCTTGCATTTGAACCAAGTACAGTAACCATTAGTGCTGGTGATACAGTTAAATTCGTCAATAATAAACTTGCCCCTCACAATGCTGTTTTTGATGGGCATGAGGAATTAAGTCATGCAGACCTAGCTTTTGCTCCTGGAGAGTCTTGGGAAGAAACATTCGATACTGCAGGCACTTATGATTACTATTGCGAGCCTCACAGAGGAGCTGGGATGGTAGGTAAAGTAGTTGTTGAATAAATTTTTAATTAGTTACTTTTTTTCTTAATACTTACTAAAGTTTTAATTATATTTTGATTGATGAAAATAGTTCCAAGCGAATTTTCAAATTCTGCTTGGAACTGTTTTATTTTGGCCAAAGAAATTGCTCATAAAAATTATCAACAAAACGTAGACTCTGACAATTTATTTTTAGCTCTTATAAAACAAGACAATATTACAAAAAAAATATTTAAAAAAAATAATGTAAATATCAAAGAGATTGAGAAAGAAATAATTTCTTCGTTAAATTTGAAGGCAAAAATGAAAAATAAACAAGATAGTTTATATATTGGCGATACTCTTCACAAAATATTCTTGAAAGCGAATGATATTAAAAATACTTTAAATGATGTAGTGATATCAACAGAACACTTAGTTTACGGTTTCACTTATGATGATAAATATAGATTTAAAATTTTAAATCAAAAAGGTATTCCAGAATTTCTTGAAATTATAAAGAAAATGAAGTCAGATCCAGTAGTAAAAAATGAATTTGATTCTTCTAATGAGTCTTTGGAAAAATATGGTATTAATCTAACTCAATCTGCACGAGATGGGATTTTAGACCCAGTTATTGGTAGGGACGAAGAAATTAGAAGAACAATTCAAATATTGAGTAGAAGAACAAAAAATAATCCGGTTCTTATTGGAGAACCTGGGGTTGGTAAAACGGCCATTGTTGAAGGGTTAGCCCAAAGAATTATTAATGGCGATGTCCCTTCTGCGCTACAAGATAGGCAACTGATTTCATTAGATATGGGTTCACTTATAGCTGGAGCAAAATATCGGGGAGAATTTGAAGAAAGAATAAAAAATGTCCTAAAAAAAGTTAAGGAATCAGACGGTAAGATCATTCTTTTTATTGATGAAATTCATACAGTTGTTGGAGCTGGTGCCAGCGGAGGTTCTTTAGATGCAAGCAACCTATTAAAACCAATGCTTGCAAGAGGAGAACTTAGATGTATTGGTGCTACAACTATTAATGAACACAAACAAAATATAGAAAAAGATCCTGCTTTAGAGCGAAGATTTCAGAAAATAAAAATTAATTCTCCTTCAATAGATGATACTGTTTCAATATTAAGAGGATTGAGAGAAAGATACGAAGTTCATCATAGTGTGAGAATTTCTGATAATGCTTTAGTTGCTGCTGCAACCCTTAGCGAAAGATATATTAACGATAGATTTCTTCCGGACAAAGCAATAGATCTAATTGATGAAGCAGCCTCAAGATTAAATATGGTCATAACCTCCAAACCTGATGAAATTGATGAAATTGATAGAAAAGTTCTACAGTTTGAGATGGAAAAATTATCTTTAAAAAGAGAAACAGATGATTATTCATTAGAAAGATTAAAAAAAATCAATAATGAACTTATATCCCTTAAAGATAAACAGGCAGAATTAGGCGCTAAATGGAAAAAAGAAAAAGAAGAAATTGATGAGATTAGCACTATAAAAGAAGAAATTGAATCTGTTCAATTGCAAATAGATCAAGCCAAAAGGAGTTTTGACCTCAATAAAGCAGCAGAATTAGAATTTGGAACTTTAAATTCTTTACAAAAAAAATTGAAAGAAAAAAGTGAGTGTCTAGTTAATTCTCACAAAAACGGAGAAACGAGTCTTTTAAGGCAAGAGGTTACTTTTGATGATATTGCAGAAGTTGTCTCAAAGTGGACCTCTATTCCAGTACAGAACCTAAATCAGTCAGAAAAGGATAAACTTTTGAGTCTGGAATCAATCCTTAAAGGAAAAATTATTGGTCAAGATAGTGCAATTAGGGCAGTTGCGGATTCCATTAAGAGATCAAGGACTGGTCTTAATGATCCAAGCAAGCCATTAGCCAGTTTCCTCTTCTTAGGTCCAACTGGTGTTGGGAAAACAGAGCTGAGTAAAGTAACAGCAAAAATTATATTCGATTCAAATTCTTCAATTACAAGACTTGATATGTCTGAATATATGGAAAAGCATTCAGTAAGCAAAATTATAGGTGCGCCTCCTGGATATTTAGGTTTCGAATCAGGCGGGCAACTAACTGAAGCTGTACGCAAAAATCCTTATTCATTGATACTTCTTGATGAAATAGAGAAAGCTCATAAAGATATCTTAGATATTCTCTTACAAGTTCTTGATGATGGAATCATTACTGATGGTCAAGGTCGTACAATCAATTTCAAAAATTCAATCATTGTTCTCACAAGTAATTTAGGAAGTCAATCAATAAATGATTTATCAGTTAGAAAAGAAGATTCAAATGAAATTAAAAAAGTTGTAGATAATGAACTTAAAAAATTTTTCAAGCCTGAGTTTCTAAATCGACTTGATGAAATAGTTATTTTTAATAATTTAGAATTAAATGACATAAAAGAAATTGCAAAAATCCAGCTTCAAAATTTAGAAGAAAGACTTAACAAAAATAACTTAAAATTCAAAATTACTGATGAGGTAATTAACCAACTTGTCGACAATAGTTTCGATCATGCCTATGGTGCAAGGCCTTTAAAAAGAATTATTCAAAAACAAATTGAGACAAAAATTTCAAATAATATATTGAATAATCATTACCTTAATAAAGACGAGATTAATATTTATCTGATTAATGGAGAGATAATTGTTGATTGAAGATCTAAATTAAATAATTTTATATGAATTGAAATTTAACAACTTTAATCTAAGATTTGAACCAATCAGGAATTTCCTCATAAATTGCTTTATTAGATTTATTTTCTTTTGATTCTGTTTTCCAACAACATGTTCTGCCTTTATCCTTATCATGCAAGTATTCATTAGCCCATCTCCAAATCAATTCAGAAGTGAACTCCATTCCCACATTATCCATAATTCTCAGATCTAAAGCATCTAAGTCATGTAATTTTTCCCAGTAATTCAACAAAGGGTCATCCTTATTTACTAAAAAAGTATGGTCAAATTGCTCCTTTAGTCTATTTTCTAGGGGCTTTAGACTTGAAAAATCCACAACAAAACCATTTAGGTCTAATTTTTTTGCAGTGAACCAAAAGGTGAATGCTCTTGAATATCCATGCACAAATTTGCAGTGGCCTTCATGGCGCCATTGCCTATGTGAACAGGGGAAATCCTCGTAACTTTTACTGCATGAAAATTTCACAGAATGAATATACATCAGTTAACTGTTAGGATAATTTTTAAGAAAACACATTGAGTAGTATTTAACATAGCGAACATAATGACTTATTCAACAAATTTTTCGATAGAAGATCTACGCTTTGATAATTATGGGTTAATCCCTGCGATAGCACAAGATTGGCTTGACGGATCAATTCTTATGCTTGCTTGGATGAACAAAGAATCGTTGGCAATGACACTTGAAACCAAAAACGTTCATTACTGGAGTAGATCAAGATC
The DNA here is from genome assembly GCA_003279845.1 of Prochlorococcus sp. AG-388-F11. Classification (GTDB taxonomy): domain Bacteria; phylum Cyanobacteriota; class Cyanobacteriia; order PCC-6307; family Cyanobiaceae; genus Prochlorococcus_A. The sequence goes on from QCGP01000009.1 coordinate 19,270, forward strand.
AGAAATCTGGAGAAAAGGAGCTACAAGTGGAAGTACCCAAATACTTAAGGAGATAAGATTCGACTGTGATAATGATGCACTAATCCTTTTGATTGAACAAAATGGTTCGGGAGCATGTCACACTGGGGAAAAAAGTTGTTTTTTCAACGAAATCCAAATTAATCAAAATGATAAAAAAGAGAAGAAACCAACTCCCTTCTCAAATATTTGCTCTAAATTATTCAATACAATTAACGAAAGGTCGATAAACCCATCAGAAAAAAGTTACACAAATCATTTATTAACAAAAGGCAGTAATATTATTTTAAAAAAAATAGGAGAAGAATCCGCAGAATTTATAATGGCTTGCAAAGATAATGATAAAAATTCAATTTCAAATGAAGCTGCTGATTTAATTTATCATTTGCAAGTAGCTCTTTTTCATAAAGGCGTTGAGTGGAGAGATGTACTTGCTGTTTTAGAATCAAGAAGTAAAAAATAAAAAATATAAATTTTTAAATTTATAAATATTTGATTTAAAAATATGAGAAAAAAGTATAAAAATACAGTCAATTATTATTAATTAATTATTAATTAATTATTAATTAATTATTACATGTATGGCTTATTACTGAAATAACTCTAAGTTGGATATATCAATAAAAGGAGTAAATCGTGAGTTCATTAAGCGATTTTCTTGGCGAAATAGGGCGTCACCAACTCTTGACTCCCGAAAGAGAACTCACTATGGGCCGAAAAGTCCAAGATATGGTAGTGCTTATTAATAGATGCCAAGAGGCAGGCGGCAAAGGGCCTGCTTGTGAATATTCTGAAGCCGAAAGGAAAAAGATCAAAATTGGTGAGAAAGCTAAAAATGAGATGATTACTGCCAACTTAAGATTAGTTGTGAATCTTGCCAAGAGATATCAAGGGAAAGGGCTTGATTTGCTTGATCTTATTCAGGAGGGAACATTAGGACTTACAAGGGCGGTAGAAAAATATGATCCCTCCAGGGGGCACAGATTCTCTACCTATGCTTATTGGTGGATTAGGCAGGGATTAAATAGAGCATTATCCACTCAAAGTAGAACAATTAGGATACCAGTTAATATCAATGAAAAACTTACAAAATTAAGATCAGCGAAATCGAAGCTAATGCAACTTAAGGGTATTCCACCTAATAGCGATGAACTAGCTAAAGAGATGAAAATAACAAAGGAGGAGATTGACGAACTCCTCTCTTGTGAATTGAGAAGTATTACTGTAAGTCTTCAAGGGACTGTTAAATCAAAATCAGACCCCTCCGAGTTGGTTGACATCCTTCCAAGTGATCAAACTCCTCCAATGGAGTTAGCGGAATTATCCGAAAGGTCAGCCTCGGCTTGGAAATTATTAGATAAAGCAAATTTAACTGAAAAAGAAAGAAAGATAGTAAGCCTAAGATTTGGTTTAGACGGCTCAAATGAATGGAGAACCTTAGCTGAAGTTGCAAGACATATGAGTTGTAGCAGGGAATATTGCCGACAAGTTGTTCAACGTGCTTTAAGAAAACTTAGAAAAGCAGGAATACAGAATGGATTAGTTGATAGTATTAGCTAAAAATTCCATTAAAAATATTTAAATTTCATTGATAAGAATGAAAGAGAATTACAAAACCCAAGAAAAAATCTATGATGCTGAAGTTTTAGAGAGTTCAACATTTGATGAAAATATCATTATCAAGATTCTTATTAAAGCAGGAAGAACAATTGCCAAGCCTGCCTTAGAAGTTTTGGAGATGGCTTTAGATCCTTATACTCCAGCACAAGTAAGAGTTTCGTTAATGGCTGCGCTAGCTTATTTAATTATGCCATTTGATCTTTTCCCTGACTTTATGCCTTTAGTTGGTTTTAGTGATGATTTTGTAGCCCTCACAGCAGTACTAAGTATATGGAGCAAATACATGACTCCTTCAATAAGAGCAAGAGCAGAGAATAAGCTTAATAAGTTATTTCCTTATTATTGAATGAGTAAACTATCTATAGAGGAAGAAAAAGAACTCTTCTCCTTCATTAAAGATTGGTTAAAATCTCATGGATTTACCCAAAAAGACTTAGCAAAGGAATTAAACATTAAATCCAGCAGAACCTCTGAGATTATTATCAAAATTAAAGAGTTATATAAAAAAGGCGGCATGTTCTATATTGCAAAAAATCTTATAAAGATTGAGCAAAAATGGTTAAACAATATCAAGAATGATTATAGAGAAACAATACAAACACCACCATATAATCAATTAGATATCGACTCATTAGTAAACCAGATAAATCAAGATACTTGTGAATAAATATTATTTAAAATATTATATTTTAGTTAAAAAAAAATATAACTCCTTAAAAACTTACCTCTAAAAAAATATCGTTTTAATTCCTAAATATGATAAATAATTTAATTATTAAAGCAAAAATATTATGTATTTTGATTTAAATTAATTTTTTTTCAATTAATAATTAATAATTACTAAAAATAATTTCGTAAGTTATATTTAAAATGCCTGAATCCAAGGATAAATATCATAATTAATCCATATACCTTTTTGCCAATATATATCTTCTTCAATAAGATCTTTCAACTCATTTTCATCATTAGCATTAAAAATACCAAACAAATATTTGGTACATTTTGTTGGCCCTAATGTAACTAAAATATCTCGATCTTTTAAGTTTTTAAGTCTATTAAGATGTTGTTCACGAAACGGTCCTCTTTTAATAATTGCATCTTCACAGTACTTTCCAAAAACTACAAACTTTTCCATTTTTAAAGACAAATAATAGAATAAATACATAACTAAATAATTGCATATATTACACACAAATTGCTATGTTATTTAATACAACTTTCTTTTAATTAATTATGCTAACTGGAAGCGATCTCCTTGCAAAAGTTAAAGAACTTGGTGATGTTAGCAAATCTGACCTAGTTCGCGCCTGTGGATATGTTTCTACTAAGAAAAACGGAGGTGAACGCTTAAACTTTACCGCATTCTATGAAGCACTTTTAGAAGCAAAAGGGGTTAATCTTGGTGATTCAGGAGTTGCAGGTATTGGGAAAGGTGGAAGAAAACTTAGTTATATAGCTACAGTTCAAGGCAACGGAAATCTTCTGATTGGGAAAGCGTATACAGCACTTCTTGATTTAAAAGCAGGTGATGAATTCGAAATTAAGCTAGGAAGAAAACAAATCAGATTACTACCGACAGAAGAATCTTAAAGACAACAAAAATAAATTGGGTACATCATTTTTAATAAATTTTCTATAATTAATTTTTTATTAATTAATAAATTATCTTTGTATTTATTTTTTTTTGATCAGCAGCTAAACGCATTTCTTTACAAAATTCACCAACATGATAGACGACATCTTTTTCACTTGAACTAGAAATTCGCTTTACAAATGCACTCCCAATAATTACTCCATCTGCTCCCCACTCACGAACTTTATTAACATGTTCAGGGGTGGATATTCCAAAACCAACAGCAATTGGATTGCTATTTACATCTTTTAATTTAGCAATAAGATTTTCAACTCTATTTTCCATTTTATTTCTCTCACCAGTGACACCTGTAACACTTACTAAATAAGTAAAGCCTTTTGTATGATTTGATATTTGTTTCATTCTTTCAAAAGGAGTAGTTGGAGCTACCAATAAAATCAAGTCCATAGAATGGTTACTAACTATTTTAGAAAATTTATAAGCTTCCTCTAGAGGGAGATCAGGAACTATTAGGCCAGAAACTCCAGCATTAGATGCTATCTCACAAAAATTTTCAAAGCCAAAACATAATAATGGATTTAAGTATGAAAAAAGGATAATGGGAATATTTAATTTACCTTTTAAAGACTCTAAAAGTTTAATTACTTTTCTTGGGTTAGTACCTGATTTTAAGGCGCGAGAGGCCGCCACTTGAATAACAGGTCCGTCTGCAAGTGGATCACTATAAGGGATACCTAATTCAATGAGGTCAGCCCCATTTTCTTGCAACTTTAATAAGATCTCAGAAGTTATTTCAATATTGGGATCCCCAGCCATTATGAAAGGCATCAAAGCTAATTTTTTATTATTTTTTAACTCACAAAACTTGTCATCTACTTTAGACAAAGATTCATTTTTAGTAATTTGCATTTTGTTATCTTTCATGATTTTTAGATATTTTGTATGAAAAATTTATGGATTTCTCTCTAAATCTTCCATTAGTCTTTGCTGCTCTTCCTTTGACAATGAGTTGAATTTGGTTTCTAGTTTATCATTAACAACTTTTTCATATTCTTTTCTATATCGCTTCCTTTGTTCCATGAAAGTCATTTTTCCATTAACAACTCTATAAACATAAGATGTTACCCAAGTAATAACAATCAAAATCAAGATGCAACTTGAGAGAGTAGTGGCTGTAAAATTGTCGATACCAATTTGCGGTGCCAATTTATAACTAATTAATCCTATTAATGAAATAAATAAACCTATTTGTATAACTTTACCTTTAGTCAATTATTTACCCTTTACCACTTCCTTTTAGTCTGAGATTTAAAAATGGAGAAAATAAAATTAAACCTGGAAAAAAAAGAAATACAAGGCCATAAATTCCTAATCTTTCAAATTTTCCCATAATATTCCATCTATTATTCATCCAGTAAAATAGTAATAACGGAATAATCAATAAATAAGTAGAAATAATTCCAATATAAGCAATGAAAGTAGCGAATGAATTATTGAAAAAACTTTCCATTTTGATTTATGGTTGCATAGTTAAAACATAACAACTATTGGAAGTTATCGTCAGAACTAAAAATAAATAATTAAATAATGGGAGTGGGGGGACTTGAACCCCCACGAGCTAAATCGCTCGACGGATTTTAAGTCCGGCGCGTCTACCAATTCCGCCACACTCCCAAAAGGAATTTGCGCTTTCTAATCGTAGCCGAAAGTATCCCTTTTATCCAAAAAATATCCTAAAATTTACACTTTTCAGGATGCAATAGACGCGCCAGATATATATAGATTACCTTAATTGGAATAATGCAAATATTAAGTGGTAAATAATTTATGAGCTGATAAGTTAATAGATATAAATTTTATATAAATTAAGCATGGCTAGTATCATTAGAGCAAAAAAAGGTGCATGGTTTCTAGGAGTTTGCAAAGGTCTTGAAAAATCAAATAGAGGTAATGCGCTTTTCTGGAGATTAGTTTTTTTTATTGCTTCATGCTTTACTCTTGGTTTCCCAATTTTGATATATCTTGGATTAGCAATTATATTCCCCATTGAGAAAGCAGAATAAATATTTAATATCTTTTTGATATTCCTTAAAGAATATTCCTCTAGTCTTCTAAAACATAGATTTTTAACCACTTATTAAGAGGTAGAATGCGCGCTAGATATATGTTGGATATTTTTACTAATGTGGATAGGTTAAAAAGTAAGAAAGGGACTGGGTTTTATCCCAATCCCTAAATCTCCTGTACGCTAGTGTATTAATATTTACGCTAGACTTTAAGTCCGGCGCGTCTACCAATTCCGCCACACTCCCAAAAGGAATTTGCGCTTTTTAATCGTAGCCGAAAGTATCTCAATTAACCAATAAAAATTGGAATATTTACACTTTTAATTGTCAGATTAAATCTAATTTTTTAATTTACTATCCCTTCTACTTGCCATTGTAAAGTTTCACCTGCATGAAATGGTTTTATTTGTCCGACTATATTTTTTTCTTCAACAACATCAATAAATTCTTTAATTTTATTAGGTCTAGAAACTAATTTTAATTTCTCTTTATTTGGGGGCACATTATAAAAATTAGGGCCATTCAAACTTGCAAACTTTTCAAAATTATCTAGAGCATCCTCTTCTTCGAATATCGTTAAATAGCTTTCTATTGCTACTGGCGAATTAAAAATACCTGCACATCCACAAAAAGCCTTCCACTTCCTAAGATGTGGAGCAGAGTCAGTTCCCAAGAAAAAACATTTTTCCCCACTTGTTGCAGCTTTCCTTAAGGCGAGTCTATTATTTTCCCTCTTAGCAACTGGTAAGCAGTAAAAATCACTATTTAAGCCTCCAAAAAACATTGCATTTCTATTTATATGCAAATGATGCGGAGTGATAGTAGCTCCAATATTATTTTCTTGAACAAAATTTACTGCATAAGAAGTAGTTATATGTTCTAAAACTATTTTTAATTTTGGAAATCTTTTAGTTATTTGACAGAGTTCTTTATCTATAAAAACTTCTTCTCTATCGAACACATCTACTTCAGAATCAGTCACTTCCCCATGAATTAAAAGAGGCATTCCAAAATCTTGCATTAATTCAAAGATCTTATATAGATTTTCTATTTTCCTAACTCCATGACTGGAATTTGTTGTGGCATTAGCAGGATATAATTTTGCAGCGAAAAAGACGTTATTTTTAAAACCATTTATTAATTCTCCCTTATCAGTCTCATCTGTAAGATACATTGTCATTAATGGTTCAAACTTGGAACTTTCTGGTAATGCTTCAACAATAGATTTCTTATAAGAAATAGCACTATTAATTGATGTTATGGGACTTTTAGTATTTGGCATGACAATGGCTCTTCCAAAATATTCTGAAGTAAAATGAATGATATTTTTTAATACAAGACCTTCTCTTAAATGTAAATGCCAATCATCAGGTTTTATTATGGTTAAAGTCTTCAAAATTTTTTCTATTTAATCAATTTTAACAGCAAATTAAAATTGACAATAAATTTTAGACATTCGAGGATAGTTATTAACCAATTATGAAAATTTTTATTATCTATATAAAAGCTTAAATATGAGTGATTTTTTATTTCCAATAATAGAAATAGTTGTAGGCATAGTTCTACTTTTTGCTGGAGGAGAGTTCTTTATTCAAGGAGCCATATTTTTATCTTTAATTTTAGGAATACCTCAAATAGTAATTGGTTTAACAGTTGTTTCTCTTGGAACAAGCTCTCCTGAGTTGTTGGTGAGTTTAAGTTCAATTTTAAAAGGCAGTGATTCGCTTGCGGCAAGCAATGTAATTGGAAGCAATATTTTTAATGTTCTCGTTGTTTTGGGTATAAGCTCATTGATAACACCTCTTAAGGTGAAAAGCAGAATAGTCAGAAGAGATGTGCCTCTTTTAATGGCAATTTCTTGTGCAGTTTGGGCTATGTCATCAACAGGCCTATTAACATTGCAAGCTGGGATATTTCTAATATTTTGTTTAATCTTAAATACAATATGGGAAATCAAAACTATCAATGAGAAAGGAGAGGAGACGAAAGATGCTGAACCAGAGATAGAAGAATTAAAAGATAGCTATAAGGGGAAGCTTAATATTTTACTAAAGTTAATATTGGGAATATTTCTTTTAAGCTTTGGTTCAAATATTTTAGTAAATGGTTCTCAAATGCTTGCTACTCTTTTGGGTATAAATGAAATTGTTATTGGTTTAACTATCGTCGCGACTGGGACATCTTTACCAGAATTAGTAACTTCAATAATTGCTGCATTTAAAGGCAAAACAGATCTTGCGATTGGGAATGTAATAGGAAGCAATTTGCTCAATCAACTTCTAATCCTTGGAAGTTGCAGTATTTTTTCAGGATTTAAAGGTTTAGTAATTGAACAAAGTCTAATAAAAGTTGACTTACCTTTTATGGTTTTAACCACATTTGCATGCTTACCAATTTTCTGGAGCAAAGGGGAAATCACCAGGATTGAAGGATTTATTTTGCTTAATCTTTATATTTTCTACATTCTCGATAAGATACTTTTCCTGAATGAATTTAACTTCCTTTCTGAATTAAGGATAGGTTTTTTTATCTACTTTGCGTTCCTTACATTTTTTCTGATTGTTCAAGAAAAATTTAAACTTTCTAATTCATAATTTTATCCATACATAGTCACAAATTCTTCTGAGATAGTTGGGTGCAAAGCCATAGTAATATCAAAGTCTTTTTTTGTTATCCCGGCATTTAATGAAATTGATACCATTTGAATAATCTCAGATGATGTTTCTCCAAACATATGACATCCCAAGACTTTATCAGTTAGCTTATGAACTACAATCTTCAACATACATTTTGATTTATTCTTTTTAAAGGTATTAGACATAGGGGTAAATTTGCATTTGAAAATTTTTATATTTTTTTCAGAGTAAATCTTTTTAGCTCTTTTCTCACTTAAGCCAACTGTTGAAATTTCAGGAATAGTAAAAACGGCCTTAGGGATATATTCATAATTTACTTTTCTTTTTTGGTCATTAAAAAAATTATCCGAAAAAACTCTCCCTTGTTCTATTGCTACTGGAGTTAAATTTGGTTTATTTATTATATCACCAACTGCAAAAATATTTGAGTTGCTTGTTTGATTAAGTTCATCAACATCTAAATATTGCCCATCCATCTTTAGATTTAAAAAATCTAAATTTAAAGGCATCAGGTTTGGTTCTCTTCCTGTAGCAATAAGGATATTATTAGTTAGGAGTTTACCTCCCGAGTCTAAGGTAGATTCCAGATTTCCATTTACTCTGTTGATAGACTTTAATTGAGTATTGGAAATTATATTGATTTCAGTAAAAGTAGGCGATTCCTCTAGGCATGAAGAAAGATCCTCATCAAAACCATTAAGTAAATGTTTACCTCTAATTAATTGAGTTACTTCAGTACCTAAATTTCTGAAAATAGAAGCAAATTCACAAGCAATATATCCTCCCCCTACTATTAATATTGATTTGGGAAACTTTTCTAATTCAAAAATATCATCACTAGTCCATGCCAAATCTGCCCCAGGAATATTTAATTTATTTGGTTTACCTCCAACTGAAATAAGAATTTTTTTTGAACTTATTTTATTTTTAATTTTCTTCGTTTTTGGACAAATAACATCTAATTCATTTTGAGTCGCAAATCTTCCTAAGCCCTCAAAAACACTTACATTCAATTTTTTTAAAGAATTTCTATGTAAATTACTTAATCTAGAAACCTCCTCTCTAACATTCTTCAATAAAATATTTGATTCAAAATTAAAACCTACATTTTTCAATCCATATCCTTCAGAAGAATCCATATTTTTTTTACTTTTAGCTGCATAAACCAATAATTTCTTAGGAACACATCCCCTTATCACACAAGTTCCTCCTATTTGATTTACTTCTATGATTGCGACCTTTGCTCCATAACTAGCCGCACGTTTAGCCGCCGCGAGTCCTCCAGATCCGGCGCCAACAACAATTAAATCAAATTCAAATTCCAAGACTTTTTTAAATCATTTATTATAACGTTAGTTTATAGCTTTAATACAAATAATGAATGGGATTTTGACATGGGATGATTTAAATAAATTTGAAGTTGAAGATTTTGATAGAGTCCATGGTATAAATAATTCCTACGCAAATTTAAGATTATTTGGGCATAGTGAAAATGATGTATTAGTTACCTTCTATAGGGATAGGCATTCTTGGTGTCCTTACTGTCAGAAGATATGGTTATGGCTTGAATTTAAGAGGATTCCATACAGAGTCAAAAAAATAAATATGTTTTGCTACGGTCAAAAAGAAATTTGGTTCCTTAAAAAAGTCAGTTCGGGGAAATTACCAGCAATTGAATTTAAAGGGCAAGTTATAACTGAAAGTGACGATATCATAGCTTTTTTAGAAAATGAATTTGGAGCACTTGGATCTTTTATAACATCTAGTCACCTTATCAAAATTCGAGAATTAGAAAGAGAAATTTTCAGATCCTGGTGTAATTGGCTCTGTCGAGAAAGCTTTAATTTGATAGATAACTCTTTTAGAAAAAAAAGATTAAAAGAATCCATTTCTAAACTCGATGAAATCTTAAGTAGATCAAAATCAGGGTTTGTTGATCCATCAGTATCTAATACGGGTGATATAGAGCCTGGTGTGGGAGATATAATTTTTATTCCCTATATGGAGAGAATGAATGCATCATTGATTTATTATAAAGGGTTTAATTTAAGATTTAATTATAGTCATGTTGATAACTGGCTTACCCTTTTTGAGGGGACAAGTGCTTATAGAGGCACTCAAGGAGATTTTCATACTCACTCTCATGACTTACCCCCACAAATGGGAGGATGTTATAAAGAAAGCAATGAACAACAGATTACTTTATCTAAGCTAATAGATACTGGTGAGGGTCTAGGTAATTATGAATTAAATAAAAATTATGATTCAAAATATTTCGCAAAAATTGCTCTTAAAAGAGTAATAAAGCATAAAGACAATTTACTAAAAGTAAACCCATACAATAAAGAATCCTTTGAGGAATCATTGAGATCAGCTTTGACCCATATGATCACAGGTGAAGTATCAATGCCTAAAAAACTTTCAGGAATCTCTCTAAAATATTTAAAAAATAGAATCTCAGTTCCAAGAGATATGCCAATTATTTCAGCAAGGTTATTAAGGCAATCATTAAATAAAATTGAAGCGCTTAGTGATATCAATGAAATAGATAAGATACCTTTCAGGCATAGATATGATCAAGATCCTAGAAATTTTATTTCTAGTTAAAAGAAAAACTATAAATTTTTTCTTGAATCTATTTGAAGTAAATCTCTTATTTTTTGAACTTGACTTGCAATATTAGGGTCGATAGACAATTTTTTTTCAACTTGTTCAATAGCATACATAACAGTTGTGTGATCTTTACCCCCAAATTCATCTCCAATTCTTGGCAGGCTTAAATCGGTTCCATGTCTCATGAGATACATACCTATTTGCCTAGCTTGACTTACTGGTTTTCTTCTACTTGAACTAGTCAATTCATCAGTAGAAACTTTAAAGAAATCTGACACTTTGTTAATGACTTGTTTTGGAGTTACAACTACTCCAACACTATTTGGGTCAAGCATTGGAGCAATTGATTGGACTGTCATTGGCAAGCCAGTTATCGAAGCAAATGCAACAGCTCTAGTAAATGCACCCTCTAATTCTCGGATATTCGAAGTGAATCTCCCTGCTATAAATTGAATTAAATCTCTTGGAAGACTCATCCTCTCTTGTTCTGCCTTTTTTTGAAGAATAGCCGTACGAGTCTCGAGGTCAGGAGGTTGAATATCTGCAGTCATACCCATTGAAAACCTAGAAATTAATCTCTCTTGAATTCCCGACAATTGATTTGGAGGTCTATCACTTGCGATAACTATTTGACTTCCTGATTCATGAAGAGCATTAAAAGTATGAAAAAATTCTTCCTGTGTATACTCTTTACCTTCTAGGAATTGTATATCGTCTATCAAAATCAAATCTACATTTCTATACTTATCTCGAATAGCTGTCATTCCATCTCTCCTAATACCACTAATAACATCGTTAGTAAAAGTCTCAGTAGATACATATTTAACTTTTGCTTCTGGATCTATTTCAACTCGATAATGACCTATCGCCTGCATCAAATGAGTTTTACCAAGACCTACTCCACCACAAATAAATAATGGATTAAATTCTCTCCCCGGGGATTCAGCTACTGCTAAAGCAGCGGCATGAGCCAACCTACTATTTGGACCTACAACAAATCTTTTAAAGACATAGCGTAAATTTAAACCGTTGTGATTTTTGGGTCGATTTTTTGAAGAATTATCATGGCTATTAGAAAAAGTTTTATTTTTATAATTAACGCTCTGTTCATTAAGATTCTCTTTATTTGTTAAGTCGCTGCTGATATTTGTTTCAGAGTTAAAAACGACTTTTACATCATGGCCGCAAATTTCTCTCGTAGCTTTTTCGATAGTTTCACAATAATTCTTTCTTAACCAATCACTTGAAAATGTATTTGGAGCGGTTAAAGTCAATAAGCCATTCTCAAAACAATTAAATTTAGCTGGCCTTATCCATGTCTCAAATGAAGGCTTACTTAAAGTTTTTTGGAGTGATTTTTGAACTTCCGCCCAAATAGAATTGGTTTTTTGCAAAATTTTATTCTCTAGATTATTAATCTAGTTGGAATTTAATAATTGGCCATTATCAAATCACAAGATCACCATAAATTTAAAATTACTTAACAAAGCATCATCTAAATTCATAACAATAAATTTTTTATTTTTTTATGAAGATATAATTATTATTAATCCCGTAAAAGTATTGCCGTAAAAATATTGGATAAATCATTAATTATTATCATGGCAAAATGGCATGGTTTTGGAAGATGCAAAACGAGATTAGCGAAGGACATAGGTAAAAGTAACTCTAGAAAATTACAAAATGTTATGACCAAGCACACTATTTCAGTCGCCAAATATCTCCAAAAAATTAAACAAATTTATATTTCTATAGCAATATCTGGTTTGGGGGGGAAAAATTGTAAGAGATGGTCTAAAGAATTAGGCATTAAAAAATTTAATTTGCAGGGGAAAGGATGCTTGGGAGAAAAAATGAAAAGGCAAATAATTATCAACAAAAAATTTTATACTCAAAATAAGATAAAAAATATTATTTTTATTGGTACTGACTTACCAGATTTATGCCATTTAGATTTATTAAATGCTATCAAGGAACTGGAACATAATGATCTTACTCTAGGGCCATCTAATGATGGAGGTTATTGGCTTATTGGCTTATCAGCAAAAATATTATCAAAACATCTAAATTTACCTTTCATCAACATTAAGTGGAGCACAGAAAACGTTCTTCAAAATACAATTGAGAATTTTGCATCTACAAAATTGAAATATAAAATTTTAAGTGTAAAAACAGATATAGATACAATAATTGATATTGAAAAAAGAAACTAATCAAATTGTCTAAAATCTCGGTTATCATCCCAACTATAAATGAAGCCAATAATTTGCCATTATTGCTTTCAGACTTGTCAATTATTCAGAAAGAGGGAGAAATTATTATTGTTGACTCTGGTAGTGAAGATAAAACAATTGATGTAGCAAATGTTTATGGAGCGAAAGTATATAAATCAAAAGAAAGGAATCGAGGTTTACAATTAAATTTAGGTGCTATGAATTCAAAAGGTGAATGGCTTATATTTTTGCATGCAGACACAAGATTATCTCATGATTGGTTTAGAAAAGTAAATTCAGTTTTTAAGGAAGACAAGAATTATATTTACTATTTTAAATTTAAAATTAATCACAAAAAGATAATTTATAGAGTCCTAGAGATTCTTGTAAACTTTAGAAGTCAATATTTTAAACAACCCTATGGTGATCAGGGTTTAATAATTAATAGAACTACTTATTTTGAGAACAATGGATTTAAAAATATACCTTTAATGGAAGACGTAGATTTTTTAAGGAGATTAAACAAAAAAGAACATTTAATACAATTAAATTTACCTATATTTATAAGTTCTAGGAAATGGGAAAAAACTAATATTGTTCTTCAAGCACTTAAAAACTGGAACTTTAGAAGAAGATGGTTAAAAGGTGAATCGACAAAATCTATATATTCTGACTACTACAAAAAATGATTAATTTGCATACCAAAAGGCACATTTAGAACCTCTTGGTTCTAATATCCAACCCTGTCTTTTGTAAAATGAAACTACTTCCGCATCAGCAAATAAGGTAACTTTAGAAATTCCTATATTTTTTAATTCTTTGAGTATATATTGCATTAACTCTTTTCCCAATCCTAAACCTTGGTAGACAGGATTTACAGCCACATCCCAAACTGTTGCTTCTAGAATTCCATCGCCAGTACATCTTGCAAATCCTACTAGCCTAGGAAATTTATCATCATGACGCCATAACCCAACTACCAAAATACTAAAATCCAAAGCTCTTTTAACTCTCCTTATAGGTCTTCTGCTCCAACCAACAGTTTGTAAAAGTTGATCTAGTTCTATTAGATCTAACTCTTTATTTTTACTACATACGAATATTTCTTCTTTATTTTTTTGAGTGAATTCATAAGAATTTGGACCATAGATATCTATCAGCTCATCTCTTGAAATACTGTTCGTCTTTTTTATTAACGACCGATGGTTTCTAAAAATCATTAAAAATTAGCAAATCCTTTTTGTTGAAGCTCAGAGAGCTGAAAATATAAACCCTTTTTCATTCTTAATTCGCTATGTGTTCCTTCTTCAACCAATGATCCCCCCTTTAAGACTAAAATCTTATCAGAACTTTCAATTGTTGCTAGTCTGTGAGCTATTACTAAAGCTGTTCTTTTTGAAAGAATTCTCTCAAGATCTCTCTGCAAGGTAGCCTCAGTTGAAGGATCCATAAAGGCTGTAGCTTCATCCATAACTAAAACAACAGGATTTCTAATTGCTACTCGAGCTACTGAAAGAAGCTGTCTTTCTCCAGACGAGAGATTACCCCCTCTTTCTCTTAGTAAGGTGTTCAAGCCTTCTGGTAATTTTTTGATCAAATTATCTAACCCTAATTCTTTACAAAGATTTTCTAATTCAAGATTATCTATATTTGAATTTAGTTTCAAATTATCTGCAACATTTCCACTAAAGATAAAGGTATCCTGCAAAACTACTCCCAACATATTTCTAAGATTTGCGATGGGAATTTCTTTTATATCAATATCATCGATTAGAATTTGGCCAGATTGAGGTTCATACAATCTACACAATAGTCTAATTATAGTTGATTTACCTGAACCAGTTGGTCCTACGAAAGCTACATGTTCTCCTGGATTGATAATGAAAGATAAATTTTTTATGATATGTTCTCCTTTTTTATAAAAGAAGTTAACATTCTTGAACTCAATTTTGCCCTTAAATTGATTATTTACGGTTTTAGCATTTTCTGAAAAATGTTTTGTAGAAATAGAGTCCTTAATCTGTATTTCTTCATCCAATAATTCATTTATTCTCTCAACAGCTGTAAGTCCGCCTTGTATCTGAGTGAATCTTTCTGCGAGCTGCCTTAAAGGTTCAAAAAGTCTTTGGGAATATAAAATAAAAGTTGTTAATGTTCCTAATCCTATATTTCCAGAAGTAACAAGATATCCTCCAACAGCTAAAACTAAGGAAACAGCGGCAAGAGAGATCCACTCTATAAATGCCGAAATGCTGCTGTCATAAAATATTGTTCCATTTACTGCTTTCTTGTAAGCATCGCCTGTATTAGAAAATTTCTTGCTATTAAAAGCCTCTCTTCTGAACATCTGAACGACTTCTAAACCTTGAAGATTCTCTTGAAAATCAGAGTTTAGTTGAGATAATTCTTCCCTTACTTGATAATTAGCTTTTCTATAACGTTTTTGAAGCCAAATAATGAAATATGAAACTGGAATCTGCGTTAGTAACAATAAAATAGCAAGTCCTCGATCAATTGAAAGCATTGTCAAAGAGATTACTATCAAGCTAACAAAGTCAGCTATCACTCCAACAGCACCACTACCAAAAACCTCAGCTAAAGCATCAACATCATTAGTTAACCTCGTTAATAATTTACCAACAGGCATTTTGTCATGATACTTGAGAGATAAAGATATTGAATGATCAAAAAGTTCTCTCCTTATTCTTGCAGTCAATCTCTGACCGACAGCTTGGATATTGTAGGTTTGGTATCCTTGCAAAACCAACCTAAAAATAACTGTTACAAATAAAGTTAATATAATGGCGTTTATAGATTGCCCAAAAAAAGTTTTACTCAGCCAAACATCCGTACTTTCATTTTTAAGAATAGTAATTGCTTGACCGACTAATAGTGGTTGAATTGCTCCAGAGAAAGATACAGGTAATAAAACTATTAATATCAAATAGATTGTTTTTTTGTCTTTAGTTAAATATTTACCTAACTTTTTAATCCTTCTAAAATCATTAAAAAACATTTAGCTAATCATCTATAAAGCATTAGTTGATTCTATTGATAAAATTGTATCTCTGAGATGACTATCATCTAACCTCATTGATAAAGGATTCCCAATAAGTCTTGCAGTTGAGTAAAAAAGGTCATCTATTTTAATTAAACCATTTTCTTCAAGAGTCTTTCCGGTTGCCACCAAATCAACTATTGCCTCTGCCATACCTGTAATAGGACCAAGCTCGACAGATCCTGTCAAATGAACTATTTCTACAGGTATATTTAGTTCATCGAAATAAGATCTTGCTGTTTTTGTGAATTTACTTGCTACTTTACAATTCGCGGGAAGATCAGTTGGCTTGGAGTAGTTGCTATTTTTCTTAACGGCCAATGACATGTGGCAGCCCCCGAATCTTAAATCAAGTAACCTTGCTACTTTCAATTCAGATTCTCGTAAAACGTCATATCCAACAATACCCAAATCAGCCTGACCATAACTTACATAAACAGGTACATCTCCATTTCTCACTAATAAAACTTTAGCCCGTTTGCAATTTGATTCAAAAGTTAATGATCTATTATTTTCCTCCAAAGCATCAGAGAAATCAAAACCAGCTCTTTTAAAAGTTGAAATTGAATCTTCTAACAGAGCTCCTTTCGGTAAAGCTATAGTAAACATAGATCAATTTCTTCCAAGGATTATTCATTCTAAGTTAACAATGGGATTTAATAAAGCTCAAAATATAATAGGACTCAGAGTTTTAAATGATAATGTTGTTTGGTTATGGAAAAAAAATAAGTCATTAGTAGTTATAGATCCATCTGTTCACGAGCCAGTAATTAAATATATAGATGAGAACAATCTTAACTTAAAAGCTATTTTGCAAACTCATCATCATTCAGATCATATTGGAGGAACTAAATATCTTATTGAAAGATGGCCAAATGCAAAAGTGATTGCTTCTGCCAAAGAAAAAAAGCGAATACCTTTTCAAAATGTATCAGTAGAGGATGGAGAAACTTTAAATCTTTTGGGAGAAAAAGTAGAAATAATTGAAGTATTAGGTCATACAAACTCGCACATCGCCTTCTTTATTAATCGCAAGAATCCCGTCCTTTTTATTGGTGATACATTATTCTCGGGGGGTTGTGGAAGGATTTTTGAAGGGACTTATCAACAAATGTATTCTTCACTAGAAAGAATCAAGTCATTACCAAAAAATACTCTCATATATTGTGCACATGAATATACTAAGGCAAATATATTGTGGGCATTGAATCTCAAGCCTAAAGATCAAGATATAAAAAATAAACTTTCGGAAGTTGAAAAAAAACTTTCTCTTAATGAATTAACAATTCCATTTTTACTAGATGAAGAAATGAAAATTAACCTTTTCTTAAGAGCAAAAAATTTGGAAGAATTTACTTTTTTAAGAACAAATAAAGATTTATGGGCTTAAATAGTATAGGTAATGTCTTAAACAAATGTCCCCAAAGAAAGTAATTAAAACATCAAATGCTCCTGAGCCAGTAGGACCTTATAATCAAGCAATAAAAGCCGGAGATTTTATCTATTGTTCTGGGCAAATTGCTATAGACCCAGCTTCTAATGAAATAACATGTTTGGGTGATATAGAGAAGGAAACTATTCAAGTTTTAAAAAATCTCGCAGCAGTTCTTAAAGCTGGTGGAGCAAAAATAGATGATGTAATAAAAACAACTATTTACTTAACCGACCTAAGTAATTTTCAAATTGTCAATAAAATATATAGTGATTTTTTCAATGTAGAGAATCCTCCAGCAAGAGCCTGTGTTGAAGTTTCATCTCTACCTAAAGGAGTTTTAGTTGAGATAGATTGCGTTGCATTTCTGAATTAATTTCTAATTATTGAGAAATTTGAAATATAGTCCAAATCTGCACCATATTTGTATAGATTATTAGTTGGTTATTCCTCTTAAATCTATGACAGCAGCAAAGCTTAATATAGATGAATTAGAAGCAGGTTATCCTTTATTTTGTAAAGCACTAAGACTATTAATTTTAAAAGGCAACTCAGTTAAAGATATCGAAAAGACAGTATGCTGGGGACATCTTGAAACTCTAAATAGGTGTCTGCCAGGAAGATATAAAGCTCCCACATATTTAATGGCTTTAATAAAAAGAGATATTGCTAAGCCCAGCAATTATTGAGAGGGTTAATCTTCTAAATAAAATTTATCTATTTCTGCTGAAAAGTCATTTTCCTTAATAGATATTTCTTTACTATCTACAAATATTGAAAGACTTACAAAATTCTTACCGAAGCTGATATTTGGATAGATATCCCTTTCTTTACATAATTTCTCAATTTTCCCCATGAATTTACTAATTTTTGAGTATTGCTCAAATTCAAATCTTTTTTCAATCCTCAAAGGTGATTCTCTTTCATTCCACATCAAATTCTTTATTCAAGACTAATAACACTATACCTTCAACTAAGTTTCTCAAAAAACTTTTTTAAAATTTTAATCACTCTCCCAATAATCAATAATACCGCCAATTGTTAAATCGGTTTGAACCTCTGGATTAGGGCATGCAAATCTAGCGGCAGATCCACTAGCAGTAAAAACCCAATTACCTTCTCTTGCGCCAACAGGATCAACAGCCACTAATTTCTTTCCTTTATTATTTTCCAAAATTCTTAAATTCATGTAACCTAAGCCAGCGACTCTTTGAGTACATACCATCCTTCCTAATACCTTCATTATTTCCATAATTCCTATCCTCCTAGTTTTGTGGGTTATCAGGATCCCAATGATCTATTATTCCAACAATCGTTAAATCGCTAGGATAAGACTTGCTTCCTGCAGCTTCTCTCGCAGCAGAACTTCCAACACAAATAACCCAATCTCCTGGTTTACAACCAACAGCATCTACAGCAACCTTTTTTGAAGAACCATCCAAGACAACCTGAAGATGTTTATGTTCAAACCCAGGGATCCTATTGGTTGACACAAGTGGTTTTACAACCTTACAAATTAACATAACTAGTGAGCCTCCTCTGTTTTTTTATCTAAAGACATTCCAATAATTTGGGCGGAATGAATGTCGTCCCTATCTCTAATAGTAGAGCAAGTATGTAACAAACCTTGATCTACTAAATTTTTATATCTAATTGATATCGCATTGTTAACTCTTTCACAATCTTTTATTGCTCTCTCTTTTGCACCGGTTACTTTGCCAGAGTAATCAAATCTTATTACTACTGGAATAGGTAGATCTTGAGAAACATTTAATCCAGTAAAAATCTTCACTCCTACATCTAAATCAGGCGCCCCTTCTTCTACGGTATCTAAATGAGCAAAATAAGTTAAATTTCTGAGATGTACTTCTTTAAAACCTATACCAACTCCAATAAACCTCTCTGCATGCCCGATATCATCATAAGAACCATTATAAAAATTCTTTACATAATCAATTTGAGAAATATTATTAACAATTAATTTATAGATAAATTTCTCTATTCCATGGAGTTTATCTTTTGAAGATTGCTTAGAAATCACCTGGCAAATTTCTCTCTCTGCATCCTCTTCTGAAAAGTTAATTGTTGAATTATAAATTTCTAAAGTAGAAATAGTTTTTTCTAAATCTATACCGCCATCGCTTGTTGACAAATGTATTTTTAATGAATCAGTGTCTGTATCAAGTCCAATTAACATTAAATCCACAGAGGCTCCGCAGCAAAAGCTGTTTTCTATAGCTTCTTTGAAAGCATATAATTTATTTCTACCTTCTGCTGCAGCCAACTCGTCGTTACTCCCATGAGCTGCGCATCCCTGATGCAAAGGATCTACCGAACTAAAATGATAAGTTACAACTTTTAAGTACCTAGTATCTTTATGAGCTTCATTAGGAACATTCTCTCTATATCTTTTATGTTCAGTTTTTACCCATCTATTTACAGTATTTTCTATATCAAACAGTGCACCAGCGTGGGATCTTCTTCTTACTGAACTAAAAGGTATTCTCATTACATATGCGACTGAATGAGCTAATCTTCCATCTGAACAAGGAGTTATATCAAGTAAATGTATTCCACAATCTAAAAGAAATTTTTCAAAGTCTTCCGCACCTCTACTTCCCACAGCAGCTTCAAGTGGATCATTGTTAAAAAAATTGTCACTAAGTTTCTCATGCTGTTTAAAAGCACACCATGCATATAAAGCTCTCATATCAAGAGGTTTAACCCAAGATTTATCTAATACATGAAGGGGTAAATCTATTCCCAAATTTTTTCTTGATATTGTCTGAGCTTTATTTATAAAATCTTCATGATGTTGTATTCGAGCAATTTCCTTAAGAGTTGGAACAATTTCGTCAAAATCTCTTTTTATTTTGCTTTCGTACCTAAATAGATTCTCATTTTGAATATTATTGGTTAATTTATGAGACTTTCCAGAATTTCGAAAATTATTTGATTCTTTAGTTTGTATATGGATATTTTCAGTAAAAGTTTTCATTGGAGCTGTTGGCCCCAATGTGAAGTTCTTGGCTTTAGCCAGTCCTCTTAAAGGCATTATTTACTTAACCTCTTGCACCACCAGAAAAGGTAACAAGTTGTCCTTCACGAGTATTACCACTAGATCCAGTTATCAAGAAATCTGGTTTTTCTGTTTCCTCATTTCTTTTGACTTCCATAGAGGGCATTGCGCTCATGAATCCTGCTCTTGATGGATTTCTCTTTCTAGAAGAAGCTCCCTCTGTGCCTGTTACCTTATCACCACGATCCCAATCATCACCAGTTACGTTTCCAACTGACTGTCCTTCACCAGTAATCCTTGATGCGACTCTTTTTTCTGATGTCTTTGCTGCACGATCTGTCTCTTCAATTTCCATTTTTTGTTTATAAGTAATATTTTTATTTGGCTCAAATCTAAATTTTTCAGTACCAGTGACCTTGTCAACTGCCATATCAAAAGGTCCTGTTACCTTTGAACCATTTTCATATTCATTACCAGTAACACCTTGCGTATTTTTTTCAGAATATTTGTCTCTTGATGGCGATTTTACAGAAAACTCTTTCCAAGAATTACCTGCTGACTTTTCAGGATTCGCATAAGCAGTATCATGTGGAGGATTATCACAAGCTTGGGAGAACTGATCTCCACCAACATAAGGAGTTCCTGTTAGGTTTTTACAAGCACCTTTCTTAGCACCTGTCATTACTCCGCCAATTCCTGGTTGCTGTCCTGTAAGTCTTGCATTTGAATTATTTCCAGAATTAACTGTTGCTCGTGATTTCATATCTTCAGAAGTTTCAGTATTACAATTCTCATTAATCTGATCCAAGCCTGCATAAGGTGTTCCTGTTAACACTTTGCATGAACCTGGTTCATCTCCAGTTACTATTTTTGATCTTCCTGTCATAGTGCCGCTTATTAAATTTGACTTTGAAGAAAGGCTTAAACCTACTTTTCTAGCTTCTGGTTTTGGTTTTGAACCGCAAAACTTCTCATATTGTTGAGATCCTATGTACTCATCACCAGTTACATTCTTGCAACTCCCATGTTCATTGCCTGTCATATGTTCTGATCTTCCTACCCCTGTACCAGTTACATTGTTGCCACTAAGAGTGTTGTAAATGCCTACTTTTTCAAATGCCTTGCCTTTTGGATTTGGCTCTGAGCCAAGATATTGATCTCCAGTTAATTGATGTCCAGAGCCTGATTCATCTCCAGTAACTAGGGTTGATCTACCAGGAAGTGATCCAGAAACTTTTAATCCATCAGTTGTAGTACTGTGTTTCACCTTTGAAGGATTTTTTGGAACATCACCACAATACTTCTGTGATTGATTAGCAGATACATATTCAGTTCCTGTAAGGTTTTTACAAGTCCCAGGCTCATCGCCTGTGACCCTCTCAGATCTACCAACCTCATTTCCAGTTACTCTATTACCAGATGTTGTCGAGGTAACAGTAGATCTAAGTGGTTGTTTATAACTTGGTCTATCTTGACAAAATTGATCAACTACTTCTGCTCCCATATATTGAGTACCAGTGACAGTTCTGCATGTACTTGCTTCATTGCCTGTAGTTTTTGCAGATCTATTAGCTTGTGTTCCAGTAACTATTTGACCTGAATCAGTTTCACTATTACCAACTTTCCAGCTAGCATCAACAATATTTTGTTTGGCGCCATTTTTATTTGGACCACATGGTCTGCATTTACCATTACCCTTTTTACCTGTAGCACCAGTTTTACTTCTTAGCTCTCTCACTCTCTGAGAAATCTCTCTACTACTTAAATCTGGGTCTCCCCTTCTAGCTAAAGAAGCTGCACTGGTATTTTGTTTAGTTGCTGATTTACCATGCTTAGATTGAGCTTCTCTTCTCGCTAAAACTATATCTCTACTTGTATTAGTAATAGGCTTTCTCTTCTGATTAATTCTTCTTTTAACATTGGGTTTTAGGGACTTAGATTCTTTACTAGTTGAATCTTGACTTTCTTGATTTTTACTTATAGTTGATTTAACTTTGTTTAAAGGAATTTCATTTTTAACTTCGGTACGGGTTCTATCGGCTGAAGTTATAGCTGATTTCCCATGGGTAGACATTGCTTTTCTTCTCTCTATAACTAACTCTTTACTAGATAAAGTTGTTGAAGAAAACTTATTATTTACATTAGTTTTTGGAATATGTTTTTCAACTGGTTTAGTAATATTTCGATTATTGGAAGACTGATTACCAGAAATCTGTATATCTTGCGAAGATCGAACTCTATCTTTAGTAGTTGAAGAATAAGCAGCAGCTTTTTTACCGCTATCACTCATCGCCTTTCTTCTTTCTAGTGCAATCTCTCTACTGGTTTTTTTTGACATAATCTTCAAATGTGAAACTCTTTTAAAAAACTTTCTCCAAATTTTTTTTGGAGAAAGATATTTACTACATAAAGTAGATTTAACGTCCTTGGAAAACTACAAAAGCTGTCCCTTGGCTTTGAGTGTAAGCATCGTATCCGATGATTCTTACATGGTGATCAGGGTATGCTCTATGACATGCCTCTAATTCACTTACAACCAAGTTAAGATCTTTTTCCCCAAAGAATGGGAGCTTCCAATAAGACCAATAAGTTTGCATACTTCCACTAGGATGAACGTGCTCAATAACAGGACTCCAGCCTTGAGCAATTATGTATGCAATTTGATCGTATATTTCTTCCTGGGTCATCGGTGGTAAAAAACCGAATGTTTCCAGGGTTGCAACTGTTTGATAGTCGCCTACTGTGCTCTGGAAAGGCATAATTAATTTAAATGTGAATGGAATTACTCGTAATAGAACGAGATTTTTAGAAGTTTGAGGAGAAGAAGAATCTCCTCAATTTTGAAATTTGGTTTAACCTTGAACGTCAAGCTTGTCGACGGTATCAAATTCAAACTTAATTTCCTTCCAAGTTTCAAGAGCAATAGCTAATTCAGGACTGTGCTTAGCAGCTTCCATAAGAATGTCTCTACTCTCTTTTTCGATTTCGCGACCAGCATTACGTGCTTTTACACAAGCTTCTAAAGCAACTCTATTAGCTGCAGCTCCAGCAGCTGAACCCCATGGATGACCATGTGTTCCTCCACCGAACTGAAGACAAGAATCATCTCCAAAAATCGCTAGGAGTGCAGGCATATGCCAAACGTGAATACCACCTGATGCGACAGCAAATACTCCTGGCATTGAACCCCAATCTTGATCAAAGAAGTTACCTCTTGATCTATCTTCAGGAACAAATGACTCTCTTAAGTTATCAATGTAACCAAGAGTTGTTTGACGATCACCTTCTAGTTTTCCAACAACAGTTCCAGTGTGTAATTGATCTCCTCCGGAGAGTCTCAAACATTTTGCTAGAACTCTGAAATGAATACCATGCTTTGGATGCCTATCAATAACAGCATGCATAGCTCTGTGTATATGCAGAAGCATGCCATTTTTACGACACCAGTTTGCTAATCCAGTATTTGCAGTAAAACCACCAGTTATATAATCATGCATGATGATTGGCATATCTAGCTCTTTTGCAAATTCAGCTCTTTCATAGAGTTCTTCAGGAGTATTAGCAGTACAGTTTAGGTAGTGACCTTTAACTTCTCCAGTTTCTTGCTGAGCAAGCTTAACTGCCTCTGCAACAAATTCAAATCTTTCTCTCCAACGCTGGAATGGTTGAGAATTAATATTCTCATCATCCTTTGTTAAGTCAAGACCACCTCTAAGGCACTCATACACAACTCGACCATAGTTTTTACCAGATAAGCCTAATTTAGGTTTAATGGTACAACCAAGAAGAGGTCTTCCGTATTTGTTTAAACGATCTCTTTCAACTACGATTCCATTTGGTGGACCACCGCAAGTTTTGATGAAAGCTATTGGGAATCTAATGTCTTCTAGACGTAAGTGTCTTAGAGCTTTAAATCCAAAAACGTTTCCTACTAGAGATGTTAATACGTTTGTAATAGAACCTTCTTCAAAAAGATCTAAAGGATATGCAATGAAAGCATAAAAAGCTTCAGGATCTCCAGGAACGTCTTCGATTCGATAACAACGTCCTTTATAAAATTCTAAATCTGTAAGTAACTCGGACCAAACTGTTGACCAAGTACCTGTTGAGGATTCAGCGGCAACAGCTGCTGCAACTTCTTCTCTGGGAACACCTTCTTGACCTGTACATTTGAAACAGGCTAATAAATCGGTGTCTAGGGGTACATATTCAGGAGTCCAGTAGGTATCTCTGTACTCCTTTACCCCTGCATCATACTTCTTACTCATAAGGATAAATTTAGGTCTGTGTAGGGAAAATAATTATTGTGCAAAATTTATAAATTTTGCTTTACTTAATTAGTCCTTTTGACCAAGAAATTCACCGTTACCAAGAGCAGGTTCAACTTCTCTATGAGGACGAGCAATAATGTGAGCTGCAACTAAACCGTCACCAACTCTTTCACAAGCATCAGCTCCAGCTCTTACAGCTGCGTTAACTGCGCCTGTTTCGCCTCTAACTAATACTGTGACATAACCGCCACCTACGAATTCACGACCAATAAGGCGAACTTCTGCAGCCTTTGTCATTGCATCTGCTGCTTCGATTGCAGGTACAAGTCCGCGTGTCTCGATCATGCCGAGAGCGATACCCATTGTTTCTGTAGCCATTGTCTACTAATTACTAAATGTGGAATGTTCAATTCGAAGAATGCTCCATTAGGTACTTATAAGTCAAGCGTTTTCACCAAAATCCCCATTAATGTTTTTTCTATTATTCATAAGAAAAACTTATCACCCTTGGTACTATTGATATGTCATTACTTATAGAAATTAGTCAGTGCATCAAAACATACTGTTGTGTTAATAAAAAATTTACATTATGTTATTTCCGTACGAGACAGGCCCTGTCTACACAGGTGTGGAATGTTCAACCTTTCCTGTCTCTGTATCAAGCTTTGAAGTAGGATAATTTTCACAATAAAGTTTTGTTATTTTGAACCTTCCTGTTCTAACAATTGCAAGTGGTAACCAAAAAAAGGTATCTGAAATTTCAGAAATGCTGGATGTTTTGTCTTTAACAGTAGAGAAGCAACCAGATTATTTAAATGTCGAAGAGACTGGAAAAACCTATTTTGAGAATGCACTTCTAAAAGCAAAGGCAGCAGCGTTAGAGACAAAAACTTGGGCATTAGCTGATGACTCAGGTCTTGAAGTAGATATTTTAGATGGTCGACCAGGCATATATTCTGCTCGATATGCCAAAAACAATGCTGAAAAAATTAAAAAATTAATTAATGAACTTTCTGATAGTCCCTATAGGAGCGCAAGATTTGTAAGTTGTATGGTTTTATGTGATCCCTCTGGAAACTTAGTGAAGGATACAACTGGAATATGCTGGGGGGAAATTCTTAAGAACCCGAAATACCCAAATGGGGAATTCGAATCTATTTTTTGGGTTAAAGAATCTAACTGTGTCTACGGAGAGCTTTCACAATCACAACTAAGTAAATTAGGTAGTAGGGGTAAAGCTGCGAAAATTATGTCACCTTTTTTAAAAAAAGAAATTGGTTTAAATTAAAAAAATTCTCAATAATTTGAGATTTCTTCAATTGCTCTTATAGCAGCCGCCGCGGCTTCTTCTACATCTCCTTCTTTGCCTGCGAGGGTTAATCTACCAAAAGCGCCAACTGCCTTAACATCAACAACAGTTATATTAGATGCTTTTTCAGCTTCATTTGCTGCTTTTAAAACATAACCAGCAGGTTCAGTTTCTAATATAAACATGCTCATTCCAGATTGAATCATTGATCCACTTCTGTTTTGTCTATTTATTAAAACAGCATGATCTGGAGTAATCGCTCGAATGACTTCAGTCCAACTTGTTGAAGGTTTGGTTCTTTTTCTAACTTCACTTCCAATAGCATCTAGAACAACATCTCCAGAGTGTAAAACTGTGCTTTGATCTTTATGGTATAGAGCAAGTGAACCAAATGCTCTTTCGACAATCATCTGACCAAGTCTTACATTACTCGCTTTTAAGGCAATATCAGTGACTCTATGAACGGCCATCCCTGGGGAAACCTCCATCCAAAGACATGAATCACCAGGAATAGGTAAAAAACCTCTACTAACCGTTCCCATATATGCAGCTAATTGAGGTTGCAGAGAATCTAAAAAAACATAAGTTCTCAACTCAATTTGCTCAACTTGACTTGCTTGTCTGGATACCAAAGACTTTTCGGAATCAGTCGTAATAAAACAGCTAGCACCACTGGCCTGAGATTGCACCTCAGATCCTGTGACAAGAGAACTCCCTTTTTTTCGGTTCCCTCTGTTTAAACTAGAAGTTGGTTCCATTCACGCGACTATAACGGATAATGGTTCATTTTTTCTATTAAATTTACTTGCATGCTCCCCACAAAACGATAACTTCAAATAAAAGATATGCATTTTCATGGGAACTTCTCAAAAAAAAGAACCAAATGTTTCTGGTACAGAAAAAGAATTAACTCCTGATCAAACTCTTGGATTAGTTAGCTTAAGCTTGATGCAAAAACTATCTCAGAAAGACCCCTCTTTTAGTTGGTTAGAAGAAGATAAAATAGATAAAGTAAATCTTAAGAACCTTAGAGATAGATTGGAGTTAACGCAATTAGCTATAAATACTGGAGCACCTTTAACTACTTCAGAAGTGACAGCTTTAATTGGAGCAAAGCCCGGAAAATCCAAGTTAGAAAGAGCAGGATTATTAGCTACTAAAATAGCTAGAAATGTATGGAAAATTTCAAAAACAAGCCAAGGGAATTCCTTCTACAGAAATTAAAATAAACTTAAAAAATCATTTTCATAATTCTCATTTAAGTATTTAAACATTCATATAAGTTTTTTAAATGTGTTCATTTTGTAAGAGAACTTATTAATTACTTTCTTAAATTACAAAGTTTATGCAAGCTTTAAATATAAACTCTTGAAAATTTTTAATGAGTAAAGTTGAATTTAATAAGGAAGTTGGGCCTAGAGAAGTTTTTTGCGGTTTAACTTCTATAGTTTGGCTTCATAGAAGAATGCCGGATGCATTTTTTCTTGTAGTAGGCTCAAGAACATGTGCTCATTTAATTCAAAGCGCTGCTGGGGTAATGATTTTTGCTGAACCAAGATTTGGGACGGCTATTCTTGAAGAAAAAGATCTTGCAGGTCTTGCTGACGCTCATGAAGAATTAGATAGAGTAGTTGATGATCTTATTGCGAGAAGACAAGAAATAAAGACTCTTTTTCTGGTTGGATCTTGTCCGAGTGAAGTAATCAAACTTGATCTTGCAACTGTTGCAGAGAAATTAAATAAAAGATTCTTAGGTCAAGTAAGATTCGTTAATTACTCTGGCAGTGGGATAGAAACAACTTTTACTCAAGGAGAGGATGGCGCCTTAAAAGCTTTAATTCCATTAATGGAGTCCTCAAATGAGGAGAAATTATTATTAGTTGGGACTCTTGCAAATAATGTAGAGGACAGGTTTAAAAAGATTTTTAGAAATTTAGGAATTTCAAATATTGAAAGCTTTCCACCAAGGCAATCAACAGAATTACCAAAGATTGGCAAAAATACAAAAGTATTATTAACTCAGCCTTATTTAAGTGATACTGTTCGAGACCTTAAACATCGCGGTTGTGAAGTAATATCGGCTCCATTTCCTCTAGGTATCGAAGGAAGTACTAATTGGTTTTTAGCTGCTGCCAAAGCTTTCAAAATTAGTGAGCTAAAAGTTCATGAAATTATTTCGCCTTTAATAGATAGAGCAAAACTTGCTCTTGAATCTCACAAAGAAATACTTAAGGGGAAAAGATTATTTCTTCTTCCTGAATCGCAACTAGAGATTTCTTTGGCAAGATTTTTGCATAATGAATGTGAAATGGAACTTATAGAGGTAGGCACTCCTTACCTAAATAAGGATTTAATGAAAGAGGAGATTAATTTATTACCTGATAATACAAAAATTGTAGAAGGACAACATGTAGAAAAACAATTAGATCGAGTGAGAAAATCTAATCCAGACTTAGTAGTTTGTGGGATGGGTTTAGCTAACCCACTTGAGGCGGAAGGAATTAGTACTAAGTGGTCAATAGAAATGGTATTTAGTCCAATCCATGGAATTGATCAAGCTGCAGATTTGGCAGGTCTCTTCTCCAAGCCTTTAAGAAGGAATCAAATTCTAACTTCAAAAACTTTAGTAACGCATTAAAAACTATGGAATTAACTCTGTGGACATATGAAGGACCACCACATGTGGGAGCGATGAGAATTGCCTCCTCAATGAAAGATATACATTACGTGCTTCATGCTCCTCAAGGAGATACTTATGCAGATCTTCTCTTTACAATGATTGAAAGGAGGGGGCAAAGGCCTCCAGTTACTTATACAACTTTTCAGGCTAGAGACCTCGGAGGCGATACAGCTGAATTAGTGAAGAAAAATATTAAGGAGGCCGTAGAACGATTCAAACCAAAAACTCTTTTAGTTGGAGAAAGTTGCACAGCAGAACTAATCCAAGACCAACCTGGAGCTCTTGCAAAAGGTATGGGGTTTGATATACCAATTGTTAATCTTGAATTACCTGCTTATAGCAAGAAAGAAAATTGGGGGGCTTCAGAAACCTTTTATCAATTAACAAGAACCCTTTTAAAAGAAAAAGTAAGCTATTCAGAGAAAATAAGTCCTCTAAGGTGGAAGGAATTTGGGCGTAGACCAAAAGTCAATATACTTGGCCCTTCATTACTAGGATTTAGATGCAGAGATGATGTAATCGAAATCCAACGCATACTTTCAGAGCAAGGAATAGATACAAACGTAGTTGC
>QCGP01000010.1 GCA_003279845.1 Prochlorococcus sp. AG-388-F11
GGACTCAAAAATTTCTCCAAGAGAACAATGGACTAGTAAGTTGGGATTCATTCTTGCAGCTGCTGGTAGCGCAGTAGGTCTTGGTAACCTTTGGGGTTTCGCCTACAGAGCCTCTCAAGGTGGAGGTGCTGCTTTTGTACTTTTATACATACTAATCGTTTTGATTGTATGCCTTCCGGTATTTGTTGCTGAAATGGCTTTAGGAAGAAACGCTACTGCCAGCACATTGCTTGCACCAGTAAAGTTAGCTGGAAAAAATTGGTATCCATTAGGAATTCTTTTCTTTATAGCTCCCTTGGGAATAGCATCATATTATTCAGTCATAATGGGTTGGACCGCAGATACCTTGTTCCATTCATTATTTTTTGGATTACCAAAAAATTTAAGTGAAGCAGAAACTTTCTTTGGCTCAATTAGTAGTGGTAGCAGTGTTTTATTGGGGCACCTATTAAGTCTCGTTCTTACAGCCATAATAGTTTCATCAGGGATAAAAAAAGGAATCGAAAAGGTAACACGATTCTTTATGCCTATACTTTTTATAATTCTTCTATCTCTAGCAATATGGGCCACTTCACTTACAGGAGCATGGGAAGGATATAAAACATTTTTATTTAAGTTTGACTTTGATGAATTAAGGAACCCTCAAACCATAAGAAATGCTTTTACACAAGCTTTCTTTTCTTTAAGTTTAGGAATTGGAGTTATGGTGACTTATGCTTCCTATCTAAATAAAAAGAGTAATCTTCCAAAACTAAGTGTTGGAGTTGCGTCATTGGATACTTTGGTGGGTCTTATGGCAGGACTTATTACTTTTCCGATAGTTTTAACATTTGGTTTAAGTGATGCCATTTCTGAATCAACAGTTGGTGCATTATTTATATCAATTCCTACGGGCCTTGGTTCATATGGAGCGGTTGGAAGAATTGTGGCTGTTGCATTTTTTGCACTAGCTTATATTGCAGCAATAACTTCCTCTGTTTCATTATTGGAAGTTCCAGTTTCCTCTTTAATGGATAAATTTGGTTTTAAAAGAGAAAAATCTGTTTGGCTGATAACTCTTTTCCTATTCTTAGCAGGCATTCCTTCTGCATTAAACTTAAACATTCTTGGAACGATTGATTCGATTTTTGGAGGCGTATTACTTATCTTTGGTGGATTCTTGGTTACTTTCTTTATGGGATGGGTAGTACCTGGAAAGTTTAACGAAGAACTTAGTGATTCAAAAGTTGGAATCAAAACGACACGTTATTTGAAATTCATGACAAAATGGGTTGCACCCCCAATTATTGGTTTTGGACTATTTATTAGTGTGTTTGATTTACTCAAAGGCTGGGTAAGTTAGAAAATTTTTACAATTAATATAGTGCGGGAATAAGGGGGGTGGTATAAGTCAATCAACAAATTAAATTGTGAAACTTTTTCACATTATTTTAAAGCAAGCTTAAAAAAAACTCGTCAATATATTAGTATTTGCAGTGGTTATTGCTTAAAAATTGATGTATTGGAGAAGTTCTTTTTTATTTTTTAAAGGTCTAAAAGTTTTTTCCAAAAAAATTTCTTACTGCGGACCCTGTTTTTAATTAAGTATTAAATTTTAACTTATATTTAATCTCAAACGTATCGGCAAAAAACATCCCTAATAGAATCTATATAAGATACATTTAGGTGTTTAATTTAAAGAAATTAGAACGCCTACAAGAATAGTTAACAAATTTGATGTCAACCAAATCTGATTCATTAAAAGGAAAGCTTACAGAAAATTTTTCTGAATTTTCTCAACTATCTGACTATTCTTTTATGAATTCTCTTAAAGCAGATCCTCAATCAACAAAAGATGGAAATGATCATAAGCCGCGTTCAGTATATTCAGGTCATTACGTACCAGTTGTTCCAACTGCTATTCCAAGACCAGAATATATTTCCCATAGCAACAAACTTTTTGAAGAACTAAGGCTAAGCTCAGAACTTACTAAAGACAAGAATTTTTGTCGTTTTTTCTCAGGTGATATTTCTGTTGCTAATTATCCAATGAGTCCTGTTGGTTGGGCAACAGGTTATGCATTATCAATTTATGGCACTGAATATACTCAACAATGTCCCTTTGGTACTGGCAATGGTTATGGCGATGGCAGAGCAATTTCTGTTTTTGAAGGTTTATTCAATGGGGAAAGAATGGAGATGCAACTTAAAGGAGGAGGTCCAACTCCCTACTGTCGTGGAGCAGATGGTAGGGCTGTCTTAAGGTCTAGCGTTAGAGAATTTCTTGCCCAAGAATTAATGGATGCCTTGGGAATCCCTACCTCAAGGTCTTTAACACTTTTTGTCTCACAATCAGAAAAAGTTAGGAGGCCATGGTATTCCAAAGGGTCCAGGTATTTTGAACCTGACATTATGATTGATAATCAAGCGGCAATTACTACAAGAGTCGCTCCATCTTTTTTACGTGTAGGACAGCTTGAACTTTTTGCAAGACGAGTTCGCAATAATGCTTATGGTGAAGCCCTTAGTGAACTAAAGATGATAGTTCAACATCTTATTGATAGAAACTATAAAGATGAAATCGAAAATGAGATTTCACTTGAAAGTAAGGTAATAAAACTAGCTTGTTTATATAGATCTAGATTGATATCACTTATAGCCAACTGGATGCGAGTTGGTTATTGCCAGGGTAATTTCAATAGTGATAATTGTGCTGCTGGAGGTTATACCTTGGATTATGGCCCCTTTGGATTCTGTGAATTATTTGATCCAAGATTTCAACCATGGACAGGTGGAGGTGAACATTTCTCATTTTTTAACCAACCTTCTGCTGCGGCAATAAACTTTAAAACATTCTGTTCCTCTCTTAGTCCGTTACTTTCAGAAAGCAAACAAGCTCAAGAAAAGTTTGATCAAATCGAAAAGGACTTTTCCGAATTAATGAATAAGGAATTGATGAAAATGTGGGCAAACAAGCTTGGTTTAGAACATTACAAGGAAACTCTAATAAATGAATTTTTTAATCTCATGGTCATTTCAAAAGCAGACTATACAATTTTGTTCCGTAAACTCTCTGAAATACCTGATAACTTAGATTTTTTAAAAGACTGTTTCTATTTACCAATTAATGATGCGCTCAAAAATAGGTGGGAAGTATGGCTTGAAAACTGGCAATCAGTCTTGAAGAAAGAAGGAAAAATTAAAGCAAAATCAGCATCAATGAAATCTTTTAATCCAATCTATACTTGGCGCGAATGGATGGTTGTCCCTGCATATGAAGAAGCCGAAAAAGGAAATTACACCAAAATAAAGGAGTTACAGGATGTTTTTTGCAATCCATATATAGAACAATCCTCAGAAATAGTAAAAATGCTGGAACAAAAAAGTAAGGAAAAATTAAAAAGACTTGATTATAAAGGAGCAATAAAAGCCTTTAGGAGGGCAGAAAAATATTTTTCAGATTAAAATCAATCTAAATCTCAGAGTTTTTATAAGAAAATTAAATTTATAAGTTTGAGAATAAAAATTAATGAAAGGGTTGATTTTTTTTCAGAATTCGTTTCTTTAAAGATATATTATTTTTAGTACTCCTTATGGTTATGCCCCAATCCACATTGGAAAGCTTATTATTTTTTTTGATACTTTCTCTTGTCGCAACTTACATTGTTAATTTAAAGTATTCTTCAAAATTAAAAATACAGAAGTAGTTGTTTATTTATCTTTTTTCTTAATTAGATTTATTTCCTTGGATCACTCCAAGTCTCTTTGTATAACCAGCTCAAAAAAGTAAGCGTAAGTATATTCCCAAATGCATAAGTTATTCCTAATAATGGGTCATAAATATTGGCAATAATCGTCGACATTATAAAGATTATTAACCCTGCAACAACCAAATCCTGAATAGGCAAATGGTTAAAATTTACCGAATTTATCATTTGATAATTATTTTTAATAGATTAAATCAATTATAAAACCAACAAGTACCTTATTTATTTATAAGGCAATATAATCTAAGGTATGAATAATTTTAGAATTGCTAAAATAATTATAGTTTTTTCATCATTATCGTATTTGAGTGTTTCTTTTTTAAGAAATTATAATTCTCCAGAAAATATAGAAAAAAGATGTATTCTTAAATTTGAAAAAGACTTTAAAAATAATTTGGAAACATCTTATGAAGAATGGAATCAAAAATTAGATTTAGCTGATAACAATTATTTAAAATGTATGGGAATACCTCATTATTAATTATGGGAGAGGCAAAGAGAAGAAAAAATTTAGGTATTCCGCCTAGAGAAAAAACTCAAGATATAAAGTTGCCTCAACTTGATAAAAAAGCCATACAACAAAAAGTAAGGACTACATTGTATAAATATCCAATTATCCCTTTTCTTTTTTATGGAGCTGCAATATTGATCCTAATAGGAGGTTTATTTTATGTTTTCAAATCTTTCAATATAGCTTAATTAAAAGGATTATTAATTTTGATATTTATGATTTTTTTGCATCATCAATTAAAAAAAAACTTTAAGGATAATAAATGAGCAATTTTTATTGTGCAAAAATAATCAAAGAAATAATATATGAGAATTATTTTCGATTGACACCATCTTGAGGTGCTGTAATTTTAGATTAAATAAAACTATTTATGAAAAAAATAAATAAAAAATATGCTGAAATAATGCGTCAAGCTGATAATGCAGTTGGAAGAAAAGAAGTAGTTAGTTTATTAAAAAAAGCTGCAATGATTATGTCTAAATCTGAGGAAAACCTAGCTGCTTAAATTAGAAAACTATTTTATTAGGATAAATAAAACACCATAAAGAATGATTGATGAGGATGCAGCCATAATTATAAATGGTAGTATTATGCCTGAGTTTAACCATCTTAAAAGTCTAAATTATTTGTTAATTACTATTGGCATCTTTTCAGAATCACTTAATTGCAACTTAACAAGTAAATAAATGGTGTAAATGATTAATTAATCTTTTTAAATATCATTCTTTAGCTATTTAGGAATTAAATTTTCTAAAGAAAATTATTTTAATTGCATCCTGATTTTTTATCTTGAGATAAATTTTTAGGTAATTAATACCTTGTATTCTTCAAATTTCTCATGCAAGATTTAGAAACATTAGATTTCTAAATAATGATTGAAAATTCAAAAGAGAGACCTAAAGAATTTAAAGATTATAATTCAGAACTGTTACTTAAGATTCTAAATAAGACATCACTGGAGAATAAAAAAGGTGATGATGAAGAACTATTTGTAGATGAAAATTGGAAAATTAATTCAAAAAATATGAGTAATATAGTTCCTTCAGATAATTCAAATTTGAAAAGAATATTATCAGATATTTTCCCAAATAAAAAAATAATGATTCAGGATAATAATGATGGGTCGCAAACAATTTTCTTATCTTAATTTACGTATTATTAAAAGCTTATTTATGCTATTTATTCAATATTTATTTTTTGTGAAAAAAATTAGTAAAAATTACTCTCGCGGAATTTTTTTGAAGATGTTATCGTTCGTTAACGTTCATCCAAGTTTATATCTCTGGACGCATGACATGGGAGTAGGGAACGGGATTCTCATTAACTGCAAAAGACCATGAATAACCTCTTACAAATAAGAGAAAAAATCAAAAGAGCCAATAGGCTATATGAAGCCCAACTTTTGGCAACTAAAAGTGGAGAAGTTACTCCATACAGAAGATCCGTCTTTGAAGAAAGAATCAGGAAAACACAAAAAGAAATGAAATTGAAAGACTCAAAAAATTAAATTCTTTTTTGAAACTGATCAATAAGAGAGGGGTTAATCCCTCTCTTTTTTTATTTTTATAAAAACTACTTAATTATTAATTTATTTTTTCGATTATCGATTATTAAAAAGAACATAATTTTATGCTTTTACTATTGATTTAAATTATATAAATGGCAAATTTAATTCAGGTATTAAGAGGTAAATAAAGATGTTTAAAAAAAAATATAGACAAATTAAAACCTCACCCAATAAATCAAATTTAGATCAAGTTTTATGGTTTATAGAAAATTTTTTACCACAGAAGAAAAATCGAGGTGCTCAAAAAAATTTGTATATGGATAATCTAGAAGCAGAGACTATTAAGAAATTTTCTAAATTAGCCTCTATAAGTTCTAAAACATTATTGCCAACTACAAAAAATACGACAATCTCTTTTACCTTTGGTAATTGGGCCTTACCTTACCTGAAATTGCTTAAGAAAATAGGAATAGCTAAGTAAGAAAATTGTGATTGGCTAGAACTAGATTTATCCCGCAAATTAAAATAAACGTAGATTATAAAGTCTCTGAAAGTTTTTTTCGACATTTAAGGAGGAATACTTACTTTACATAAAAAATAAAATTGCTAAATTTAAAATAAGATATCTATTGATTATGTTTCTAAATTATCTGCCTAGTGAGATGGTTGAAGTTGTCGGTTTAACAATGATTTTTTCATTTTTAGTTGGAACTATATTAATTTTGTTATTTACATCAGATCAGGCAAATACAAAGAATCTATATTTAAAGAAGGCCAAATAAATTATAAATAATTTATAACTATATAAAGAACTATTTTTTTATAAAATTAATTCGCAGGTTTAGCACATAGTTTTTAATATTTGTATATATATAAATTTATGGTTATGGGTGAAGCTAAAAGAAGAGAAGAATTAGGATTACCGCCTAGACAAAAAATAGTTGAATTGAATAAATCTGATAGATACCTTTCATGGCTTCCAATTAATAAATCAAGAATTAAGAAATACCCTTATATGGGTGTAGCAACAATGGCCTTAGGAGCGATAATTTTCTTAGTAAGTGGCGGAGCAAATAGTATTAATTAGTTAGATTTTGGCCTGGCTTAGAATGTATCTAAGGTTTTTCTTGTAATATTTTAATGCCAGATATTATTGAGATTATTGAAGCTATACCAAGAAATATCGAGTAAAAAGGTTGTAAACTAATAATGCCAAAATTACCCGTATGCCATTTTATTAACCAAAAAGCATCTACTCCTAATGGTTGAAGAATACTATAAATAGTCCCAGATACAATAGTAATTAGTAAGGGGATTGCTGAAATTGCGGTTATTTTCCTGTGAATTTTTCTTTTGTTGGTTTTTAATCTTTCCATCTATTTCCTCAAATAAATATGTAATTCTTTTTCGTTTTCGCATGGCATCCATTTGTCCTGGTTCTTATGTATTCCTTCGCAACCAAGTTCTAAAGATCTTTTTTCAGCGTCCTCTTCAGAAAGTAATGTACCCCTAATATGTGCAAGACAATAATTATTGAAATTTAGAGATAAGAAAAATAAAAAAATAAAAAATTTAAAATTTCTATGAATAATTCGCATTTTTAACTTTTAAGAATAGAGTCACAAATACTAGATGGATTTGCTTGTTTAACTATTTTTAGTCTTTTGATAAGTTTTTCTCGATCTATTTGATGTTTTAAATATTTAATACATAAATTTTTTTCCTGATATAACTCTGCTATTGGAGTAATTTTTAAAGCAATAGCAAAAGTACCTATTACTAAAAGAATGTTTGTAGCTAGTCGAATATTTGGTCGAAAATTTGATCTCATTCGTATTCTTTATTTCTGTCAATAACTTCCCTTAAATATATATATTTTTGCTCATCTTTGTAACCATTTTGATTTACTAATTTTTCTAATTCCTTTAACTCTTTTTCTGTCATTAAGCAGATTTGGATATATTGTTTTTCATATCTTCAATTTGGTTGATTAATTCATCTAACCATTCTGTATTATTTTCGGATCTTTTCTGAAAATATGTAATTTTAGGTTGATTGATTTCTAGTGTCTCATAATCTCCACTCATAAATTCCCCCTAAATTTATACTCTGCATAATTTATCTACAGAAATTAATCTCATCAATAGGATCTAATACTTATTTAACATTTGCCATGGGTAATAAGTCACTTTTTTAATAGTATGAATATCAAGGAATTTATATCCCAAAAATATGGCAACTAATGAAGAACTAGAAAAAAGAATTGAGACTTTAGAAAAAGAAGTACAACACTTAAAAGCTGTTCTGCAATATCAAATGAGAAATAAGAAAAAGTGATTTATTGTTATTGCATAGAAATTACTTTTTGTCAGAAAGTATTTTCTCTTGGTTGGTTTGGGTACCTAATGTAAAAGCTAAATATTAAAAATTAGTTCATAGTTAGTCACTTTTTTCATAAAAAAAGGGCTTTAGCTTCGCCCCAATTAAAAAGCAGGATAATCACCATCACCCAGCCTTTTAAAAAAAAATTTAGCACTATATATGGTGTTTGTAAGTATTTAAAATTAACTATTTATGGGGTTGTTAGTTTCTGTTTAATTTGTCATTATAGGGATCCCCATCACCTAGGCTCGTAAGAGTCTTTTTTTTTGTTATTTTCGCCATTTAGGCTTATCACTTTTTAATTAGTGTTTAAAGACTTTTTATTTAATTTTTATATTAGATAATCAATAATAAAAAAAATAGTTTTATCTATGCAAACTTATATAGTTCACTGGCAATTTCCAGATCAAGAAAGTCATATGCAAGGGGCAGAAGCTTTCGCAGGCTTTGTAGAAGGAGGATGCGAAGGTGATGAATTTGATGGGTTTAAAGTTCTAAATCGTGTACTAAATCCTGAGGGGGCTAATGGTTGGGCAATAGTTGAATCTTCAAACCATCAAAACATTTGGAAATGGGGTAGTATCTGGGTCGATAATTTTGGAGTAGAAATTGAAGTTACACCAGTTTTAACAGATCAAGAATTTCTTTCCGTCCATAAGGAAATTGCAGCAGCCTCGAATTAATAGTTAATCTTTCAAGTTATTAACATCCGATCAAAATAGAGGAAGAGCTTCTTTTTATTTAGTGGAAAATTCTCTTCTCGAGAAATCGAAAGCCAGTATATTTTGATAAAAAAGCTTTTAAAAGAACCTGAAAAGTATAAAGATGCCATTAATGCCATAAAGAAAGAAATTTCTTATATGCTTGTAGAGCTAAAAAAAATTGAGGAAGAAAATATCTCTTTATAAATGAAAGACTGACTAAATTTATCATTTTTATTAATTTTTAAATTTCTTTGCTATAAATAAACTGAGGCCAAACCTCAATGAGTACACTCTTCGTATGCTCCAAGACATAGATTGACTTTATATAGTAAGAGTCAATTTAATAACCCTTCCAGTAGTTGGAATTTCTGGAAGGGTTTCTTGTTTTATGTCTTATGAGAAAGGAGCATTATGGTTGAGATTTATTTCTTTTAAAAATAACAAGGTGATTTGTTTACTTTAAGGTAAAAATTAAATTAGTTTGCTTAATAGTAATCAATAAAATTGATGGGACAAATTATAAATTGATACTAGATGGTGATTCTTTCGAGCATCAATACCTAGTGTTCTTGAATTGTATTTCTCTTGCCTTCATCTTCTGAACCTTTACAAGATTCAATTTCAATCTTTTCTTATTAATTACCTTCAAAAAGTCAGTTTCTCTTCTGCCTTTATTGAGTATTTAGAATGGTAAATTTTTTAAAACTCATAACTAGTTACTCATCAAAACTAAAACTAACCGAGAGAATCTAAATCTCTTCTGTAATGAACTGTATTAAGGTAATCTTGTGGAACCTTCTGTTCTCTCATTAAATCTGCAATAGTTGGGTAATCTTTTGCATTATCAAGATCTTTTTTATTTTTATCTTGAATTGCGAATGGTGATCTTTTTAAATTCATAACAAATTACCTCAAAATTTTTGTTGGATTCTGATCACAGATCCTGGATGGTCATACAAGTAAGTGTTAAATTCTTTCGCGAGCATCAGACAATCGTATGCGTCTCGGGCGTAAAAACCAATTTGATGTGTACTATTAGAAGAATCTTTGTAACTCAACACATATTTATTACAAGATTTGATAGGTGTGGAAGGCATTTAACTTATAGGAATATATTTAGTTCTAACTAGTAATGCCTGAAAGCGACTTATAATGATGTACGGTTTGAGGTACTTATATATACGGATAGAGGACCAACAATTAAATTTAAAAATGGATACAATATTTTGCGTTAGTAATATTCTTACCTTAAATATTTATTGCTCTAAATAAGATTTTTAAATGAGTGTTTAAAAAAATTTTAAAGAGGATGGAGGTTTGATTAGTCAAATGTTTTTGATGAATGTTCAAGTAATACATTTAATTTAAAGAGTTCTTTTTTTGTGAATTCACGATATTCCCCTGTTGGCACGTCTAATTTGATATTCATAATTCTCACACGCTTTAAAGATTGTACTCTGTAGCCCAAGGATTCACACATTCTCCTAATCTGACGGTTAAGTCCTTGAGTGAGTATGATTTTGAATTTTTTTTCCCCGAGTTGTTTTACTAAACAATTTTTAGTTATTGTACCTAATATTTCAACTCCATTACTCATGCTTTTAATAAAATCTTTATTAATAGGACGATTAACGCTTACTATATATTCTTTCTCATGATTATTCCTTGCTCTGAGTATTTTATTTACGATATCTCCATCGTTAGTTAAAAAAATTAAACCCTCACTGGGCTTATCTAATCTACCAATAGGAAAAATTCTTTTAGGGTATTTAATAAAATCAATGATATTGTTCGGTTCTACTCTTCTATTGGTTGTGCAAACAATCCCAACAGGTTTATTAAATGCTAAGTATATGTTTTTTCGTTTCGTTGATTTTTCTATTCTTTTACCTTCAACTTCTATTTGATCAAAGTCATCAACCTTGGTGCCAATTCTCGTAATTTTCCCGTTAATGGTTACTTTCTTTTCTTCAATTAGTCTGTCAGCTACTCTTCTAGAGCAGTAACCAATTTCACTTAAATATTTATTAATTCTGGTAGCCATTTTGTCAAAGTTACCTTTTATTTTAATTTAAACGCTAATAGGTTTTATAATAAAGTCACAAACAAAACAAAATCTCATAAATCTTCAGAACCTTTTTAGGAAAGGAATAGAGTAAATATTTATTTACTATTGGT
Organism: Prochlorococcus sp. AG-388-F11; assembly: GCA_003279845.1. Lineage (GTDB taxonomy): Bacteria > Cyanobacteriota > Cyanobacteriia > PCC-6307 > Cyanobiaceae > Prochlorococcus_A. The sequence goes on from QCGP01000010.1 coordinate 11,029, forward strand.
AAACGTAAATGGCCAAAAAGAATATAACCAGCTATTAAGACTTATAAAGTAGTACCCTATGGAAGTATTAAGATTTGACGTAATTTATAGCTTATTTAAAAAGAGATCTAGCATTCTAACCTTAGATCGACTGTCAATCATAAAAGTGTTATTTTGAATTAAATAGCTCTAAAAAACTATCACAAGGGAGTTAAGATTTTTGAAAAATAGTGGTTTTAACTTAACTCAGGGGATGGCTTTATTACTTTTAAAGCCCTTAAATCTTCCTGCAAATTACGTTTTAAATTTGATTATTTGCATTAACAATCCTAAAAACAATATTGGATATGAATAAATTTTTTGAAAAGAACATGACAATCGTTCTATTAGCAATTATTGGATATTTCTTGTTTTCTATCTCAAATAGTTTAAAAGAGTCGGCAAAATATGATTCTGATTTAAGAGCTTGTGCAAAAATGAAAGCCTTTATAAATGACAAAGAATCTTCCAAATTATTTGAACAAGAGGCAGCTTCAAAAACTGGTATCAAGGTCAAGTTCGTAGGGGAATATTGTAAAAAGTTAACTCAGCAAAATCTTTTCTGATATGAGATGGCAACTTAGAAGGTCAAATTATTACTCACTTCAAAAAGGAAAAATATATACTTTTTCAGAAAATGTTAAAAGCAACTATAAATATTTATTAGTTAATGGCTAAATCTTATTGGTTAATTAATCCAAATAGATCAGAGGTAAGGAGATTTATAAAAAACCAAAAGAGTATTGATTTACCTGTAGAGTATATGTTTATTGATTCTGGAAAGATAGTTGGATATTTAGGAAAAGAACCACCTGTAATGGTAACAACAGTTTCTGTCGATATAGATTTAGCTAGAGAAATTTATGAAAGATTACTATCTCAAGGATGGAGGAAAACAGAAGAAGTTTGGAAAGACAAAAATTCATAAACATCAATCCTAATTAATTGTTTTATGTCTTGCTTAATGTTAATTGAAGCATAAGGGAGGAGATGTTATTGATTACTTTTCAAGAAGGCAATTATTAATAGAGAGCAATAATGGTGGTGAAAATTGTGTTGAAAATAAATTAAATGAATCAGCTGCTTTATATGTTGTAGTTAAAGGATATACAGCTGAACTTCCTAAAATTATTAATAAGTAAAACCACAATACTTTTATGATTGACAGTCGATCTATATTAAAGAGTGCTACATCCCCTTTTTATGACTGTTAATACTTTTCTCTTGCTGTTATTAGTTATTGCAAACTACACAAACTTATTTTTAAATATAAGAAATAAGAGAAAATGAAAAATTTATCAACTAATTTTCTTACCCTTTTTGCTGATTAATCATCAAACATTTTCAAAAGTTCTCTTTTAATAATTTACTTACCCTTTTTGCTGATTAATCATCAAACATTTTCAAAATTTCTCTTTTAATAATTTACTTCTTATAAAATATAGTCGTTATATATATGTAAATGTCTTTAGATACTTTTGGGTTGCTCTACTTTTTAGAATAAATTATGCATAAGCTAAGACTTAATGGTGAAACTGATCGGGGCGACAGTATGAGAACCTGTGACTAAGTGATCCCAAATCACCTGAAATCCTTAAAATTTAAAGGCAAGGAATTAAAACTAACTAAATAGGAGCAAGTAGTAAACGTTTAATTTAAAACAAACTCATTTGATTAGTTTCTTTTGTATTTATATTTTCTACTACCCATCCATCAGTTGACCATCCCCTCATGAGAGGAAGTAAACCTTTTAAATCATCTTCATCCTTAACTTGCTCTGTCCACTGCTCTTCATATCCATTAGGCACAACTACAGGCATTCGGTTATGTAAACGTTTTAATAAAGTATTTGGTTCAGTTGTCAATATGCAGCAACTCTCTAATTCAGCACCATCAGGTGAAGCCCATTTACTCCAGATTCCTCCTAGCCAAAAAGTATCATAGTTCTCCCTTCGGATACGATTTTTTTTTTCAAAAAAACCACTAGCTGGTATTAAGCACCTTTTGTACTTCCAGCTGCCACTAAATAATTTTTTTTCTTCTACGGTTTCTGATTTTGCATTAAACGGTCTTGGTCTTTGTTTATCAAATGGGTCTTTTGCCCAAGGGGAAATAAAACCCCATGACATAAAATTAGTTTTTATTCTACCTTCATTTTTAATTACAAGAATAGGATCAGTAGGTCTTATTAAATTTTGAATTTCGTATTTAGTTTCTAGTCCTTTTGGATAGTCTTGTCTCAAAATCTTAGGTAAATCATTAAACTTTGTTCTTAACTCAAATCTTCCACACATTTATTTTTCAAAAATTTCTAAAAAACTTATTTAAAAAAAATAGATAATTTTTCTTATTGTAAATCGACTGTCAATGAATTTGACCACTATTTGTTTACTTTAGGCGTTAACAAAATCAAAGTCAAAAAATAAATGGCTTTTTAACCTATATAGCCATTAAAGTTTTTATGATATATTAAGTTTAAATTTTTAATAAGATGATTAGAAAAGAAGATAATATTCGAAGCGAAAGCTATTATCCAGATAGTAATTTTTATGTTGATCAGGGTAATACTCTTGATGAGGATTCACGTTCAAAAGATCAAATATCCAACATTGGGAAAATTTTTGAATGGCCAAATAGCTATTGGTTTATTGCAGAAAGGACAAATGGCAGGTTGGCAATGATAGGGTTTATGGCTGTCATTATTAATTACACCTTATTTGGCTGGATAGCATATCCAATCCTTTAGAGTTTTTCTTTCATCAAAAATTTAAAGGAAATTTATCAGGAAATAAACTTTCGCCAAATCAAAAAAAAGGAACCTCAATTTAAATTTTTGAATGAAACGCTTACTACTTATATATATCGAGTAATTTTCTATAAATTCCCAACAACACCAATATTGCTAAACCTACACCGATGACTGTATTTGGTTGATTATGATAAAGTTCCTTAAGAATTTCCATTAAAGGTTAAAAAGCAACTTGGCGGTTTTTATATATTTTTCTAATATCTTTATGCAATTTTTCAGTTGCTAATCTTCTGTTGTTTATTGCGTCTCTAATCAAATCCATTTCGTGGAAGTTTTGATTGAGGATTGTGAAAGGAGTAATAAGTTTCATAAGACCTCCTATATCTACATTTTTATTATCCTCCTTTTAACTGGAAATTCATAGAGTATTATTACCCGAGTAAAAGTGCTTTGGGGTTGTTGTGAATATCTTTTCTCATTCAAGAGGATTAGAAATAATACAGGAGTCAAAAGTACTTCTTCGACTTTGTGTACAGCGAGGTCTATACGACTCGAAGAGGGCAAATAAATGACCTCTTATTTTTTAGGTATTAGCACTCTTGTTTTTTGTATGAAATTGATACTAAATATTTATCAGATCAAATGATATTATTTATGACTTACGGAAATCCTATTAAACATAAACTTCAAATAATAGTTGATAATTGGCTTGATATGTTGTCCTTAGTAGATAGAAAGCTATCTGATGAACAAATGGAATGTATGCAATTTGGTATTTGTGATTATGCTCCAAGACAAGTTGAGGAGGTTCCCTTTTTTCATTACTGACTACACCTGACTAGTTACTACACTACCGACCAAACTCGAAACTGTAAATTAGTTTATCGGTTTTTCATCGGCTGAAGTAACCGACATAATTCCCAATAAAAAAGCGAGTCTGGTTAACTTGCTAGTATGAATCTGTTTTTAAGAGTCTGAGCAACAGGATTAGAACCTAGGACCTAGTGCTCCCAAAGGACTCGATCTATCAAATTTGTTTTCTTTTAAATCCTTGTAATAGACTCAATTATTTGAAGAGGGTGGATCGATTTTGAGACTCAATATAGGGATATCTTCGAAGATTATATAAGGTATTTATAGACTCTAGCCCCCCTACAGCGTCACCTCCTCTTCGACATAGTGCTCTCTCTCCTTTAACTAAGTCGGAGATTTGATAGTATTTTTGGAAAGTCGATCTACAATAAGGTGCAATTAACAATATTTATTTTCAGGAATTATTTTTTTTGCTAGTAATAGAAAGTCAATAAAAATTAAAAATAAAATGCTTTATGTACAGCATTGGTCATTTAAGGCCGGATATCATCAAAAAGGTGCTGAAAAGTTTCTTGGAGGTGGAGGAGATTATCCTGGAGTTGAGATGATTGGAAGATATCATGCACCCGGTTCTTTAGAGGGTTGGATAGTTTTAAAGACTGATGATCCAAAAGCAATATATCAACATGCCGCTGAATGGGGTGAATTTCTAAATTGGGAAACCACTCCTGTATTTACTGATGAAGAAGCTGGTCCAATAGTTGCCAAAGTCTACTCATAGAATAAGATTGACAGTCCATCTACAATAATGGGCAATAAGCGCCTTTATTTAATGTCAAGTACTCAAGCCATAGAAAATTTAATTAATGGTTATGCAACCAGTGAAGATTCTTCTTTTTTAATACCGAATGTAACTGAAGATTTTTTAGCTGTAAGGCCAAGTGGAAATCCAATCTCTGCGAAGGGATTGGTGGGAATGTTTGATAGTAAAGACTTAGTTGCACAATCCTCAGAACTAATCAAAACCCACAAAATTGAAATTTACGGTGAGATAGCATACGCGGTTTTCACTTTGAATGAAATCTTCAGTTATAAAGGAAATCAAAATAAAGATCTTTCAACTTACACTTGCATTTTTAAAAATGAAAACGGTACATGGAAATATGCTTGGATGCAAAGATCACAGGGAACTACTGATATGAAAACTTGGTAATAAATGAAACGCTTACTACTTGCACCGCAGGTAAATTAAGGCTTGGTTATCCTGAATCAATAACACCTGAAGAAATACCTTTTTAATTAATGTTGCGACTTCTTCCATTACCGATTTTTATTTGCATTTATCTATTCTCTTGGTGGAGATGTAAAAAAAATATTATCGCTAGTGATAAGCAACTAAAACCTTGCATTGATTGGGCATATATAAAAAATTTACCTCTTCCTCCCAAACCTTCATTTGTCGAATTTTATATTGTTTATGTTTCTTCTTTTTTAAAATTTCCCTTTGGGATAATTATTCAACAACTACCTTTCTCAAAGAAAGTAAGATACTACGAAAGAGAAATGAAATTAATATTTGATAAATGGAATTTAGAAAAAATTAAAAAAATAACTAATGGCTAGGTCTTACTGGTTGGTTAATTCAAATAGATCAAGAGTTAAAAGGTTTATCGAAAATAAAAATAATAAAGACCAATTTTCTAAATATATGTTTGTCGATTCTGGAAAGGTTACTTCTACATGGGGGAAAGAACCACCTGTTATGACTACGAGAGAAGAATTAAAGAAAGAAGTAGCTAGAGAAGAATGGAAAAAATTAATTGCTCAAGGTTGGAGAAGAACTGAGGAAGTTTGGACAAATAAAGAGGGGTAAAGCTGCACCAAAACTAAAAAATGTTTTTTAAAATTCATAACTGCTGTATTGAAAAACTGAGAACATCTATGAAAAACTAAGAAAGTAATGCAATTGTTGGCTTTTTGTCGGCTGAAGTAACCGACATGATTTCCAAATAGAGAACTTTCAAAGCTAAAAAAGAAGCTACTGAAAATTCTAAATTTACAATTATGGAAGGTTTAGATGAGGCTGCAAAGCTGAGAAAAGCTATGGGTATTTGAAAAATATTTCAGTTTTTCTTGTACTAACTTAGCTAATAAAGAGTTAGGATAAGAATAATGGAAGCATTTGATTGGAGATAACTTCACTAGTCTAAAGCAACTATTTGACCTTCATAAAGAATTAATGAAATGACTATTTTTATTGGAAATTTATCTTGGGAAACTGAGGTAGAAGATCTTGAACAACTTTTTAGTAATTATGGAGCAGTAAAGAAATGTTATTTACCTTTAGATAGAGAAACAGGAAGAAAAAGAGGTTTTGCTTTTGTGGATTTGAGTGATCAAAATTCGGAAAAAAAAGCTATCGATGATCTTCAAGATGTTGAATGGATGGGAAGAGAGATAAGGGTCAATGAGGCTGAGAAAAGAGACAGGCCCAACAATAAAAAATACAATAAATTCAATAGAAATAATTAGTTATTATTACTTTGCGATTCTGGAGATTATTACTATAAATCAAAAGAAAATTAGAGCTTGCTTATTCGTAACTTATATCCAAAATTCATCAATTGATTATAAGTCGATTTTATTTGTAAAGAGTTAAGAGAAAGACGTTTCCCCTCATTCTTTTGTAAATAAAAAAAACCTTTGTTATCTATATTTTTCTCAATAGACACAAATTCTTTTCCTTTCTCTAGAATCCAAGGTTCTAATTGGAAATTATCATCTCCTATTTGATAATCCCATGGATAAATATCATTAGTTTGATTCTTTAGAGACATATTGAATCCCTTACCTTTAGTAAAAGTATCCTAATACTTTGTGATGGATTTTTTTGTGTATCTAGAGAGACTGTTATATGTATATGTTGCTTTTTGAATCCTTTAAATATTTGTTTTTACAGGCAAAAAAAAAGACCCTTGCGAGCCTAAATGATGGGGATTTCTATCATGACAAATTAAAAAGGAACAAACAACCCCATCGATAGGTAGTTTTTAATACTTACAAACACTATATATAGTGCTAGAATCTTTTTAGAGCTGGGTGATGGGGATTATCAAGCTTTTTTATTTAGGGCGAATCTAACGCCCTTTTTTTATTGTTTATGAAATTTACTTCTAAAACCTTAAGCTTGATACTTAATTTGGCTTTTTGTATTTTGGTATTTGTTATTTAGTTACTGCTGTTGTTGGTACTCTCGTCGTTTCATGATTTTGTATTCCTCATACAGAGAATCTAAGTGCCAAGCCTCTCTAAATCCTTTTGCGCCTTGCATTAGAAGTGTTATATCTGAGGTTGAATGTGACTTCATCTCCAAGAACTCTTTCTGCCAAGAAGTGTCATCCAATTTAGCAATCAAATTTTCTCCCATTCTTTTTTCAATCATCCCAAAGCTCACCTTGTTTGTCTACATAAGAGAATGTTAAATCTTTTTTTATTTTTCAAATTTCTTAGTAATAGTTTTCTATTCGTTCCATAATTATTTTCTTTAGTATTCTTAATTAGAGAGTGAATTTTTTATGGGATATTTTCAGGAGTTTTGGAATAATCAGCCAAATGAAATTATCGGTGTAGGTATTTCAATATTCATTTTGTTGGGAATTTACAAAGCATTATTCAATACCTATAAGTAGTAATGGAAAAATTTACTCTTATCAATAAGGACAGATCAAGGATAAAAGTATTTGAACCATTTGAAGATTTATCTAAGCCTAGTTCTAGTATTGATGCAATGATGGTTTCTTATGGGTGTGTTTATAAGAGAAGTAGTAAACCAGTTATGAAAGGCAGCAGGGTAGAGACTTTAGAAAGTGCGAGGGAGGAATATAAAAAATTATTAGCTGAGGGTTGGAAGAAAACTTCTATATTTAATAGCTATTTCTAGTGATAATGAGCGATATGAGGCAGCAAAGTTATGCAAGGTATTGCAAATTCTCGCTCAAAGCTCGCTCAGTCTTATCTTCCTAATTGTAATCAATAAAAAAGAGAGTCTAGTAAACTCTCTAGTATGAATTGATTTTTTATGAGTCGGGCGACAGGATTCGAATCTGCTACCTAGTGCTCCCAAAGTACTCGATCTGTTAAATTAGTGTTCCTTTAAATCCTTGTTATATCCTCAATTATTTGTGGAGGGCGGAACGAGTTTGAAACTCAATATAGGGACATCTTCGAAAATCTTATAAGGTTTTTCTAGGCTCTAGCTACCCCTACAGCTACCCCCTCCATGACGCATTACATTTGCATAATTTCTTAGCTCTGTTAATTTTAGTGGGCCTCAATAAGTTCAAATGCAAGATCAAAGGATTGAAAAGTTAGTGGCTGTTGCAATAAACATAACTAAAGTGCTGTTAATAATTTATCTAGGCTTCGAAGAGGTATTTAAAATAATCAAATCACTTCAAAAATTGTTAGATGCTGAATTAGATATTTCTCGGAAATGGGCTTCACAAAATTATTCAATTCTAAAAAAACGACTAGAGGAAAGAAAAGTAGCGGGAGTTTAAAAATTTTTGCTATAAATTAATTGAATCCAAACCTTGTCAGCACACTCTACGTTTGCTGCAAGACATAGATTGATTCAATATAGTTGTGAGTCGATTTAATAACCCCTTCAGTAGTTGTAATTTCTGGAGGGATTTCTTGTTTAATACCCAATTTCGTTTTTTGGGTCTGTTATAAAAATAATCAATTTAAGGACTAAGTTTGCAGGTAAATTTAAAGGCTTCAATAGTAGTAAAGCCAACCCCTGAGTTACATTAAAACCTTTCTCTTCCAATTAACTAGGTAGTTGATGGGTGGGCGGTGCATGAAACTTTCTTTTCTTTCTTTTTGATCTCTTATAAACAACAAATACTCCTAAACATAATAAAGGCATCAATAAACCTTCTAAAAAAATTGGGAAGTTAAACATCATATTCTTTATCTCTATCTAATAGCTCTCTTATGTAGGTGTATACAAGCTCTTGATCGTATCCGCTTTCTCTAATTTCTTTAATGATTTCGTCTGGAATTTCCATAATCGTCAAACCTCATGCGAAAGTTTTTTAGAGGAAAATAAGCCTAAATAAGCCAGTAATAGTTAATTTAAGAGCAAATTAGAGCCTATATACGCATACTTACGAAGATATAAGAAAAAAGCAAGAAAATCACCGTTAAGCATAATTGAAATATGTAGCTTATTGCCCACGACCCTAGACTTATTAGCGATTGACAGTCGATCAAAAAATATGGGGGACAAACACTTTTCTTTTAACTTTTTCCTTCTCGTTATTCTGCTTCTTCTTTAACTTCACTTGCGTTTAAGTCTCCCACTTGTACCGCCTCTTCTTTTACTTCAACATTTCGATTGCCTGTAATTTGTCTGTGCTTCTTTGTTTCCTAATTTTTTAGAAATTTTCCAATCTTTGCAAGCTTTTTTCCATTCCTTTGAAGACCAACTGTAGGCATTTCCTCTATATAGATAAATCTCCGCAGGAGTAATCATATCAAAGTCTCTTTCTATTTCGTACTTTTCAGCCTCTTCTTGCGTTGGGGCAAGTGTAATTGCATTTGTATAATGATTTATTGCTTCTTTAAGACTTTTCTTTGCATCATCCCTTTGATTATTTTCATTTGGGGTTGTTCCAAGACTTCAATGACAGATTCGATCTCAACTTCAGAAACCCAAAGGCAGAGAGAAGTTTGTCTAGATTGGTATGGCTACAGAATTGATACCAAGAAGGCAATAAGCGATTTAAATCTTAAAATAGAAACCGAGTCAGAATTGATGGCTTTTTGCGATTTCTTTAAGAATGTAGCTGATACAAAAAAATAAAGATTCAATATCTACAATTACTTAGTTATTTAATTTCTAACTTCTCCGCCTTCCTCAATATTTGATTCTTTAAAAAAACAAGCGCATCTAATTTTTCTTCTTTTTCTTCAATATTTACAAATTTCATTTCTGCAATTTCAATAATTGCTTTATTAACATTTTTAAGCTGTTTCTTAATAATTCTTTTTGGTTTTTTAATTGATTCCATTGGAATTATCATTTACTTTATATTCCCTTTATTTTCTGAAAATGCAAGTCTCTCACTCAAAAAATCTTCTAATTATTTAATTTGTAATTTGTTTTTATAGTTTTTATTATTGAATCTTGTGGTTCTTCACTTCGGAAACAATTAAAAATCAAGTAGTTTTTTAAGATCTAATCCCCCCAGGAAAATGTTTTTTATTGAGTGTAGGTAAAAAATCTTAAAAAGTAGTTCTTAAGTGAAAGGATTTCAAATAGAAATTTTATCTATAGGTAAAATTTCTTGGACCATGATTGTGTCTGGATAGACTTCATTCTCTAATGTTTTGTATAGTCTCCTTGATTGAGGTGATTTTAGGGAGTTATTGTAATTCTCAATAAATTCTGAATCATTTAAGAAAAATTTTTCTTTATTCTCAAAGCTTCCTTTATAAAAATTTCTTGAAAATTCTGTGCCGATTTTTTTTTGGTTATTCCTTTGTGAAGATAAGTTTTTTAAAGACATTTCAATATTTTTATACATTAAAAATTTAGGTTTCTTGGATTAAGTAATGATTAATTAAAAAATAAATTTTTTTTAAATGGCTTAAATTTCTAAAATAGATATTTGTTGTTATTTCTTAGCTTAATCAAAATTTAAATATGATTTAACAATAGGGATTTAGAAAATATGTGTGGATAAAAAACAACTTGTTAACTTCATCACTCTTTCGATTCTTCAAACTAAAAGAGTTGAAGATAGATTATTTAGAAAGGAAATCCAAAACTATCTTATTAAACTAAATAAAAGTCAATTAGAAGAAATTATTAGTGAATTTATCATTTAAAAAATCATGAAAAAGCTATTAGTTTTATTTATCCTTATTATTACTTCTTGCAGTACAAAAGATGAATTATCCATTACCCAAGATGATTTATCCATTACAAAAGATGAAATTTCGATTAAGAAAGATAAATCATCCATTACTGATGAAAAAAAATTGTTTTATGTAACTAAAGAAACTGCTGTTCGTCTTTGTGGAGGTAAATCCAGAATAATTGAAAGTGAAAATGAAGAAATCATCAAAATAGAAGTCAAAGATTTTTCAAGTGCTGAAAAAGAAAAATTTGTTCAATTTACTCTCGTTGAGACAGATAGAAAAGGTGGGAAATATAGAATTGTTAATTGTTATCCAAATAAAGATCCGAAAAAATCGGTAATTAAAACAATCAAGACTAACTACAAGTTAAATTAGTCTTAGGTTAACTAGATCAAATGAAAATATTTAAATGATATTTAAAGCTGCTTTAAACTAAATAATCTATAAAAAAAGAGTAGAAATAATTTTTATTATGCATCCAAGCAAAGTAGTCAAAGATCCAAAAATCAACGATACTTATTACGATCCAGATGTTGATAAGCTTTATCAATATGTAAAAATTGGTGACTTTCCGCCAGAATGGGTAGTGACAAATATAGATGAAGATGACGATTATTATTACGCTTCGATGGGATATTAGTTTTAATATCTATTATTAAATTCAATAAGTTTGTCTCTTTAAAATTCTGTGTGAGGAAGATCAAAGAGACATTCTAAATTTAAGTAAAAATGTTTAAGAGACAATTAAAAAGAAAATAAGATCAAATAAAAAAAATAAGAAATCAATGTAAATAAATTATGAAATAATTAGATCAAATAATTTTGATTATATAAAATAAAATTGTTGGAACTTTAAATGGCTATTAAAGATCATAAAAGTTTGCAAGACTCAAGAATTCTTCTTGTAGAGGATGATAAGAGTATTAGGCTTACAGTCAGTGAAACCTTGAGCAGCGAAGGTTTTAGAGTATCAAGTTTCAAAGACGGTTTAAGTGCCTTAGATTTTATTAATAATGATATTAAAAAAGATGTTGACCTAATAATTCTAGATTTAATGTTGCCAGGACTAAATGGATTAGAGTTATGTAGAAAAATAAGAAATGATGAAGACTATACACCCATACTAATTTTGAGTGCTAAAGATAATGAATCAGACAGGGTTCTTGGATTAGAGGTTGGTGCAGATGATTATTTAACAAAACCTTTTGGTTTAAATGAATTAATTGCTAGATCTAGAGCATTAATAAGAAGATCTAAACGTAATAAAAAATATATAGAAAAATCAAAAACTATTCTCGAGTTTAATCATATAAAAATGTTCTTGGAAGAATGTAGGGTAACTTCTTTTGATAGAGAAATAACATTATCTCCAAAAGAATTTAAATTATTAGAGTTATTTATGAAAAATCCAAAAAGAGTATGGTCAAGGGATTTAATACTTGAAAAAATTTGGGAAATTGACTTTATTGGTGATACTAAAACTGTAGATGTTCATGTTAGGTGGCTCAGAGAGAAATTAGAAGAAGATCCCTCAGCTCCAAAGTTTCTTAAAACTGTAAGAGGTTTTGGATATAAGTTTGGATGAAAATGAAAACACTACAAGAAGTATTATTTTTTTTACATCAGAAGTGGAAAATAAAAGTCAAGCATTTTTCTCAATCAAAAGAAAAAAAATTCGAAGTTGATAAAAATAAGTATAAAAAAACAATTGATTTCCCATTTGATAAAATTAAACCTCAAGAAGTGTTGTCTTGGTTAGATTATTCATCGCAAGGGTGGATAATCTTATCTTCTGATCTAACAATAAAATTTATCAATCAGAAAGCTTTATCTCTTATTAGGGTTATCAAATATAAAGATGTTATTGGAAAAGCAATTAATGATATTAATGAGCTTGAAGTACTTAGTAATAAAATTCTATATTTAAGAAAAAAAGATTTCCCATTCAACCTTGATTTCATAATTGCGGGAGTACCCATTTCGGTAAATATTGTTAGAGGAAGGAAAAAGAATTATTTAATATTATTGGAAAGTAAATTATCAATTGAATCGATAAAAAAACGACAAAATCAATTAATTAATGATGTGTCTCATGAACTGAAAACTCCTCTTACATCACTTATCTTAATTGGGGAAAGACTTGAATCAGTAGTATCAAAAAAGGATAGGTATCTTGTTAAAAGACTTAAGAAAGAGTCAAAAAGATTAAGAAAAATGGCCGAAGAGACTTTAGAGCTTTCTAAGCTAGAAAGTAGCGAAGATTTTAATAAAAACAAAAAAATATCTATTTCAGATTTGATTATGGAATCTTGGCAAACACTAAAACCGCTTGCAGAAAAAAAGGATATAAAAATAAATTTATTTTCTCCAACAAAATATTATATATCTGGGGATATTGAAAATTTAAAAAGAGCATTTATAAATATTTTAGATAACGCTATTCGTTATTCCCCAACAAAAGAGGGCATACAAATTGAAATTTTTAAGAGAGCTAGCTCTGTTGTTATAAGAGTTAGAGATAAAGGTATTGGATTAGAAGAAAATGAATCAAATGACATTTTTTCTCGTTTTTATCGTGGGGATCCATCAAGGACTAAATTTAAGAAAAGTGGAAGTGGTTTAGGTCTTTCAATTACAAAAAAAATAATTAATAACAATAAAGGTTTTATAAAGGCATTTAATCATAAAGATGGTGGAGCGATTATTGAAACTATCTTTCCGTGTCTTAATACAGATTTATAGGGAAAATTTAAAAAATATTAGGACATGATTTTTCTGCAATAAATTTTTTTAAATTCAAAACCCCTTCTCTTGTAAAAAGAATGCTTCCTTCTTTGGAGTCATCTGCCCAATAAGAATCTCTTTTGCCAATAGCTAACCAAAGCCTATCAGGTAATGTTGGCATGTACATACTCTCGAAAGCAGATGTTCCAATGTCATTTTCTTCTTTCATATCTTTGCATGCTTCTATCATTAGTTTGGGTCGATTTAAATAATGCCTTACACCCTGCCAATAATATTTTGTTTCAGCTTTAACTGGGGCGATGAATAAAATAATAAATATTAGGTATTTCATGATTTAACTTTTTTTATTTATAAGAACTGCAAAAAAAGCCACCTTATGTAAAAGGTTACTTTCATTAGTATTTTTAACTAGATTTTTCCAATATTTAGGAAAAGAGTTTCACCAGTTGATTTCTTTCCAGTCCCATCGTTGTCAGTTGAAATCCATGCTTGCCCTTCGCTTGTTATTGCTAAGCCTTCAACCTTTTCAAGGATAAAACCACCCGTAGATTTCATTACTGGTTTTAGATCAGTAACTAACTCTTTTTCAACTAAAGGATAAAGTCTGGGAGGAATATTAGTCTGAAGACCTTCGAAAATAACATCATCTAAGTCTATTTTATATATAGCTTTCAATTTCGCTTTCTTTCCATAGAAACTATCTCTTTCGATTACATAAAGTGCCCCGTCATGGTAAGTCAATTCTGAAATGCCAACGCCACCTTTTTTGATCCTATCTAATTGATAATTTACGGCCCCCCACTGTTTGGTTTTTAAATTATAGGAAAGGATCTTAGTAGTATTGAAAGTATCATCACCCCAAGGCTTCTGTTGAGCAATATAAAGTATATCCCCATTCCTTGTTATGCCTTCAAAACCAGGATTTTTAGCATAATTAAGATATGAAAGTGGTGGAGTTATCTTATCTAAAATTTCACCATCTGAGCTTACATGGTAGATTGCAGGAGGATGTTCATCTAGCTTTTTCTTGATTCCTTCAGTAGAAATGTAGAATCCACCATTACCATCAGTAGTAATACCCTCTTGATCCATAAATAATGCAGTCTTACCATCTAGCTTTATATCTATAGCTCTTTCTAATAGTGCTGGGGAAGATGAAGGATCAATAACGTAAATTCTTGGCTGAGTTTTAAAAGTCCCATCATTTACAGCATAAATCTTACCGTCATCACCAGCCACCATTCCGCTTATCGCACCCCAAGATACAAATTCGAGGCCATTTTCATTTGTTAAATGTGGGTATGAAGCAGGAGCATCTTGTAGTTGATAAATAGTCACATGAGAAGATAAACCAGGTTCTTTTTTGTTGTAGTCTTTTTCATTTGCTGAGGCAATTAATCCCCTCTCTGGAATTGCGATAAATCCCTCTGGTCCAATGCCTGATGGAAGTAATTGAGTAAGCAAAGGTTGATTTAGTTCTGTGATATCGTAAACAGCTACTATCCCAGCTCGTTCAGCACCAACAAATAAATAGGGCGTTCCATTAATTTTTGAATATGTAACTGACTCAGGTTCTACTCCCTTTTTACCTGCTCTCCCATCTTGGAAATGACCTATTTGTGCAATTGCTCTTTCTAGTCTATTTGCATCTTCATAAACTACTGTTCCATCTTTTTTGAAAATAGTCCAGGATCTTGAACCACCTCTTTTTGCCTGATTTGGATCAATATGCTTGTAATCGCCTTCATTTGCTGTTGCAAAATGATCATTATCAATCCAAGTAAGACCATCAGGTTCTCTTCTTACATTCTTTAGTTTGCTTTTAAATTTATGTGCTCCATCTTTCTTTGTATCCATTCCTGCCATTTGTTTTACAACTCCTGCCGAGAAATGTGATATTACATTTCCATCTTTATCAATTACTGCAAGATGGTTGTTTTCTTGAAGAGAGACAACTGTTTCACCAAGATCATTAATAGCAACGAATTCTGGTTCGGGATCGCTAGGAGCTATTTCAGATAATCCTGTTAAATCAACTTTTTTTATTGAATTGCATTGTATTTTTCCTCTTTTGTTTAACTTCACAAGAGAAACATAACCTGCAGGATTAATTTGAATGCCATTGTCATCAATTTGAGGGATAAATCCATTTTTATATTCTTCATCCCTCTCATTCTCTATAGCGACAGCTAGAAATGTTCCGTCTGGTGAAACAAAAACGCTATCAGGCTGCCCACCTAAATCACATTCTTTTACTGCTTTTCTTGTTTCTAAATTGTATTGAACTAATGCTCCTGAAGGATTTGTATAACTTTCAGATGTATTCGAACCGATATAAGCATTGTTTCCAAGTGCCGCAATTCCAGTGGGTTCTGCTTCTAGTTCAACAACTCCCAATGCTTTAGGTTTTGCAGGGTCTGAGATATCAACTAAACCTACTACTCCTAGATCGCTATCTGTATAAATCAAAGTCTTACCATCTTCTGATGCAGTAACAACTTCTGAAGAAGTTTTGGTGGTAGATTTTGTTCCTTTTGGTAAATTATCACTTACATTAAAAGAGGAAATTCTGTTGAAGTTTTTTTCATTGGCCCAATATTTTGTATTCCAATTTGCAAATCCGCTACTTGTAGAGGAGGCGACAATTGCAAGTAATGCTGAAAAACTTGCAAGAGCTAAGGTTTTTTTCATTTAGTGCATAAGGAAACACCTTCTTATAGTCCCTTTAAAAAGTTAAGAAAAAAAAATAAATTTATTAAGAACAAATTAAGGTTTTTAGAAGGGAAAATAAAAAAAGGCTCCAGTTTTTGGAGCCTTTGAATTTTATAAAGTTAATTAAGAAAAGAAATTAAATATTTTCTTAAGTTGACTAGAACTTGAATGTAGCTAATACTCCTACACCTGTATCGTCAGCAGTAGTTCCAGCATTTTCAGCTACAAACGCAAATGTGTCTATAGTTACTCCATCGTTTATTGGGTAACTATATTTAATTTCATAAGCGTAAATTTCGTCAGCATCTTCGTCGATAGCACCATTTGTACCAACTCCAGCTGATAATTCACCTTCTCCTACAGCTGTTGAAACACCAACAGTCCACTGAGTAGATTCTTTATCGGTAGATAATTCAGGCTCCATAAATTCAATACCACCACTTACGGTAAATTCATCAAAGTTGTAATAAGCTGTGGCCCCAACGTATGTTTTATCGTTGCTTGCTGATGCATTATCAACTGCTTGGGTAGATCCACTTGCGCTAGATCTGTCTTCTTTCATTGAGTAAGCAAGTGTTACCCCGTAAGAATCAGATTCATAACCCAGTGCAACACCGTAATAATCATCTCCTTCTTCTGTAAACATACCATCTGATGTAGCGCCCTCATTTGCTGATATACCAAGACCTACAGACCAACCGTTATCAAAATCTTTTCCAGCACTGAAAGAAACATCTCCACTAAGGTCAACTGAGTTTGCAGCACCGCAATCACCCAAAGCATCAACTACATTTCCGTATGAACATGCATTTGGCCAATTCTTAGAAGCATCCATTGAGTCACCAACAGAAAACTTCCAATCGCCTACTGGGAATGTATAGTTGACATCTTCCATGTGGAGATCTTCTGAAGATTCACCTAATGGATCAGTAAGTGCAGCTACGGAGTCGGAAACCTGATTACCAGCAGCTAATTCAATGTTAAGCTTGTCTTCGCCAGTGAAACTTGTATTTAAATCAATTTCATAGTGATAATTCAACATAAAACCATCACCAGTCGCTTCATTTTCATCATTATCTTGACTATCCTTTGCTCCTAAAAGCATCTCAACCTTTCCAGATAATGTTGTTGTATCAGAGAAAGAACCAGCTTCAATGCCGTTAACACGAGCTTCGAGGCCATCAACTCTTCCTTTCATAATTGCCAACTCAGAACCAAGCTCATCGCTTAATCTGTCTATTTGAGCTACGTTCATTAAGCCTTCACCACCTGCAATTAAGTTGTTTAATTCAGCAGCAGCTTCTAAACGAGTAACTGAGTCCCCATTGAATTTTGGACTATTTGTAAGATCCTTTAATGAATCGTAAGCCCAATCTCCTGGGATTAAAGTATCTGATTTGAAATCACCTAAAGATACTAAATCATTAGAATTTGAGAATTTACCAAGATCAGAAGTATTGATCTCAGATGCGTTTACTGCGACACCTGATGCCAAAGAAATGATGGCAGGAGCAGCAATTAATTTTTGAAAAAGTTTCATGAACCTCAACACGTAAAAATGGATATTATCCGAACATATTTGAACGAATTCAGGTTAAGAAACGGGTAAGGTATAAAGTCAAAAAGAAAAATTTAAAGAGAACTTAAACTTCCCTTAAATAAAATACAAAATTGATTGCAAATTTTAAAATCCTTATGATTAAATGCTAAAAATTAACCTATTTTATTTTCAAATATTTTTAAAACCAAACGAAAAAAAAGCCCCTTTGATATTTAGTTTAAGGTTGGGTTAAGAACTAATTAATTAAAGGATAAACTTTCAATTAAAGATTATTTGTGAATGTATTCAATGCTATATATATGGAGTCTTTACATTTAATCATGACAACCATGAACATAGCTAAGAAAGCTTTGGTTTTCACTTCTGTAGTAGCCATTGCTGCTGGTACAAGTGTTGCTGGCACAAGTGTTTCTGCTAGAACAAGATTAAGTGGTGCTGGAGCATCATTTCCTGCCAAAATTTACACTCGTTGGTTCAAAGATTTATCCACTTCAGGAGGGCCAAGAGTAAACTATCAAGCTGTTGGTTCAGGCTCTGGAAGAAAAGCTTTTATTGATCAGACAGTAAACTTTGGTGCTTCTGATGATCCTATGAAGGATAAAGATATAGCAAAGGTAACAAGAGGATTAGTACAGATTCCTATGGTTGGAGGAACTATTGCTTTTGGTTATAACTATGATTGTGATTTGAAACTTACTCAAGAGCAAGCAGTAAGAGTTGCTATGGGTATGGTTAAAAACTGGAAAGAATTAGGCTGTAAATCAGGTAAGTTAACTTGGGCACATCGTTCTGACGGATCAGGCACAACCAAAGCTTTTACTAACTCTATGGAAGCTTTTTCAAAAACTTGGACACTAGGAACAGGTAAATCAGTTAAGTGGCCAGCAGGCGTTGGAGCAAAAGGTAATTCAGGTGTAGCAGGTGTTATACAAAATACTCCTGGTGCAATTGGTTATGTTAACCAGTCTTACATAAAAGGTAATGTCAAAGCTGCTGCACTTCAGAATCTTTCAGGTGAGTTTCTAAAACCATCTGTAGAAGCAGGAGCTAAGGCTCTTAATGGTATTACTTTAGATGAAAATCTTGCTGGTAAAAATCCTAACCCAACTGCAAAAGGAGCATACCCTATAGCTTCATTAACATGGATACTTGCTTATGAAGAGGGTAATGGTAGAAACACTAAAGCTATCAAACAAGCCTTTAATACATTGTTAAGTGATGAGTATCAAGATAAAGCTCCATCACTTGGATTTGTTCCTTTGAAAGGCGATATTCTTGAGAAATCAAGAGCTGCTGTAAAAAGAATCGGTAAATAAACCGTAAGACAAACACTTAAAAGGGGGAATTTACTTCCTCCTTTTTTTATGCAAACAAATATTTTGATAAACCCAATATTAAAGAAAAAAGAATAATTATGTATGTTGGAACTACTTTTGAAAAAGATAATAGTGTGGAGATTAAAACTATAAAAATAGAGGTGATTAAATGGTATTTTGATGAAAAACTATCTTCAATTAAATTAAAGCCAGAAAAAATAACTGCTCCAGGAATTGTATTGATTACTCCTTCGATAAAATAATTAACAGATCTAAATCTGTTTTTTATAAAGCCTTTCCCAAAAACAAAAATCAAAATAAAACTTGGTAAAAATATTGCAAACGTTGATATAAATGAATATTTTAAAGCCTCATTAATACCTCCAATTGAAAAACCTGCTTTATATCCAATAAAACTTGTAGTTAATAAGACAGGACCAGGTGTTATCTGGCCAATCATTATGCCATCAATAAATTCATTATTTGTTAACCATCCTTGCGAGACAACATAATCACTCATTAAAGGAATTATTACTAATCCGCCTCCAAATATAAAAAGTCCCGATTTAAAAAAGAATAAAAATAGATTAAGGTAATTTATTAAAAACTTTGAGTTTAAAGAATCCTTCAAAAAATTATAGAACTTAAAAATATCTAAAAAGAGTGTACTACTCAAAAATGAGGTTGTTGAAAATATAGATAAAGGGACCAAGCTATAAAAAATATTTTTGAATTTCTTTAAAAATATATTTATCAATCCTGCAATACTAAGAATTGTTATGAGTGGAAATTGAATACTATTATATTTAGCAAATATAAGTAGAAATAATATTGAGCTGGAGAATAATATTCGATCAAACTTTAATCTTTTTTTTAATAGAACTAATGAGAATGAAAAAATTATCCCTGCAATAATAGGCGGATTAAAATAAATTAAATCTGTTAAGAATTTTGATCCAGAACCAATTTGCCAAAAAAAACTAAGAGCTAATACTGAAATGAATCCTGGGATAATGAAACTAATACCTGATATCAATCCACCAAGATAACCATTGATTTTAAGACCTATATATATTGCCAATTGAGTAGATATTGGTCCTGGAAGTATTTGACATAATCCAATACCTTTTTCAAAAGATTGATTT
The DNA here is from genome assembly GCA_003279845.1 of Prochlorococcus sp. AG-388-F11. Classification (GTDB taxonomy): domain Bacteria; phylum Cyanobacteriota; class Cyanobacteriia; order PCC-6307; family Cyanobiaceae; genus Prochlorococcus_A. The sequence continues at coordinate 31,018 of QCGP01000010.1, forward strand.
GATATCAATTTTTTATTATTTATAAGTTCATCTTCGAATAAGGAAATATGAGCATAGGGTCCTCCAAAACTTAAAATACCAATTTTTAGGAAAGTTTTTGCAAGTTCAATTAAGGATATTTTTGCCATTAAAATATTCTAATTCCTAAAAATTAGTCTTTATGGAGCTGATAAGCTTTGTTTGATTGATGGTAATTTAAGACTCGAAATCCAAGATAAGAATATTAAAAGTGATGAAAAATAAAGACAATATTGAAGACCAATACTCGGATTTCTCCCAATCATAAATAGTAAGCCAGATAGTAATGTTCCAACTAGTCTTCCAGCAGCATTTGCCATGTAATAGAAGCCAACATTTAAACTGACTTTTTCATTATCAGAGTAGGCCAAAATCATATAAGAATGTGTAGAGGAATTCATTGCAAAAACAAATCCAAAAATAGTAAGTCCTAAAATTATTGCTATTGATGGAGAACTTTCTCTCCATAATGCGACTCCTATCAAAGATGGTATTACCATTAATACGGCACTCCAAAATTGTATAGCTTTACGATCTGGACTTTCTTTCTGGCCCCATATCTTTCTAATTGCTGGAGCAGAAGCCTGAACAATTCCATAACCTATTACCCAGGCCCCAAGAAATAATCCTATTTCCATGTAGTCCCAACCAAATGCCATATCTAGGAATACTGGAAGAGCTACAACAAACCAAACATCTCTTGCTCCAAAAAGAAAGAATCTTGCTGCAGAAAGAATATTTATGGCATTTGATTTTGAAAAAAGATCATTAAAAGCTGGTTTGGTTTTCATCTTGCCAATTTCTCCAGGTAAAATTAATGTCAATAAAAAGGCTAAGCAGAGTCCAAAACCCATAATTCCTACAGCATTATTGAATCCAAATAACTTATATAAAAGTCCACCCAAGAAAAAACCAACTCCCTTAAGAGCATTTTTAGATCCAGTTAAAATAGCAACCCATTTAAAAAGTTGTTTTTGGCCAGTATCATTGCCATTACTTGTTTCTGGAACAACTGTCTTAACAGCACTTTTAGCACTCATTTTGTTTAAATCTTTTGCTATTCCACTAACTGCTTGAGCAACCATAACGTATGCGACACTAAAAATTACCGGCCAATCTTCCTTAACTGGAATAAGCATGAAAAGAGCAATGATTTGAAGGATAGTCCCAATCCATAAAGTAAGCCTTAAACCATATCTTGCTCCTATCCAACCACCATATAAATTAGTAATTATTCCAAAAAACTCATAAAAAAGGAAAAGTAAAGCAATTTGTAGAGTTGAGTAACCTAGCTCATGAAAGTGACCAACAACTAATAATCTTAATGCGCCGTCAGTAAGCGTGAACGCCCAATAGTTTGCTGTTACAACACTATATTGTTGAATATTAGATAACTTCATAAAGACATAAATTAAATCTCTTTTTTGATTACATATTCAGTAAGATCTGCAAGTCTGCAGCTGTAACCCCACTCGTTGTCATACCAAGCGTATATCTTTAATAAATTTGAATTAACAACCATTGTTGATAAACTATCAACTATTGAACTTCTAGAGTCATTTACATAATCTGCAGAAACTAAAGGTCTTTCTTCGTAGCCAAGAATTCCTTTTAAATAAGTTTCTGAAGCTTCCTTTAGTGCCATATTTATTTGTTCAGTTGTCACTTCTTTGTTTAATTCAAAAACTGCATCTGTTAAAGAACCATTAAGTAGAGGAACTCTTACTGCATGTCCATTTAATTTCCCTTTTAATTCTGGAAAGATCTCAGCGATAGCTTTAGCAGATCCAGTGGTAGTAGGTATTAAACTTTGCATACATCCTCTTGCTCTCCTCAAATCACTTTTATAAAAATCTACAGGAACTTGAGTATTCGTGACATCGTGAATAGTTGTAATAGCACCGTGTTTAATTGAAAAATTTTCATTAATTACCTTTACTATCGGAGCTAAACAATTTGTAGTGCAGGATGCTGCAGTTACTAATTTATGTTTGGAAGGGTCATAAAGACTTTGATTTATGCCATAAACAACATTAAGTGATTCAGCTTCTGAAACAATTCCCTTTACTGGACAAGCTACTATTACTCTTTTCATCCCTAGAGAATCAAAGTAGGGATTTAGTTTGTCTGGCTTTTTATTCTTTCCTGTACATTCCAAAATAATATCTACAGAAGATTTTTCCCAAGGAACATCAAGGTAATTTTTAAAAGATGTGTAAGCTAATTTCTTTCCATCAATTATTATTTCTTTTGCTTTAACCTTTATATCTTTCACCCATCTACCATGCACTGAATCAAATTCGAGTAGATGTGCAGCAGCATTCGAATCTCCTGCGATCTCATTTATATGAGTTATTTCTATATCAGCTCTATCCCATAATGCTCTGAAAACTAATCTGCCAATTCTTCCAAAACCATTAATTCCAATTTTCATAACTTTGAAATTTTCTATTGAAATTATACATCAAAATATTTTGATATATCAAGATGTTTTGATTAATGAAATCTTTTTTATTTAAGCTATATTTAGGAAAATTTAATTACTTTAAAATTGTTAAAAGATATTAGCAAAGTAAAAAAAGAAAATATATCTAAGTTGATGGTTTCATTTTCTGATCCTTTTAGGCTAGAAATAATTGACCTAATGATGGATGGAGAAGTTTGTGTTTGCGATATTATGAAATTAACTAAGTTATCTCAATCAAGAATTTCATATCACATAAAAATTTTGAAGGAAGCTGGTCTTATCTCAGACAGACAAGAAGGTAGATGGGTGTATTACAGCCTAAATAAAGAAGCTCTCTTTTTGATCAAGGAATGGATAACTTCTTTGACAGATTATTCTTCAAATAAAAAACGTTGCTGCGAATAAATTATATTTTAGATTTTATTAATTAACTTCTGATTCCCTGTCATAAGTCATTCCTGATTGTTCCATCCACTCAGCTTTAGTTTTGCAATTTTGTTTGTGATTAATGATGTGAAAACCTTCAATAATAATCATTATGGATAAAAGCAAAACAGGAATAAAATATACAGGTGAAGATATTACTTCTTTATATTTGATTTGAGCAATGAATTCCCTGTATTTAAACATCCCCACAATTTCTATTTAATAAATAATATTCACCTATGGTTAAGTAAAGTTAAAGAAAAATTTTTTTTAAAAAAATTAAGTTTAAGGATGTTTACTAAAAAAAAAGAAGAAAATAAAACTTTAACCAATAAAAGCGAAAAGGACTAAATCTAAAATCAGAGAATTATTTAAATCAATAGAAGCACTAGAGGGTAATCCAACTAGATTTGTAGATATTTAAATTCTTTCCTTGTAAATAAAAAATAGGCACAAAGTAGATCAAAGTACTTCGTATGAGCTACCCCTAGAGCTACCCTTTCGCAATATAAGACAGTAAGCAATAAAAAAGCGAGTTGGAAGACTCGCTAGTATGACTTGCTTTTCAAGAGTCGGGGCGACAGGATTCGAACCTGCGACCTAGTGCTCCCAAAGCACCCAGTACGCAATTTGCGACAGTACCCATGAGAACGAAATGAGGCTATAGCTTATGAGTAGCTAATACTAGGATTTAGTTGAGTCTTAATATCACTAATGTATGCAGCAATGTATGGCATGGATATGCAAATAATCGCTAAATAATCGCTGAGCTGAAACCTAGTGCTAAAAGGGAGTAATTTTTATCAAATAATACAATAAGGGTTACTAAAAGATTTACTGCAAAATAATCTATTGCGTTTATGTTCTTCTAATGATTTTGAATAAATATTAGCTGTGAGAATTGCTCCGAAATTTATTAAAACCACAGTTAATACAAGTAGCTCTATAGCGAGGTTGGTCATAAGATTACCCTCCTTAAATTTATAAAAAAACTCTATAACGAAATAATCAATATTGAATAGAGTTTAAATTCTTATTTTTGGGAATCTAAATCATCTGACAAGGGTTCCCAATCACAACTGTCTACACATTCTTCTAAAGTTTTTTCAGAAGAACTTTTAAGTTCGCAACTACGGAGACAATCATAAAACGCATACTTAGGATCTAATTCGTTTTTGAATTGTTTATTTCTGAACGTATTCATAATTAAACTCCTTTTGCTTTTTTTTCGAGTTGATTAATTAATTTGTCTAACCAAAGTGTGTTATCGATCTTCTTGGTATTTTTGAAGTATTTCGTTTTGTAAGTACTCATGAAGTTAAACCTCAATCAGTGGAACTAAATTAAATGCAATGATTTAAATTTCCTAGAGCAAAAATACTCTTTATGAAAATAGTGAAATATTAAAAACCGATTAATTGATATTTTTCCTTAAGTATTTGCACTCTTGATTTTAAGAATAAGTGATACTAAATAACTACTAGATCAAAGGAGGTTAATTATGACTTGCGGAAATCCTATTAAACATAAGTTCCAAAATGCTTTTAATTATTTTATTGATGCGATTTCATTTGAAAGAAAATTAAGTGATGACCAAATGGAATGTATGCAGTTTGGTATATGTGACTATTCTCCAAAACAAGTAGAGGAAGTACCTTTTTTTCATTACTAAATAGTTTTGATTAAAAGCGATTAAGGGGGCAAGGTTATGCAAGGTGTAGCAAATAATCGCTATATAATCGCTAAGTCTTATATTTCTTATAGTTGGCAATAAAAAAGAGAGTCTGGGGAACTCTCTTGTATGACTTGTTTTTTAAATGGTCGGGGCGACAGGATTCGAACCTGCGACCTAGTGCTCCCAAAGCACTAACCCAAAACAAGTGAGAATCTAGGATCTCAGTCATAACAATAGATATAAGCTAATTTCTCTGTCTGCTAGTGTCCAGCTTTGTTTACATAAGGTTGTTTCTTTCGTACATCATTCGTACAATAGGGCTAAGAAATGACCTAGTGCTCATGCCAAAAAAAGTTCATACAGAAGATTGGGTAAAGTCTGCCAGAGATGCGATGAGAGTTGATATGGCGGCTGATGCTAAGTGGTATATGACAAATAGAAGAGGTTCAGTTCAGTTAGAAGTTAGAGACAACGGACAATCTCAATCAGTAATGTTGAATTATGAATGGTCAAAGAATGATCTATTTAAAGCAGCTAGAAGAATACAAAAAATATATGAGAACTTTTATTCAGATATAGGAAAAGGAAATTTAAAGAAATCTTGTAAGGTTGTCGAAAGTATAAGTAATAAGGGAAAAATAGATTTTGACGAAATATTTAAAGAATTTAGAAAATTTTGCGTTACCGCCTCGGATAAAACATGGAATAAATCCTACGTCCCAGTACTCCATAAATGCCAAGAGCTATTAAAAAGATCGAAAGGTAAACCATCAGGCGGGGAAGAATTAATGATATCTTGCCTTGAACAATGGGAGGAGGGAAGTAGGTCGAGACAAATTGCAAAAAGAGTTATTTATAAATTTCTTGAGTGGGCGGTTCTTAGAGCAAAACTTTCTAATTTATATGCACCTGTAAAACTAAAAGAAACTTTAAAAGTTAAAAGAGTTGGTTATGCGTTAGAAGATGACCAAATTCTTCAATTAATAGCTTCAGAAAATAATCAATCTTGGCAATTTGCTTATCAATTATTAGCTGTTTATGGATTACGTCCAGAGGAACTTAGACACCTTGTTATTAAGAAAGGAATAAACGGAAAAGAATTATGGTGTATTTACAGGAAATCTATGGGAGGAACTAAAGGACAAAAGACAGAACCTAGACAACTTGCTCCTTTATTAGTTAAAGACGGAAAAGGGTTTATTGATTGGAAATTACAAGAAAGGATAGAGAAAGGAGAAGAACTTCCATCATTAGGAAATAGTGCAGCTAATGGATTAAGAAAGCATTTAGAAAGAAATAAAAACTGGATATTATTTAAAAAACAAGCTGAAATTCAAGGAGAGTCCTTAGTGCCTTATGCCTTCCGTCATAGATACGCAAAAGAATCTCACGCATCTGGATTTCCTATAAATAATATTGCTGAAGCTATGGGTCACACTCCAGAAGTGCATTGGCAAAACTATGCAAGATTTAAACCTAGTGGAACAACTGATTTATATAGCAATAGGAATAAGCAAGTAGCATGAGCAGTTATTTAGAAGAACGCATTGAATGGTATGACCATAATTACAGGATGGGAACCCCATTAATTACTGATGAGCAGTTCGATAAGTTAGAAGCAAATTTATTTAGAGTAGATCCAGAAGCTAATTATTTTTCTAAAAAAACTATATTGCCATTACCTTCATTAGCCAAAGATTCTATTGATGATTTTTTAAATGGATTACTTCCTGATACTCGATTAATTATCGAACCAAAAATAGATGGTTGTGCTATTGCTATTCAATATATTGATGGAGAGTTAGTTAAGGCAATCGCAAGAAAAGGAGGAGATGTTACCAACAAAATAAAAGATATTCCTGACGTACCTAATAAGATAAAAGTACAAGGCTTAATCCAGATAAGAGGAGAACTCTTTAACCCTTCTGAATATGAAAGACCAACTTATTCTCAAAGACAATCAGGGGCTTATCTTAGGGCTGCTGCTAGTAAAAGCGATCATCTTAGCTTTTCTTCTTTCCAGATAATTAACGGACGATTAAACCAACACGACTCCCTTCAGTATTTAAAAAAGTTAGGCTTTGCGATTCCAGAATATAAGAGCTTAAACTTTACAACTCAAGTTGAGATGTATAGAAAACAATGGACTGATAAAAAACTATTTAATAACTATCCGACTGATGGAATAGTAGTGAAGATAAACAGTAGAAAACTTCAACTAATTAGAGAGAAATCATTAGACTCTTATCCTCATTGGCAGATGGCGATCAAGTACTAGGTTCTTCCTGAGAAGTTGGCACGAGGGTTATTCGCACGGCAAAAGTTTTTTAGCGACTGAAAAATCTAATCGGGAAAAGTTAAGGCAGTAATAAGAGAATATAACCAGTAATAGAAAGCGATAAAAGCTGTAAACCCCTTAATTCAGTTTTTGCTTTATTTAGTACCAATAGAATATAAGGCTCTCTGTTCTTCTATCCATTTTTGAGGTGTAAAGTTGATCTTACAAGGAGCTCCGTCATACCATTTGCAGATTGTATTTATATAAGCCGCCAGATATTGCCCTCCTACCTTTTTATCCAGAGAAATATACATCTTTCCGTCTATTTCGCTTAAAAATTGAGTGATTTGCCCTTCTTTGGCTAATCGGTACAAAGTTGTCTTTGAAACTCCTAAAAGTTCACAAGTTTCTTTGAATGTAGCTTCCATAAAATGATTGAAATAACTAGGTTTTGACGGTATAATATGCCGTTTTCCCAATAGGAAAGGCGTTGACGCTAATTAAATTTTGGGCTACGAAAACCCCCTTGTCAGAATCGCTGAAAAGAACCTATGAGAAAAACAAATGGGAGGGAAACTATTTAGGACTATGGAATCCTGAACCCTATCCCAAAACCTCCCAAATGTTTTAAAAGCGGGGAGTGATTACACCCCTGAATGAGGAGGAAATCTAGGGCAACGACTCCTATTATCCTTGCTCAAGTGAACCAAACCCCGCTAGATACTATGCTGATTTACTGCTCAGTTTATGCAGCAATAGCATCCTTCATAGCTGCGAAAGATTGAGGGTGAGCAACATTAATATCTAATGATTGAATAGCTCTTAATCCTGTTGTACCTTTTGCGAAATCTGTATAAGGATCAACTAATATCTCAAGTTCTGAGAATAAGCCGATATATAAATCAGAGAAGTTTCCATAAAGGATTGCAGATAAGTTAGAGCCTGATCCTTTAGACAAATTAGAAGGAATGTTATTTGTTACTTCCATCTTTCTTGAAAGGATTTGTTGAGAACCAACTTCAGCACCGTAAGGACTAAGGATATAGTCTCCGTTTGAATCCTTTAATTTATGGATTGCAGCTTCTACCTTTGCATTAGTGACATAAGCACAACTTGAAAGATCAGCATTGTCTACAGATACCTCTTTTTTAAGATCAATGAAATCATCTAAATCGGCTGCTGCTCCGTTAGTTCCTCCAGCTACAGATCCAATTCCACTTACATTTAATATTCCTGTGGGTTGGTTAGAACTTCCAGAACCGTTTAAAGCTGCTGCATCTATAGCGTTTGCAATGATGGCAACAAAACCATTTCTGATAATTTGCTCAATTTCTGGAGTCGCTTGGAGCTTCATCAGATGAGAAAACTTAGTATATGCAGCAACGGTTTTAGGACTCATTGTTACTTGATCTACTGTTCCAGTTGATTCTGTTATGGTGTCGCCATTGTCGCCAGCGATCCAATAAGCGGTATTGTCTCCAGACCTTCTTGGAATTGCAACATTGCCAACTAGTCCAGGGAGATAAGTTGCTCCGAGTTCTCCAACAACTGTTCTATTTCTTAGAGCTTCGATAAAGTTATCAGCTAATAAATCAGTAGCAATTAAATTACCCCCTGCTGATGCTGTTCCAGCTACATAAGCACGTTTACTCCATCCAGTTTTAGGAACAAAAAACCCTTGAGTTCTCTTTCCTGTTTGGATTTCTATTTCTCTGTTTACTTCAGCTTCTCTTCCTGTAAGTCCTCGACCTGATGCGATTCCTTTTGCTGCTTCGATAACTGAAAAATCTAAAGCTGCTGCTCTGTACTCTCTTTCTTCCCAGTTGTTTTGAATTGCATGAACTGCTTCTGGATCTGGGATTTGTTTTAATGGTTCTGCCATTTTGTCTCCTTTAGGTGTTTGATAAGAACGAAAACCAACGGACGGATCTGCTGGCACACTCACTAGGCTCAACTCCATTGGAGTGAACTTAGTTACAACCATTCGTCCTTCTTCGTCCTCTTTTAAATCGTCAATTACATATCCAATAGATGCGTTTTTAATAATTCCTTTTTCTACGTCTTTTCTTATTTGTTCTGCTTTTTCTGAACTACCAAATTGAATATCTGCTTTTAATTTCTTTCCATCTAAATAAGATCTAACAACTGTTCCTATCATTTCGTCTGGATTGTGATTCCAAAGAACAGGAGCTTTACCTCCAGAAAATCTTTCTAAATTAATAGATTCTTTTGTATGTAATAAAATCTCTTGTCCGTATTCTCTACTTACTGGATATTCAGAAGAAACAGAAAGAGTAAAAACATCATCTTTAATCGCTAAGTTATCGTCTAAATCTAGAAACCTTCTTTTGATCTCCTTAATCGCTGTATTCGTTTTCATCATCACTATTAATAAAGGACTTTAAATACCTTCTTGATTGAGAAGATTTAAGAGCGTCATTAATAGGATCAGGACGGCTAGAAACGTCATCATCAACAGGCTCTAAATAAGGGTTTCGACTAACCACAAGAAGTATTGCTATTACTACAATTCTAGGAAAGCTGCATGATAATTCTGTATTTCAAAAGGTACTAATTTTCCTGTTTTTACTAATTCGCACTAATTAGCGATAAATCGCCTTAAAATCGCCTAAATCTTCATAAAATTGGCTTTTTTTGGCTTTATTTCGCACTATTTGAATGTATATATTTACAACTCAAATGCTAGATTTTATCAAGAAATATCCAATGAGTATCTTATTGGCGATAATTGCTCTTAATTTATTTTCGATTGCAGGGAGTTTAAGTAAAGAAGCAAAATTAAATCAAATGAAATTAGATTGTGCAAAATGGAAACTAGGTCATGGAGTTGATTTAATTCAGAAGTATCTAGGGGATAAAGGAGGGGCAACTTCTTATGATGCATGGTGCAGTAGATACCTTAATTAGTTCCCATTAGTTCCCGATTATTTACTGGGAATAGGGGTCGGGAAGTGACTATATCCATTGATATAACTTGGATTTAACCCTATGAGTTCCCGATGGATAGAGATAGGGGTCTTTTTTTATAGGTTTTTAGAGTGGTGTCTCTATGTCGTGGGAACTGACAAGGTCAAATTGATTGATATAACTAACGTTTGATGACTTCCCGATAGGATTTCCCGATGATTGGTCGGGAACTAGCGTTAATCCTTGAATGTCTTTTGGATTTAATGAATAAACACCCTTTTTAGGTCTTCTTATCTCCTTACTGTTAACCATATTTCCAAGAGTATTATCTACGGTTTTTCTAGCTGCGGAAGCGGTATTAAATGCAGTAGTGACAATATCAGCCCTTCTTACTTCTTTTTGTCCTTGTTTATAAAAATCTTTCATAATTTCAATAATTACTTCATTACAGCTACCGACTATTTCCTTCTCATCTTCTAGAACCATTTCACACTCTTCTAATTTATAAATAACATTTCTTCTAGGATCTATATTTGCTGCCCTATCTTTTTTAAATTCAGCCGTTACACCATTTTGTTTTTTTGTTTCTTCATCAATATTGGGTTTTAAATGAATAACCAATGAAGGCTCTTCAGCCCAACTTTTAGCCCCTGCATGAGCCCCTCTTGCCGTTCCGTCATGGCTCAAAATTTCTATATGTACATTATTAGGAACAGCAATAATATCCCTTATAGTCCTTATAAATTCTCTTACTTGAACATTATCTAAGTAGTTAAAAGCTCCAGAACTTACACTCTTTGCACTATCAATTACGACATAATCTATTCCTTTATATTGAACAAAATTTTCTAATTTTATTATTCCGTTGATGTCTCCAAACCATGCTTGTTGACCTTGACTTGATTCACTACCCCAGACAAAGATTTGTTTGTCTTCTCCATCCTTAAAAACTGGATCATCTTCTATCCCTAAGTCATACATGGCTTTTTTAAAGGTAGTTACACCTCCATCCGTACAAATAAATAAGCTTTTTCCTTTTTTACAAGGAGCATCCCTATCTAAAATGTTTTCCCCTTTTGCAAACTTATAGGCTTTATATAATGCGTGAGTTGTTTTACCAGAACCATAAGAACCATAAGTAAGAGAAACATCCCCTTTTAATAACCATCCATCCATTAAATAGGTAAGAGGTTTAACAGTAGAAAGATCAACAGAGTCTTTTAAAGCTGGTCGAAAATCTGCCTTTGATCTATAAAAGTGGTTTAATACTTTTCTTTGTATTTGATCGTCAGTTAATTTGTATTGATACTTTAATTCCTTACTTATTCTCATTTCTTCGTCTTCATCTAATTGTTTGACTGCATCTATATAGTCTTGAATTAAAAAAGTGAAGTTCTCTTCTTTTTTCTGCCTTTGTTTATAGGCAAAATCTTCCTTAAAGGCTTCTTGTTCCTCATAAAAAGAAGAACTGATTTTATATCTAGACATTATCTAACCCTCCTTTTATTAAATCCCTGGTGTTTTCCATAGCTTTAATAGTTGAGCCCAGAAACCAAGCTAAAGGGTGAGCTTTTGCAATTTCTATCCGTTCATTCCAGATAAAAACTTTCATTTTTTGAACTTTTACTTTTTGGGCGTTGAGACTTATAGGCTTTTGAATTATCTTGTTAATAGATAAATTTTTTGTTCTATAAGTCACCCTCCTACAGGTGGCTTTTTTCATTGAATTTTTTAGGTAATTTGGATACGTTTTGGTAATAATTTCGATATAAAATCCCTTCTAAGTGATCTAACTTTCTAGTGATCAACTTCATTTGTTCTTGTAAGTGTCTTACCGTTTCTAGAGCTCTATTAGTCTTTTTTAGGATTAACTCTTTTGTTAATTGATCCCAATATCGACTATTCCCTAAACGATAAACTTCAAGTCTGACAATTTTAGAAATAGCATTATTTTTCATAGCCCTCAAGTGTTTCCAATCGTTTTGAAAATGAACTTGTAGAGGTCTTAAAACTGCCTTCTAATTGTTGATATTTTTCAACAGCAAGATGAGAGTTTTTAAATGCTCCACTAGAAACCTTATGATTTTCCGCAAATGCTTCTTGTAATTGAAGGACAGTACATTGAAGAATACAAAATTCTCTAAGAATCATAGAAAATCCGATTTGAGGATCTTGATCTATAGCTTTTGAGAACATTTCATAGAGTTTTTCGGCACTTTCGTCTAAATGCTTTTGAGTCCAGATAGGTTCTTTATTTGATTCCATATTCCTCCTCCGTAACAATATTAAAAAGTTCGTTTAAATAAGAAGAAGGGAGGTCAAACCATAAACGCATAGTCTTTTTAACTATTGATTTTTGGTTTTCAAATCCGTTATGGGTGTTTTTAGCTAAATAGAAGAGCTCTCTACAAGTCTCTTTTCTTTGTGCGTAATGATCAGTTAAATCTATATCCATTTTTAAACTCCTACTTCTGCAAAAGTTTCCATCTGGGCGATTGCTTCAGAAGGATTATTTAATTCCTTTTTTGTCTGTTCAACCATCCAGCTATGGATTTGTTCTATATCCCAACCAAGTTTAGATCTAGGAGTACCGCCTAAATAGACGTAATGTTTACCAGCTATAAATTCGCCTGATTGTTTTAACTCCATCAAGCGTGACCTACTTAAATTTGTAAGTTTAAGAGTTTCTGCGGTTGTAAAAAACCGTTTCCTATTAATAGACATAGTGATTCTGTGAGTTCGATTTTTTCTTGAACTACACCCAATCAGCAAGCCCCATAAAACAATGGTATTTCCCTTACACGAATTTCTTCGCCTAGTCTTATGCCCGCCCTTTAAGGCTCTATTTTGTCAGCAGCTAGAGATTTATGTCAGACTAAATCAAAGATTTAATCGGTAGCGATCAGCCCAGCATTTACAGGGAAGTGGCATCTTAGAGAAGCGGTCTGCCCATACATCCATTACTGGCTTTAACAGCATAGGGTGGACAAGTCTTTAACACATTCAAAGCTGGAGTATCTCCGCAGTTAGAGAACGGATTCTCAATTCGGGTGACTGATCTTTGTTGCTAAAAGTATAGACTCAACTCTTTTGGACTGCAATAGATCCTTTTAAACTTGTACGAAAACAAGCCCTGACTAAATTAGTTGTCCATTTGAGTGATTTTTCTTTCGTACCTCTTTCGTATTGTTATATTTACTATTCGCTGAAAACCCAATCGGGGCGACAGGATTCGAACCTGCGACCTAGTGCTCCCAAAGCACCCGCGCTACCAAGCTGCGCCACGCCCCGGCCTGTAAATTCTAGTCTACTGTAGGCACATATCAAAGAGTAGATATTTAAAAAAGAATTGGAGTTAAATAATTTGTTAAAAAAACAATGTTTTGTAGCTAAGTGTAGCTAACTTTTGTAGCTAAATTTTATTCGCTAGGTGGTTTGTAGTTGAGAAATTTATTGTTCTTCTAAAAGTTTTTTGAGAGTATTTATTTTCTCAATATTTTGGCGATTTGACTCTTGCATCCACTCAACAAACTGATTAATGTCTCTTACGGACAATGAAAACCATTCTTTACCCCCTCTTGATGGTGAATGCTTAGTTCTAAATTTTTTATGGAATTCACTCTCCCAATATAAGGCTTCTTTTCTAGTTAAAAACCAAGTGATAGAAATACCCCTAACTTCGCCAACATTATATTGGTTCTCTATTTCATTTTTTCTTTCTTTCGGATTATTACTGATTCCAATTTTTACATCTCCACTTAAGGTATCTTCAACGATATAAAGAGCACACATTTCATTTTTCATAAAGTAGCTATTATTATTTTATTAACAATTATATTCTCGAATTTTTTGTATTAATTATCTTTAAATGAATTCTGCTAATTTCAATATCTATAAAAATAATGATTTTGAAGAATCTGAATATGTAGAAAGCATTAATAATAAATCAATTGAACTTGAAATCCCATTTGATGAATTGTCTTTAAAGTTGGCAAATGCTTTAAAAAGAAATGGCATATTTGACTTCACTCAATTAATTGGACTAGAGGAAAAAGACTACTTATTGAAGTTTAGGAATTTTGGGGATAAATCTTTTAATGAATTAAGTGATGCATTTGAGAATTTCGGTTTAAAAATTCCTTTAACTTCTGATCAATTGCAAAGGTTATTTCCCAACTGGAAAGATACTAGTGAAACTAAAAAAGACGCAAAGGATAAATTTCTAGAATTTAAAATTTCTTATGAAGAGTTAGGAGTACCTCAGAACATATCTGAGGCTTTGAAGTGGAATGGATTTTTTGATCTTTCAGATCTTATAGGCTTGAGTGAAAGTGATTTTTTGAGTTTTCAAAATATTGATTCTGAATCTTTAAATAATTTAAAAATTTTATTTAATTCTTTTGGTCTTG
>QCGP01000011.1 GCA_003279845.1 Prochlorococcus sp. AG-388-F11
TTCGTGAAAGTTCTAATATCTTCCCCCTGTAGTGCCAGCGTAATAATTCAGTATGGAATTAAAAGTTGGCCTATTTGGGAATGTGAGCCAAGCAAATTTCAATGGAATTACGATGATAAGTAAATTTGCTTAATTATTGAAGGTCAAGCGAAAAGAAGTACCCAAAACGGAGACATATACGTGATTAAAGCTGGAGATCTAGTTGAGTTCCCTGCTGGACTTTACTGCGAATGGGAGGTAACCAAAAGTATTAAAACACATTATCGATTTGGTAGCTAAATTCAAGAAAAAAGATTTTTTCTTTCTTTACTGTTGAGTCAATGCAGATAAAATATTATTAATAAATAATTTTCAAAAGGGAAACTGATATTATGCCTTTTACTGATCAAGAATATTTTGAGGTTATCGAAAAAAACGAAATAGTAAAAAAGGCCTTTGAAAATATTAAGCAAATTTGCATTGATTTACAAAAAGAAACGAATTGTCCTGAAGAGGATCTAAAAGATTTTCTTGAGTTTATTTCTAAAAAATGGAATAAGTAATAATTAACAAGCCTTTTTAAATAATAAATTTAAAATTTAAATTTAGTTTTCTGACAGAATCAGTTCTAATCTAATTCCTTTTTTGGTTTTGTATTGATGCTGGAAGTTCCCTTAGCAGCAGAAACAAAGAAAAAGAAGCCTACAATTCCTGATATACCAAATATTGCAGCCAAAGGATCAAAAGTGAAAGAAAACATAGAATTTATAAAATCAAGATAAATAATAGTTATTGAATCAAAATTGTACAATTATTGTTAAGTATAAAAAATAACAATTGCGCGATTCATTATGTCATTATCAGTTTCTCATTAGGTTAAATAAAATTATTATTCAAATTCATATTGAAGAATAAAAATATCAGTACATACCAAAGATGTATTCGAGCTAAAGAGAAAAGTTTTTAAAAATATTTAAAGAAATACTGAATAACACTACCCGAAAGATCCACAATTATTGTTTCTTTAGATTAGTATCCATTTATGACAGAATTGTACTCAGCTTCTTCTTCAGTAAGCCCTTTTACAGCGATATTATGGTGCCTTTATCCCATAGCTGTTCTCGTAATTATTGAGTTATTATTAGGGGGGGGTTTTGATGATGATAATAACGACGACCAAGATGGCGGAATGCTTATTCCTGCATACTCCAGTTCTAATTCTTGAATTTTTTTGAATTTTAAATTACAAGCTCAAAAAGAATTTCAGTAAATTGATTAATAATATTGATGCAACTCTTATTTCCCTAATTATACTTACCATTCTTATTATTTCTTCTTTATCTTGGATTGTCTTAAGAACCCTTAAAGAAGGTAGAAAAGCTTTAAAAGAAATAAATAAGAATAGATCGTAATTATCTCAATAATTATTTAAAGATTAAGAATTTTCATTAGATTTTTTAAAATCTTAGATTTATAAGTTTTACTAACTAAAAAGATACATTCCTAATATTTAAAACTTTTCATTATGAAAGTTTGGCAAAATCATAAAAAACTTAAATAAATACTAGAATTTGCAGGACTGCTAAGTTAAACAATTACAAATAAATAGTTGTCCCTTTTTTGTGAAAGGAGCTCTCCTAGTAATTACTTTAATAAATAAAAATGCATCTAAATTCTTTACTTTATATTTTTTCTATATCTTTATTCATTTATATAATGGCGCTATTTTGGAGAGACTTGCCAAATCAAAAAAAATAGTAAATAAATAATTAATATTAATTTTGTTGCCTATCAAAATAAATTGAGTTATTAATTTAATATTGGATTTAATTTTTTTATATAAATGCTGAAAGAATCTTCAAATAACAATAACAAAAATATATTCTCAGAAACTACAAGCATTGCAAAAGAAAAGATGATTTGCAAAGACGGATTCTGTTCATTACCAAATAGAGATCAGATCCCAAAACAAGATTCAAATGATATGAATTTATTTGATCCTATTTAGTAAATAAATATCATTTTGTTAAATTAAAGATTAAATTGATAATCTTAAATTATTTGAATTTTTAATTTATGCTTAATGAATTTTTAAATGCATATAAAGAGTTTTGGATTAAAGCTACAGACTTCAATGGTTTCTCATCGAGATCGGACTGGTGGTTAGTCCAATTAGCGAATCTTATAATTTCTTTCCTAACTATTCCAATATTTTTAAAAACTTTTGGTTTCAATGCTTATGGAATAGTTTGTATAGTTCCTCAAATAGCTATTGATATAAGAAGAATCAGAGATTTTGGAAAAGATTGGAAATGGATCTTTATTAATTTAATACCTATCTTTGGATGGATCTTGTGGTTCATCTGGTTAGGCTTTGGTAAGAGCGGTAATGGGAAAAATAAACTTATATAGAAATAAACTCTTTATTTTTTTCTTTTTTTAAAATCTACAAATCTTATTTTTTTTCTTAACTCTATTTGTTTTTCAAGAATTCTAAACACATGCATCTCGCATTCGATTAATTTAAGAAACTGATCGAGTGTATCTTTATCTTCTTCATCAAAATTCTCGAAAACTTCTGAAATAGCAATAATATTTCTAGAAATAAAATCCTCTGCAACATCTCGTGGATTCTTGCCTGATTCGAAATCCTGAAAAGCTTCATAAGAATTAAGTTCTCTTGTTAACCAGTTAAACCATGGTTCATTTTTATTATTTCTTTTATTTATGATTTTCTTCATGAAAAAATTTTTACTAGTTTTATCATTATTAGTTATTCATTATTTGACAGCTGTACAATTACTTATTTTTAAAATTTTATTAAACATAAACCTTATTTATTTTTTAAAAATAACTAGCATAATTAAACATAAAGCTTCTTAAAGAAGTAAGTATTTATTACTCCTTTTTTTGTTGATGAAATAGCCAATATTTGTTTTTATTAAAGAAAATTGTCAATTCCATTTTATGACTTACCTTTATCTCCAATTTTAATAATTGGTGCTCTTGGCATTGTAGTAGCTATAGCAGTTTTTTTGTCTCTGACCAAAAATATTTCAATTCTCCTTTGAACAAAGAGCTTGCAGAAAAGAAAAAGCCTTAATTAAGAAACAAAAAGAATTAAATGAAAGATTAGAAAAAATAGAACAAGATTTAAAAAATTTATAAAAAATTACTCTTATTAGAGATGAGTTAATGATCTCGAATTCAAGACCTTAATTTTTTAAACAAGAATTATGGTCTATAAGGAATTATGGATAAAGATCATCTTATTGAGTTAATTTCTAATAGCCTTCTTTACGAGAGTAAAAATTCCGACTCTACTAGGGATCTTTGTGACTTTAAAAATTACTTAGAAAGATTAAATCTAGATCAATTGAGAACTATGTCAAAAGAATTTATTCTTTAATTTGATATTTAAAAATTTACATTAAATAATCAATACTTTTTAAAAATTGTTACTATCAAAAAAATAAAATAAATATGCTTAAAGTAAAAAGAGGTGATTTTTTAATAAAGCCATTTCTAAAAAGAAATAATATCAGAGCTTCCTATCAAATTATTTCTACCATCTTCCCCATAATTTCTATTTGGTTAATCGTTTACCAAATAATAAATCAACCTTTTTCATTATTGATAAAAGGATTTTTATTAATACCTATTATTTCTCTTCTAACTCTTTTCTCTTCAAGAACATTCTCATTGATGCATGATTGCGGTCATAATTCTCTTTTTACAAAACGTAAATTAAACCGCTTTTTTGGATTTTTGCTTGGTTTGGTAAATGGTATTCCCCAGAAATCATGGTCAATTGATCATGCATTTCATCATAGAAATAATGGAAACTGGGAAATTTATAAAGGCCCGATAGATGTTTTAAGTATCGAAGATTATAATTCCCTTAAGAAAAGAGATCAAATATTTTATAAATTGAGTCGAAACTGGATGATGCTTTTCCCTGGAGGCTTTTATTACTTAGTTTTAAAACCTAGATTAGGACTGGTTATCATTATTTTTAATTTTGCTAAAGATATATTGGAAGAGACTTTTACAAAAATTAAAAACAGAGATCTTTCTAAACTATTAGCTATTAATTCAAGAGTTAAACCACCTTTTTCTGATTATGGAGATAATTTCAGTGAACTCTTTGAATTAATAATAAATAACATAGTAGTAATAGCAGGGTGGATTTTCATGAGTAAATGGTTGGGTTTAGCTTTTTTCTTATCACTTTATTCCATAGTATTAACCCTATCAGCCGCAATTTTAATATGTATTTTTTTCGTCCAACATAACTATAAAAATGCATATGCTAAAAATACAAAAAATTGGGATATCGTCGATGGAGCAATTATGGGAAGTAGTAATCTAGATATACCTAAATGGCTAAATTGGTTTTTAGCAGATATATCTTTCCACAGCATTCATCATCTCTCTGAGAGAATACCAAATTACAACTTAAGAGCTTGTCATGAAGCAAATATTCATTTGCTTTATCAAGCAAAGTTCTTAAAATTAAGCGATTTTTCAAACTGCTTCAAATATATTATTTGGGATAATAAGAATGAAAAATTAATCCCACTAGGTTAATACTTAATTAAACCTTCTTCTTAATTTTTTTTTAAGAGGAATACTGCTATATGCATGCGTACCAATTGATGGAGGTAAGTCATTTTTTAGAGGATGCATAAAAGCGTTTGCCATACTCTCTAACATTTTCGAAAGCCAATTAATTACTGATTTCATTTGAAAATCTAAAAGTGTACTCTATTATCATCTAACTAAATAACTGAAAAGTAAATCAGTCTTTATGCTGATTTTTTTGGAAGATTACCTTATAAAATTAATAATAAATAATCAAAACTATTTTTCCTTTTCTCTTTCAAAAGAAGCATATCACTACCTTTTCAAGGGTAAATCAGGTACCAATAAATTTAGTAAATAATACTTATTTTTTCAAATTCGCTTAATAAATTTATTTATTGAACATAATTTCGTGCTATATCTCTATTCCAAATAAATCTAACAATATTATGAATGATTCATTTGCTTCTACTAACCAAAATACAGAAATAGATTCTATAAATTCATATTTTGAGTGTATTACTGAATGCAGTATTGTGGATGGTCATCAAGAATGTATTACCCGTTGTTTAGAAATTCACTTAAAGGGAGATGATCAAAATGAATAAAAAAAATTCACCTCAAAGGAAAACAACTTTAAAATGGAACTCGAATGGAGAGCTTTCAGAAATTGATATGTTAAGAATTTTAGAGAAGATATCATCTGATAATCTTAACCAATGTCAGTTGACATGCGATTCTGATCAAGGTTAAAAATTATTATTTCTAGAACTATTAAAATTATTAATTAAGCAAAAAAATTGGATACTAGTATCAAAAAAAATATTTCTATTAAGCTGCATTTTTAATGATCTTAACTCAGACTAGATCTAAAAATTTCTTTTTCAATATTTTTACCAATGCTCCTGATAAAAAAGCAGCTTATGAGATATTTTGTAAGACATGAATTTTTAATTACCTAGATTTCAATCAAGATTTAGAATATTTTTACAATATCCTAGGTTTTATTTAAAAAAAATTAATTTTTAGAACTCCTACCTTTTTTGAAAAATGTTTTAATAACTTCTTTTTTTGTAAGTTGAATCGGTTTTACTAGACTCGAATCTCCATGAGTTGGACAATAATAAGTCATAAGCATCCACTTTTTTTCTTCATCCATGAGTAATTTTTTCTAAAATAATGATTAAATAAATAGGACGAATTGTGAAAAAATTGACGTTTTTTAATCTTTTTTTCTTTTTTACTTAATAATCTATAAAATTTTGAATCTATTCTCAACTAAATAGATATAAATACGCATGCTTTTTAGAAAAAATCCTGCTATCTATTAATAAATTCAAATTTATCCATGTCTCTAGAATCTATATTGATGGTAGTTGCTCCAATCTGTCTTTTTACGGCAGGAGTCATTGTTTTACCTATTCTAGTAAAGCCACGTAAACAATCTGGTTTATCTAAGAGGTATATACGCGGTCTTTAAATTAATTAAGCTTCAAAGAAGAGCAAAGATAATCAGCATAAAAAAATTAAATAGATAAATTAAAGGATTGAGATAAAAGAATAAAATAAAAAATGTCCAGCATAAATAATTTTATTTGAAGATTAAATTGAATTGGAAAAAATTTTATCGAAAAAAAAATTATCAATTCTTTTCATTATGAGATCCTGTGATGGATAATAGAATGTATAAATTAATTTTTATTTAACAAAATTCTTAACCAAAAAAAATTTGAGCAATATAAAATTTTCAGGTCTTAAAGGCCAAGCGCTTGTAATAGAGGATAAAGATATTCCAAGCATAAAAGAATTTCGGGATGTTATCCCAGATCACTACTTTAAGTGCAATACCAAAACTTCTTTGAGGTATCTTTTACAATCAGCTTTAATCCAATCATTAGTAGTTGCAATAGGGTTATCTATTCCATTTACCCCAAAAATGATCCCAATTTGGATTATTTACGCATTACTATCAGGTACCACTGCAATGGGATTTTGGGTAATTGCACATGAATGTGGGCATGGAGCATTCTCTAAAAACAAAACATTGGAATCTATAACTGGTTACTTACTACATTCATTACTTCTAGTGCCTTATTTTTCTTGGCAGCGTTCTCATGCAGTTCACCATCGATTCACAAATAACATAACCAATGGCGAAACTCACGTCCCTTTAGTCATTAAAGGGAATGGAGTTACAGAAAAAGTTGGCGGAGAAAAAGAATTACGTTTTTCATATTCCTTAGGCAAGAAAAGTTACGGAATTCTTCAACTTGTTTTACATCTAATATTTGGCTGGCCTGCTTATTTACTTACGGGAAGTACAGGAGGTGTTAAATATGGGACTTCAAATCATTTTTGGCCAACCAAACCATTTTCTAAAGCATTATGGCCATCAATATGGGCCAAGAAAGTTTGGATATCAGATATTGGTGTAGGTTTGACACTATTGGGCATTGTTTATTTAGTTTTTAAGTTTGGATTATTTCCCGTAATTGCTATGTATTTTGGTCCTATATTAGTGGTTAATTGCTGGCTAGTAGTCTATACATGGCTTCATCATACAGATTCAGATGTGCCTCATATTTCAAATACGAAATTTTCCTTTATGAGAGGGGCATTTCTATCTATTGACAGGCCTTACGGTAGAGTACTTAATTTTCTTCACCATAATATAGGTTCTAGCCATGTCGTTCATCATGTATGTCCAACGATCCCTCACTATAATGCCAAAAAGGCCACTATCTTAATTAAAAAAGCCTTTAAAACAGCATATCTTTTTAATCCTGATCCAATACACAAAGCTCTATGGAATATTGCTTGTAATTGTGTTGCTGTTAAGTCAGACATTAATAAAGGAAGGTATATCTGGCAATCTTCGTACGCTAGAAAGAATTAAAAAAATGATAAATATAAGTTCTTTTATCACATTAATTTACGCAAATCTGAAAAGAATATAAAAGAATGGTTTATTTTTGGAATTCTATCTTAAAAGATAAGATTAGAATTATGTTTTTTATGAGTGGTGACAATTTTCACGGAAAGCAACCTATTAAATTTTATTCAGAAATAATAACACTCACAAAAGTGGAATTATTAGAAAGACAATTGAGTTTAGGAGAAAAAGTTTCAGATTTAGATCAAAAGCATAAAGAATGGAGCAAAAAACTATCAGGTTAATCATCTACTATAGTGCAATTGAATAATTTATTGATATTAGTAATTGACTCATCAAGAACCTTTTCTATAAATTATTGAAAAATTATTTGCAGGCATACTAATAATGTCTTCTTGATAAAAACCATTTTTTTTACTCTCATCACAAACTTCCTCAAGATTTCTAATACCCCAAAGATCATTTTGGATTTTCAATGAATTGTCGAAAAAATAATTACTTTCACTTGTATGCTTATTACAAATTTTAAATGGCCCATACAATATCAAAAATTGTCCCTTATTTAGTAATTTTCCTGACTCTCTAAAGAGTGCTACAGTACAAGACCACTCTGCTACATGAATCATATTTATAGAGACTATTCCTTGCAAAGAGTTCGCTATTCTCAATGGGATTTTCCAAGGAATTTTTTCTACATGAATCTCAAGAGGCCGGGGCATTATCTTAATTAAGTCTTCATATTCAATCCAAGATCTTATACTTTTTCTATGTATTAACTCTGGATCACTTGTTTGCCAAATAATTTCAGGAAAGCGTTTTTGAAAAACTACTCCATGTTCACCGCTGCCACTCCCGATTTCCAATACTGAACCTTTTTTTATAATTCTGGATAGTACATCACCAATGCAGTCTCTATTTCTTTGAGTTGCCGAAAAAAAAAGTCTTCTATCCAAAATCAAAAAAAGTGGGCGCTTCAGTAAAAAAATAATTTTAAAATCATTTATTATTTAACCTTTCTCAATTTAGGAGTCTTGAAAAACATTATTTTAAGGCTAAAGAATAATATTGAAATTGTAAGAGCAGGCAAGATATAAAGTATTAAATCAGAACTCATTAGAGAAGGAATTCTTCCAAAAATTAAATGCATGTAATAAGTCGCGAATGACATAAATTCAAATATATCTAATTTATTAATAGCAATTATTTGAATTCAAAAACTACTTTTAGTCAAAAACTTAAATTTTAAAAAAAAGAGTCAGCCTGTATCCCTACTAGCTGACTCAAATAATATATTAATTTAAATAACCTCTAAATGAGGATATACCTCTAAAAAAAAAAACCAATAGTTTATATTTATTTTGCTTCAAATTTAAAAAAAAATAACAAAAATAAAAACACCATTAGCGTATATTTCGATACATATATGTAGCAGTTTTTAAAATATCTCTGACTTGAAAACAATAATCTCGCATTTTCTTTACATTAGTAAATAAATATGTTATATTTGTTAACAATTAACAAAATAAAAATGACTCCAGAAGCAGAACGTTTTAACGGTTGGGCAGCAATGTTAGGTTTCGTTGCGGCTGTTGGTGCCTATGTCACAACAGGTCAGATCATCCCAGGTTGGTTCTAATGATAAATAACGAACCAAAAATTATTGAAAAAGAAAAGATTGTTGCTGAAAAGCTTAATGGTAGATTTGCAATGTTAGGTTTTGTTGCTCTAGTTGGTGCATATCTAACAACAGGTCAAATCATACCAGGTTTTATCTAATACAAATTTTTACTTCTTTAAAGGCCTTATTTATTTTAAATAGGGCTTTTTTTATTGATAATAAATGTTTTTTATTGATTGACGTTTGAATAATCCTATTTCGAACATTATGAAATGCTAAAGATCAGTATAAAAAAACTCTATGTCATTTCTAAATATTTGATTTATAGTGATTTTTTTTGGTCTAGAGATTAAAACATGTCTAACCTTGGGTTGTACATACTGTCATAGTCAATTTTACTAATCTAAATTGGTGCAATAAACTCTCAAACTAAGAAAGTTTATAAGCATAATATTAAAGAATTTTATTTCCCTGCTGGAGATAGAAGATTTAAAATAAACCATATTAAAAAGTATTATAAATAAGAAATATAATTTTTTAAACTTAAATTTATTTATTTATTGATGCTATTTTAACAAGATAATAAAAGAATTTAATGAGAGTAAAGCTTGAACCTGATACAGCATTTATTGGTAAAAAATTTGCATATCTATTTCTAGGCATAATATTTGGACTTAACTCTATAACTTTTATTTGGTTTTTTTTATTTTCAAATTTAAAATTAAACTAGGGTAAAAGTATGTAAACAATTGATTTAAATTAAACTTTGACTTTCTTATTTAATACAATTTAATTTCATATATTTACTAAAAGGTTTATAAATATAGTAATTTATAAACTAAAAAATTCCTGGAATTATCTGTCCTGTTGTGACGTAGGCACCTATTAGTGCAACGAAACCGACCATAGCCCATCTACCATTAACTTTTTCTGCATTTTGAGGATATCCATCGTAAGATACAGTTTCATCAATATAAGGTCTAGTTTCTGATGGGAACATATTTTGTCTTCCACCTGATTCAGTAGTAACTCCTGTTTTCGTCATTAAAAATATAATAATTGTTAATTAAAGTAACACAATTATTAACTTATGTAAACCAAAGCCCCTAACGATTAGCCTTTAAGTATTCATGCGGTCAACATGTCACATTTTTGTTTAAAAATTTTGACAGTGCAAATTTATTTTCGTTAAATCACTTTTTGCAATCAAATTCGCAGATAAATCTAAAAAATAAGCATTTATACTCACAGTAAGTAATTTTACTTAGTAGTATATTTATAGCATTTAGGAAGTGCTTAGCTGGTTAATTTCAGAAAACCTGAATTAACTTGTTCGTCATGAGCTTGCCTGTGGGATACTTGCAGGCTCTTTCAATTAAAAAGCAAGTAAATAAACTAAGCGATTGGATAATTTTTTACCTATTGAATAAAATCTTAAAAACTGGCAACTAATTTCAATTATTTATTTATTTGCTAGATATAAAATAGACTTAACAAAATTTATGTCCTTAGATTTTATTCTCATTCCTTCTTGTATTTTGATTATCCTTTTTCTTTTAAATCGAGAAAATATGATCTACAAAAAAAATCGAAAGATTTAGTAATAGCATTAGTCTTAAAGTTTATTAATAATAAAGATCGAAAACTTTATTTTTTCTGATAATAATAGATATAAAAATAACTAGATTAAGATAAGTTTGAATCATTACAGATTTAGAAGGAATACTATGTAAGCTTTTTTCTTGAAATTAATTTGTCCCAATATAGTTTTGAATTATTGATTTGATTTAGTTTTTGTTGACAGTGTATGCAATTGCATTCATATGTTAAAGATTTGTTTTTCATGCTTTAACTCTTTTTTTTAAAGAAACCAAATTTATTCTTTAAAGGCAAGGTAATATAAATTATTTTTATTATTTATTTTGGTGAAAAAAAATTAAAATATTTTCTTCCTACTTTACAATTTATATTGATCTCTAAATCATTGATATTTATAATCAAAGAAAAGAGTAGTACAAATTAAATAAATTCCTTTTGAAAATTTCAAATCAATCACTAATTAAAAAATGCATCAATAAAATAATTAATCCTTGGTATTCAATTCCTTTAATTGATCGATGGTTATTGGGACAAATAATACCTCCTATGATATTTGCTATTTCTGCTTTTACAGTTATTTCATTATCTGTTGGGGTAATGTTCGATCTTATAAGGAAAATAGTTGAATTTGGTTTACCTTTATTCTTAGCATTAAAAGTTCTTTTTTTTAGTTTACCCAGCTTTTTAGTTTTATCGTTTCCAATGGCAGTTTTGCTTTCTACATTATTAGCCTATGGAAAATTATCAAGCAATTCTGAATTATTAGCTTTGAAATCTTTAGGTATTAAAACTTCAAGAATTATTTCTCCAGCTATTGCTCTTTCAATATTTATGACTGGATTGACTTTTTACTTTAATGATAATTTAGTACCTGCAAGTAACAAGTTAGCTGAAACAACATTAAGAGCAGGAATAGGAAGTTCTTTTAGCGGTGAAACAGGTAAAGACAATATTATGTTTTCCAGGTACGGCTCTAGGATAAATGCATCAAGCAAAAAGGCAACAAAAACCAATACTTACCTCACTCATATATTTTATGCTTCATGGTATGAAAATAATATTATGGAGGGCGTTACAGTATTGGATTTTTCAAGGGAAGATTTTCAACAAATCTTAAAAGCAAAAACTGGAAAATTTGACAAAAAAAATTCATCTTGGATATTTTCTAATGGAAGTATAGTTTCAATTTCTCCAAGTGGACAAACCACAAATATTCAATTTAAAGAATATACATATCCATTCGTCGAGGGGCCTATGGAGTTAGCAAAGGTACCTAAAGATGCCAGTGAAATGACTTTGAAACAGGCTTTAAAAGCAGAAAAAATATATAAAAAAACTGGGAACCTTAAGGAAATAAGAAGAATTCAAGTGAGAATTCAAGAGAAATTCACTCTACCTTTTGCATGCTTAGTATTTGGTTTGATAGGTAGCAGTTTAGGATCTAAATCTAATTTAAGATCTTCTAAGAGTCAGGGATTTGGATTAAGCGTGATTCTTATATTAATTTATTATGTAATGTCATTTGTATTTAGCTCATTTGGAGTAAAAGGATTGTTAAATCCAATTTTTGCAGCTTGGTTGCCTGTATTGATTTCTATGGGAGGTGGAATTTATTTTTTAAGAAGATCGAGTTCTTTATAATCCTTGATTAAAAAAAGACTATGAACAATAGAAAAAATTAGCAAGATTATGTTTCAGAGTTTTTAGAAATTTTCAAAGTTTATCAATTCTTTTATAACCATACCAATCAGGATAATTGTTTTCTTCAATAAAGTTATTATCTGGAGTTAATTCTATTTCCCAATTACCTATTTTTTTTATTAGTTCACAATCATCGCAACTAATTAACATTTCTAAGGAGGCAATATCATCTTTATGTTTTTTTTTAAAGCCATTAAGCCATTTAGCTTTGGCTTTATTAATTGCCTCTAAAGAACTTGAAGCGACAACTAAACCAAATTCATGTTTTTCTTGCATAGAACTTGGATCATAGCCTCCAAGATTGACGAACCATAAATTAATTTTTGATTTACTTATATAAGAAAATTTGTGGTTTTTGATTTTCAAATTTTCAACGTTTCTGAGATTTATTTTATAACCATCTATATGTTTTATTTTTTTATAACTATCAATATGCAAACTTTTTGAAGATCCAAACCAATACTTTCTTAAAGTATCGTATGTATCCTCAATTTTAGATCCAATAACCCATCTAACATCATGAAGCTCTATATTAGCCTTTTTTGCTCTACCTCCAAGTACAACCAAATAAAGAAAATTATTTTCTAATTTTTTCACTTTTAGTAAATAAAGTTTAGTTTAGACTTTAATTAAAATTATCAAGATTTACTTTGCGGATTATTCTTACTAGGTAATAAATTCCCTTAATTAAACCAACCTTTTTTCTTTGCTTTGACTTTTGGTGAAGTCTGAACCTTAGGCTCTTCGTCTACTCTACCTTTAATAATCATCAAGGGGACTATTGCCCACAGAGCTAAAAATAATATCCAGAATAGGTAAATGTTCATAATATTAAAAATCAATAAAATAATACTAAAATTAATTAAATAATTTTCGTGAGTTTCTTTTTAAAGTTCTAATTTCGATGTATAATTTATCGTTATTTTTAATTAGAGCAAATTAATCCTTTATAAATTTCATAAGATAATTTGTTTAACTTCAAAAGTATAAAAGGATTTTAATTTTCTAAAAAAAATCATTAATTTCTTTATTTATAGATTTATATTCGAGATTAATATCTCTAATAAATTCATCTACTTCTTTTTTTATATTTTTATATTCATTTATTTTTTCTTTACTTTTCTTATAGAAAATCGATTCAAATTTCCCTGGATTTGCTACCTCAATCCAATATCCTGCTAAACAATAAATTTGGTTTGGAACAAAAGTTACAATAAATAATTTCTTGGAATTTTTATATTGATCAATTATTTTATTAGCAAAATTACCTTTAGTTTTGTTAGTCCCAAATAGAGTAACATCTTTTGCTAGAGGTCTCAAATTCTTCGATATATTTTTATTTTTTTCTACTGAATTTCTAGAAATTATTTTTTCTAAAGGATAACAATAATCGAAAATTTTTGTATTTTCTTTTTTTGACGGATATATAGTTATGAAGGAACTAAAAAATAAAAAAGAAGTTAAAAGAAATTTCTTAAACATTTTTAATTTAACTTAAGTTAATTATATAAAAATAAAAGTCAATTCATAAGTTACTCTTAATTTCCTTTAAAAGATTGATATCAATTAAATAGAATTCTATTCTTTGAGTAAACCCTTTTTGATAAATTTGAAATTATTTCGGACTAATAGCGTATTTATAATAGGAATAAAAATTTTTTCTTATAATTGAATTATGAAAAATTCTTTTTTGAAAAATAAAAGTATCAAATATTTTTTAGATTTTTTTTCAAGAGTATCAATTTCAGCAATATTTATCTCAGCCATACCAGTAAAAATAAATGATTTTGAAAGAACAGTTGAATATATTTCTTCAAAAGGTATTCCTGAACCAATTTCATCTATTCTTCTAGTGGGGGCCATTATATCTCTTATCTTGGGTTCGGGATTTTTTATATTTGGAAAAAATCAAAAAATCGGTTCAGTCTTTTTATTACTATTTCTTATTCCAACAACACTAATTTTTCATGTTTTCCCTTTCCATCAAAGAGCAGTGTTTATGAATCTCGGATTGATAGGTGGATTAATTATTGCTGCACTAAGGGAACCAAAATAAAAAACTTAATTAAAGAAACCATAATATTTTTTTATTTTTTCTCTCTTAATTCTGGGAAGCAATTCGCAATATGAATTAATTCATAAACCTCTTTGCTATCGTATTTTTTATTAGGAATTCCACTTCCTACCTCTATTCCACTCTCTTTCATTTTCTTTAATATCAATTTTTGCCTTTGGATACTAGACAAAGACTTAAATCTTTTTATTCGTTCTTCTTTATTCACAAGATTTTAATTTAGTTAAACTTTATTTTTAAGGTTATATAAATTAGCGATTCATTATATAAGTAAGAAAGCCAGTAAATGTTAGTAATTTTAATCCAATAAAAAAAGGCAAATATTTTTTGACCTTTTTGCTAACGGGAAGTAACTTGTTTAATGAATTTATCATGGTTTAAATGACAAAACTAATCTTTCAAACATCCTAACGAATTTTTTTTAAAATTATCCCTGTGCGATTTGTTCATTTAAGATAGTATATCTAAATTAGAACTTATACTTCCCTTATTTTCTATGAATGATAAAGAAACAATAATTTCATTATTAAATGAGTTTGCTAATCCAAAAAAAATGGCCTCATTTTTTATTGACAATGCAACTCCAGATTTTTTGTTCATAAGACCGAGTGGTAATCCTATAGATGCAAAAGGATTTGAACAAATTATTACTGGAGATATAGTTCAAGAAAAGGCAGAAATAACCAAAATTCACCGCTTCGAATTTTTAAGCGAAAATATAGTAATGTGTATTTTTACCCTAGGTTCAAAATTCACTTACAAAGGGATACCTAATGATGACTTACCAACAGTTACCTCAATTTTTAAAAAAGTAAATAATGTTTGGAAAATTCACTGGATGCAAAGATCTTCAGGAAATTCGGATTTATCTTTATGGGATTAGCAAAGTTAATAGCTCTGTTAATGGTGCTTCTACTTTTAGGCAGCTCTTTTGTAGGTTTAATTAATTATTTTATAAAATAAATTCAAAAAAAATACCTAATGTCTATTTTTTTTGGGAAATAATTACTCCTTTATTGCTAAGTAATTTCATTTTCAGGTAAAAATAAAAACTTTAGAAAGACTAACACCTATATCTAAAGCTAATAAGGCAATTAGTAACTTACTCATTTTTTAGAACTGTCAACTATTTTTTTATAAAGTTCTTCAGAAATAGGTTGCATAACCCCTCAAAATTCTTCTTACAAATTAATTATTTCATAATTATTTTCTCGTAACGAAATATACAAATATATGAATTTTTAAATAGGAAAAAAATATCTTCATAATAAGTTTTTCTTATAAGGTATCAATAAATACAGGGTTAAAAAACTTCAAAATGCCTAAAATTTTTTCTTAAAAAAAGAAATTAGAAATCTTATTTTAAGTATCTAGATCCTCTATAAGTAAGCTTTATTGTCTTCTCTTGTTGACTCTTACAATATACAAAAGACTTGCCATTAAAATACATGTTTACCATGATGCAGCTCCTTAATTTGCTCAAGTCCCCGTCCTATGGCTTGAGTCCTACTGCGGTCTATCAGATAGTAGATCGGACGATTTTGTAGCATTTACTACAATCCATTTATAAAGTATTTATACTTACTTGTCAACCTTTAAGTGAAGCTAGACTTTAATTCTCCTCTAACAAACCCCCTAAAAAGAATAAATAACATATAACTACGAGTAACTCCTATAAATAAGGAAGTAAACGCTAGGACGACACAAATAGGGCAATGTGGAAATCCCATTATTAATTTTCTAGTATTACTTTTAATTGACTCTCTACAATAAAAATATCACTTCTTCTCTTTATTAATTTAAGCAATTTAATTATCTTTTTCAAAAGTTAAACCTTAGTTAGTCATGGATAATAATATTATTGTTAGAATTATTATATCAATGAGTAAAAATACCGAACCTACTCGTACGACTAAAATCTTTTAATATATAAATACAATTTTTAGTAGAATTTATGCTTAGAATCACTCTTTCTATTCATTTATAAAGGTTTCATAAAAAACTAAAATATTAATTGGAGGTCTAGACTTTATTCCAATTTTTATTTGTATAACCAGACAAATTAAAACTCTATTTTTAATACCATTGAAATAGATAATAAACTTTAAGAGTAAAGATACTTTAAGCTTAATAACATATTTAAAATTGACTTTTTTTGTTTAAATCGATACTAAAATTTTTCTGAAATCAACTAACGTGAATTTATTAATTCAATATTATGGAATTAATAATTTATGTTTCTTTATTTCTTATCCTTTTTTTAGGGGTAATTTTTAATTTAAAAATAAGCAATTTTAATAAAGTTAAAGAAGTAAAAAACAAAGCTAAAAATTATTCAAAAAAATAAATTCAATACATTACTATATTAAAATTTAATTTTTTCATTAGGAGTAAATACGGAGCAATATTTGCTTACTAAGACCTCTGGTGGATTAGTAGAAGAATTGTTTAATTTTAGTTTTTCTATAGCTTCATCAGCATCAATCTCACCAAGTCGATATCTTGCACAAGTATCCAATACTTTAAACATTTTCGTAGTAACCGCTTCAGCTGGATAAATTAGAAAACTTAGGTAAAAAACAATAAATAAGAACTTCATTTTTTAAAGAAATTAGATATTTAGCGATTGGTTGCAATAATTTAAGAAGAAAATTAGTTTGAAAAAAATTAAAATTTATAAGAAAACTTTATTTTAGTTGAATTTAGAATTTATCTAAACATATATGATATTAAGATAAAATAAGAGTTAGAAGTAATTATATTATCTCAGTGAAAATAAAAAAATTAATCGAAAAACACAAAGCTTTTATAAATTGGTATCAAAAAAAATTCAAGTTGAGTGATTATCAATTACTTTGGCTAGTTTTCTTTAAAGGGGTATTAACAACAATGATATTTTTAAAAATTTTTTAATATTAATAAAGCTATTCCAAGAATGAAATTTTTAAATGATTTGACTATATTTAATAATAGATTTCTCTTTAGTTAAATAGTTATCAGCTATGAATATTTTTGGTGTAGGTTTGCCTGAAGTTACTGTAATATTAATCTTAGCTCTCTTAATTTTTGGTCCCAAAAAGCTTCCAGAACTAGGAAAACAGCTTGGCAAAACTTTGAAAAGTCTTAAAAAAGCGTCGAATGAATTTCAGAATGAAATCGATCAAGTTATGAACGAAGAAGACAAAGAGGACTCACTTAAATCTATAGAAAGCAATCAAACAAATCAAGAAAACCTAGATTCAGAAAACAAGAATCTTTCAAATAAAGAAAACAGCAACAACTAATATATTGGATAGGCCCATAACCCCCATAGAGGAATTTGAAAGAGCATTAGACAAAGCAGCTCTAACTAAAGAAGAATATGAATTAATAGACTACATTCGCTATACAAGCGTTTTCACACAGCCAAGCCTTATTAAGGATTTAAAAAGGCCACCAAAACCTCCTCTTTTGTCAGTTCTTTGTAAAATTTGCAGAAAAATTGGTTCAGAGATGCCAGATCATTTCAAAAAAGTAATTGAGTGGTCAATTGAAATTAGTGAACAAGATACAAAATGGGATGCTCATTTAATTTGCGCTGAAGCATTGAATATAGACAAAATTCCATTGAGTCCTGATCATGGAACAACTTTATTTGATGTTCTTGTTGTACACAAAGAATTATTTATTGGATTTGATTGAATTAAATTAATCATCTAAAGGCACAGAATCAGTATCTATAACTTCCGAATCATCATACTTATTTATTTTATTTTCAATCCAATTATTTATATAACTAACTAAAGGCAATGACCCTCTAAATATAAAAATAGAAGTAGGCAACGCGCTTAATAAACCGACTACAGGACTTTTAAAAAGTAATCTTCCAGCTTTAATGTTAAATAGAATAATAAGCGCTGATGGAACTATAACTTTAACTAACGTTTTGAGGGCCTCAAGCCAACCAACACGATATGTCCACCATATAAAAATTATGCCAACTACATAGAGGAATAGATAAGTCATAAAAATAGTATAATGATTATCTATTTATCTTGTTCTGAATAAGAAAAAGATTTTTATAAATTATTTTACATAAATCAATCAAATTCTAGTAATGAGTTTTTCTGAAATAAGAAAATTTTTAATTAAGATGCAGTCTGATGAAGACTTAAAAAAGAAGGTTACTACATCCTCTACAGCGGATGATGTAGCACTTATAGGTCAACGCTTAGGATATGACTTTTCAGGAGATGATCTCTTAAGATTTAATGGACAAAAAGTTGATAAAGTTACCGTAAGGAAGGTAGATCATCCAGGAGAATACCACTAATTTAAGACTTAACCCATATTGCGAGCCCTCCCCCTCTGCCTCGAGCACATAACCAATTTTCTTTACTGCTAATTCCTATAAGTGAGAAAAAAGGCATTTTTTTATCTTCAGGTTTTTTTAATTCCTTTTTAAATATTGGAAAATTACTAATACTAATTTTTAATTCCTCAAAATAAAAAGCCAATAAAGGTCTAAGCCCTTTCAATTCTGCGCTGCCTATAAAGGTAATGTTTAATAATCCGAAATTGATTGAATTTTTTATTTCATAATTTGTTTGATCCTCTTTATTTTTACTTTTTAATTCGAGTCTTGCCGACAATACTTGGAGAATCGAACTGGGTACATTTTTGATTTCATCTAACTCCTTTCCCCATACATACTTAAACTTCCATATTCCTAACAATTCCTCATATACAATTCCGCTACCATTTTTTTGAGAATTTTTTTCTAATATTTTTATCTCCTTGATATCAGGCAAGTCTTTCATAATAGATTTTTTCTAAGAGTTAAATACTAAGATAACTTCATAAAAAATGTTCAAAACCAAAAAGATCACCTCAAAAAGATTTCTTTGTTTCAATATATTTCTAAAAAAATAATTTTTTGGCACACATAAGTAACAACTACTCGTTAATATATTTACATAAAGTAACTAAATCAATGGATTTTATTTCTAAAAGCCAAGGATACATTCCTCTGAAAGCTGTACCTTACATATTCTTCTTAGCTGTTGTACTAAGTATTACAACTTCAACAAATACATTTGTGTAAAACTAATCAGTTTTACGAAAAGTGTAAAGTTAATATTTAATGGAAAAATACGATGTTGTAATAGTCGGTAGTGGAATAGGTGGATTATGTTGCGGTTCGATTCTCGCTCTGACTGGTAAGAAAGTACTTATATGTGAATCTCATTCCCAACCGGGAGGTGTTGCTCACAGTTTCAAAAGAAAAGGGTACACTTTCGAATCAGGTCCTTCATTGTGGAGTGGAATAGGTAAATGGCCGACAACCAATCCCTTAGGGCAAATTCTTAAATTACTTGATGAAGAAGTTGAACTATTTCAATACAAAGGTTGGCAAGTAATTGTCCCAGAAGGCAATTTTAATCTTGATGTAGGAGAAGAACCTTTTAAACAAACAATTAAAACTTTAAGAGGTGAGAAATCTGTTAAAGAATGGGAATCATTTATTTCCGGAATAAAACCTCTTAGCCAAATAATAAATGAAATACCTTTACTCTCATTTTCTCCCGAATCAATAAATTTCTTAGATCTAATAAATTTAACCTCAAAATTTTTACCTAATATCAATCAAATACCAAAAATTACTAAGGGCTTTGGGAATTTAGTAAATAATCATCTAGAGGATCCTTTTCTCAGAAATTGGGTTGATTTATTGAGCTTTTTGATAAGTGGTATGTCAATGCATGATACAAATACAGCTGCGATGGCTACTTTATTTAACGAATGGTTTGAACCAAATTCATACCTTGAATACCCCAAAGGAGGTAGTGAATCTATCGTAAAAGCCTTAATTAATGGATTTAAAAAAAATGGAGGAGAATTAATTCTCTCTTCGAGAGTAAAGTCAATTAACTTCAATAAAAATTTAGCGACAGGTATAACTCTTAATAATGGTTCTAGTTATAGTTGTGAATCTGTTGTCACGAATACTGATGTTTGGAATTTAAAAAAGTTAATTCCAAATGAAATTTCAAAAAAATGGAATACAAAAGTTTTTAACCCTAATAAATGTGATTCTTTCCTTCATATACATCTAGGTTTTGATGCTGATGGTCTTGAAGATTTGCCAATACATGCGATACATGTTGATGATTGGGAAAAAGGTATAACCGCAGAAAGAAATATAGCTGTATTTTCAATCCCATCTGTTTTAGATAAAAATATGGCCCCTAAAGGGAAACATGTTCTTCATGGATATACTCCCGCAAATGAACCTTGGGAAATTTGGGAAAACCTAAATCCAAAGGAATTAACCTATAGAAATTTGAAAGAAGAAAGATGTTCAATATTTCTTAATGCAGTACGAAAATTTATCCCTGACATAGATGAAAGGATTGATTTAAAGATGCTAGGAACCCCAATCACTCATAAAAAATTCACCAATACCTATTGCGGTAGTTACGGCCCTGCTTTATCTGCAGCAAAAGGTCTTTTCCCAGGCTGCAAAACTCCAGTGAAAAATTTATTTACTTGCGGTGCAAGTACATTTCCAGGTATTGGAATTCCTGCTGTTTCAGCAAGTGGTGCTTACGCAGCTGAAAACATTATTGGTAAAAAAGAATTCAAAACTCTTCTTAAGAAAATAAATTCATGAATCAAGTTCTTTTTTATAACTCTACAAATACTTAGTTAAGAAATAAGAATAAAGAAAGCAAAAACGTTCAATAATGATAATCTTTATCTGAACATAAACTTAACTTATAGCTCTTATATGTTTTTCTTATCAATTCCTCAAGCCTGGCATTTAGTTGGCACTTGGTCAGAACAACTTCCAAGCGAGGCAAATCTTATAGGAATGGGCCAAACAGAATTAATGATGACTTTACATTCAATATTCGTTCCTCTCTTACTTGTAATTTCATATTACCTATTCAATAGACTTAATAAAAACGAATCAAAGAAAATTAAAGGATGATCGTTTAAGGTTTATTTAGCTGAACTTCTTCTAACTACTTTTCTGCCTGTAGAAGTATCAACTGCGCTTGAATCTTTAGTTTGTGAATTAGTTTCAACATTATCAACATCACTCTTATCCATTTCTGCGCAAACACCTACTACCATGGCAGCTTGCATTTGATCTGGCAAATCTCCAATAGTTAATAAGGCCTTTAAAACTAATTGAAGACGAGTTTGCCGATCTATTTCAGGTCTTAGTTTTTTTACGGTATTCCAAAGTTCTTGGGTAACTTCTTTTAAAAGTTCTCGATCTACAGCCAAATTAAATCCTTCTTGTATTTATACTAATCTAACAAAAAATTGGATCTCTTAAAATAATATTCAATAAAAAGATTGTTAGTTAATATTTTTCTATCCGAATACAAGTCGCATTTGTTGATGCAATTCATTCTTCTCTTGCAAAAGTTTATCTTTTTCAATCTTTTTTAGAGTAAAAGTTCTATAAAATTTTTTTTGAATCTTTATTGGAGTATTTTCAAACTTTACATTTTTACTTATTAGAGAATTCCACTCTTTCAAATTAAAAGGGGCATAAGGAGAAGATGAAATGACTTTCATATCTTAATAATACATCTGTACTAATACTAGTACAGAATTACTATTATGCAACAACCGTATCGACTTATCTCAATTTTAAAGTATCTTTGAAAATCGATTAATTTTTTTTATCTTTTTTGTAGGAATTATAAGTTTGATAAATGAACAAAAGTATCATATGTAACTTATTGATCCCTTTTTTGAGTGTCTTAAGACTTTTCTTGCTTAAAAACCTCTTAAAATAGTCAATTTGTTGAAATTAACATTGACAAGATATATTTAGTGATCCTTCCTATAAAAAGAATAATGAACTGATCAAAAATGCTTCTTAGTAATGCAAAAAGACTAAAGATCCAAGGAATAATTAAAAGAATTGCTCAAGATAAATCAATTACATTAGAAGAAAGGATATATGTTGAGAAATTTGCACACCATAATTCGACAATTTCTCTTTGGCTAAAAAAAGCTAACAGCTTTAGAAGGAATGGTACAAAAAATGATGGGGGGATTGATAACCTCTTACAATCATTTGGGATAGATGGACTAGATAAAGAAAATCATTTCAACCCAAATGAAGATGA
The DNA here is from genome assembly GCA_003279845.1 of Prochlorococcus sp. AG-388-F11. Taxonomy (GTDB): domain Bacteria; phylum Cyanobacteriota; class Cyanobacteriia; order PCC-6307; family Cyanobiaceae; genus Prochlorococcus_A. Next base: position 22,581 of record QCGP01000011.1, read on the forward strand.
TATATCGGATTGGTTTGGCGGTGCTCCTGGTTGGCTAAGGAGAAGCTAGATTCATTAATTATTCAATTTACCCAGGCTATCTTACACAAATATATACTCATAAAAGATATAAATACCCAAAAAACCCATGGTATAAATTTAATCGGCACTAAATATTTTTTTGAAAAAGTTTTCATATAGATTTTTCTTTTAGAATATTTCTTCCTTACCGTTTTTGAGAATAGGTTTAATTGCTCTATTTTTAAATTAAACAATATTCGAAACCTCAAAGAGGTTAAATCACTTTAAGTAGATGAAGTTAATCAGCCTTAATCATCACAATCTAAGCAACTTTATTTTCAATGTTCCTTGTAAAATTTACTATTTTTGCCTCATCATGGTCTGAATCATTCCAATATTTTATAAGTCTTTCTAATTCATCAATCCTCTTTTTGGCATTTGCAATTTTTTCAGTAGTTTTCATATAAAATTTTTATCTATCCAATTAATGCATGAAAAAAAATTTTTTCAATGGAAGTAACAATTTTTAGAATATAAATATTAATTTTTGGTTAATTACTTCAATACATTATAGCCCTCGAGCGGTTGAGTAATTATACTTAAAGAAAATGAAATTTATGAAGAAATTAAATTCTTTGATTTTGAATAGTACCGTTAACTTCTTAGACTTCATATACTCTGGTAGATCTTTACAAAGATTTTGGGTTTTAGAAGTTATAGCTAGATCACCTTATTTTGCCTTTCTTTCAGTTCTTCATTTTAAAGAATCCCTAGGAATTAAAAATGAGAAAACAATGACTTTAATGAAAGAACATTTTTATCAAGCTATTAACGAAACTGAACATCTTAAAGAAATGGAGAAAAGAGGAGGAGATAGGTTCTGGATTGATAGATTTTTTGCGAGACACCTTGTGCTTGTCTATTACTGGATCATGGTTTTTTATTATTTTTTCTCTCCAGCTAATGCTTATGATGTCAACATAAAAATCGAAGAACATGCATTTGAAACTTATTCCAAATATTTAATAGATAATCCAAATGATCAAAAAATAAAAGAAATTGCTCAAGATGAATTAAATCATGTCCAAGAACTTAACGAAGCTTTGTCAATGCTTACTAGAGTTTAGATTAGTGCTGAGAAATCTATTAGCAATATTGAGAGCATCACTGAAGAAGAAATTAATCCTAGGCTAATCATCAATGAGACATAACCTTTTTTTCTAGGCAATTTATAAAAAGATATTCCAATAATTAATGTCATTATTAATGAGAAAAAAATTATAATTTTTTCATTTACTAAATTGAGATGTATAACTAAATTTTTTTCTTCAAAAAATTTGAGAAATTCAGATAAAACTAATTCTTCTTCTATTTTCTTAAAATAGTCAAATGCGCTTATAAAAGCAGAACTTAACAAAGATAATACAATCAGTGCAGTAACTGGCTTTGTCAACCTGTTAAGTGTTCTGTTAAAACTTGCCAATAAAATAAAAATAAATAAAGAGGTTACTAAAGGTATTAAAGGTATAAGAGTTGTTGAATTTATGAAATTTCCCACGAAAAAAATATGTATCTAACTTAAAATTTTATATTATTTCGACGCGTTATTTTATAAATAAGATTTTTTTAAAATCTTAAATGTAATTAGTACCTATTGCATTCTGTGTAAATTGATACCAAAATTAAATTAGTATTGAAAAAATAAAATGTTAGCCATTTCTGAAATTATTATTGCAAGTACTATCTTCCTAGGAATTGTATATTGGGAAGTTAAATTCCTATATACCAAAACTACTGTAGCGAAATAACTTCACTCAAAACAGAAAAATTAAAAACGTAGAAAATTTAAATAAAATTTAAGAATTTAAGTTGACAAAAAAAGCTCTAAATATGAGAGAATAAACACAAATATTCAGTTCTCCTAATGAGCGAAGTCCAAAATCCTAATACTAACTCAACTCAGCAGCAACAGCAGCAGCAGCAGCAATCCTATTCAGACAGCAAAATTAATTCTGCTGAGAGCGAGAGACTTTATCTTGAGATGAAAGAAGCTTGGCTTTAAATTTAATTCGTGTTTGAAATAATATTTCTATAAATTTTCAAAAAATTTTTTTTAATTTTGAAGTAATCAATACTTTTTTATTTTCTATAACCTTTAAATTTTGTTTAACTGCAAAAGTAATTTGTTTAGAAAACTAAAGCAATTAGAGAAAATTAACGGAAGACTCGCAATGGGAGGGTTGATATATTTAGTTTTTACAAAATTAGTTTCAAGCCGTGCCGACATATTAGACCAGCTTAAATCTTATTTAATTTAAGAAATGAATTGTAAATATTATCCAGGAATATTTCTTTCTATATAAGCGTCAGTTAAAGCTAAAATTAACCCCAATAATGTTGAAAATATAGCAATTTCAGTTGATTCCATTTTATTTTTGAATTACCCCTAGTTTGCTAAATAATTCAAAGTTCGGCAACAAAAACAATAACTTACTATAGTACGTATATACTATTAGTTATTTGTTGTGAGCTCAGCAACTCCTGAGTTTCTTTTCGTTAGGCCTGGTGATTATGTCGCAATTAAAAAAGAAAATTGCAAAAATACTAAGGAAAAGAATAAAAATTATTGGGTCGGTCAAGTTATCGACTGTATTGGAGGAGCTAGAAATCCAAATTCATGGACCTTGTTTCAAGTTGCCAATATTGATAATGGAGAGATCACTATAATCAACGCGGATATTGTAGAAAAAATTTTGAAACCTTCTGAAAGTTAAGCTTATGGATAATCAAACAAACTTCCTTCAGTATTACAAAAACAAAAGGGGAAATGCACGCTTTCAATGGAATCAACCCAGTTCCAAGCAAGCAAGTCCGTATACTTGATTCATTGGGCATTGAGGTTGAATGCCTTTATACATTCTGTAAGTTTTTGATATTTCCTCAAATCCCAAACTTGATAAAAGATAATTTGCATAAGGATTCAGATTAGAGCAATCCAATAAGATTTGGGCATCTAAATCACCAACTAACTCCCTTATTAATAATTCAGCAAGTGGTGGAGTATCCGCTAAAAGAGGTCCGATTCTCCAGCCTTGCTCATTATCGTCCAATACACAAGGTCTTATCCTGCCAAATCCATGACACATTCCATTATTATCGACAATTGCACTGACATTACCATGAGAATTTTTCAACCAGTCATTTAGAAAATGTGGTCTGGGACTAGGTTCTCTTTGATCATCATAAATTAAGACCGCCTCAGAGGAAATTTTATTAGCCGGGACAACTTTAAAAGAATGAAATTGATCTTTATAGAAATTTCTCAATGGCAAATTTTGAGACCCATTTAATTTCCATCGATTTGTAATGGAAGATTTTCTAAACCCCCACTTTGCGTAGTCATTCAATCTATCTGGGGAAGCCTCAAGACCAATACAATCAACATTTTTTAAATATGCGAGGGCATGTTTCCATAATCTCACTCCATATCCATTATTTCGGAATTCTTTTTTAACGATAAATAAACCTATAAAACCATACGAGGAATTATATTTTATACACGCAATAGAACCTATAGGATTATTGTCGAGACAACCTACCCATACCCCTTGTTTATCTGTATTTCTATAAATTGATACGTCATCCATTCCAGGAGAAAATCCTTCTAACCTTGCCCAGTTTGTGATTTCTGGTATTTCATTTATAGATATCAATCTAATTGAAAAATTTTCCCCCATAGAAATATACTAACCAAGAAAAATTTGAATTTTTAAAGACAATATTAATAAATTTGATTATTTCTTAAAAATCTTTCACTTTGATTTATGTGGCTAAAAATCTTAGTTATTTAAAATATATCCTCTGATATATTTAATACTATTCAAAGGGATAAAATGAAAATTTCTGATAAATTTCATTTAGAAGACATTTATATATTAAAAAATACAGTTCTCACTGGTAAAACGGAAGATATAAAATGGCGGATCCAACATATCAATATAGTTTCTAAACTTTTGGATGAAAATAAAAAAGAGATAATAAAATCACTTTTTGTTGATCTAGGTAAATCTGAAATTGAAGGGCTTTCAGAAATCCTTTTAGTGAAAGAAGAAATTTCACTTATAAAAAAGAAACTCAATTTTTGGATGCGACCTAAAAAGATTGATACACCTTTTTATCTATTTCCATCATCCTCCAAAGTTATTTATGAACCTCTTGGGTGTGTCTTAATTCTTGGTCCTTATAATTATCCATTACTTTATGTTTTAAAGCCATTGGTAAATATTTTTTCAGCAGGAAATACTGCAGTTATAAAACCATCAGAGAAATGTCCTGCGACCTCAAAACTTCTTAAAAAGCTTACTTCCAAATATTTCCATAAAGATATCCTAATGACAGTAGAGGGTGATTATAAGCAATCCATAAAATTAATTAAACAAAATTTTGACCACATATTTTTTACAGGAAGTACTGAAACTGGAAAATCCATAATGAAGTTAGCTTCAAAAAACTTAACTCCATTAACTCTTGAGTTAAGCGGAACAAATCCTGTAATTATTTTCAAGAATGCAAATTTAGAAGTGGCTGCTAAAAGAATTATTTGGGGCAAATTTTTTAATTCTGGTCAATCCTGCATGGCTCCGAATCATATCTTTATAGATAAAGAAATTGAAAATATTTTTATAGAAAAACTAAAGAAATGCATAGTAAATTTTTACGGAGATAATCCAATTATTTCCGAAAACTTATCAAAATTAGAGAAAAAGCAATTTACATCAACTTTAGAAATTCTCAACAAATATAAAAAAGAAAAAAGAATTTTATTTGGGGGGACTTTTAGTAAAAAAAAGTTGAAAATATCTCCTACAATTTTGAGAACTAAATTAAATGAAACAGATATTTTGGAGAAAGAACTATTCAGTTCACTACTTCCAGTAATTGGAATCAATGATAATGAATCAGCTTTAAAACAGATTAGTCAAACATCAAAACCATTAGCAATCTACTTATTTGGAGGCAATAAAAAAATCCATAATCATATTTCAAAAGTAACCAGCTCAGGAACAATTTGTATAAATGATGTGATGTTACCAGTCCTTATTCCAAATTTACCGTTTGGAGGCGTTGGGCAAAGTGGTATTGGTAAATTTCATGGAGAAGAAGGGTTTCGAAATTTTTCAAATCAAAAATCTATTACTTTTAAAGGTTTTTTATTTGATTCAAATCTGCGTTATCCTCCCTACGAAAGAGTAAAGAAATTTTTAAAGTTTATTTTTCAGGTTTAAATTACTTAAATTGTTTTCAAAAACCTAGCGATTTAAAATTTAAAGATTATCTTTAAATAAATAATGAGTTTTATGAAATTTGCATTTTTAGTAATTGCCATATTTATTAATTTTTTTAATCAATCATTGATAAAATCAGAAGAAAAGATTGATTCAGCAAATAATACAATTGAAAATATTGCTAAAAAAGAATCAATTTCTGAAGATAAAACTGAAATAAGAAAAATTCATATCGTAAAAAGTGGAGAGACTATTTTAAGTATTTCAAAGGTCTATTCAATAAATAAAGATTTAATTATTAAATTGAATAATTTAAAAAATGAAAATTACATCTATGTTGGCCAAAATCTTATTATCTCCGAACCTACTGAAAATTCTAAACAGCAATCAGATTTAATCAATAATTATCATATTGTTCAAATAGGTGAAAATCTTACTGAGATATCAAACAAATATGATTTAAAAGTAATCGATCTGATAGAGATTAATAATCTCAATAATCCTGATTCAATAAAAGTTGGTCAAAAGCTCATAATAAGAAAAAAGAACATAATTAATTCAGAAAATTTTGAAACAACCGAAAATAAAAAAAACAGTGACTTTCTTGAGTTAGATAAAAAAATTTATGGTCCTTTAGTTATCCAAAGTAAATCATATAAAGATATTAAAGGTAGAAAAGTTTTAAACGTACTAAATCAAGAAAATAAAAAACTGATTCTTTCAATTAATTGCGATAAAAATGAATTAGATATCAGAATCCCAGGCAGAAAATGGAGAGGAGGGGAGCCTCCTAAAGAAGAATTCGAAAAAAATTTAATAAATGATTTTTGTTAAAACTTTTAATTAATATGTGTGAATAATTTGTCTAAGACTATTAATGATAGGTTATTGTTGTAGGAAGTTAAATTCAAAGTAATGGCAATTTCAAGAGGAGATCTCGTAAGAGTAAAAAGACCAGAATCATATTGGTACAATGAATTAGGTAAAGTTGCTTCTGTTGATGAATCAGGTATCAAATATAACTGTGTAGTTAGATTTGATAAAGTAAATTACAATGGCATAAGCGGTACTGAAGGTGGAATGAATACAAATAATTTTGCTGAAAGTGAATTAGAGAAAGTTTAAATAATTGCCTGAGTTACCTGAAGTAGAGACTGTTCGAAGAGGGTTAGAACAAAAACTAAATAATTTTATTATTAAAAAAGTAGAAGTCTGTAGAGATACAACTGTTGCATTCCCAACAAACAAAGAGGAATTCATCAAAGGACTTCGGAACTCACTTATTTATAAATGGGATAGAAGAGGAAAATATTTAATAGCTCAATTAAAAGAAGTAAAAAATGAGAATACTCAATTTCCTCTAGAAAATTCACAAAATAACGGATTTCTTGTCGTTCATCTAAGAATGACTGGATATTTCAAATTTGATCAAAACTCAACTCATCCCTGTAAACATACAAGAATAAGATTTTTCGATAAAAATAATAATGAGCTAAGGTACGTTGACGTAAGAAGTTTTGGTCAAATGTGGTGGATTAATAAAGGCCTATCGCCTAACAATATAATTAAAGGGTTAGGTTCATTAGGACCAGAACCATTTTCTAGAGACTTTGATGCTAATTATCTTAAGAAAGTTATTTCAAAAAGAACAAAATCTATAAAAGCTATTTTATTAGATCAAACAATAGTGGCAGGTATAGGTAATATTTATGCTGATGAAAGTTTATACTCTGCTGGCATCTCACCTTTTAGGGAAGCTCGAACAATAAAGAAGAATGAGTTAATCAAGCTAAAAGAATCAATTGTAACTGTATTAAAAAAAAGTATAGGTTCCGGGGGGACGACATTTAGCGATTTTAGGGACTTGGAAGGAGAGAATGGGAATTTTGGTTTACAGACAAATGTCTATAGGAGAACTGGAAAAGAATGTCGTAAATGTGGGAATTTAATTGAAAGACGAAAAATTACTGGAAGAAGTACCCATTGGTGTCCTAAATGCCAAAAATAAAAAAGGGCTTACTCAAGAAGAGTAAACCCTTTTAAATATTTTTACCTGGCATTGAGCTATTTTCTCAAGGGGCTACCCCCTAAATATTTTCGCCGCTTATGCGTTTCACAACCGAGTTCGAGATGGATCGGAGTGGTTCCACATCGCCATGAACACCAGGATAGTGTGAACCTTGAGAACTGCATAGAAAATTATATTAATTAAAAACAATAAATTAAGTTTATTTGGTCAAGCCCTCGGTCTATTAGTACTCCTCCGCTGCACTTGTTACCAAGCTTCCACGTAGAGCCTATCAACGGGTGTTCTTCCCGTGACCTTACTGGCTTAAGCCATGGCAATACTCATCTTGAGGTGGGCTTCCCACTTAGATGCTTTCAGCGGTTATCCACTCCGCACATGGCTACCCAGCGTTTACCGTTGGCACGATAACTGGCACACCAGAGGTGCGTTCCTCCCGGTCCTCTCGTACTAGGGAGAAATCCTCTCAATATTCCTGCGCATACACCGGATATGGACCGAACTGTCTCACGACGTTCTGAACCCAGCTCGCGTACCGCTTTAATGGGCGAACAGCCCAACCCTTGGGACCGACTTCAGCCCCAGGTTGCGATGAGCCGACATCGAGGTGCCAAACCTCCCCGTCGATGTGAACTCTTGGGGGAGATCAGCCTGTTATCCCTAGAGTAACTTTTATCCGTTGAGCGACGGCCCTTCCACGCAGAACCGTCGGATCACTAAAACCGACTTTCGTCCCTGTTCGACTTGTAGGTCTCACAGTCAAGCTCCCTTCTGCTTTTGCACTCAACGACTGATTTCCAACCAGCCTGAGGGAACCTTTGTGCGCCTCCGTTACCTTTTAGGAGGCGACCGCCCCAGTCAAACTGCCCATCAGATACTGTCCGCTTCCCGGATAACGGGTAAGCGTTAGAACCCTAGCTCTAAAAGAGTGGTATCTCACCGATGACTCAATAGTACCCACAAGCACTATTTCAACGTCTCCCACCTATTCTGCGCATTCAGAGCCCGAGCACAATATCAAACTACAGTAAAGCTTCATAGGGTCTTTCTGTCCGGGTGTATGTAGTCCGCATCTTCACAGACAATTCTATTTCGCCGAGCCTCTCTCCGAGACAGCGCGCAAATCGTTACACCTTTCGTGCGGGTCGGAACTTACCCGACAAGGAATTTCGCTACCTTAGGACCGTTATAGTTACGGCCGCCGTTCACCGGGGCTTCAGTCGCCAGCTTCACTAAAAGCTAACCAGCTTCCTTAACCTTCCGGCACTGGGCAGGTGTCAGCCCCCATACATCGTCTTGCGACTTAGCGGAGACCTGTGTTTTTGGTAAACAGTCGCTTGCGCCTCTTCACTGCGACCAGCTCTCGCTGGCACCCCTTCTCCCGAAGTTACGGGGCCATTTTGCCGAGTTCCTTAGAGAGAGTTATCTCGCGCCCCTCGGTATTCTCTACCACCCCACCTGTGTCGGTTTCGGGTACTGGCATTTGTGTCTTAACGAGTATAGGGCTTTTCTTGGAAGCATGACATCACCAACTTCGCTGCCGTAGCAGCTCGTACTCACGCCTTAGCTCAAGATGTTTTCTCCATCTCTCAAAGCCTCGAACGCTTGAACCAGTAACCAACATCTGGCCTGGTTAGCCTTCTCCGTCCCCCTTCTCAAAACACATCTGGTACAGGAATATTGACCTGTTATCCATCGACTACGCCTTTCGGCCTCGCCTTAGGTCCAGACTAACCCTCCGCGGACGAGCCTGCCGGAGGAACCCTTAGGGTTTCGGGGCATGGGATTCTCACCCATGTTTTCGCTACTCAAGCCGACATTCTCACTTCTATGCTGTCCACGTCCGCTTACGCTAACGCTTCACCCTACATAGAACGCTCCCCTACCATAAATAAATTTATCCGCAGCTTCGGTATAACGCTTAGCCCCGTTCATTTTCGGCGCAGGATCGCTCGACCAGTGAGCTATTACGCACTCCTTTGAGGATGGCTGCTTCTAGGCAAACCTCCTGGTTGTCTGGGCAATCCCACCTCCTTTATCACTTAGCGTTAATTTTGGGACCTTAGCTGGCGGTCTGGGCTGTTTCCCTCTTGACTATGGAGCTTATCCCCCACAGTCTGACTGCCTAGTTACACACAGGGTATTCAGAGTTCATATCGATTTGGTACCGCTTTCGCAGCCCGCACCGAAATGGTTGCTTTACCCCCCTGCTGGAGCACTAGACGCTACGCCTCAACGTATTTCGGGGAGAACCAGCTAGCTCCTGGTTCGATTGGCATTTCACCCCTAACCACAGCTCATCCGCTGAATTTTCAACTTCAGTCGGTTCGGACCTCCACTTGGTATCACCCAAGCTTCATCCTGGCCATGGTTAGATCACCAGGGTTCGGGTCTATAAACACTGACAAACGCCCTATTAAGACTCGCTTTCGCTGTGGCTCCACCATTTCCGGTTTAACCCGCCAGTGCCTATAAGTCGCCGGCTCATTCTTCAACAGGCACACGGTCACCCGATTAGTCGGGCTCCCATTGCTTGTAAGCTCACGGTTTCATGTTCTATTTCACTCCCCTCCCGGGGTTCTTTTCACCTTTCCCTCGCGGTACTGTTTCACTATCGGTCACACAGTAGTACTTAGCCTTACGAGGTGGTCCTCGCAGATTCACACGGAATTCCACGTGCTCCGTGCTACTCGGGATACAGCTAGGTCAACTTATCTTTCGATTACGGGGCTTTCACCCTCTGTGGCACGCCATTCAAACGTTTCTTCTAGACTTGTTGATCCATATTGCTGTCCCACAACCCCGATAGTCAAGACTATCGGTTTGGGCTATTCCCCGTTCGCTCGCCGCTACTGAGGGAGTCGTTATTTACTTTCTCTTCCTCCAGCTACTAAGATGTTTCAGTTCGCTGGGTTAGCTCGCACCAACCTATATATTCAGTTGGCCGTACATGGGGTTGCCCCATTCGGAAATTCCCGGATCAAAGTGTGCTTCCAACTCCCCGAGACTTATCGCAGGTAACCACGTCCTTCATCGCCTCTGTGTGCCTAGGTATCCTCCGTGAGCCCTTTGTAGCTTGACCAATAACTTCAAAATTGAAGCATCAGCTTAATAGAATTGTTATTAATGCATTCGCACAAATAATAAATCTGCATCATTAAAGATGCTTATTGTCTTTAAAAATAATCTATGCAGTTGTCAAGGTTCTCTGAAAACAATGAATTTAATTCAATGAGTCCAGCATCTTAATGATTTCATTAGGAAGCTAGATTCGTTCAGAATTTGATCACAACTCAAAAAATTTCCTTTCTCCAAATTATGGAAGAGGTGGTAATCAGTGGAGGTAAGCGGACTCGAACCGCTGACATCCTGCTTGCAAAGCAGGCGCTCTACCAACTGAGCTATACCCCCAACATAGAGATATGGGCCATCCTGGACTTGAACCAGGGACCTCACCCTTATCAGGGGTGCGCTCTAACCACCTGAGCTAATGGCCCAGGAAAAATAATGGGTGTGACCTAGAAAAACTTAGGAAATGAAATTCTTAATGAATTAAGAATGTGAGATACCGATCGACCTAAGGTGACAAAATAATAATATTAAACATTTTGTTGTCTCCCTGTTAGGAGGTGATCCAGCCGCACCTTCCGGTACGGCTACCTTGTTACGACTTCACCCCAGTCATTAGCCCCACCTTCGGCGTCCTCCTCCACAAGGGTTGGAGTAACGACTTCGGGCATGGCCAACTTCCATGGTGTGACGGGCGGTGTGTACAAGGCCCGGGAACGTATTCACCGCAGTATGCTGACCTGCGATTACTAGCGATTCCTACTTCACGTAGGCGAGTTGCAGCCTACGATCTGAACTGAGCCACGGTTTATGGGATTTGCTAGCTCTCGCGAGTTTGCTGCCCTTTGTCCGTAGCATTGTAGTACGTGTGTAGCCCAGGGTGTAAGGGGCATGATGACTTGACGTCATCCACACCTTCCTCCGGTTTATCACCGGCGGTCTTTCTAGAGTGCCCAACTAAATGCTGGCAACTAAAAACGTGGGTTGCGCTCGTTGCGGGACTTAACCCAACATCTCACGACACGAGCTGACGACAGCCATGCACCACCTGTCACTGCATTCCCGAAGGCACCCTCAAATTTCTAAGAGGTTCGCAGGATGTCAAACCCTGGTAAGGTTCTTCGCGTTGCATCGAATTAAACCACATACTCCACCGCTTGTGCGGGCCCCCGTCAATTCCTTTGAGTTTCACACTTGCGTGCGTACTCCCCAGGCGGAACACTTAACGCGTTAGCTACGACACCGAAGGGGTCGATTCCCCCGACACCTAGTGTTCATCGTTTACGGCCAGGACTACAGGGGTATCTAATCCCTTTCGCTCCCCTGGCTTTCGTCCATGAGCGTCAGTAATGGCCCAGCAGAGCGCCTTCGCCACTGGTGTTCTTCCCGATATCTACGCATTTCACCGCTACACCGGGAATTCCCTCTGCCCCTACCATACTCAAGCCTTTCAGTTTCCACTGCCATGATGGAGTTAAGCTCCACGTTTTAACAGCAGACTTGAAAAGCCGCCTGCGGACGCTTTACGCCCAATAATTCCGGATAACGCTTGCCACTCCCGTATTACCGCGGCTGCTGGCACGGAATTAGCCGTGGCTTATTCCTCAAGTACCGTCATATCTTCTTCCTTGAGAAAAGAGGTTTACAGCCCAGAGGCCTTCGTCCCTCACGCGGCGTTGCTCCGTCAGGCTTTCGCCCATTGCGGAAAATTCCCCACTGCTGCCTCCCGTAGGAGTCTGGGCCGTGTCTCAGTCCCAGTGTGGCTGATCATCCTCTCAGACCAGCTACTGATCGAAGCCTTGGTGAGCCATTACCTCACCAACTAGCTAATCAGACGCGAGCTCATCCTCAGGCGAAATTCATTTCACCCATGGGCATATGGGGTATTAGCGGTCGTTTCCAACCGTTATCCCCCTCCTGAGGGCAGATTCTCACGCGTTACTCACCCGTCCGCCACTAACCCGAAGGTTCGTTCGACTTGCATGTGTTAAGCACGCCGCCAGCGTTCATCCTGAGCCAGGATCAAACTCTCCGTTGTGTTCAAATCCTTTTGTAGATAAATCTACTCAATATGAATTGCATTCTCCAAATAAAAATAAGGTTGACTTAATTTATTTAGGTTCAGCCTCCTTATGTAAATTAAGGATTACTTTGAGTGCACATTAAAAATATTTCAAAGTGACTTTCCAAGATCTCAGATCCGTTGGTTTTCAAAAACTATAAAGTTAGCAATTGAAAACAATTTATATATTCTTGACGGGACCTCACACCTTTATTGCAAATACATCTCAAAATTACCAAATTTAATTTGGTAAAGTTTTGACGCAATAAAAGCATCAGTTCCTAAGTTTTTAAGTTTTCTAGGTGCAGAGTCAACAACAAGTGTCTAACTCAATTAGAAGGTGAATCCCTTCTTCTGGCTGAAAATAATGATCGAAATCAAGTTTCCAGAAGATTCATTTATTTACCAAAAATTAGATTTAAGGTAATCGCTTGAATAATGCAAAAAAATATATTTTTGCCCAGAAGAAAATACTAAACCATCTAACTGTAATTATGCAACCTTTTATACAAAAATTTTTTATTAATTTTTTATTTGTTCAAAGTCTCTTTAAACAACTAGGCTTAAATATAAGGGATCTTCAATGAAATGGCAGAAAGATTTAGTCAAAAAAATTTAAGAGTCAGACCAAGTTCAGATGAGAAGAAAATTGTAACAAATGCAAAAAAACACTTCGAAAAGACTTTAGTTGAAATATCAGGCGAGCTAGTAGGAAGTGTTGCGGCACTAGAACACCCAACAAAAAACAAAAAATTAAATTATGGAGAAATATTTTTAAGAGATAATGTTCCCGTGATGATTTACCTCATTACCCAAAAAAGATACGAAATTGTTAAGAGGTTCCTAAGTGTATGCCTTGAATTGCAAAGCAGTAATTACCAAACACGAGGCGTATTTCCTACTAGTTTTATTGAAGAAAACGGAAAGCTCATTGGTGACTATGGACAGAGATCAATTGGCAGAATTACCTCAGCTGATGCAAGTTTATGGTGGCCAATTTTATGTTGGTATTATGTCAATAAAAGTGGAGATTATGCCTTCGGTAAAAGTCAAAGCGTTCAAAGAGGGATCCAACTTTTACTTGATCTAGTTCTTCATCCAACATTTGAAGGCACTCCCGTACTTTTTGTTCCCGACTGCGCATTTATGATTGATAGGCCCATGGATGTATGGGGGGCACCCTTAGAGGTTGAAGTTTTACTTCATGGATGCTTAAAAAGCTGTATAAACTTAATGGAATTAAGTCGCGCAGATCATGTAAGTAGACTTTTAGATCAAAGACTTATACTCACAAATCAATGGGTTAAAGATTTAGGAAACTTTCTCTTAAAACATTACTGGGTTACCAGCCAAACAATGCAAGTTCTAAGAAGAAGGCCAACTGAGCAGTATGGAGATGATCAACACTTCAATGAATTTAATGTTCAACCTCAAGTAGTTCCCTCATGGCTACAAGATTGGTTAGAGAATAGAGGTGGTTACTTAATTGGAAATATTAGGACAGGAAGGCCTGATTTTCGATTTTACAGTTTAGGAAATTCTTTAGCATGTATATTCGGTGTACTACCTCCTGAAGAGCAAAGAGCTTTATTTAGATTAGTTTTGCATAACAGACAGGATTTGATGGCGCAAATGCCCATGAGAATTTGTCATCCGCATATGGATGTCGAGGAATGGCAAAATAAAACTGGATCGGATCCAAAGAATTGGCCTTGGAGTTACCATAACGGTGGTCATTGGCCAAGTTTACTATGGTTTTTTGGTGCAGCCGTTATGTTGCATCAAAGGAATTATGGTTCTGATGATGTAATTCTCATGGAAGAAATGAAATCTTTAATCGAAGAGGCATATTGGTGTCAACTTAATCAATTACCAAAGCAGGAATGGGCAGAATATTTTGATGGTCCTACAGGTACTTGGGTTGGGCAACAATCAAGAACATATCAAACATGGACAATTGTTGGATTTTTATTGATGAATCACTTTCTGAAAGAAGATGATAACGATCTAGATATGTTTAAAATTTAAGCCTAAAATAAACCTAAAGTTAATGATTTATCAATTGGTAAACATGCCCCAATACCAAGGTATATTGTTAGAAAAGTTCCGAACAAGAAAACAGACATTGCTATTGGTCTTCTGAATGGGTTAGAAAATTTATTAACGTTTTCGATAAAAGGTAAAATCATTAATCCAAGTGGAATTAATGTTTGCAGTGCGATACCTAAAAGTTTGTTGGGAACTACCCTAAGAATCTGAAAAACTGGATAAAGATACCATTCTGGAAGTATTTCTAAAGGAGTTGCGAATGGATTTGCTTTGTCTCCCAACATTGCAGGATCAAGAACTGCTAGTCCAACTACGCAAGCTATTGTTCCTAAAATAACTACAGGGAATATATATAATAAATCATTTGGCCAAGCAGGTTCACCATAATAATTATGGCCCATACCTTTAGCTAATTTTGCTCTTAATTTTGGGTCAGATAAATCTGGTTTTTTTAACGTAGACATGAGGAAGTCTTAATAATGTTTTAAGTATAGAAGTTTACAAGGGACCTGAAATACCCTGTTTACGAATCATTAAAAAGTGCATCAACATGAAAACTGCTAATGACCATGGCAAGACGAAAGTGTGGAGACTATAGAATCTTGTAAGAGTTGATTGTCCTACACTTTCTCCGCCTCTAAGCAGTTCGACCATAAAATCTCCGATTACTGGTATAGCAGCAGGTACACCAGAAACAATTTTGACTGCCCAATAACCCACTTGATCCCAAGGTAATGAATATCCTGTCACTCCAAACGCAACTGTTATAACTGCCATTACAACACCTGTTACCCAAGTTAATTCTCTAGGCCTTTTGAAACCACCGGTAAGATAAACTCTAAAAACATGAAGGATTAACATCAAAACCATCATTGATGCACTCCATCTATGAACAGATCGTATTAACCATCCAAAACTTACATCGGTCATTAGATAACTTACTGAACTATAAGCTTGTGTAACTGTTGGCTTATAGTAAAAAGTCATTGCAAAACCTGTTGCAAATTGGATTAGGAAGCATACTAAAGTTATGCCACCCAAACAATAAAAAATATTTACGTGAGGGGGTACGTACTTGGAAGTTACGTCGTCAGTTATGTCTTGAATTTCAAGTCTCTCTTGAAACCAGTCATAAACAGATGAAGAATTCGCCATCCAAAAAAAAATTAGCTTTGATATAAAGAGCTTACTTAAAATTCTTATACTTGGTGTTAACACTTAACCCAATGAATTCATCTTTTAACAAACTTTTAACATTCAAAACTTTGATCACTGCATCAATGATCATCGTTTTTTCTATCAATCTTTTATTGATTGCAAGAGTGGATGCTCTCAGTGATACCAAGCAATTAGTACTTGACGCCTGGACCTTGGTGAATGAGGGCTTCTATGACCCAGAAAAGTTTGAAGAAATACAATGGAAGAGAATTAGACAAAAAACATTACAGAAACAAATTGAAACAACTGAAGAGGCTTATTCTGCAATTGAAGATATGTTAAAACCTCTAGAAGATCCTTATACAAGAATTTTGCGCCCAAAAGATTATGAACTCCTCAAATCAAGTAATTTTGGAAGTGAGATTAATGGGGTTGGTCTCCAGTTAGGTGAAGATGATGATAACAAAAAAGTTAAAGTTGTATCAACTCTTGGAGGATCTCCAGCAGAAGAGGCTGGAATAGTTAGCGGCGACTTCATAGAAAAAGTTGATGGAATTTCATCCAAAGAATTGGGGCTTGCTAATACTGCCTCTAAGTTAAGAGGTGAATCTGGAACAAAAGTTCTGGTTGAAATATCTTCGGAATCAGGAGAAATTAGGGAAGTCGATTTAGAAAGGAGATCTGTAGATCTCAGACCAGTTAGAACAAAAAGATTAAGAGACGATTCTCACACAATAGGATATTTAAGGATTACTCAATTCAGCGAAAGTGTACCCAAAAAAGTTGAAGAGGCACTTCAAGAGTTAAAAGAGAAAGAGGTTGAGGGGTTGATCTTGGATCTAAGAAATAATTCAGGTGGACTAGTAAGCTCAGGGATAGCAGTTGCAGACTCATTATTAAGTTTGAAACCTGTTGTAGAGACAAAAAATAGAAATGGAATCAAAGATGCAATAATTTCTCAAAAGGAGACATCTTTTGATGGACCAATGGTGACTCTTGTTAATAAAGGCACTGCGAGTGCTAGTGAAATACTTGCTGGTTCTTTACAAGATAATGAGAGATCAATTCTTATGGGAGAAAAAACTTATGGAAAAGGTTTAATTCAATCCTTAAAAAGTTTAGGAGAGGATAGTGGTATTGCCATAACAGTTGCTAGTTATTTAACTCCCAAAGGAAATAATATTCAAGGTGAAGGAATGACGCCTGATAAATTACTTGACCTCCCGGATGCGAGTGAATACGGAAGTGCTGATGATAAGTGGGTCAGGAATGCAGAATTATTTCTAGAGTCGATCCTAGAAAAAAAAGAAGAACTTCAATTGCAAACTAATGAACAAAGCAATGAAGGAATCAAGCCTTGAAATAGCAAAAAGTTAAAAATAAGAAATATTAAAAACTATGACTATTAAAAGAGTTTTTCATGATCCAATTCATAAAGAAATAGTATTTGATTCAGGAAAGCCAGAAGAATTAATGGTTTTGGAATTAATTGATACAACTGCTTTTCAAAGATTAAGAAGAATAAAACAACTAGGGGCAGCATTATTACTTTTTCATGGTGCAGAATCGAGTAGATTTACTCATTCAATTGGCGTTTTTTGTATCGCAAGAAAGATATATAAAAGGTTAATTGAAACCAAACCCTCATTTTGTGAAAATAAATTTGTTCTTTATGGAGCAGCTCTATTACATGATTTAGGTCATGGACCTTTAAGCCATACCAGCGAAACAATCTTCGAGCATAACCACGAACAATGGTCTCAAAACTTAGTCAAAAATTATTCTCCAATACATTCAATACTCAAAAAGTATGACAACGAATTACCTAGAAAAATTGGAGAATTATTTCAATCAAAGCAACTATTTTCACAACCTTTAAAAACAATAATTAGCAGTGAAATAGATTGCGATCGTCTCGATTATCTTTTACGCGATAGTTACAACACTGGTACTAACTATGGCTTAGTAGATTTAGAAAGAATTATTTCAGCTCTTACTTTTTCACCCGATGGAAATATCGGAATCAAACCTAAAGGAGTTATTGCTATTGAACATTTCCTAGTACTAAGAAACCTGATGTACAGAACTATTTACAATCACAGAATAAACGAAATATCAACATGGATCCTGGAAAAAATAATTTACACAATAAAACATAATTTTGAAAAGAAAATTTGGTTAGATAATTCTCTACATAAATGGATATTTTCCCCTGAAAAAGTCGATTTTGAAGATTTTTTAAGAAACGATGATGTAACCTTTTACTATCATTTGATTAGATGGAAAGATGAATCTTTTGAACCACTTTCTACACTATGCAAAATGTTTATTGACAGAGATTTATTAAAAGCATCAGACATAAGTTTTTTAAGTAAAGTAAATAGACTAAAAGTCCTTGCGTTTGCGAGGAAATTATGTAAAAAAAATGGTTATGATTCAGAAATATTTTGTGGGATTAAGGAAAAGTCTTTTAAAGGTTTTGAATCTAACAATGCACTTAAAATATGGGACGGCACTTATCAAAGGTCATTAGAAAATAGTTCTGCATTAATAAAAACTTTAATGAGATCTGAGGAAAGCTCTTTTATTATCTATCCAGATTTGTTCAAGGATAAAATTAAGAATGAAATTTCATTAATAAAAAATAATTCATAGATTGAATGTATTCCATGGAAATCGTTTTAAATGACAATAAAAGTAAATTTTTAGAAATTTATTCTTTTTCTGATTTAAACAATATCTACGAAACTTTCAAAAAATTTTCTTCCATTAAAGGACCTCTGGAAGCAAAAATTTTCGCGGTCAATGAGTTAATAAGTGCTTATCAATTATCGAAATTAAAAATTCATTTAGACAAAATTAATATTTGTTCCCTTTACATTTACTCAAATAATAGAAACACAGTCTTAAGTGGAAAGTCTTTAAAAATAAACTCAACTTTTATTAAAGAGCAAGACATTAAAAATATGCTGCTTTTATTTAAATCAAAAATGAAATACGATATTTTTCACAAAGGAACAGTACGATCGGGTGAAAGAATATCTTCAAATGGAAACCTATGCATTATTGGAGACGTTAATCCAGGGGCAATAGTTTCCGCGAAGAAAAACATTTACGTTTGGGGCAAATTACTAGGTATCGCATTTGCGGGAAAAAGTGGGAATAAAGATGCCTTTATTTCATCACTTTATCTAAATCCTTTACAGTTAAGAATTGCAGATGTGATAGCTATTGGACCAAAGGATAAGCCCAAAAATTGTTATCCAGAAATTGCGGTAATAGATAAACAATCGATAATTATCAAACCACACATAATCGAAACTAAAAATTAATCAATAGATTTGCAAAAAATTAATTCAAACTAGATAAATTTAAGAATTACTTAATCTTTAAAATATTTAACTTTCTGAAAGTGGCTTTATTATTTGTAAAATTATTAAAATCGTGGGGAAAAATACTCGCACAATATTAATTTGTTCAGGCAAAGGTGGGGTTGGTAAAACCACTTTAACTGCAAACCTAGGCATAGCACTCGCTAATAGCGGAGCAACAACTGCTGTATTAGATGCTGATTTTGGCTTAAGAAATTTAGATCTTCTTCTTGGATTAGAAAATCGCATTATTTATACGGCTCAAGATGTTCTTGACAAGAATTGTCGTCTTGACCAAGCATTGGTTAGACATAAAAAAGAACCTAACCTTGCTCTTCTACCGGCTGGTGATCCAAGGATGTTGGATTGGATGAAGCCAGAAGATATGAAAAAAATTAGTGAAC
Organism: Prochlorococcus sp. AG-388-F11; assembly: GCA_003279845.1. GTDB lineage: Bacteria > Cyanobacteriota > Cyanobacteriia > PCC-6307 > Cyanobiaceae > Prochlorococcus_A. The sequence continues at coordinate 42,005 of QCGP01000011.1, forward strand.
TGCTTAGTGAGAAATTTGATTATGTCTTAGTAGATTGCCCAGCTGGTGTAGAAGATGGATTTAAGAATGCTCTTGCAGCCTGTAAAGAAGCCATCGTTGTTACTAATCCGGAATTATCTGCAGTACGGGATGCGGATAGAGTAATAGGAATTCTTAATACTTCTGATATTGAGCCTATTCAGCTTGTAATCAACAGAGTTCGCCCCAACATGATGGCCAGTCAAGAGATGCTATCTATCGATGATGTCCAAGGGATACTTTCTTTGCCTTTGTTAGGTATTGTTTTAGAAGATGAGCAAGTAATTATAAGTACAAATAGAGGAGAACCACTGACACTTACAGATGGTAGATCTCCTGCAAAAAAATGTTATTTGAATGTTTCTCAAAGACTTACAGGAAAGGATGTACCAATTATTGACCCAAAAAATGAAGGTCAAAGTTTAAAAGATAAATTCATGAGATTAATGCAAACCAAGGTTTTTTAAAATGATGACACTCAGAGATCTTATAAACAAGTTACTAGGTAGAGAAACAGCTAGTGCCAACACAGCAAGAGAAAGATTACAACTTGTACTCGCTCACGATAGAGTTGATATGAGTTCTTTGACAACTGATCTCTTGGATAAAATGAGGAAAGAAATTCTTGATGTTGTTGCTAAATATGTTGAGATTGATTTTGAAGAGGTGGCAGTAAGTTTAGAGACGGAAGATAGAATGACTGCATTAGTAGCAAATTTACCAATCAAAAGAACTGTTACCGGAGAAATAAAATTCAAAAAAACTGATAAAGCTGATAAAGCTAATAAAGATATCAAAAAGTAATAAATTTAAAAAAAAGCTAAAAAAATCCTGATAATTGACCCTCCCTAATTGTAAGATAAAAATATTGCCGGCTTAGCTCAGCGGTAGAGCAGCGCTTTTGTAAAGCGAAGGTCATCAGTTCAAATCTGTTAGCCGGCATTTTGATTTTATTTAATTCTGTTCAATATTCTTTGCTGAAAATAAAAAGATTAAACCTATAAGAGCAATGATAGGAAACAATCTTATTTCGAGAACATACTCTAAAAAAGATGCAAGGGGTTCAAATATCCAATAAGTTAAAAATTGAATTAATAAAACAAAAAATAATAATAAAAACATTAATACAATTCCCTTACTAATACTTCCCCTTCTCTGATCATTCTCCAATCTCCACTTTTCTTCCAAAATATAATAGTACTAGCTTTTCCACTACTTTTTTCCCACGGGATAGGGCCCAAAATTTTTACAGAAGGGAAGTCTAGAGAAATACCTTCAACTGTAACTGATCCTGCAAAACCTGAAATATTTGCACTTGAAGTTAACAATGGCCCTGTTTGTTTCATAAGAGATTTAGCCTCATTTGAATTTGGGATCCTCAACCC
>QCGP01000012.1 GCA_003279845.1 Prochlorococcus sp. AG-388-F11
TTTACCCTTGTTTAGGTGGAATTTTAGGTGGAATTTCTGTTTCAAGTCACTTTTGGTTGGTTTTTATGCCGATATCTTTATTTATTTTATGGAAGGGAAGCGAGAGAAAAATAGCAAATTTTTGTTGGGGTTTCTTCTTTGTTTTGATAAGTCATTCATGGTTATATGATCTTCATCCATTAACATGGCTAGGGTTTTCATGGCTTTCAAGTTTAATAATCGCCATTTCAATATTATTATTTTGTGCTTTTTTGGGTGGGTTATTAGTTTATTTATGGGGATTATTAGTTGAAATGATTCTCAGGAAAGATGATGTTTTTAAAATGAAAATATTACCTTTAACAGTAAAAGTATTTTTTTTATCTTTGACTTGGGGTATTGGTGAATTGATACTTTCTCAAACACCTTTTTTCTGGATAGGTTTAGGAGAGAGTCTTATCCCAGGTGATATTTATCTTGCTGGTTTGGCAAGATGGATTGGCGCAAGTGGTTTATGCGTATTACAAATATTGATTGGATTTTGGATTTTTTTTAGTCACGGTAGATGGATAAGAAAACTTCATTTTAAAAAAATATTTATTTTTGGACTTTTGATAATTGTTTTCTTACATTTATTTGGGGGCCTAACAAATCCAATAAAAAGAAATTCTCAATTTTCTGTGGCTATTTGGCAAACAAATATTCCAACAAGAGAAAAATTAAACATAGATGATGAGTTTATTAAAGAAAAACAATCTACCGCTCAAGAATATGCTTTAGCCAATCAAGCAAAACTTCTTGTTGCTCCTGAAGGAACTCTATCTAATAATTTTTATTTATCTAAAGGCATTAAGGTTAATACTTTGGCAGGAGGTTTCAGAAATTACAATAATGAGTTAAGAAGTTCTTTACTCGGATTTCAAATTGGAGATAAATCTTTTACCTCTTTCATAGATAAAAACAGACTTGTTCCATTGGGTGAAAAAATACCTAAATTTTTAGATAGTTTTTCAAGAGGATTATCTGCAGTGGGAGGAATTCGACCAGGCTCTGATTCAAGATTTTTTGATACTAAATTTACACCACCTTTAGCAGTAGCTATTTGTTATGAAATTAGTGATGGATTGAAAATAAGAAAGGCTATTAATAGTGGGGCAAAACTAATAGTAACTGCTGCAAATTTAGATCCCTATCCAAAAAAGCTTTATAATCAATTTCTGTCTTTAGCTAGAGTAAGAAGTATTGAAAATAAAAAAGATAATCTACTTGTATCAAACGGCGGCCCTTCTGGTTTAGTAAGGGATGATGGGAAAATAATTAAGATTCTCGATTTAAATGCAGAGCAATATGAAATGGTTATTCCGAATTTTTCGTCCGAAAAGACTTTCTATACAAAATTTGGAGATAAACCTATTTTATTGTTGTATATATTATTCATGGGATTAAATTTCTTTTGGAAAATTAATTAATTAATCCACCACCTAGCAAAATTTCTCCCTTATAAAAAACTGCAGCTTGTCCTGGCGTTACAGAACTTTGGCCTTCTTCAAAAATTAATTTAAATGATTTAGTTGGATTATCTAAGGTTTTCAGGGGAATTAAAATCCCTTTCACTGGATGACTTCTATATCTAATTTGTGCTTCTACTTCTATCTCTTCATTAGGTTCTTCTATTGAAACCCAGTTAACCTTGTGAATTATTGCTTCTTTTTTAAAGAGATCACTTTTATCCGCTACATATACTACATTTTTTTCTCTATCTAAACTTTTTACATATAGTGGTTCAGGCCAAGCAATGCCCAACCCTTTTCTTTGACCTATCGTAAAGTGCTGAATACCATTGTGATTTCCAAGAACTTTACCATTTACATGCACAATTTCTCCTTTCTTGGGTTCAATATGTTTGTCAATAAATCTCTGCATTGATCCATAATGCTCAACTAAACATAGATCTTGACTTTCTGGTTTTTTAGCAGTTCTCAGGCCTAATCTCAGGGCTTCTTTTCTTGTTTCTTCTTTTTTCATTTCACCAAGAGGGAACTCCAATCTGCTTAGTAATTCTTGTGAAAGACTATAAAGAAAATAACTTTGGTCTTTGTTCTCGTCAGCGCCTCTGAGAAGTAGAAAGTCCTTAAATTTAAAGTCCTCGCAATAAAGTTTTTCAGCATAAGTTGATTTTTTTATCCTTGCGTAATGTCCAGTTGCAATATGAGTAAAGTCTTTTTTGTTTATTGCGTAATTAAGCATCTTTTCAAACTTCACATTCTTGTTGCACATCGAACATGGAAGTGGAGTGAATCCTTTCTCGTAGCTTTCAGTAGTTTTTTTTATTACCTCTCTTTCGAAAATTTCTCTAGAATCTATTATTTTATGATTAATTCCTAAATCTTCACAAAGGCCAGCAGCGTCTACTAATCCTTCAGAACAACAGGAGCCTTCTCCTTTCATTAGCCAAAGAGTAAGACCCTCTACATTCCAGCCTCTTTCTACAAGAAGAGCAGCTGAGAGGGAACTATCAACGCCACCAGAAAGACCTACAATAATATTTTTTTTCTTTTTAGTTTTATTATTAGTAGAAAAATAGTTCTCTAATTTTTTATCCTTTTGTGTATTTAACATGGAAGTTTAAATTTTTGAACAGTACTTCAATTGATTTATGCTAATTATGAACGAAATTGTATGGCCAACAATTGACTCTAAACATTTAATTGTTGATTCAAAGCAAATGTTGATAATTGAGAAAGAAATGTTTTCTGATGGAATGCCTCAAGAAGCATTGATGGAAAAAGCTGGCATCCTAATTAGTAGATGGCTTTTGAAAAGGAAACCTCTTTTAAAGCATGGAATAACCGTTTTAATAGGTCCTGGCAATAATGGTGGGGATGGTGCCGTAATAGCACGAGAGCTTTTTTTGAAAGGTTTTTTAGTCCAGGTATGGTGCCCATTCCCGATAAAAAAAACATTAACAAATAACCACCTCAACTATCTTACATCTCTTGGTGTTACAAAATTAGTAGAGCCACCTGATGTAAGTGGGAAAGAACTCTGGATTGATGCGGTTTTTGGTAATAATCAAACAAGAAAAGTTGATACTAAATTAATTAAACTACTTAATCAAAAATTTCATAACAAATATGGCAAGGTAATAAGTATTGATATTCCAACAGGATTATGTCCTGATAAAGGAGAGCCTTTTTCAGATAACGCAGTAAAGGCAGATTATACCTTGGCCATTGGTCTTCATAAGATTGGGTTAACGCAAGATTCTGCTTTACCTTTTGTTGGAAAATTGCATTGTATAGATGTTGGGGTGCCTATTAGTAAGCTGTCCAAAGTTGATAAAAAGATTTTTAAGATTAGTTATGAAGATTTAAAAAATATTAATTTACCTTCTTTACCAAAAAATTCCAACAAATATAAAAGAGGTAGAACATTACTAATAGCCGGAAGTGAAAAATATCCTGGCGCTGCCTACTTAGCATTAAAAGGGGCCATATCAAGTGGAGCAGGCTTTGTCTCTGCGGTCCTGCCTGGGATAGTTGCTGAGTCTATTTGGCAGGTTGCACCAGAAATAGTTTTAAAAGAAACTATGCAATCCAATCAAAGTGGAAATGCATCTTTATTTAGTGCATTAAAGAATATTGATTTAAGTGCATTTGATTCATTAGCTGTCGGCCCAGGAATAGGAATTGATAATGATGACTGGGAAAAATCAAAGGACTACCTTATAGCTTTTGAAGGATTATTGATCTTGGATGCAGATGCACTTAACAGAATTTCGGAATCTAAGTTAAGGTCAAATTTCTTTTTAGAGAGAAAATTTAAAACATGGATTACACCACATAGCAAAGAATTTCGAAGATTATTCCCTGATATCAAATCTGAGACCAATGTAGGACTAGCTCTTAAAGCGGCCAAAGAATTTAATATTAGTGTTTTATTAAAGGGAGCTAACAGCATAGTTGCTGATGATAAAAAAGCATGGCAACTTTTTGGAACCGATTCGCAGACAGCCAGAGCTGGATTAGGTGATCTTTTAACCGGATTTGTAGCTGGCAGTTCTGCTATTGATTTGACCTTTTATAGAAATATAAAAACTGATTTTTTTGCTAAATACCTACTTTTACATTCATTTGCCGCATCAAAGTGTAAAACTGGGTCAAATGCTTATGCTATTGGTGAGGAATTATCAAAATTAATGAGAAAGAAGAAAACGAGACAAATATCTTGAAAGAAACAATTTAAGAGAGTTATTTTTAGTTTTAAACACATATATATAGAAATATTACCTGAAATCTGAAGCGCGCATTAAATATTCGGCTATTTCTGGAAAAGTGTAGGAAAGTTTTAATACCTTATTAGGGTCAAAAAATGGTTTCATCAGTACCAGCTCACACAGAGCCACAGAAAAGGAAGGGTAATGATCCAATTAGTTGGTATTTGCAAAACATCGGTAGAGTTCCTTTGTTAACTCCTGCTGAAGAGATTGAATTGGGTAATCAAGTTCAGAGAATGATGCTTCTTACAGAAGATGGCCAATTAAATGAAAAAAATAAAGATTTCACAAAGCAGCAAAAAAGAACAATAAAAATTGGAAGAAGAGCTAAAGAGAGAATGATGAAAGCTAATTTAAGATTAGTTGTTAGTGTGGCAAAAAAATACCAAGGCAAAGGTCTTGAACTTCTTGATTTAGTTCAAGAAGGTTCTCTTGGGTTGGAAAGGGCTGTTGAAAAATTTGACCCCACAAGAGGTTATAAGTTTTCTACATATGCTTTTTGGTGGATCCGTCAAAGTATGACAAGAGCAATTGCTTGTCAATCACGAACTATCCGTTTACCAGTGCATTTAAGTGAGAGACTAGCATCTATAAGAAAAGTTAGCAGGGATTTGGCACACAAACTTGGAGCTATGCCAAGCAGAATTGAAATTGCAGAAGCTATGGAAATTGATGTTGATGAATTAGACTCTGTTTTAAGACAAGCTTTATCAACAAGCAGTTTAGATGCTCCAGTGAATGGAGATGATGGCAGGAGTTTCTTAGGTGATTTAATTGCTGATAGTAATAATGAAGAACCTTTAGATCAAGTTGAACAGAAGATGCATCAAGAGCAACTTGGGAAATGGTTAAGTCATCTAAGCGAACAAGAGCAACATGTTCTTAAGTTAAGGTTTGGCCTAGATGGAAATGAGAGACATACTCTTGCTGAGATTGGAAGATTATTAGAAGTTTCAAGGGAGAGAGTTAGACAAGTTGAACTTAAGGCATTAAGGAAATTAAGAAATTTGACCAGAAAATTACCAAGTGGCATTTAATCTAATCTTCTGCCCAAATATATTTAGTTAGCTCATTTGAAGGTGGCTCAGGTGCTTCTAAAGCATTTTTAACGGACTCTGATATTTCGGTATCTATTCTCTTTTCAATACTTTTTAATTCTTCTTCTGTTGCAAATTTACCATCAATAATCTCTTGGGCTAATTTCTTAATGGGATCTCTTTTCCCCCAAAATTCCTTCTCTTTTTCAGACCTTAATTCATCTGGATCTGCTAGAGAATGTCCTCTATATCTGTAAGTCAGGCATTCTAAAAGTGTAGGCCCCTCTCCTGCTCTTGCCCGATCAATGGCTCTTTGAGCAGCTCCTCTTACAGCCAATACATCCATCCCATCAACTTCTTCTCCATGCATCCCAAAAGCAGAGGCTTTTCTCCAGATTTCAGGATTACTAGTTGCTCTATCGTGAGCCATACCAATGGCCCATTTATTATTCTCAACAACAAAAATTATGGGTAATTTCCATAATTGAGCCATATTTAAACATTCAAAAAACTGTCCATTATTGCACGTCCCATCTCCAAAGAATGCTGCAGTTACTGCATCACTACTTTTATTTCCATTAACTTCCCTTTTATATTTACTTGAAAAGGCTGCCCCTAAAGCAACTGGAATTCCTTCTCCTATGAATGCGTATCCGCCTAGCAAGTGATGCTCTCTTGAAAATAAGTGCATAGACCCCCCTCGGCCTTTACTACAACCTGTAGCTTTACCAAAAAGTTCACTCATTACCTCGAAGGAGGGAACTCCTGCACTTAGAGCATGGACATGATCACGATAGGTGCTACAAAACCAATCATGTTTCTTTTTCATGGCACCAATTACTCCAGTACTTATAGCTTCTTGGCCGTTATATAAATGAACGAAACCAAACATTTTCCCCCGGTAGTACATTTCTGCACACTTATCTTCGAATCTTCGACCAAGAGTCATATCTTCAAAAAGAAATAATCCGGTTTCTCGATCTAATTCGGCTTTTTTTATATCTTGAAGATTTGAGATTCTCTCTACATGTGTTTCCAAGAAAAATACCTTAATGAAGTTTTGATTTGTTAACATTCTAAGCCGTGAAGGTCAGTTTTTATGATTTTTTTTAATAACTCTGCAAGACCTTATGAAAAAATTTTTTAACTTGATAAAATTTATCTAAGAAATTTTAATAGGATATTTGTTTGGAACTTCCTTTAGATCATTTTCGTTTAATCGGCGTAAGCCCCTCTGCAACACCCGAGGAGATATTAAGAGCTTTTCAATTAAGGTTGGATAAAACTCCTGATGAAGGATTTACTTATGAAGTTTTAACTCAAAGATCAGAGTTGCTTCGTCTCACTGCTGATTTACTTACAGATCCAGAAAGCAGGAGAGAATACGACAATTTGTTACTAAATGGTGTATCTGGACTAGAGTTTTCTTCAAATAGAGAAGTTGCAGGATTAATACTTCTTTGGGAGTCTGGCTCCCCAAAAGAAGCTTTCAGAATTACTAGAAAAGCTTTGCAACCCCCACAAACACCAGCTTTAGGAAGTAGTAGAGAAGCCGATCTAACTCTCTTGGCTGCTTTAGCAGCTAGAGATTCTGCAATTAAGGAACAACAGCTGAGATGCTATTCAAACGCTGCAGAATTTTTACAGGAAGGTATTCAACTTCTTCAAAGAATGGGAAAGCTTGGAGAAAGAAGGAAAGAACTTGAGGAAGACTTGATTTCTCTACTCCCTTACAGAATTTTAGATTTACTTAGTAGGGATTTAAATGATCAGGAGTCTCATAAAAAGGGTTTAAATATGCTGGAAAATTTAATAATTAAAAGAGGTGGTTTGGAAGGTAATAACAAATCTGAATATGGAGACTATCTCAATCAGCAAGAATTTGAAGCTTTTTTTCAACAAATTAAGCCATATTTGACAGTTCAAGAACAGATAGATTTGTTTCTTGATTTACAAAAAAGAGGATCATTAGAGGCAGGATTTTTAGCTTTTCTATCTTTGACAGCTATTGGGTTTTATAGAAGAAAGCCGGAAAAATTATTTGAGGCCAGGAAAATCCTTAAGAAATTAAATTTGTCAGGTTTAGATTCCATGCCTCTCATTGGTTGTTTAGATCTGCTTTTAGCAGATATTGATCAGGCCTCAGCAAGGTTCTCCAGCAGTTCTGATGAACAATTACGAGATTGGCTAAATAATTATCCAGGTAATCAATTAGAAGCAATATGTATTTTCTGTAAAAATTGGTTAGAGAATGATGTTTTGGTTGGTTATAGAGATATTGAATCAAAAGAGGTTGATTTAGATTCTTGGTTTGAAGATAACGAAATTCAAGAATTTATAGAAAAATTAGAAAAGAGATCAAATAAAAATTTTATTAAATCAAATATTCAAAATCAACAAATTAATAAAAATTACCCTACAAAAATCTCTGAAGATTTGGATAATACATTAAAAAATATTGACGAAAGGAGATTACCCTGGCCGGGAGGTATAAAACAAGAATACGAAAAGCTTGATATCCCACAAACAATCTTTAATGAGGAAATCTTTAAAAATAAGCCGATAGAATTTTATAAATACCTTATTGAAAAAATTGCTGAATTTAAATTTGGTTTTGGGGAGTTCTTGAAGGGGAAAGAGATTATTAGTCGGACACCTTACTTAAGTTATCTATATGCTTTTTTGATCTTATTTATATTTGGTATTGCTGTTGGATTGATAAGAAATAATTTAAAAAATTCTAATAATGGTGAAGCTGTTACCGATCAACCTTTAATTGTTGCAGATAACAATCAAAACGTTATTAAGAAAGATAATATTCAAGAAATTAAAAAAAAATCTTCAAATGAATTGAATTCTAATGCTGGGAAATTTACTTCAAATAATTCCTTCAAAGTTAAAGAAATTACTAAAACCTCGCCTTCTTTAGAAGAGATAAGAACTTTAATTAATGCATGGCTTCAAATTAAAAGTAATTACCTAGCCGGAAAGAGTGAAATTAATCTTTCCAAGATTGTTATTAAAGGTTTGATTGATAGAACAATCGAAGAAAGACAAAATGATATAAAAAAGGGCATTTATAAAGAAATTAATTCCCAAATAAAGAATATTGAATTGGAATCACAAACTTCCTCAAGAATAGTTGTTTTAGTTGAATTAAATTATCTAGAGAGAATAAAAAATAATTCTGGAGAATTTGTTAATGAAACATTATTAACTCCGCTAAAAGTCAAATATATTTTTGGTTTTTCTAATAAATCATGGAAATTGGTTGATTTTGTAAGTGGCTTATAAAAATTAAAAATTTCAAGATCATCTATAATGGGTAAAATTACTTTTTAATAATGTTTGATGAACTCTCATCACGCTTTGAAGACGCAGTAAAGGGTTTAAGGGGCGAAACAAAAATTAGTGAAAATAATATCAATGATGCTTTAAATCAGGTAAAAAGAGCACTACTTGATGCCGATGTTAGTTTATCTGTAGTGAAAGAATTTATTTCAGATGTTAAAGATAAAGCTATTGGAGAGGAAGTAGTTAGGGGTGTCAATCCAAGCCAAAAATTTATAGAAGTTGTAAATAAAGAATTAATTAACATAATGGGAAATGAAAATTCTCCATTAAACGAAAATACAAATAGTCCTACTGTAATTTTAATGGCTGGACTTCAGGGGGCTGGTAAAACAACTGCAACAGGAAAATTAGGCCTTTATCTTAAAGAAAAAGATAAAAAAGTTCTTTTGGTGGCTGCTGATATTTATCGACCAGCAGCTGTAGAGCAACTTAAAACGCTAGGAAGTCAATATGAATTAGAAGTTTTTTCAGCTAAAGAAAAAAATAGCAAACCAGAAGAGATAACTAAGGATGCATTAAGTTATGCGAGTGAAAATAATTTCAATTCGATCATTATTGACACTGCAGGAAGATTGCAAATTGACGATTCAATGATGAGTGAAATGGTTCGAATAAAAGAAGTTTCTAATCCTGATGAGGTTTTGCTTGTTGTTGATTCTATGATTGGCCAAGAAGCGGCTGACTTGACAAAATCTTTTCATGAGAAAGTAGGTATATCAGGAGCGATATTGACTAAGTTAGATGGAGACTCAAGAGGGGGTGCAGCTTTATCAATAAGAAAAATAAGTGGTAAACCAATTAAATTTATTGGTGTAGGAGAAAAAATAGAGGCTCTGCAACCATTCCATCCAGAGAGAATGGCTAGCAGAATCTTAGGCATGGGTGATGTCTTGACACTTGTTGAAAAAGCCCAAAAAGAAGTTGAGCTTGCTGATGCAGAAGCTATGCAAAAGAAGCTTCAAGAAGCAACATTTGACTTTAATGACTTTGTTAAACAAATGAGGTTAATAAAAAGGATGGGATCACTTGGTGGATTGATAAAACTAATACCTGGAATGAATAAAATAGATGATGGGATGATCAGAGATGGCGAAGATCAACTTAAGAAAATAGAATCTATGATTTCTTCTATGACTCTTGAGGAGAAACAAAAACCTGAAGTTCTTGCTGCTCAACCTTCAAGAAGACAAAGGATCGCTCAGGGTAGTGGTTATGCAGCAAAAGATGTAGATAAAGTATTGGCTGATTTTCAAAGAATGAGAGGTTTTATGAAACAAATGTCAAATGGAGGAATGCCAGGAATGGGAGGAATGCCAGGAATGGGAGGAATGCCAGGAATGGGTGGAATGAATGGTAACAAACCAATAAAAAAACAAAAAAATAATAAGAAGAAAAAAGGGTTTGCTGATTTATAGTTTCTAAATTTTTACCTTTGAATGATATTATTATTAAAAACGCATTTATTTAAAATGATTAAATTGCGCCTTAAGCGCTTTGGAAAGAAAAAAGAGGCAAGTTTCAGAATTGTTGCATGCAATAGTACTTCCAGAAGGGATGGTAGACCTTTACAAGAACTAGGTTTTTATAACCCAAGAACTAAGGAGACACGGCTTGACACAGAAGCTTTAAGAATAAGACTTACTCAGGGTGCTCAGCCAACTAATGTAGTGAGAACTTTATTAGAAAAGGGAGGTTTATTAGAAAAAATAGAAAGACCTTCTATCGCTATTGGTAAGGCAAAGTTGGAGAAGGAAAAAGTAGATAAAGCCCAAACCAAAGAAGTTGAAAACGATAGTGCTAAAGCTGAAAATGATAGTAACGAAGAAGTTTAAAGCTAGTGGTTTGATTGATATCTATTCTTATAAAATAACTAAATGAAGGAAGTTTCCAAAACTGGTCACTTCACAATAGATTTGCCAAGCTCTGATGCTGCTACAGCATTATCGGGACCTGGTAATTCTTTCTTAAAAAAGTTTGAGTCTCTAACAGGAGTTTCTTTAACTATAAGAGGATTACAACTTGAAATGAACGGTGTTATATCAAAAATTGAGAGAGCATCAGCATTGGTAGAGCTGACAAGACCAATTTGGGAACAAGGTTTAGAAGTCCCAGAGGTAGATCTTAAAGCAGCTTTAAGTTCTTTAAATATGGGAGAATCATCTTCTCATGCCCAACTTGCAAAAAAAGTTATTGCTCGTTCCAAAGAAGGAAGGTATTTAAGGCCAAGAACCATTAGGCAAAAAGAATATGTTGAATCAATTGAAAACTTTGATCTTACTTTTGCAATTGGTCCAGCAGGCACTGGTAAAACATTTCTGGCAACTGTTTGTGCAGCAAGACTTTTAAATGAGAAAAAAATAGAAAAAATTATTTTAACTAGACCAGCAGTTGAGGCCGGTGAAAGTTTGGGATTTCTGCCTGGAGATTTGCAACAAAAAGTAGATCCATATTTAAGGCCATTATTTGATTCTTTACATAGTATTTTTGGCCTTGATAGAACAAATTCGTTAATTGATAAAGGAATTATTGAAGTTGCTCCCTTAGCATTTATGAGAGGCAGAACCTTAGATAACTCTTTGGTTATTTTAGATGAAGCACAAAACACAACTTGCTCTCAAATGAGAATGTTTTTAACCAGGTTAGGTGAGAGATCAAAAATGGTTGTAAACGGAGACATTACACAAATTGATTTAAAAAAAGATTTGGAAAGCGGCCTCATTGAGGCATCAAGAATTTTCTCTGAAACTGAAGGTATAAAATTTTGTTACTTAACAGTTGAAGATGTAGTTCGACACCCTTTAGTTCAGAAAATTATTGAGGCTTATCAATAACTTTATAACTCTGGTGATCCGTACCCTGAAATTTTAAAAATCAAGTAGAATAAATCTATATTCAAAAAAAAAAATGCCAGCAAGTAGTAATTTCAATCAAGCTATTCGTGAAGCACAAAATAGTTCAATTGTTGGACCTAATGTTGTTCAAAAAGCTTTACCCTATGTAGGTGGAGGTATGGTGCTAACTTCTTTAGGTGTTTTAGCGGGTGTCTCACTAATAGCAACAAACCCAGGACTTTTCCAGCCTCTCTCAATAGTTGCTTTAATTGCAGAATTGGTTTTGTTTTTTATAGCCACAAGTGCTGCGAATAATGCAAATAATGCAAAGGCTTTGCCCTTACTTACAGGATTTAGTTTGCTAACTGGGTTCACCTTAAGCGGGATAGTAGCTTTAGCAATAGGAACAATTGGTATAGGTTCGGTTGGTACGGCTGCATTAGCTACCGGTATTACTTTCGTTATTGCCTCTTACACTGGCCAAAGAATGAGCGATAGTGTCGGTCAAGCACTTAGTGGGGTGGTTGGCCTTGGATTGATAGGTCTTCTTATCGCAATGTTTGTTCAACTAATTGGAGGATTCTTCGCTCCTAGTGTTTTTGGCGGTTCAGGACTCGAATTGATTATTGCAGGATTTGGAACTGTCTTATTCGTTGCAATGTCTTTCTTAGATTTCTATACAATGCCAAGAAGATATAACGATGAGCAATACCTTGCAGGTGCTTTAGGTATGTATCTAACTTATATTAATCTCTTTGTTTTCATATTGAGATTAATGATTGCACTTCAAGGCGGTGGAAGAAGAGACTAAATTATTTAATTGTCTAATTAAAAGCGTAGTTTTACTTCTACGCTTTTTTATTGGGCAATATCAAAAATTTGTTTTTTTATAAATTCCTTCTGCTCTGAGTCATATTTTACTGAATTGTCAAAACTATTCCCCATGTTATCTAGGTCTCTTAGGACTTGACCAACAGACTTTGTAACTAACTTAGTTTCAAGTAGTCGCAAAATAGCTTTACATCTATCTGAAATATTTTCTGATGTTATCTCATATTCATGATTATTATCTCTTCGATGAATAATAATTTGAGCGGAACTCATTATTAAATTTTTTAATACTATGCCTGCTACAGCATCCCCACCTTCGTTTAGTTTGTAAATTAGTGAAAAAGGAAGTTTATCTAACAAAAAACATTCTTTATCTGACAGAGCGTAAGCAAAAAATCCTCTGAGTCCATTTCTGGTTTTAATTAGCTCTGCAATTCTATCGGCTAAAACCTCTTCGCTGAGTATATCTTCATCCCACTCTTTACACCATTGTGCGGATATATTTATTGCTTGCGTAAAAGAAGCTTCCTTTAAATTTATGGTTTTTTTTTTCATTTTTGATCAGAATTTTATTATTGATGCATAAAAGTCTTTGACTAATTATAGATCTGGGTTTGTAACTTTACTAGGAAGGCCAAATGTGGGTAAATCTACTTTAATAAATAAATTGATTGGAGAAAAAATAACAATTACTTCTCCTATAGCGCAAACTACTAGAAATAAATTAAAAGGGATACTTACTACAAAAAATGGGCAAATAATTTTTGTCGATACGCCAGGTGTTCATAAACCTCATCATCGACTTGGAGAAATATTAGTAAAAAACGCTAAATCTGCAATTAATGGAGTTGATATGGTTATTTTTGTAATTGATTCAAGTGAAGAACCTGGGAGAGGTGATGAATATATATTGAACTTTTTAATTGCAAATAAAACTGAGTTTATTGTTGCATTAAATAAGTGGGATTTGGTTAATAAAGAATTTAAGAATTTACGATTAGATCAATATAGAAGATTTTTTGGAATTAATAGAAACTTTCAAATTTTAAGTGCTTCCAAAGGAGAAGGATGTTCTGAACTAGTAGATATGGCACTTAATTTTCTTCCAGAAGGACCAAAACTTTATGGTGAAGAGACAATATGTGACCAACCATTAGATAACTTATTATCTGATTTAGTAAGAGAGCAGGTTTTAATAAATACGAGAGAAGAAGTACCTCATAGTGTTGCTGTAAAGATAGAAAAGATAGAGGAAATGAAAAGAAAAAATGGCGAAAGTTTTACAGCTATTTTGGCTACCATTATTGTTGAAAGATCAACTCAAAAAGGTATTCTCATTGGAAAGAAAGGTTCAATGTTAAAAATTATTGGTCAGTCAGCAAGATCCAATATGTCAAAGTTAATTGATGGCCCAGTTCATCTAGAGTTGTTTGTGAAAGTTGTTCCAAATTGGAGAAAAAAAGAATCAAGGTTAATTGAGTTTGGTTATGAGGAAGATTTCTAGATGAGTAGTTTTAATTTTGATGTAATTACATTATTCCCAAAAGCTTTTGAATTAATAAAAAATTCAGGGGTCATAACAAGAGCTCTAGAAAAGAATTTGATCGATGTAAATTTACATGATTTAAGAGAATATGGTGAAGGTTCTTACAGACAAGTAGATGATAAGCCATATGGAGGAGGAGCAGGTATGGTACTAAAACCTGAACCTATTTATAAGGCATATGAATCAATTAGAAAATTACCTAAAAGTAAAACTTTGTTGATGACCCCACAGGGTAAAATCTTAAAGCAAAAAGATCTTGTGAGATGGTCCACTTTGAACCAAATAATAATTATTTGTGGTCAATATGAAGGTTTTGATGAAAGGATTAGAAGTTTAGCTGATGAAGAGATATCGATTGGCGATTATGTACTGTCTGGAGGAGAAATACCTGCAATATCTATAATTAACGGTTTGACTAGACTATTGCCAGGCACTCTTGGTGATCCAGGCTCCCTAGTGGATGAGAGCCATAATTCTTCTTTGTTAGAGTATCCTCAATACACGAGGCCGTTGATTTTTAAAGATATGAGAGTGCCAGATATTTTAGTGAGCGGTAATCATGAAGAGATTAAATCATGGAGAAGACGAAAAAGTATTGAAAGAACATTGGAAAGAAGAAGTGACTTAATTTCAAATGAAAACTATAAAAAATTCCCACAAAGTAAGAGAATAATAAAAGAAGCTAATCAATTCATGAAATTTAGAATAGGTAATGGATACGATATTCATAGACTAGTAGGAGATAGAGATTTAATTATTGGAGGTGTAAAATTGCATCATCCTGAAAACCTAGGATTGGATGGCCATAGTGATGCTGATGTTTTAAGTCACTCAATAATGGATGCATTATTGGGAGCACTTTCGCTGGGCGATATAGGAAAGTATTTCCCCCCATCTGATGAAAAATGGAAAAATGCTGATAGCTTGTTTTTATTATCAAAAGTAATTGATTTAATAAGGCAAGATGGTTGGGAAATAAATAATATTGATAGTGTTATTGTCGCTGAAAGGCCAAAAATCTTGCCACATGTAAAAAAAATGAAAAAAAACATATCTGAGATCTTAAATATTGATGAAAATTTAATTGGGATTAAAGCAACTACGAATGAAAAATTGGGTCCAGAAGGCAGAGAAGAGGGTATAAGTTGCCATTCAGTGGTTCTACTTGAGAAAAAATGAAAATAAATCTTAATTTGAAAAAAAAAATTCAAATATTTTTTCTAGTTTTAATATGCTTAGTAGTTTTAATTTTTCAATCTGATGTTCCCAATTTAAAAGCTCTTACTATGGATAATTATCAAGGTGAAATGGTTATTGAGGAATTAAGACTTAAAGTCTCCGCTGATGTAAAAGCAACATGGTTGAATGCTGAAAAAGAAGTATGGGAGCCATGGTTATCTTCTCAAGATGGTTTTTTGGGGAGACAATTATTTTGGGATAAAGAAAAAGAAGAAGCTTTAATATTGGTAAATTGGGAAAGTAAAAAACTATGGAAAAGCATACCAATGTCAGAAGTAAATGTAGTCCAACAAAAATTTGAAGATAATGTTAAAGCTGCTCTAAATGTAGGAGAAAATCCTTTTAAATTAATTTATGAGGGAGAGTTAGATAAGCAAAGATGAATTTTGATATCAAGTTTGATTTTCAAAGAAGAGAGAGGCTTGGACTCATTGAGGCTATTTGGGGGCAAAACAAGAGTATTGACCAATTAAAGAGATTATCTGAAAGTGTATTAAGTAAAAATGAGGTTGTTTATATTACTAGGATTAATAGTGAAAAGGCTAATTATCTTTTAGATTTGTATGATGATGCACGATTCTATGAAGAAGCAAATTGCCTAATAATTGGAAAAAATATTAATAAAATAAATACAAATAAAAAAGTTGCCATAATTTCAGGAGGGTCAAGTGATTTGGCCGTAACACTTGAAGCACAATTAGCGCTTGAAATTTATGGAGTGAATTGTAAATCCTTTATAGATGTTGGAGTAGCAGGACTTCATCGATTAATGAGTCATTTAGAAGAAATTAATAAATATAATGTATTAATAGTTTGTGCTGGAATGGAAGGAGCCTTGGCAACAGTTGTGGGAGGATTATTACCACAACCTATAATTGCAGTACCTGTTTCGGTTGGCTACGGCGTTAGTAAGAATGGCGACGCTGCTTTAAATAGTATGTTGTCAAGTTGTTCTCCAGGTATTGCCGTTATGAATATAGATAATGGTTACGGAGCAGCAATGGCGGCTCTGAGAATTATTAAAAGTATTTCCTAATTGATTTACTTTTTTTCTATTTCTAAAAGGTTTTCTATCCATAAACTAAGTTGTTTTGAAAGCATTCCTTCATCTCTCATTTTGATTGCTTTTATCACGACCTCTGTATTAACCCATTCTGGAAATCTTTTCGGCATTTATTTATATATTCAGTAACTTTAATTTGGTACAAATTTTTATAAAGACAAGACCTAAGTAACAAATTTAATCTTTTATGTTTGATTTTGTACCTAATCTAGAAAGCTCAGAAGATGTATGTTCATTTTCTACATTTTTTAATCTTTCAATTAACTCAGAAAGATCTTTGTGTGCTAACTCCCCATTTTGCTCCCATTTTAAGGACCTTGAGTTAATATCAATTTTTTCTTTCATTGTTTTATTAAGGTAATAAGAATATAAAACGAAAACAGGAAAAATTTGGTTAATGTTTCAAGGCTAAACTTAAAAAATTATGAAGATTTTTAATATAAGAAAATTTTATCTTTTAACCACCTCCAACTATTGAAACGATTTCTAAATTATCCCCATCTTTAAGTTTTACTTTTTCCCAATTTATGGAATTAATAATTAAATTATTCAATTCTACGACAATTGTGTTGGGTTTATATCCCATTAAATTTAAAGCTTTAGATAGTAGAGCATTTTCTTGATCAAGTTCTATTTTTTTTTCTTCTCCATTTACTTTGATTTTCATGTGACAATTCTTTTAAAATCATAATAGCGTCTTCTTTAGGATGTTCAGAATTCATTAATTGAGAAACTAAGGCTACTTTTTTAAACCCATTTCTTTTTAAATATGAAATATTATTCGACTTAATTCCTCCGATAGCAAACCAAGGAATATCTAAACTTTTTGTTAATGTTTTGATCTTTTCAATACCTATTGGTTTTTTGTTCTTTTTTGTTGCTGTTTCAAATACTGGGCCTATTCCTATGTAATCACAACCCTCTTTAAGGGCATTAGAAATATCAATTTCATTATTTGCGCTTGTACCAATAATTTTTGAATATCCTAATAATTTTCTTGCGGTTTTTAAGTCTAAATCATCTTGTCCAAGATGAATTCCATCTGCATTAGAAGCAAGAGCTATATCAAGTCTGTCGTTAATGATGAACAAAGAATTATATTTTTTACATAGATTTTTAATCTTAATTGCTTCTTGAAGATTATCTTTATCAGTTCCTGTTTTAAATCTATGTTGAATGATTCTTACTCCTGCAATTAAAATCTCTTCTATTATTTCTAATAAATTGTCCTTTTGATCTGTGATTACATATAAGTCATTTTCTTTTAATATTTCCTCAGAATTCTTACACTTGCTTAAGTTTAATAAATCGATTTCTATAGTATAAATTTCATATCTAATTTCAGAAGCAATTTTTGAAAGCTCATTATTATGCTGCCTTGAGAATTCTTCTATTACTCTTAATGCTTCTTGAACTCTGCCTGAATTAGAACTTATAATTTGCTCAGAGGTATTTCTGTTGATTTGCTCTTGGTGGATCAATCCTTTGCATTTGTCCTCAATATGATTTCTAGATTGTTTATAAACTTCTAGATGATTTTTTCCTAAAATTTGTCTAAAATTTTTAATCCTTTTAACATATTTTTCTTTGCCCAGACCAAATCTAGCCCAATCCTCCAGTACTCGTAATCCCTCTCTAGCTCTGTCTAGATTAGCGTCAATAATTTGATAAATTCTTAAATCTTCAGCGTTTGTAGTATTGGAATTCAACATTTGTAACTTATTTTTTGTAGTTTTTAAAAATTCTTAGAGCATTATCTCTATCTTTTTTAATTTGATTAGAAAGTTGATCTATATTCTTAAACTGGATTTGAGATCTCAGCTTTTCAATCGGCTCTACAGATAGATTTAAACCATATAGATCTATATCTTGATTAATTAAATGAACTTCAACTGCAGATGGCAATAAAGGATTTATTGTTGGTTGAGAGCCAAGATTCATAATAGATTCAATTTTTTGGTTGGAATTTTCTATAGTCGTCCAAGCTGCGTAGACTCCTTCTCCAGGTAAAAATTTTCTACCATCTATTTCAAGATTTGCGGTAGGCCATCCTATACTTTTCCCAATTCCTTTACCTTTAACAACCTTTCCATTAAAACTATAAGGCCTATTAAGCATTGAGAAAGCATTTTTTAGATCACTTTTCTCTAATAAATCTCTTATTCTGCTACTGCTTATTCTTCCTTCTTTGTCTTCTAAAATTGGAGTAATTTTTAGTTTTATATCCGTATCTTTAATCGTATTTTTTATAGTATTTATATTTCCACTTCTTCTAAATCCGAATTTAAAATTAGCACCTACAGAAATGTTTTTTGCTTGTAATTGATTTATCAAAATATCTTTTACAAATCGTTCTGCACTTAATTTGGATAATTCCTTATCAAAAGGAATCAGAACTAATTGTTCAATCCCGAGATCCTCAAGAATAGGTAGTTTTTCATAAGGAAGATCAAGTCTAAGACGCGTCTCTTTGTATAGAACTTCTCTGGGATGAGGCCAGAAGCTTGCAATTGTTGGAGTATATTGATTTTCCTCAACTACAGTTTTTATTAATTTTCTGTGGCCAGCATGAAGCCCATCAAAACTTCCAATAGCTATTGAGGTAGGATTCTTTACTTCAGATGGCGATATTAAAGAGATCAAAAGATTACGTGCAATTTTATGATTTTGATGGCAAATTTGAATAGATTATAGTTTATTCAATCAAATGAATGTCTGACAAAATTGATTTTCAGTCCCTTTCATTTGGAATGCGACGCATTGGATGGATACGCTTTTGGGTTCAATCCATTTTAGGTGTTGTTGTTGCAGCTGTTTTGCTTTTTTCAAATGTTGTAAATAATAGCGAAGGACAGCTTGGCTTAGCGCCTGGTCTATCACTTACAACAATATCCCTGATTTTACTACTTTTTAGTCTTTGGCAAGGTTGGTTAATAGTTAGAACAGGAAGAGCAATCGCAAGCAATGCAAGACCTTCAAGAGGACAAACCAGTAAATTAATAAAAAGAGGCCTAATTGTTGATTTATTAGGAATTTTGTTTGGATTAATTGGATATCAAGCTCTTATGGGCGCCCTATTTATACAAGCATCCTCTCAGACGACTGGACAATTAATAACAGCGACATCTGATATCCCAATTACTGGACTTGAAATATTATCAGTCCTGAGTAATACACAAGTTATTGCGGCTCATTTTTTTGGACTTTGCTTTTCTTTATGGCTTTTAAGAAGGATTTACAAATGAATTATTAATTTTAGGTAAGTCTTCTATATTACCCCTCCAAAATAAATCTGGTTCTACAGGTGTAAGCGATATTTTATTATCTTGTATTTGAGATACATCACTAGGCCAATTTTTAGGACCATAACCTTTTGATTTAAGATCTAAAACTACTTCACCTGCTAACCAATAATAATCATCACCCCTTGGATCTTCTCTTTTGGAAAATTGATTTTCATATTTTCTTACTGATAATCTTGTCCAGGATAATTCTTTTATTTTGCTTTTATCGCAAGGGGGGATATTCAAATTTAATAGAAGTGAAGCTGGCCAACTATCCTTAATGGCTTGTTCGGCGATATTCATTGCAATTTCTCCAGCAAATTCAAAATTCTTCCATTTGAAACTGGCCACACTTATTGCCATGGAGGGAACATTTTCCAATGTACCTTCCATAGCTGCAGCGACAGTGCCTGAACAAAAAATATCTGTACCTAAATTAGGTCCGTGATTTATTCCAGAAAGAATTAGATCAGGTTTATTATCCAAAAGTTCAGATAGCGCTAATTTGACGCAATCAGCAGGCGTGCCTGAACATCCCCAAGCTTCAATTCCTTCCTCAAATAATTCGTCCGCTCTTTCCACTCTTAATGGAGATTGTAAAGTAAGACCATGGCCAGTTGCTGATCTTTCTTGGTCAGGGCACACTACTTTTACCTTGTGTCCTCTTTTTTGTGCTGATTTTGCTAAAGCTCTTATTCCCGCTGCAAAAACACCATCATCATTGCTAATTAATATATTTAACGGTTTCATTAATCAATAAATTTTATTTATGGACGATATTTAAGTAAGATAAAGCAATACTTATTTTTACTATATCAGTGAGTCAGATTGAATCATTAAGTCAAATTGAGGAAAAATTAAATAATCTTTCTCTAACAGCAAAAAATAATATAGATAATGCTAATACTCATGAAGAATTGGATCAATTAAGAGTATCCCTGCTTGGTAAAAAAGGTGATTTGTCAATTATCTTGAAAACGATGGGTCAATTATCTGCTACTGATAGGCCAATTGTTGGACAGAAGGCAAATTTAATAAAGATAAATTTGCAAGAATTGATAACTGAAAGAAAAAATCAACTAAATAGTGAAGCCTTAGATAAAAAGATTAAAACTGAAAAAATTGATGTAACTATTCCTTCAATTGGTACACCCCCTGGAAATAAACACCCTTTAATTTCAACTCAAGATGAAATAATAGATATTTTTTGTGGTTTAGGATATTCAGTTGAAAGTGGCCCTGAAATAGAAACTGATTTCTATAATTTTGAGTCTCTCAATATACCCAAAAATCATCCCGCAAGAGATATGCAGGATACTTTCTACTTAGATGAAAATCGACTTTTGAGGACTCATACTTCTCCCGTTCAAATAAGGTACTTAGAGAAAAATCCTCCTCCAGTAAGAATTATTGCCCCGGGAAGAGTTTATAGGAGAGATGCTGTAGATGCTACTCATTCCCCTGTATTTAATCAGGTTGAGGTTTTATGTATCGATCAAGATATCAACTTTAGTCATTTAAGAGGAACAGTTCTTACATTTTTAAAGACCTTTTTTGGAGATATTCCTGTAAGATTTAGAGCTAGTTATTTCCCCTTTACTGAACCTTCAGCAGAAGTAGATGTTCAATGGAAAGGTAAATGGTTAGAAGTCATGGGATGCGGAATGGTAGATCCGAAGGTTCTAGAAAAATTAGGAATAGATTCAGAGAAATGGACCGGATTCGCAGCTGGATTAGGAGTTGAAAGATTTTGTATGGTAAGACATCAGATTGACGACATCAGGAAATTTTATACAAATGATCTTAGATTCTTAGAACAGTTCTAATAAAATTAAAATTTAAATTAGGATTGTCCAGCAAATTAGTTTAAGATAGTTATAGTTTTACTTTTTTGATTGGTACGTAAAGCAGGGTTAATCGTTAATGATGGGAAAGAACTTGCTGTTCAAACTGCAAGTTCTGTTGAGAAAAAATTGGAAAAATCAAATTATCAAGTTGTAAGGGTTAGTAGCTCTGGTGGAATGGTTGGATTCGCCAATCCTGATCAACATGTTCGACCATTGGGATATACAAACTGTGTTCCCGAGGGGTTTGACTCATCAATGGAATTTGCAATTGTTCTTGGTGGAGATGGAACCGTACTTTCTGCAGCAAGGCAAACAGCACCTGCTAAAATTCCAATCCTTACTATAAATACTGGTCATTTAGGTTTTCTTGCGGAAGCTTATTTATCAAATCTTGATGAAGCAATAGATAAAATCATGGCAGGTAATTGGGATATTGAAGAAAGAACTTGTTTTATTATTAGCGTAATGAGGAATGATCAGAGGAGATGGGAGTCTCTGTGTCTTAATGAGATGGCTCTTCATAGAGAACCTCTTACAAGCATGTGTCATTTTGAGATTTCAATAGGGCGACATGCTCCTGTAGATATCTCAGCTGATGGAGTAATTTTATCTACTCCAACTGGTTCTACCGCATATTCCTTGAGTGCTGGAGGACCAGTTATTACACCTGATTGCCCAGTCGTGCAATTAACTCCAATTGCTCCCCATTCATTGGCTTCTAGGGCATTGGTTTTTAATGATTCAGAGCCAGTAACTGTTTTTCCCGCAACTCCCGAAAGATTGGTAATGGTTGTTGACGGAAATGCTGGGTGTTATGTTTGGCCTGAAGATAGAGTTTTAATAAGAAAAAGTAAACACTCAGTAAAGTTTATTAGACTTGAAGATCATGAATTTTTCCAAGTTTTAAGAAATAAACTAGGTTGGGGTTTGCCCCATGTCGCAAAACCTAACAAATAACAATTATTTAAATATATTTTTTTCCTTTTAACAAAAAAACAGGATTATTTGGTTCTAATCTGATTCCCTCAGCGATACTTAAGCTTTTATAGGTCTGAATTAAATTTAAATTTGTTTTGAAATTCTTATTTTCTAATTCCTCTTTCAATTCTTTAATAATTTGAATGTCAATTATTGGGATAACGATAATATCTCCAATACTCATAATCTTAGATAGGGTATTAATAATTTGAAGTTTAGTCTTTTTATCACATCCTCCAATTACTAATCTATTAGGTTTCTCAAAATAACTTAAATTTCTCGTATTAAAGATATTATTTATGTCTTCCTCAAAAATAAATTTTGGTTTAACGCCAAGTCTTTTTGAGTTTTCTAGTATTAATGCTTTTGAGCCAATTCTTTTATCGATACAAAACAAATCTAAATTAGGACTTATTTTTAATGCTTCTAAACCAATTGACCCACAACCTGCTCCAATATCCCAAATCCCACCTTTTTTAGGGAGCTCTAGATCAGCTAAGATTTGTACGCGAACCTCCCTCTTAGTTAATAAGTTTGGTCTATCATCAAAAGTTTTAAAAATATGGTCACTTATTCCGAAAGGAGGGAGATTATTGTTTGAGTAATTGTTCTTTATTTTTGTAAGAACAACAATGTTCAAGTTTGATATATCAGAGGGTAATGACTCTTTAAGGTTTATTTTTCTTATATTTTCATTGTCGAAGCCTATCTCTTCACAGAGCCAAAAATCATAGAAATCAATCAGATTTAATTCTGATAAGTTTTTTTTAATTATTTCTAAACTTATATTATTTGAATCTGTAATAATAGCCAAATTTGAAGGTCTTGTTTTAAGAGCTTCAACTAACTTAGTCGAATCTCTGCCGTGAATGCTTACATTGACAGTATCTTGCCATGGGATCTTTAACTTACTAAATGCTAATTGAATGCAAGTATTTGATGGGTAGAAAATTAATTCATCTTTTGGGAAATTTTCTAGTAAAATCCTCCCAATTCCAAACCAAAGTGGATCCCCTCTCGAAATTAAAATAACATCTGTTTTTTGTGATCTAAGCCAATTAACAAGTTTAATATTACTGTTGCTCGAAAAAAATGATTTCTTTTTTTCTAAATCATTTTTGCTCCATGATTTAATTTCATCAAAATATGAATTAGGAACTGCAATATTTTCTGTCTTTAAAAATAGATCTTGTAATTTAGAAGGTAAATCTTCAAATATATAAGTATTAATACCTACTACATAAATTTTTCTATTAATTTCAGTCATTAATATTTAATTAAAAGGAACTAAACAGTTTGAATGTTTTATTAAATTATCTTATTATTGTGCGAGTTATAATAGTAAATTAATTGTCTGAAAGGAGAAAGAGATTACATGATTTATTGTTAACTCTTATTAGTAAAGATAATGAATTTGAGTTTATTGAAGAAGATTCTAGCGATTTAACATCTAGCTATTCTGAAAAAGACACTTTGAATTTATCTCGAGTTATAGAAAAAAATCGTAAAATAATCAAAAGATACCAAGCTATTATAAGAACAGCTGTAACTCTAGATGCCCTGATGGATTCTGAAAATGAAGAAAATTACAAAATCAAATAAAAATATTTTTTTAAAAGGAATATTATCTTTACTTTTACTACTATCCTTTATTTTTAACCCTATAAAAGTATCCGCAGAAGTTGCAAAAACAGAAATAAACGGGGAATTAATAAATGCTAGTAGTGAGTTTTTAAGGGACTTGGACTTTGAAACTTGGCAATTAGTAGCTTATAAATCACCTCTTTTTGCAGATAAATTAATCTTAAGAGTTATAGGATATCCAGGAAATCTTAGAATTGATCATCCCACTGAGTTGAGGGTTGAATCAGGGAGAAAGCAGTGGCTTTTAGATGATAAAACATTACTTAATGTGGAATTAGCAAATGATGGAAGACAAGCTGCTGCAGAATTTGATCTTGATGAATTGATTAAAAATTTAGATAAAAATAGACCATTAAGATTATCTTTGTTAGGAGTTTTTTCTGAGTTGCCAGTTCCACCCTTTGTGGTTAAAGAGTGGAGATCAATAAACTGAATTTGACTTTTGGAGATGTCTGAAAAAAATATAAGCCATACAAAATGGATGAAAAGAGCAATTTTTTTGGCTTCTTTAGGCAAAAATACAACTAGCCCTAACCCTAGGGTGGGGGCAGTGATACTTGATAAGAATGGAAATCTTATTTCAGAAGGATTTCATCACAAGACTGGTATGCCCCATGCTGAAGCAATGGCTTTTAATAATTTAAGAAAAGATGCTAAAGAAGGATCAATGTATGTCAATCTTGAACCTTGCTGTCACCATGGGAAAACACCTCCATGTGTAGACAAGGTAATATCCTCTGGTATAAAAAAGATATATATTTCAATTGAAGACCCTGATAAAAGAGTCTCTGGTAAAGGTATTAAACTTTTAAAAGAAGCTGGAATAGAAGTTCACTTAGGATTGTGTAAAAAAGAATCCTTAGATCTAAATAAGGCTTTCATTCATAGAAGTATTACAAAAAAGGCATTTGGTGTTCTTAAATGGGCAATGAGTATTGATGGAAGAATAGCTTTAAAAAATGGGAAAAGTAAATGGATTTCTAATAAAGAATCAAGGTCATTAGTTCACTCTTTTAGAGCAGAATTTGATGCAATAATCATTGGTGGTAACACATTAAGAAGAGATAATCCACTTTTGACGACTAGGGGTTCAAAAAATCCTGAGCCCTTGCGAGTTGTTTTCACAAAAAGTTTAGATCTCCCTTCAAAATCTAATCTTTGGGATTGTAATGAGGCAAAAACCTTAGTTATTTATGATTCTTCTACAGCAAATGAAAGCAACCTCTCAAGGATTCCGAAATGTGTGGAGGTTGAAAAGGTATCATCAGATAATCCAGAATTAATTTCAAAAATTCTGGCTAAAAGAGGGTGTAATAAAGTTCTCTGGGAATGTGGCCCTGGATTGGCTACCGCCGCTATTAAATCTAATTGTATTCAAGAAATTATTACTTTTATTGCACCGAAAATTTTAGGTGGAGAAAATGGTATGAATCCCTTAGGTGATTTTCAATTTGAAGAAATGCACGAAATCATTAAATTTAGCGATTCTCAGTTTAGCTTGATTGGTAATGATATATGCGTTAAAAGTTCATTTAAAAAGTAAATTTTTTACAAATTTCTATGGGTCAAAGTACCGTTCGGTTCTTACCCAAAAAAAATAATACAGATACGGAATCTCTTCGTTTAGTTTATAATAAGTTCAAAATTGATCATAACTATGCCAATAAGACAAGACGATAATCAACCTAATAGAAGATTTGGAATTGTAAATATCATCTTGATAGGAGTAGGAGCATTACTTCTATTTAGTAGCCTCTTCCCTAATCAAAATATGCAAATTCCTAGAGTTCCTTACTCTTTATTTATAGATCAGGTTAATGATGGAGAAGTTAAACGTGCATATATTACTCAAGAACAAATTAGATATGAGTTAAATGGAGCTGAAGAAGGTGCCCCTTCAGTTTTAGCTACTACTCCAATATTTGATATGGACCTTCCACAAAGGTTAGAGAGTAAAGGAGTTGAATTCGCTGCTGCTCCCCCTAAAAAGCCTAATTTCTTCTCAACCATCTTGAGTTGGGTTGTTCCTCCTTTAATTTTCATCCTTGTTTTACAATTCTTTGCTAGAAGAAGTATGGGTGGAGGAGGAGCTCAGGGAGCTTTAAGTTTCACTAAAAGTAAAGCAAAAGTTTATGTCCCAGATGATGAATCAAAAGTAACATTCGCTGATGTAGCAGGAGTTGATGAAGCTAAAGACGAATTAACAGAAATTGTTGATTTTTTAAAAAAACCCGAAAGATATACTGATATAGGAGCACGAATACCTAAAGGTGTACTTCTTGTAGGACCTCCAGGAACGGGAAAAACTCTTCTTTCAAAAGCTGTTGCTGGTGAAGCGGAAGTTCCTTTCTTCATTATTTCGGGTTCTGAATTCGTTGAACTTTTTGTAGGTGCAGGTGCTGCAAGAGTTAGGGATTTATTTGAACAAGCTAAGAAAAAAGCCCCTTGCATTATTTTTATTGACGAATTAGATGCTATTGGTAAAAGTCGCTCTGGTTCGATGGGAGTTGTTGGAGGTAATGATGAGAGAGAACAAACTCTAAATCAACTACTTACCGAAATGGATGGATTTGCCTCTGCCGATAAACCAGTTATTGTCCTTGCTGCTACGAATCAGCCAGAAGTGCTGGACGCCGCACTTTTAAGGCCTGGAAGATTTGACAGACAAGTTTTAGTCGATAGACCTGACTTATCTGGCAGAAAAACTATACTAGAAATTTATACAAAAAAAGTTAAACTTGCTGATTCAATAGACTTAGAATCTATCGCACAAGCTACCAGCGGATTTGCAGGGGCTGACTTAGCTAATATGGTAAATGAGGCTGCCTTACTCGCAGCTAGAGCAAAAAGAAAAAGTGTAGAGCAACAAGACTTAAGCGAAGCTATAGAAAGAGTTGTTGCTGGATTGGAAAAAAAGAGTCGTGTTTTGCAGGATGATGAAAAGAAAGTTGTTGCTTATCACGAAGTCGGCCATGCAATTGTAGGTCATCTTATGCCAGGAGGTTCAAAAGTTGCAAAGATTTCAATTGTACCCAGAGGCATGAGTGCACTTGGGTATACACTTCAATTGCCAACAGAAGAAAGATTCTTGAATTCCAAAGAGGAACTAAAGGGACAAATTGCTACACTTCTCGGAGGAAGGTCAGCCGAAGAGGTTGTCTTTGGAAAGATTACTACGGGAGCTTCAAATGATCTGCAAAGGGCAACAGACATAGCAGAACAAATGGTTGGTACCTTTGGGATGAGTGATATTCTTGGTCCTCTCGCTTACGACAAACAAGGAGGTGGTCAGTTTCTAGGCAATGGAACTAATCCTAGAAGATCTGTGAGTGATGCTACTGCTCAAGCTATTGATAAAGAGGTTAGAGATTTAGTTGATGATGCGCATGAAACTGCGCTTAATATTCTGAGGAATAATCTGCCTCTCCTTGAATCAATTTCTCAGAAAATTCTTCAAGAAGAGGTCATAGAAGGTGAAGACTTGAAAACTCTCCTTGCTGAAAGTAAAATGCCTTCATAGTAGAATTTAGGTTTCGCATAGATATTTATGTTAAAAACTTTCAAGCTTGCAAATAATAACTTTTTATCAAGCTTGGACATGTCAAGTTTAGAAGTTATTCGTATTTTAGAACTTGCTAATGATTTCAAAAGTAATGATCTGAACATTGAACTCAAAAATAAAGTTTTAGGATTAATTTTTGATAAATCCTCTACAAGAACAAGAGTTAGCTTTCAAGTGGCAATGTCAAGACTTGCAGGAACTACAATCGACTTAAATCCTACTACCTCCCAAATTGGAAGGGGTGAGCCAATTAAAGATACGGCACGGGTTCTTAGTAGTTATTGTGATGTGCTTGCAATTAGAACTTTTAATCATTGTGATTTAGAAGAATATGCAAAATGGTCTTCTAAACCAGTTATAAATGCATTAACGGATTTAGAACATCCATGCCAAGCTTTGGCGGATTATATGACAATAATAGAGGAGTTTTCTGACTTTAAAAAAGTAGTTTTGACTTTTATAGGAGATGGTAATAACGTTGCCAATTCTCTAATTCTCTGTGGGGCTTTACTAGGGGTGGAAGTTAGAATTGCATGTCCAAAGGGTTATGAACCCAATGCCAAGATTATAAAAAAAGCATTGGAAATACTTAAGGATAAAAGTTTATTGAAAATCACTAATGATCCTCATAATGCTGTATCTGGAGCAAATGTTCTTTATACAGACGTTTGGTCGTCAATGGGTGAAGAGGATAAAAAGGTTGAGAAAGATAAAGACTTTAGTGGATTTACTATCGACACTAATTTAATTGAAAAAGCAGATAAAAATGCAATTATTTTGCATTGTCTTCCTGCCTATCGATCTAAAGAAATAACTGATGAAGCTATTGAAAGTAAAAGAAGTAGAATTTTTGAGCAAGCAGAAAATAGAATGTATGCTCAGCAAGCACTTTTAAGCTGCCTTCTTTCCTAAAAAAGATTGCAAAATGCACTCTTAAGAGGTACAAATGTATTAGAGTACATTTGTTTCTATGGCAACTTCTGCTGACGATAATCTTACTGATGCTCAAAATGAGCTTTATGGTTGGATAAAGGATTATATGAAAGATTTCCAACACAGTCCATCAATAAGGCAAATGATGCAAGCTATGGGACTAAAATCTCCTGCTCCAATTCAAAGCCGTCTTAAGCACTTGCAAGAAAAGGGATATATTTCATGGCAAGAAGGAAAAGCAAGAACAATGCAAATAGTTGATGAGATTGTAGAAGGTGTACCCATTATGGGTTCAGTAGCTGCTGGAGGTTTAGTGGAAACATATTCTGATGTTCACGAGAATTTAGATATATCAGATGTTTTAAAAAAGAAAAATATTTTTGCTCTCACAGTTAATGGCGATTCTATGATAGATGCATGTATTGCTGATGGTGATATGGTTTTAATGGAACCTATTCAAGATTCCTACTCACTGAGAAATGGAACAATTGTTAGTGCAATGGTTCCTGGTTTAGGAACGACTTTAAAATATTTCTTTAAAAGAAAAGGGAAAATTTTTTTAGAAGCGGCAAATCCTGCTTATGAACCAATTGAATTAAATTTAAATGAAGTTGTTTTCCAAGGGAAATTGCTGGCTGTTTGGAGGAAAATTTGAAAACAAAAAAATATTTAAAAAAAGATTAAAAATAGTCATTGCATTCAGTATTTAATTTTCTCTTAATACTAATTTCCAAGGGCTAAAAATATCAGAATCATCTATGATTTTTATTTTATTTTTTTTGTTCAGCTCTAAATTAGAATTCGTTACCCAAGCATATTGATGTAAGTTTAGTTCTCTTATATCTTTTAACCCATTTCCAATTTTTGGCATCAGAAGCGAAATTTTGATAATTTTGGAATGTGCATTTGTACTATTTATATCACTTTTGATAACTTCTACTGCCTTATTATTTAAATTCTCTGCTTTAAT
The DNA here is from genome assembly GCA_003279845.1 of Prochlorococcus sp. AG-388-F11. GTDB lineage: Bacteria > Cyanobacteriota > Cyanobacteriia > PCC-6307 > Cyanobiaceae > Prochlorococcus_A. The sequence goes on from QCGP01000012.1 coordinate 29,375, forward strand.
TATATTTTCAGTAGCTATTCTTAGTTCTTTTGATCTATCACTTAATGTTCCAGACTGGACTAAAATTGACGTTAAAAGATATGGACCTAATAAAGCAAATATAATTTTATTTCTAATTGCTTTAAAAAAGCCTACACATAACCACGTAATTGAAAGTAGAGTTATTCCTGAAGAAACTAATAATTTATCATTAGAATTTATTATGACTTTTGAGAAATTGCTGTTAAGGTAAAATACTAAAACAATTAAAAATATTGGAATAAAACAAAAATTAAAATATTTAATAAGTTTACTTATTACTTTTTTATTATTAAATGTATTAATCAATCCTTTATAGGTATTTAAAGATATTAAACATGATATTTGTAATGGATAATAAGGAGTCTTAGTAGAGAAAAGACTAAGTAATAGAATATTAATCAAGGGGAAGAAAAATAGGAAATATCTCTCAATAAAATTTTTACTTTTTATAGAACTTAAAATACCAATTAAAGCAAATGCACTCCAGGGAAAAATATTGATTGGTATATTCCATAAATAATACGTAATTGGATTAGAAAAAGGATTTTCCTCAGATAAGTAAATAAGTTTTTTGTATAGTCCTGAATATATAGAGAGATCATAAATACTAACTATTTTTAAACTCCATATTAAAAATGGAATAAAACCTATTATTGATCCAACCCAAAATAGTTTTTTAAAGAAGATCTTCGTAGATATTAAAAAAGGAGCTATTGCTAAAAAAGGGATTATTGTGAGATAAGTTTTCATCATGAATGCAAATCCTATCCATAATCCAGACGTTAATAAAAATATTTTTTTCCTATCCTTCTGGAATTTTATTGAAGAATATAAACCCAAGGTAATTAATGAGCTAAAAATTATATCTTGTGTCGCAAGGTGACTATAGTTAATCCATAGAAAAGTAGTTGATAATATTATTGGAGAAACTATGGAATATTTCTTATCAAAAAGTAATTTATGTAGATCATAAGTCAAAAAGAGCATAAAGAATGATGCTATTAAATTAGGAATATAAATAGAAAAATTAGATTGTCCGAATATTTTTTGTGAAAATGCGATTAAAGCTTGATTACCTATTGTTCTATCTAAAGCAATATCTCCCCACCACATAGGCATAATCCAATTTTCATTATTTAGTATCCACTTTGCTTGAAGGGCATAAAAACCCTCGTCATAAGCTATTAAACTTCTTTTCCCTAAATAAATTAAAAGAGGTAAAAAGATTAATAATTTATATATATTTACTTTATTTATTATTTTTAAACACCTAATTAAAACAAAATTCATAGCAATAAATAATTAATTAATTAATCCTAGTTTTTTAGATAATAAGTAAAAATTAATCTAGAAACGTTTAAAAAAACTTAGTTATATTTCCTAAAACAAACTTAAGTATTTCGACTTCTGTTTTTTAATAAATGTTGTAATTATATATATCTATATACTATTTGTTCTTAGATAAATTTAAATTTTAGAAAATGAAATAATGATGGCTTAATAATTTTATTTATTAATTAAACTTCAAACTAAAATTTAAGCATAATTTTTGAAAAATTTTTTTTTAATTCAGAATAATTGAAAATCTATATTATCTTTTATATGTTAAAGATTATTTTGTACCAATTTTGTAAGTATAATATTTTGAAAAGTCTTTAAACTAAAGATATTGAAAAAGTTTAGATTAAGAAATTTACTATTAACCGTAACAAGTCTGATATTTGCAGACTTTACATCTTTTTATAAAAACGAGATTGAGGCGCAAAACCTAAGAAAGAACAGTTCTAAAGAACTAAATAAAATCTACCAGGTCTCAAAATTAAATAATTTTGGTGAAGAATATAAATTTTCTAGTCTAAAAAATACAACCGAAGCAGACTTTATAAAGTCACTTAATACAATTAATAATCAAATATCTAACCTTCTAGCCTATGAAAAACAAGATATTAAGGAAGACTTTGAGGTAGATATCATTTCCGATATTCAATATCAAAAAAATGAAAAATTATATGCAGAGGGTAATGCAGAAGTTTATTTCTCAAATGCAACTTTGAGAGGTGATTTGATTACTTATGACAAAATCGAGAAAATATTAACTGTAGAGGGAAATGTCTTTTTTAAGAAAGGTAACCATATAATTGAAGGATCTAAATTTGAATTTAATTCAATTTCAGCAAAAGGCTCATTTATTGATGCCTATGGGATATTGGATATCAAAAGTTTCAATGAGGATTTTAATTTAAAGGCATTTGATATGCCTCAGAATATCAATTCATTAAGTGAAACCAATATCAAGGATATTGAATTTATAGATAGCACTAGTGTTGGGTTTACAAATCAATTTGACTCAGGTAAAAAATTTAATATTTCTGATTTAGAATTTACTGTTCCTGAAATTAAAAGATGGAGATTTAAAACAAAGAAATTATTAATAGAAAATTCTATTTTGAAGTCAGAAGATATCTTTTTCACTAGTGATCCAATAAATAAGCCTCAATTTATCTTGCAAAGTAAAAACTTTACTGGGGAAATAATCAACGATAAAACTAAAATCATTAGTAGGAGTACATGGATTATTTTCGACAATAAAATTAAAATACCTATCGGAAGGAGAAGGATATTTGATGATGATCCTATTTCAAAATGGGGCATAGGTACTGATTATGAAGAAAAGGACGGTTTTTATATTTCGAGAGGTTTTCAAAACATAGATCTCCCCAACAAATATCAATTAAAGTTGCAGCCCTTCTATCTTATTCAAAGGTCAATTCAAGGAAATACAACATCTTTTAGAGCTCAGGACTCATCAATTTTAAGTAATAAAGAAAAAAGAAATATTGTTTTTGGAGATAATTTTGGTTTAGATTCTAATTTAAAAGGTAAATTCTACTCATGGGATTTAGATTTGAAAACTTCTTTAAATTCTCTCGATCCAGATAAGTTCTCAGAATCATTTAGATCAAAGCTTAATTTAATGAAAACGATTGACTTAAATCCTTTATCAGAGAAAAAAGATGATTCGTTTGGTTCGGAAGTTTCTGAAAGTAATAAATTTGATAATTATCTTGATTTTAAGTTTTCGAATTCATATCGAGAAAAGATTTCTAGAGGTTTTTCTGGTGAAGAAGAGATTTACTTTGGAAATGGTTTATTAATTTCAAATAGAAAATACTGGCAAAATAATGAGAATACAAAGAATTTAAATTTTATATATGGATTTGGCGAATATAAAGCTAAAAAAAGAGATGTAAATGAATTGACGACTCTTTCCAGAAATTTTCTTGGAGCCACCTTTAGCAATAGATTTCCGGTTTGGACGAAGAAATCTATAGATAAAGAAATAAATTATCAATATAAATATTCCCCGAATGTAATTAAACAAGGTTTATATTGGAAAAATGAAATTAGAACTGGAGTTTTCAAATATAGCAATGATTCTAGTCAAAGTGCTTTAACTTTTAATACAGGCCCTGAACTGATTTTAGGTAGTTTTAAAAAAAATTTTCTTGATTATTCAAAAATCACTTTAACTAATAGCTATATTTTTAAAGATGGTCAAAGCCCCTTTGCATTTGATGATATTGACAAAACAAAAAGGCTAAGGATCAATTTAGAACAACAACTAATTGGTCCAGTTCTCTTAACTTATGATACATATCTCAATCTAGATTCAGATAATAAAGATTATGGAAAATTTTCTAAACATAAATATGGATTAGATATTAAGAGAAGAGCTTATTCTGTAGGTGCTTTTTATGATACTTCTAACAATTCTGCTGGGATAAATTTTAAAATTTTTAATTTCGATTATAAAGGTTTATCTCCTAAATTTTAATAATTAAATTATAAAGATAAAATTTACGTAACTTCAAAAAATATTAGAAAGACCATTTTAAATTATATTTTATAATTTATAATTAAATTTACGATAATTAGAAATGTTAGTATAGTTCTCTCTATCCTATATAATAAAAAAATATATAATTCCAAATAATATTTTTCTGATATTAATGAGATTTTGTAGTAAGTTATATCACTTCAAAAAGTTAAAAAAATAATGAAAAAATCTAAAAAAAAAGACTAAAAATATTAAGGATTTCTAATTTACCTACTTTAAATAGGTCTGGGCAAGGTAAGGCTGCATTTAAACTCGGTGAAAGTGAATTTTTTAATACAACATTATTCTCCCCTTTTATTAATAAAAAAATTGATTCTTATAAAGAGATAAAAAACTTAAACCTTTTTTATTTCCCAAATATAGTATTTCCAAAGAAATCTAAGAAAATTATTAGCATCTTATTTTCTATGAGAAGATTAATATCTATAATGCTTGCTAGCTTAAATTTGATTTTAAATAAAAAAATATACTTTAATGATTTAGTACATATTCATCATATCTTTTATTTTTTCCCAGCTTTAATTTTAAAAATATTAGGTTCAAAAATCATAATAACTGTTCATGGGTCAGATATAAATAAGATTAAGAGATCACCAGTTATTAAGATTATACTTAAACGTTTTGATAGGGTCTTATGTGTTTCACACAAACAGTATAAAATTCTCTCTCATTTTATTAGTAAAAACAAGCTTTTTTACATTGGTAATGGAGTAGATGTTCAATTTTTTAAGCCAAATAGGTCCTTTTTAGATAGGGAAAAAATCATATTATCTGTAGGTAATTTAAGATGGCAGAAAAATTATAATCTTTTAATTGAGGCCTTTTCTATAGTCCATAAAAATCATTATGATTGGAAATTAGTGATTTGTGGGGAGGGTCCAGATAGAAAAAAAATTCAAGAATTAATAGAAGAAAAAAAACTTTATGGAAATGTATTATTAAAAGGATATTTAAATCAAGATGAAATAAAAGAATGGATGCAATTATCAAGGATTTTTGTAATTTCTTCAAAGGTTGAAGGTTTTCCAAAGGCACTTTTAGAGGCTGCCGCTTGTGGCTGCGCATGCGTTTCTACAAATGTTGGAGACTGTGATTACTTCCTTAAAGATGTTGGATCCATTGCTGAAAATAATAAAGATGACTTATCAAAGAAAATATTAAAACTTATAAATTCTCCAACTTTGATTAATTTAAATAGTACGCTAGCAATAAAGAAGGCTAATTCATTTTCATGGAAAGAATATATTGATTTGCATAGAAATATATACAATGATTTGTTTTGAATTTTTTTATTTATCATTAAAAATATGTTTTAATGATTATTATCCATAAGTTCTAAAGTTGTTAACTTTCATAGATTTTAAAAGAAACTGTTTAAGAAAAGACTCTTCGATTAATAATAAATTGCATTTTTTTTCAAGACATTTTTCTGTTAGATTGGCATATATATTATATTCCTTAGGATTCACTCCAGACTTTACTACTTTAATTTTTGGTTTATGTGGAATTTTATGTGCAATTTTATTTTTTTATGATTTTAAAATTGCTGGATATATACTTTGGAGATTACATATAGTATTTGATATGGCAGATGGAAATATTGCAAGAGCTACTAGTAATTTCAATCAAAATGCAAAATTAACAGATAAATTTACACATATTGTCGTTAATATAATGGTCATATGTGGGTTATTTCTTGGGGACAAAATATTTTTGCAAAATGAGAATAATATTAAATTATTTATATCGCTTTTGCCTATTTACGTAATTTATTTTCTTTTTGATTCTTTTACAATTTCTCATAATTTAGATTTAAGAAATAAATTGCCTAGTAATAAGTTTTTTATTATTTTGAAAAATTTTTGTACTCAGGAAGGTTTATTATTTGTTATTACTTTCATATCTATATTTCCCAAAATTAAACTTGATACTTTAAATTACTCTTATATTTTAATTTTTTATAACTTAACTTTTTTATTTGCAGTTTTATTTAAACTATATTTTTTTAAAACCAAAAATAAAATTTTAAAAGATTGATTAAAAATGTGCGGTTTTTTGGCCAAAATATCTAAATCTAAATTTCATCAAAATCTTTTAAACAGAAAAGAATTTGAATGTGCTGCTAAGGAAATATCACACAGAGGGCCAGACTTTAATTCAACTATTCATCTTGATAATGGAACTAGTTTTGCCCACTATAGACTCTCAATTATTGATAATACCAATAACTCAGATCAACCATTTGTAAGTAAATGTGGAAGATATATTTTGATATTCAATGGTGAAATTTATAACTACAAATATTTAGCAAATAAATATTTTCCTGAAGTTTCAATAAAAGGTGATACTGAGACCTTGATGTTATTGTTGATCAATCATGATAAAAATAAATTTTTATCTGAAATTGAAGGTATGTTTTCTTTCGTTTTCTTTGATAAGGTTACAAATATTTTTTTAGCAGCAAGGGATAGATTTGGAATTAAACCTTTATATTACTTTAATGATAAAAATAATATAATTTTAGCTTCAGAACCCTACCCAATAGCAAAAATTATTAAAGCAAACCCCGATATTGTTAGTCTCTTTGAAATAGAAAGTTACAGAAGACCCACTCCAGGTTTTTCTTATTATGAAAATGTTTTGGAATGTATCCCAGGTTTTTATATTACTAATAACAAAATTGGTAGGTGGAAAAATTCGCAGAGGTTTTTTTATAAAGATAATTATTCTTTAGATGAGTTAATAGATAGGTTAAAGTACGTATTTAATTTAAATACAATAGCTGATAATCCTCATACAGCTTTTCAAAGTGGAGGAATGGATAGCTCATTAATATCTTACTTGACTCGCCCATGTAGTTTATATACTGTTGGAATGAATGATAACAATGAAATTGGTATATCTAGGAAAATTGCTTCAATATTAAATTTAGAAATTAAAACTCAAATTGTTCAAAAAGAAGAATTTTTAAATTTATTAACTGAATATTTAAAAATAAAAAAAGAACCTATTAGTGTACCTAATGAAATATTAATCTTTAAATTATGCAAAACTATGAATCCTTTACATAAATATTTTTTGACAGGTGAGGGTTCTGATGAAATATTTTTTGGTTATGATAGGATTTTTAAATGGGCAAACACTTTTGGTAAAGAAATAAGTAATATTACTTTTTTAGAATTATTTTTAGATAAATATTCTTATTCTAATAAAGCTCATAAAGGGGAAAGATTTATTAATTATTGCACTTCATTATTTGAGAATTGTGAGAGTCATTTAGATTTTATTGAAGATTTTTTTCTTGATTTTCATTTGCCAGGCTTATTAAATAGAGCAGACAGAGCTTCTATGGCGGCAGGAAAGGAAGCAAGAGTTCCATTCTGCTCTCAAACAATAGTTGATTATATGTACAGGCGCCCTTTCGAAATAAAAATAAATAATAATAAGGCAAAATATCCTCTCCATCAAATCCTTGACAAAACAAAAATTTCTTTTATTTTATCTACTCCAAAAATTGGTTTCAGTACCTTAATACCTGGAATGGATAATAAGGGTACTTATAACTATATGCTAAAATTTTTCAATAAGTTAAATATTTTTTAAATTGATTATTGGTTATACTGCTGGAGTTTTCGATCTTTTTCATTCTGGTCACGTAAATTTATTAAAATCAGCAAAAAGTCTTTGTGATAAATTGATTGTAGGAGTATCGTGTGATGAAATTGCTCTTTATAAGAACAAAAAGCCCATTATTAAATTTGAAGAAAGGAAAATTGTAGTTGAGTCTTGTAAGTATGTAGATTGTGTGGTGGGACAATATGATTTAGATAAAAATAAGGCTTATAAGAAAATTGGATTTGATATTTTATTTGTAGGTGATGACTGGTATGGTAAGGGTCAATGGAATGATTTAGAGGAGAAAATAAAGCCTGCAAAAATTATTTTTCTTCCTTATACAAAATCTGTAAGTTCTACTATTATTAATAAACTTCTAGAAAAAGAAAGAGAAAATAATTTCTAAATGATACTTATAAATCAGATATAAAAATTGTATTTTAAAATAAAAATTTTGAATTTAACTTAGCTTAATATTTAATTTTTATTATTAAAAAAAATTATGATAAATTTTTTTTGCTAAAGAAAGTTTCTTATACTTTACTATTATTGTTATTTTTAAATTTTTTTCTGTTTCTTAAATTCATTGCAAGCTATTTTATCTAGTTTTGATTCAGATAATCCAATGTTCTTATTATCTCTTATGGAATTTTCATAAAATTGATAACCTTCATTATTTAAAGAGTAAAATACTTCAATTAAATTTTTTCTAATACTGATCATTTCTTTATCATGATTAGGATTTATTGAACATAATGAAAACCATTTATAAGTTTCAGTATCAGAATTTTCAGAATTTAAAATTTTAAAATAATAGGTAATTATGTAAATATCAAAATTTTCATCTGAGTTTAAAAATTTATAAAGATTATTTAACGCATTTACATTATAAACAAGTCCACCATGTCCGTACAGTATTTCTGAATCTTTTTTTATATCTTTAATTATTTCTGTTGAATTAATATTTTTATTACTTGGAAATCTTTTTATTAGTTTCAAATAATCTTTTTTTATTATAATTTTTCTTTCATAATAATTTATTAGGGTATTAAAAACTTTAATCCATTCTTTAGTATTTTTTTTTGTTATTAACTCTTTTTCATCTAATTTGAGTTCATTATCTAAAGTGAATTTATCCTGAAAAACTTTATTTCTTGCAAAAGTATTTGATGTGATTATTGTATAAATAAATAATATTAAAAATAAAAGATAATTCTTTTTTCTCATATGTTTTATTCTATTTATTTTGAATTTTTCTTTGATTGCTTAGTTGTGTTTTTCTTTGAAAAATAGTCACTAATAATATTGGCAATAACATTACAAAAGAGGTGCTAAATATCCAATTGTATATTCCGGCTGAGCCCGCCCTCATAATTAATGGCACTATTGCTAGCGTGTTTAGAAAATAAATATCTAATAAACTTATTTTATCTAATGATATTTTATTATAAAAATTTTGAAGTAAACCAATTGAAAATCCGTAAATTAATCCTATAAAAGCAATACCTAAATACTTAGAATTTATCCAACCCTCAGCAATAGGGGATAGTCCATATCCTAATTTCCTATTATCTTGAGGACCATATACATAATTTTTAGTTTCTAGTCCAATGGCATCTCCAATATTAGGTGGTTTTTTTTCTTTAAATATCCCTTTATATACATATGTTGGTAAAGGATAAAAAATCATTTTATCCCAAGTAAACATTTTTTCTGTTTTTTTGGTATTTAAGTAATCTCTAGCTAAAGCAAAATCAATTGTGTAATTGACACTTCTAAATTCAGAGGTTGGAAGCATTTTTGTCTCAATTTGTTTTGATAAATTCAGGAAAATTCGAGAAGTATGTCTCCATCCATTACCTCTCCCCATGCCTATAAAAATAAGAAAACAAAACAAGCTTAATAAAATAAAAAATATTTTAATTCTATTTATTAATATTTTTTTATTTAACCTAAAGTTTTCTATTAAGTATGAATTTTTATTAGATTCATTAACTGAATTTTGTGTAAGTAAAAGTGTGAAAAATACTACACATGCAAACTTAATTAATGAAGTTCTATCGCCCTCAATTATATAGGAAAATAATATTGGAATATTTATTAAAAAGATTATGAAACTCAAAAATAAATTATTAAGATTTCTCAAACCAAATTTTTTTATGGCAATTAATAAAGTTGTAATAGAGGGAATAAAGAAAATTGAATATGGTAATGCATTTTTTGCTTTACTCAATAATGACAATCTTTCTGCCCTTGATAGTTTTACTACACCATCATAATCAGTACCAAAGTTAAAGTCTAAATAATTAGGAATATCAAAATCATATGTATAAGAGAAACAAAACAAACCTAATAATCCAAGAAAAATTGAAATAAAAAATAAATTATTTTTAGAGTTTAAACTTGCAAAAACATTAACTTTTGGAGGATTAATTTTTGTAATTATAAATACTCCTAATAAAAAGGAGAAGCCAAAAATAGAGTATAAATAAATCCCTCTTTCTTTAATGCCATCTATTGTTTGATATAAATCACCTATTGATAATCTCTCGAGGGGATAGGTAGCCCAATAGGAAATCAATGAAAAGCTTGCGATATTAAAAATATTTGATTTTAGAATTAATCTACTTATTAGAATTGATAAAATTATATATAAAGTTAAAAGAAACATAAATTTATTTTTGCTCTTTAATTTTAAATTTATTCATAAGGATTTTCTTGTAAAAGTTTTGATATTTATCAATTTCTTTATAGGTTTTTATGTTTTTTTTTATTATTTGATTTTCTAATTTTATATTTTTACTTATTATCTTTTTATAAAGCTCATATGTTTGATTATTTATAATATCATTTGTGAAATTTTTTTCTATATATAATCTAGCATTTGCGCCAAATTTTTTGCATAGTTTTTCATTTTTCATAAGATAAATTATTGCATTTTTAATTGATTCTGGATCTTTTTTATTTACTAATAAACCAGTTTTTTTGTTTAATACGATATCTTTGCAACCAGGAACATTTGTTGTAATAATGGGTAATTCCATGCAGCCAGCTTCTAAGAGAGCTCTAGAAAGCCCTTCTCTCCATGTAGGAAGTATAACTATATCAGAATTCATATATATATTTTTCATATTACTTTGATACTTTATTCCTACTATATATTCACGTTCTCTTATCTTTTCTATATGATTTCTGCTAAGATTCCCTCTTTGGTTTAAATTATATTCTCCTGCGATAAAAAGTCTAAAATTTTTATTTTTTTCCCAAAGTTTATCGCAAGCTGTTATTAGTTCATTTATACCTTTTTCACGTATTAACCTGGCTGGAAAAAGTAATTTCCAATATTTTCTTTTAGGAAAACTTTTTGTTGTTGTTTTATCCTTAAAAAATCTAGTATTAATTCCTGAACCTCTAATTAAAAATGAATTATTTTTAGTGGCAATATTTATTTTTTTAAAATAACTTAAATCCCATTTATTTTGAAAAATTAGACTGGAATTTGATTTTTTTATGATAAATTTATAAATCGGAATTATTAAAAAATTAAGAAATTTGTCCTTTAGGTTTTTACTTAAAAAAATTCTTCCCAAGCCAGTTATAGAATTAAATACAATCTTGATGCCGCAAAAGTTTGAAATTAATGTTCCATACAAGACACTTTTAATTGTAAAATGATGAACTATATCTGGTTTTATATTTTGGTAGATTTTGTATAATGAAATTATTGAATTTATCTCTTTAAATATATTTGTTGAAGAGCTCTTTAAGTCCCATTTATGTACTATGATTCCTTTATCAATAATTTTTTTTGTGTATCTATCATATGGACATATTAAATGTATATCAAAACCTTTTTTTATAAGATAATTTATTAAACTTAAACGGAAATTATATAAATACCAGCCAGTATTAGCTAGAAAGACTACTTTTAACTTTTTTGCTTTTGTCTTTATTATCATATAAAAAATAATTTATCTAAAAAACTTTATTAATTAAGAATCAAATTCGTTTCAAGTTATAATACACTAGATGATCGATTTAGATTTGATTAAGATATCTTTTTTTATAATAAAAATTAAAAATTTGATTCAAGGGTAAACTGATTCTTAATGTTTGATTTTTTTAAATTTAAAAAAATATTGTTATTTTGATACTTAGATTATTTAATAAATCTCTTCATAAAATTTTGAAACTTTTTCTACTAATTTTTCCCATCCATAATCAGCTCTTTTTTCAATGCACTTTTTATGATAAAACTCCCATAAATCTTTGTTTAAAAATAATTTGCTAATTGCTTTAGATAATTCTTCCGAATTCTTTGGTTCTACAGATATACCAAACTTATCTGCAATTTCATTACAAGAACCAACATTAGTAGAAATAATTGGACATCCAGCTGAGACTCCTTCCAAAATTGATTTTGGTAATCCTTCACTCACAGAGGATTGAATATACAAGTAGCATTTTGAGAGTGTATTTGCTATCTCTTTTTGATTGCAATAACCTTTAAGGAAAATATTATTTCCCATTTTTAACTCTTTTATTTGCTTCTCTAGGATTTCTCTTTCAGGACCTTCACCAAATATTAAAAGTTTTGCTTTTGGATTAGTTGCAATAAATGTCTTAAAAGCTTTTATCAATGTTGTGTAATCTTTTTGCCACCTGAGGTTACCAATAGATACAAAAAGATTTTTATTTTTCTTTAATGGTTTGAATAACGATATATCTGCAGAATTACCTACAATCTTTATCCTTGAAAAAGGATTTATTGATTTAACTTTCTTTGAAATTTCATTATTTATGCAAATATAATAATTTATTCTTTTTAAGACAAACCTATGAATTAATGATTTTTCCATTCTCATAATATCTGTACCCCCTAATTGCATTACGATGGGTATTTTATAAATACTTGATATAATAAAACTAGATAAAATATAATTTGCTGAATGTATATGCATAATATTTTTATCAGTTTTTCTTCTATCAATATATTTAATTAATCTGAGAAACATTATTATTTCTCCTATTATTTTTGTCAGTAAAATAAATAAAAATATAAATTTATTTATATCTTTTTTCTTTAATAAAAGATCTTT
>QCGP01000013.1 GCA_003279845.1 Prochlorococcus sp. AG-388-F11
AATAGACTTAGAAGTTGATTCTGATAATTAATAAGACTTTAAATTAAGTTAAATATTGCTAGACAGGCTTGAGTATTCAAATAGGATGTTTTTTAGAATAATTTGGTTATTTTTTTAATTAAATATAAAGGGTCTTTATTTTTAATATTTTAATTTGAATTATAAGAAGGTTGTTATGAATCTAAAGCTACTTCGATAGCTGCTATTAAGTTTTCGTCAAATGGTTTAACACTTGGCTTGAATCTTGCAATTACTTTACTATCTTTCCCTATCAGAAACTTCTCGAAATTCCATTCAACATCTCCTTCTGGTTCAACTTTGTTAAGGGTTTTGTATGGTTCTGTGGTGTTGCCTTTGGCATGAACTTTTTCATAGATTTCAAACTTAACTCCATATTTTGTTGTGCAAAAATCTTTTATTTCTGAAAGAGAGTCGGGTTCTTGCTTTCCGAAATCATTACAAGGGAATGCAAGTATTCTTAGGCCTTTGCTTGAATATAAATCATGTAGCTTTTGAAGATCCTCATACTGAGCAGTATTTCCGCAATAACTAGCTACATTAACAACTAAAATTACTTCCCCCGAATATTGACCTAGTTTTATGGATGATCCGTCTGCGGAAAGAACAGTAGTATTTTGAACGTCAACTTGCATGTCTAAAAAAAATCACCCTTTGAAGATAGCATTGTATTGACCTTATTGTGTTTAATTTATATGGTGGTTTTGGTTATTTCTTTTATAAGTTTTAATTTTTCATTTATTTAACCCTTTATAATTAATATTATTAATCAGTTTAAATTTGGACCCTTTAGACCCACTTACTGAAATTATTAATTCCGGTCAAGGTTTTTCACCTGCAATTGCTATAGAAAGAATAATTTGGGCAATGATTGGAATCTTTTTTTTAGGAGCAATTTCAAGATCAATAACTAATAGCATGCGAAGTCAAAATTGGTTTGGTAGAAATTTTTTATTTAGTTATTCTAAAGATAAAAAAATTACAGATGATACATCTTCACAACCTTCTGGTGATGATGAATAAGTTTTACATATATGAATGAATCAATTTTTTCTAAAAAGAGAATTTTATTGCTTGGTAGTGGCGAGCTTGGAAAAGAATTAGTAATAGAGTCCAAAAGATTAGGATTAGAAGTTATTGCAATTGATCGATATGAAAATGCACCTGCAATGCAAGTTGCTGATTATTCAAGAGTAATTGATATGGGAGATAAAAATATTTTAAAAAATGTTATAAAAGAATTTAAGCCTGACTATGTTGTCCCAGAAATAGAGGCACTTTCAATTGAAGCCCTAAAAGAACTCGAGGATGAAGGATTCAATATTGTTCCCAACGCCAGAACTGTAGAAATTACAATGAATAGAGATAAAATTAGAGACTTAGCTTCTAAAGATTTAAAAATTAAAACTGCAAAGTTTGATTATATTTTTGAATTTGATGAATTAGAAAAAAAAGTAGATGAAATTGGATTTCCACTTTTACTTAAGCCTTTAATGAGCTCTTCAGGAAAAGGACAGAGTTTGGTTGAAACAAAAAATGATTTACAAAATGCTTGGAAACAGGCACAAGCAAATTCAAGAGGAAAGGTTAAAGGTGTAATTATTGAAGAATTTATTAATTTTGATTTTGAGTTTACTCTTTTAACTGTAAGAAAAGAAAATGGTGAAAATATTTTTTGTTTACCAATTGGACATCTTCAATCTAATGGAGACTATCAATGTAGTTGGCAACCTATAGATATCAACGAGTCCTTAATTATTGAAGCTAAGAAAATGACAAGTAGAATATTAAATAACCTAAATGGAGCTGGATTATACGGAGTAGAGTTTTTTATAAAAGGAAGTGAGGTTATATTTTCAGAATTATCTCCAAGACCACACGATACTGGCATGGTTACTTTAGTTAGTCAAAATATTAATGAATTTGAATTACATTTAAGGGCTTTTTTAAATTTACCAATACCGCATATAGATCTAATAGAGCCCTCTGCAACCAGAGTTATACTTTCTAACCAAGAGTATCTAAATCCTATTTATGAGGGTCTTAAAGAAGCATTAGAATTCGAAAAGACTAAAGTGCTCATATTTGGCAAACCAGTTTCCAGAAAAGGCAGAAGAATGGGTGTTGTTCTCTCATCAAATTCTGACATTAATTTGGCTAGAAAAAATGCAGATGAAGCTGCGCGTAAAATAAAAGTAAGTACTACATAAATATTAAATAAAAATAACGAAAAAAATACTTATTTCCTTTGTTTTTGTTCTATATCTCTCTGGGTATTATTTGTGTATGTTCTTTATTTCATAATGATAGAAAATTATAAAGGTTGGGATATAACTTTAAATTGGGATAATAAAGATTATCTCAAGAGGGATACTACTAAAAGTAATTTTTTTAATCAAAAGGAAAAATGGATTGGTGTTCACTTAAATGGTGAAAAAATCTATGGTTCTTCTCTAAAAGAAATTAGGCATATTATTGATTATCCTAGTTTGCATGCAAAGTAGGTTAAAAGATTTTTTTAATTATCCTGATTATTTTCATTATCTTCAATTAATTCATTAGCAAGTTTTCTTAAATCTCCCTTAATCGAGACCCATGTAAAGGCGATTATAAAAATTGAAGCAGATATTGCAACAGTGATTTTTTCGACAGGGGACATTCCAAGTGCAATGGCAAACATTTCAAACCAAATACTAATTTTTCATTATATAGAATTTTTTTTGATAGTTAGAATCAAATTTTTTTTTGCAATGATATTTAATTATTTAAAATATTAAAATAAAATTTTAATTTAAATTTAAATTCCTTATTTTATTTATTGTTTCTGATTTCAATTTTATTCAGTAAGATTAAATTATGGAAAAAAAAAAGTGTCCCCAATGTAAAAATTTAATTTCAAAAACTTCTCCAACATGTTTATATTGTGGCAGACCTAATAAATTTATAACTAAGGAATACATCAATAAAAAGTGGAATGAAGATAATAATGAAAATGTATTTGATTATATTTTAATTAATAAGTATCTTATATTTATTTCATTATTAATATTTACAATTGTTATTATTAAATTAGTTTAATATTATCAATAAATCACTCTATTATTGCATCTAATACTTCTTTAGTATTTGTTGATAATTTATTTTTTTTAATCTGTTTTATTGTTTCTATCATATTACTTTTGTAAGGGTCTGAATAATAATTGTATCTACTAAATATTTTCACAAAACGTGAAATTACTATTGGATTTAATTTATCAAAGTCAATTATCTTTTTTGCAATATATTTATAACCAGAACCATCTATTGCATGAAAAGTACTATTTCTTGTTACGAAAGTATTTAATATGGCTCTTAAAGTGTTTGGTGATTTTGAATCATAAAACTTATTTTCAAATAATTTTTCTATACCGCCAGTTTTATCATCAGTTTCTATAGATGCATTGAATGCAAACCAACTATCTAATACAACACTATTATTTTTCCATTTATTGAAGAAAATATTTGAAATAATCTGTCTCTCAGGACAATTAATCCTACTGAAGGAATTCAATGCAGCTTTTGCTAGTGTCATCGAATTACTGTCGACATAATTTATTATTTTGCTTTTAATTTTCTCATCATCGCTGTGTAAAATTAGTTTCCAAATAGTTTCGATTAGTTTTCTTTCGTTTTTACCTTCTGGCCAAACTTTATTTAGATTTTTTTCTATTTCTTGGAGCTTAAAAATTAATTCTTTTTTTAATTTGGTACCGAATAAATAATTTAATTCGTCAATAGTTTTATATATTTTTAAAGGGTCAATATTTTCAATCTCTGTTTCAATTTCAGCAAATGTTGGAATACTTAGTAATTCTGATAAAAGAGATAAATTAATATCTTTATTTTTTATAAATGAAATTAAGGTACTTATTAATTTCTTTTCAACTTTATGATCAGGTTTTTCATCTAATCTGGATAAAATGATTTTTTTATAAAGTACTTTTACACTATTTGATAGTGTGAAAAAATCTTTTTCATATTTTAAGATTAAAAATTTTTCATCCAAGGTAGTGTCTGATTCCCACTCAACTGGTGAAGAGAATTCGCGAAAATAAGTTACTAAAGGGATTTGGAGATGAGATCTTACATTCCTAAAAATAAATTCTTGTGTTTTTGTTTTTAAAACAACTGTTTTTTGTATTATTCTATTTTCACCGCAAAATATAGCCAGATTTATAGGAATTATTAGAGGTAAATCATTATATGGGTTCTTCTTTATTGGATTACTTTGAGAGGCTTGAATTGTAAGTTTTTTGTCTGATTGATCCCAAAGTCTCTTGAATTTAACTTTTGGTGTGCCATTTTGCTTGTACCAGACTCTAAAGTCTTTAGGATCGATTTCCTTATTTTGCTCTAAAATTTTATCGACAAATTGGTCTATTGTTGCTGCCTTGCCATCATATGTTGAGATGTAATTACTAAATCCTTTATAGAAATTTTCATCTTTTACAAGCTTGTTAAGCATTCTAATTATTTCTGATCCTTTCTCATATATTGTGGTCGTATAGAAATTGTCTATTTCTTGATATTTTTCTGGCATTACAGGATGTGATGTTGGACCAGAATCTTCTCTAAATTGATTTTTTCTGAGAAATTTTGCATCCTCAAGTCTTTTTATTTGATGATTATGAAGGTCTGCAGTGAATTGTTGATCTCTAAATACTGTTAAACCCTCTTTTAGAGATAATTGAAACCAATCCCTACAAGTCACTCTATTACCGGTCCAATTATGGAAGTATTCATGGGCGATCACACCCTCTATTCTTTCTAATTCCTCATCAGTCGTTGTCTCAGAATTAGCTAGTATTAGTTTTGAGTTGAAAATATTGAGACTTTTATTTTCCATTGCTCCCATATTAAAGTGCCTGACTGCAACTATATTGAACAATGACAAATCATATTCAAGGTTATATTTATTCTCATCCCATCTCATTGATTTCTTTAAGGAACTTATTGCATGATGAACATATTTTTCATCGCCATACTCAACATAAATATTTATTTTTACTTTTTTATTTGATTTTGTTATGAAATTGTCTTTTACACAATTTAGTTTCCCTGCTACCAATGCAAATAGATATGAGGGTTTCGGATATGGGTCTTCCCAAATTACTTCATGTCGATTATTTGTAAGATTATTTTCTTTTACAACGTTACCATTTGAAAGTAAGACAGGATAATCATTCTTGTCTGCCTCAATTCTCACGGTGTATTTACTTAAAATATCAGGCCTATCAGAGTGAAAACTTATCCTTCTAAATCCCTCTGCCTCACATTGCGTTGTTATGATTCCATTGCTTTCATACATTCCTAAAAGGGATGTATTTTCCTTCGGTTTAATTATCCCTTCTATTTTTAATAAAAAATTATCTTTAATTATATTTTTAATTTTTAAGTTATTTTTTTGTTGTTTGTAGTATTCCTCTTCTATTAGTGTGTCATCTATAAATATTTTTTTTATGAATATATCCGTACCATCAAGAATAAGATTTCTGGTATTCTTATTTTTTTTTACCAATTTTAGTCTCGTCGTTACATTAACAGTATTTTTATTAATTACGAAGTCCAAAAAAATTTCTGGAATTTCATAATCAAAAACTTTGTAATCTTCAAGTTTTACATATCTTGAAATACTCTTTTGGTTTTTTGGATTGTTCATCTTTAAAAAGAAGTTCAGAAGTTAAATAATCTAGGATACTTATTTTGAAATTATAAGTTTGGGCTTTTATCTTCTATTTCACAAAAATGTGATTTAATCTCCCCTGAAGGTAGTAGTTCGTATAAAGAAGGATTATTAATATCAGGCGATCCGTCCTTATTAAATTCGTACCTCCAGTCCCATTTTTTATCTGTAAAGGAAATATAGTCTTTTCTTAGAGAGTATGGAAGCATTAGCTTTGTTTTATTCCAATCAATATTTATAAATGCTCCTGGCTTTAACTCTGATATCTTTTCTACTATGGAAAAGTCTCCATTAATATTATTTCTCATCACAAGATTAAGCTTTGAATTCTCACAGACATAGCTACTATTTAAAGCTAATAAAAGTATTGAGGTAATAAAAAATGAATTAATTTTGTGAACTCCTTTTAAAGTAGATTTACTTTCAAGCTGAATGACTTAATAAAAGATCTTTTGGATAATTTAAATCATTATAGATTGCATACTCTTTAGATCTACAAGATTACAATTTAATTTCTCTTCATAATCCTGAACTGAAATAAAATTATTTAAAAAACCTGAATATTTTGCATCTCCGCCTACGGTACTTGAAAGTATATATTTTGGATTGAATTTGTTAATCAATTTAGGTATTACATCAGCACCTTTAACAAAAGAACCTACTAAGGGTAATTCTAAATTTTTTGTAGGAGTAATGACTGCATCAAGATTTTGTTTATTTAAATTTTCATCAAGATATCCATGGGGCTCTATATAAAAACTATTATCTTGATCGTCCTTAACAATATATCCGTTCTCTATTTGTGGTACCGGAGCCCCAGCAGTGGCTTCAAAAGTTAAATTAAATTGATTAATCTTTTCAGCTGGTTTAAGCATTTTTATAGAACTAAAACCAATTTTTCCTAACGTTTCAGTAGCACTTTTAGGGCAAATTATAGGAATATCCTTTCTGAACATTTCTAATGTTGGAACGTGACAATGATCAGGTAATCCTTGAGTTAATAAAATAATATCTATTTTTTTATCTATTAGTATTTCTTCTTCTAATGATCCTTTAAAAAACCACTCGCCTGGTGGAAATATTAAATCTCCTTTGAGCCAAGGATCAATAATTAAATTGGTTTTTTGAAATTTTATAAGCCAACCATTTGAACCAAGGTAAGTCGCTTCAAAAGTCATTATCAATTCATAGTTTTATTAGACTATAAAGTAATTTTGGCTTTATCGAGAAATTACTAATATAGATTAGTTTGCTTCATTTAAGATTTGAAATGACTTTCTTTTTAGATTAAATATTAAAACTTGATTATCTTTATAACTAATCTCAAAGTTTTCTTTTTCTAGCATTTTTATTGGTATTAGAGCTAATCCTCCTGTTCCTGAAAATATGATTGGCATGGTGCTATTTTTAGTCCCATTCATTTTTTGTAAGTCAATAGCTTGAGAAACTATTTTTCTGGCTTTATCAAATCCGTATTCTTCTATTAATTCAGGCCATAAAAAGTTAACTGATTCATATTTCGAAAACTCAATTTGTACTGTTTTCATTAAAAAATAATAGATATACAGTGATTAACTAATTACGATATTTACTTAATTACTATTTTTAAACCTATCCATGACTAGTTGCAACATATCTACTACATCACCATCAGTTAAATTTAAATCCTTCTTTAAATCATTGCAAGTTAAATTCATTTCAAGTGCCGCTTCAGCCATATGATTAACTTTTTGGTTGTCACCGCCCAATGAAATAAAAGGATTGAAGTTTTCTATCATTTAATACTTGTTGATACCATTTAGTTCTAGCTAAGAAATAATTAATTATCATTTATTGATACAGAAGCTTATAAATATGTTATTTAATATTTAGAAAGTTTTTATTTTTAAACTATAGATATTGATATACCTTTTGATATCAATGCGAATCTTCTGGCTCTCACTAGTAAAGGAAATATCAAATTTGTTCGTTTATTTGATTTAAACACTCTAGAAAGTAACAAAAGTAAACTACTTGAGGGATTATTTATCTGTTTGCAAATAGTATTAATTGCATCTGCCCCATGAAAGATATCTTCATCTTTAAGGAGAATAGCTCCTTTATCTAGGTCATAACCTTTCTCTAGGAGGGATTTAATTAGAGTTAAATTTTTACGACCATCAAGAATTTTAATATTATTTATCCTGCTTTTGATCTCAAGGAGCTCAGCAAAATGATTGCAAAATGGGCATTCTCCATCATAAATAAAGGTATAGTTGGCAGTCATTAGAAAAAAACAGTTTTGATGGTCTTAAAGTGCGCCAGGTAAATAATACCCCGATAATAGAACAAATAATAAAAATTTTGTGGATTTCTAAAATAAGGGGATAGCTAAAAGATTCTAATAATTACGAAGAAATGTCTCAATATAGGTATATTTTTCATAAAAATCTGTATGCTAACTCGAAGATATTATGTTTTAAAATCATGAATTTATTAGCTTCTTTTGCTTTAGGTGGTTTCAATCCTTGGGCAGCAGGCTTTGGAATTGGTTCTTTAGTCCTTTTTGGTCTTGTTGGTCTTGTCGCTGGTCCAAACCTAAAGAATTTTGATCCTGATGCCTAAATCATCATACTTAATATAGATTTTAAAAGACTCATTTGAGTCTTTTTTTTATGCGGTTTTTAAAATTTATTTTTAGAATCAGATTAAATTTTTATTTTGCCAAAGAAATGTTGTTGAATCCTTTTTATCCATTTACTTTTTTGAAAATCTCTTCTCTAAAAGCAACTATTGTTTTTTTATCAATACTTTTAATTAAATCAAATTTGCTTAGATTAAAAGGGGGACTAATAGGAGGTCTTTTTGCCTTGATACTCATATCAGGTATTTTTGCCTCTAGTACCATAGCTTTAGGATCTTTATTATATGCCTATCGGCTAAAGAAGAAATCTAATCTTGATGATAATCAAATGCAGGATTTAGAAACTGTTAATGTTTGAGATATTTTGTGAATTAAATTCAGTTGGATAACCTAAAATGGAGTTCCAGGGACAAAATGCAACACTAAAAATCCAAAACCGGCAGCAAAAACTATTGATACTGCAATGATTAGTAGGCCCGATGCCATCCCTCCTTCATTAAATGCCATATAATTAGTTATTTTAAATTAATAATAGAACATATTTGTTTCTAGGTAATAGTTCTAATTACTCATATATCATCCAAATTTATTATTAATGGTGAATAAGAGTAAAAATATGGAAGTTAATGAGAGGATAAAACCAAATATTATTAATGGTTTAGATTTAACATTTTCTTCTTCTTTAGAGCTATTTTTAGGAGATACTAAGTCTCTATTTCTTTTAGAAAGAAGATTGGGAAAAGGTTTAATCACGATAAATTTGAGATATAAGCTAATTACTTTAAAGTTTTAAATAAATCTTTATGGTAATCAACAACATTTTGACAACTTATTACAGGTGTAAATTCCATATGAATGCCAAATTTAGCTCTCCATGGAGCAAAATGCGCAAAAATTTCTTTATCACTATGTGCCTTACATAAACAAACTACCCTGCCTTCCCCAGGGGCATGTACTCTAAATAACATTTCAAATTTATCTGTTTTATCTGATTTTGCAATTTCACCGTTTTCCCAGGCCTCTACAAATAATTGATAAGCTTTTACTTGATTTTCAATATCTGGGAATTGGCAGTCAGCAAGAAATAATTGCATTGTAGTAATTTTAAAATATTACTTATTATCGCTCATATCCTTATTTATTAATGGAACTGTTTGAATTTGAAGATCAGAAAAAAATATTTCCTAAATAAAGTGAGAAGAGAGGGTTTCAAGAAATTTTCCAATATCTTTTTTATATAAACTATCTGTGATTTTTAAAGAGAATAATTCATAATCATTTATATCTTTTTTTCTATCAAAATCTATATTTCCCTTTATTGATATATTTTTCATGATTGTATTGATCACTATTTAGAATTTAAACAAATATAAGTAAAAGGCAAATTTCTTTACATTATGTTTTTTTTAAGAAAAACTTCTAAAGCAATTAGATAATAAAAATTTATTTTATTTAAGAGGTAATTAATTTTCCTAGAGTATAAAAAAATGCATTAGACAAAGAAAAAATTACAGTTAATAGAGATGCAATAACGGGTAATAAATTGAACCATAGTTGTGAAGTTGACATTTTTGAATCAATAGGCAGAAAATTGGTGCTTTTTTTAATTCTTATTTGTAGCCAAAATATAGATAACGGATAAATAATTCTTGTGAAATTCATTAAAAAAGAGGGTAAAATACCTCTATTTGAATAAAGTATAAATCCTGAATAAAAGTATAACGTCCAAACTAGAACTCTTTGAATCAGAATTAATCCCTTGCTTTTGCCAGACATTATTAATTAATTAACTTTTATAATTTTAGTCATTTTATATCTTTCAAAAAAAATGTTATTTATAATAACTTTTTCTTTACGTGTAATTTTCCATTTATTTTTAAGAAATAGTTTATAACTTATTAAGCTTGCTTCAGTTGAAAGCGAATATAAACCTTCTTTCTTAGCTTCATCTTCTAATTTATGCAGTAACTTAGAGCCGCAACCTTTTCTTTGGAATTTACCTTTACAGTAAAATAACGCAATTCTATCTTGGGGATATCTTGTGGCAAAAGCAATAATAATTCCTTCTTTACTTAGAAGCCATCCTTTCCCTTTAGTTATTGACTTATCAAAATTTGAATTATTCCAAGCTTGACTTGACCAAGCAGTTTTTTGTTCTTGACTATAAGTTTTTTCATTTAAAGATTGAATTGAATCAAAATAAACCTTTTTTAATTCCAGTTGATCTTTAATGGTAATTTGTCTTAAATTCATAAACAAATCTATTATTTAATATGCATAGTAAAAATATAGTCGCAATTGGTGGAGGAGGGTTTGGACGTTATTTAGGCTCTCTTGAAATTGAAAAATATATAATTTCATTAATTAATAAAAAAAGACCAAAAATTTGCTTTATTCCAACTGCATCTGGCGATAGTAGTTTGTACAAACTAAATTTTTATAGAGCATTTTCCAAACTTGATTGTATAACAAGTCATATTGATTTTTTCTCTAGAACAGAAAACTTAGAAGATAAAGTTTTAACTCAAGACATTATTTATGTTGGAGGAGGAAATACAAAAAGTATGTTAGCTGTCTGGAAAGAATGGAATTTCCATGAAATTTTGCGAAATGCTTATGATAAAGGAATTGTAATGAGTGGTGTAAGTGCTGGGGCTATTTGTTGGTTTGATAAAGGTATAACTGACTCTTATGCTGAAGAATTAGCCATAATTGATTGCTTAGGAATAGTTGATGGTATCGCTTGTCCTCATTTCGATGAAGAGAAAGAAAGGGAACCTTATGTTAATGATGTTATTAAGAGAGAAATTATTGATTCTTGTATTTGTATTCAGGGTAACTGTGCCTTGCATATTAAAAATGATTTTGAATATTCCTCAATAGATTTTGGCAATGGTAAAAAGTGTTTTAAAGTCTATAAAGAAAATAGTAATTTAAAGAAAGAAATCCTTTAAAGAAAATATCTTAAATATATTTTAGATCTCTTCATTTTTTGAGATAGAAGTAAATTCAATACCCTTGTACTTTATAAATGATGCAGTCCATACTTCTTTAGAAAGATTGCCAAGATATTTTAAGAACTGATGTGTATCCCCGTCTCTTATCCACTCAGATTTAATAAATGGAAGCTCTTTCTGCATTCTTTTAGGATGCATATGAACCAAAAGTAACCCTTTGTCTTCAGACGCCCTTTTCAATGCACCTTCATCACTCCTTTGGAAAACTCTAAGTAAAAGATTTAAAACAACTTCTTCTCCAAGTTTCTTGAAATTTTCTGGATCATCTAAATTTTCTTTAACTTCTTTTCCTCCTAGTGGCATTGCTCTTATAAGGTTTTGCTCTATTAAAGCTATCGCAATAAGATAATCTTGGCTTGCCATATTTTTTAAATTTACTTTTTTGTATTCTAACCTCTTGAGTACATTAAAATCTTTTATGGTTAAATGATTTGCAAAGTCAATAAGAAATTAATTAATTAATTTCTTATAATCTTGTAATTTTTTATTTAATAATGTTCAATTCCTAGAATATTCTATCTTTTTGCTTTTTTCTAGATTCTTCTAAGGCTATTATTTGCCCTTGCAAGGAATATTAATTTCAAAGAACTTTAAATGTTTCAATGAAATCATTGAAAACTCAACAAAAAATAAAATTTCTATATAAGCAAAATTAGAAGTTTCTCCTAGCTATTTAATTAATAGTAAAAATAAAAATATGACCTCAAAAATATAAGTCGTAGCAGAAGCATGTTTTCGTTAAAATAATCAAATATAAATTTTATGCACTAATTAATGATTAGTAATCTAAGATTTGAACTGTCATTTAAAGATATTTCGCAGCTAGAAAATAAACTTAACTTCTGTAAATTAAATAAAATCAAAAATATCAACATTCCCTGTAAGGGTATTATTAAGAAGGATTTTTTTAATTCAACGATTAAATATATATCTAAATACCATCAAGAATTTAATGTTACTTATCATTATAGTTTATATCATCAATACTCTCAAAATAAAGAAAAATCATATCAAGATCTTTTAGATTTTTTAAAAAATTCTTACTTAAATATTAATTACGAGATTCTTCTTGTTTCAGGATCTAATAAGAAAAAAGACTTTGATGTATTAAATGTTTTAAGTAGGATAAAAGAAGAAAAAAATTTAAAAGTTAAATTAGGTATAGCCTATAATCCATATTTAAAAAAATATTTTAACATTACTTCAGAAAGAGAAAGATTAGATAGGAAACTTTCTTCAAGATTAATAAATTCAATTTGGTTCCAATATGGAACAGATATTAAAGAACTTCAGAATGAAGTAAATTATCTTAAGAAAGTAGCAAAGTATGAAAAAATAAATCTATTTGGAAGTATATTAATTCCCTCAATTCAATTTATAGCTAGGTTTAAATTTCGTCCTTGGAAAGGGGTACATATATCAGAAAAATTTTTAGGTTCCAAAGATGAATTTTATTATTTTACAAGAGATTTAGTTCAATTTTATGAAGATAATAATATTACCCCTGTAATTGAAACTGATTTTACATCATTAGAAAAACTTGATTTTATCTATAGTTTTTTTCGAAATAAGAATTAATGTCTAACAATTTAAGAATTATGAAAAGTGTTTTTTCATACGATTTATTAATAATAGGTGGAGGAATATCTGCATGTGTATTCGCTTCAAAGTATCTTCAAAATAACATTTCAAAGAAAATTGCATTAATTGAAGTTGGTCGTCGACTTGGAGGAAGATCAAGTACAAGAATAAGCAGAAAATTTAAAGAATGGAAATTAAACCATGGTGCTCCAAATTTTAATATAAGTAATAGTAAAGATAATCTTCTATTAAAAAATTATATTAATCAATTATTAGATAATAGATTTATTGAAATTGACGATTCAGAATTAATTAATCTTGGAGATGAAAACAAATTAGAAACTTTTAAAAAATCTAAATTTTATTGCGGGGATAGTTATCGTTCTTCATTTTCAATGGGTGAATTATCTCAAAAGATTATAGATTTTAATAATTTAAGAGATAAGATTGATTTATTTTTTGGAACTTTTATTGTTGATTTAAAGTTTAATAATAATAGATGGATATTAACTTCTAACAATGGAGATAAATTTAAATCTAAATATCTTATCTGTACAACTAATTTTTTATTACATAAAAGGTCTCTGAAAATATTGAATATAAATCAAATTCCATTAAGAAAAGCTATTCCTAAAAATAAAGATAAAAATATTGATTTGCTCTTGAATTTTTTAGATAAGCAATCATTTATTCCTAGGCTAACTTTTTTAATTTATACAAAAGAAAAATATAGTTATAAAGATTTTTATTCTAAGAAATATAGGTATTTCTATTTAAATAGAAGTCTGGAGAATAAATATAAATTTGAAAGGATTATTTTTCAGCTACAAGATAACAAAAAATTAGGAATTGTCTTACACACAAAAAATATAGATTTTATTAATTCTTATATAAATGCAAAAGATGAAGAATTCTTTAAACAAGGAATATTTGCAAATTTCAATGAATTGTTTAGTAATAATAATTCAGTAAATCAATTAACTTGTAATGAGGGAATCTCTATCATGCAATGGAGAGCCTCACAACCTTCGGGATTCGCCGTCCCATTATCTTTGCAATTAATTAAAAAATATAGAATTGGTTTTTGTGGCGATTGGTTTGAGGGAGAAGGATTTGGTAGGATTGAAGGCTCAATATTAAGTGCTTTAATATTAGAGGAAAAATTTAAAACTCATTCAAATAATTTTTAATTATCTTTTCAATATTGGTATTTTTTGTAATAGTGAATTCATTTGGATTATTTTTTATATTTTTATTTTTGAATTTCTGATAATAAACACCCCATGATTTAAAGAAATCATCTTCAGCTTGTTTTTTTGCCTTCCCCCTTTCTTTTATATCTCTTTGAACAACCCTTTTCATGCACTCATTTTTATTTATTTTTAATTCTAAAAAATAATATTTTTGATTACATAATGTTCTTGAGAATTCTTTAGCAAAAATACCTTCAATAATTATGAAATTTAAATTATTTTTTTTGTTTAAGAAATTATTTATTGTTTTCTTTTCGAAATCATAAGAACGCTCATTGATTGAAGTGCCATTGTTAAGAATATAATTAAAATCTTTTTTAAATAGTTTGTAGTTAAAACTAAGTCTTTTATCGAAATATCCATCTACAACTTGTGACAATAATTTACTTATAAGGCCTGTTTTATAGTAATTGTCTGTACTTAAAATAATTCCATTTTTAATTTTTACTATTAATTGATTTGATAATGTTGTTTTACCACTACCAGAAGGACCACTTATAAATATAATTTTCATTTTCTATAAAGTACTCTCTATTAAGACTCTAATTTTACTATTAAAAATTCTTTTAAATTATTAAACTGTATATTTTTCTATTTTTGGAAATTAATTGATTTATGTTGTAGATGTCCCATGGCTTATAAACTTGCATAAATATTGAATATGTGTCTTTATATAGATGTAAATAAATTAATTTCATTCAATTTTCTATATTTAAGTCATAAATTCCTTTTGGAATTTGATAATATATATATATTGGAGGCTTAATTTTATTACTTATACATAGCAATGATTTCTAAATTTTTAGGTAAACTAAAATCTATTCTATTTAAAAGTGCAGCATCCTCTGAGACTCCTTTAAAGCAAGAAAAGAAACCAATTAAGTCTGCAAAATCATCAAAAACAATAACAAAAACAAAAACAAAAGCAAAAGCAAAAATAAAAGCAAAAACATCTAATTCAAAGAAAAATATTGAAACCTTAACCGCACTTCCTGGTGTTGGAGCCAAAAGTGCTAAGGCATTGTTTGAAGCTGGATTTAAAACCAGAGAAGCAATTATTGCCGCTGATGAAAAAGATCTTCTAGCTGTTTCAGGTGTTGGAATAAATCTTGTTAAAAAGCTCAAAGAGCTTAAATAATTAAATTTTTTATTAATCTAACTTATAATTATAAAAAAGATTTGTTATAGCTCTTCAAAAGAATAGTTAGCTTTATCTTCTTCTTGCTTTTCTTCTTTGTTGTAACTTCCTTTTGTATTTTTCAATAGGGGTTTCATGATGCCTAAGTCTTTTCAAATCTGCAAAGATACCTGATTTAGATACTTGTCTTTTAAATCTTCTAAGGGCTGACTCAATGCCCTCGTTTTCTCCAACTGTAACTTGTGTCAAATTTTTCTAAATAAAGTTTATTCTATCATCTTATAGCATTTATTTTTAAATTAAAACTTTAACTCAAGGATTATGTGGGTTTATTTAGTTTATTTTTTTGACCATTCAAGGAATCCTTTTTGATTACTTTTTATATCATGTAAGGATTCAAAATAATATTTTTTCCAATTATTTCTTGGCAGTCCAAGAAATAACATTAGATTTAATGGGTATTGATTGCTATCAGAACAACTTCTGAAATCATCTCTGAATAAAAAGATCTGCTTTTTTAATGCAATTGCAATACCCAATTCAATCATTACACCTTCATCTGGAGGTGTTCCATTGACAATCGCAAAGATACAATCACATTTTTTTAAATCATGGAAATTGCACCTTGCTAGATCATATGCCCATTCACCTTCCTCTTGTATTATGTGTTTCGTTCTTTCAAAAGGTTCATAAACTTCTATATTTAAATCATTGAAGATATCAATAAATTCATATAAGAGTTTTTTAGTTTGTTTTGAAAATCCATAAGGACTTGCTAAGTATAATTTTTTTTTCAACTAACCCCCCTTTTTTTGATATATTCATCGCGGTCACTTTGTAAATTATCAACGTTTTCCCATGGAAAAACTATCCATTCACTTTTTTTTGATATATGTACAGTATTCCACCATATAGGTTTAATTTTACTGAATAAAACAAAAAACATTGCCCCCTCAATATTTTTAAAGGTGTTTAATGTAATACCCGTTTCATAGACATCATCAACTATAAGTGAATTTTTTATAGGTTTTGAAATTAAATTTATTTTTAGTTTATGGCTTAGTGCTACAGCAAGACATAAACCACCTCTGGGAACTCCATATATTCCAGAAAACTCTATATACTTACATTTGTTGTATATGTGTTCTACGCTCTTATCAAATTCGCTCCAAGAAAAGTGACTTACCATCTTAATTTCCGTTTTTTTCAGGTTTAATTGCGAAGTTTGATGCGATTACACTTAAAAGTGCGACTATCTGCTCATTTGGACAATTAGTATTTTTTTTTAAATTATCACATTGATTTATAATGTTGGCGTAAGTAAGCTCGACAATTCCATTCATTTGTTCGTTACTAAAAGAATATGGCTTATTCATTTTTAATTAATAAATAATATTATTTTTACTTATAAATTCCACTAAGTAAATATTTAGATTAATTAAAGATAGAATTATTTCCACATAGGGTCATTTAGTTTTTCAGTTTTAAGTGAATTTGGTACATAAGAATGTAAAGTTTCAACTCTTATAGCCCATTTTTTAGAGTTACCCTTTAAACTTTCGCTTTCAATTAGGTTTGTAAGGGAAATTCTTTTTCTAACTTTAAGAAGTCCTAAACAAGTTTCCCAAGCATCTTGATTTTTATAAATATCTAACCAAAAATCAAAAATACTTTCCAAGATATCCAGTGGGATATCAAATGAAATCCCTATTGAAGGGTTCTCAATTAAATAATTTTTATTTCTTAGTTCATTGAATAAATTTTTAATATTTAAATTAATAGCGAAAAGAATATCTTTCGCTGACTCATTTCCTATTAATTCTTTCCTATGGCAATCTAAAAGGTTTTTATCGTCATGAATATTTTCATCAGAATTTATAACACCCACAATCCAAAACCCTTCTCCATTTTTTACTCCACTGGCAAGAAATAGATATTGTGATGAATTCTCCAAAATTTCAAATCATTTCTCCATTTTTAACATCATTTGCTTATTGTGGAAATATTTTCGCAGTATAAATAACAATATTACTTTCTCGTAAAGAAATATTTGTTGTTAGGATAAATTTTATTTAATTATGTTTGACTTAAGAGAATTAAGATTAATGTTTTTGGATCCTACTGATTTAATTATAAATAATATAAATAAGTTTCTTAACAGTAATAAAACAATTAAATTTATTTTTTCTTAGGAAATAATTTCCCTATTTTCTCTTGTTGTAAATATTCCTTTTTTGTTCTTATTTTTTTATCCTCTAGTGATTCTTTATTAGTACTTACAGCATAAATGATATAAAATATCATACCTGTAAATATTAATCCTAAGACAAGGATCAATATCCCTAAGGGTTCACTTGGGCTAAATATTTTTAGATTTAAGCCTGAATTTAGGAAAATTACCATCAATAATGTGATTCCTTAAAGAGCTTTTATTGAAGCTAATTGATTTCTTCGTAACCAAAGAAAGTTGTATTATCTGAATTTTTATACCCGTTTGCTGCCTCCTGTGGATTCTGACTGTCAATTTTTCTTGCTTTAGCGTGTATCATATTGAACGGAAAAATTACAGCACCTACGAAAAAATGTAGTATCAAAAAGTCAGATGGTAATCCGTTAGTCCAATCAGGAAAAAATAACAAAGTCATCAAGGTTTCGTTCATATTAGTAGTTCTATTTAACCTCTGAATAATATTACTGAACTTAGTGCAATTACATTAATTTTTAATAAATTGAAATTTAATTTTGCTTTTGGGATTATAAGAATCGATTGAAAAGTAAACAAAAAAAACTTATTATATTAACTGAAACTATTGATTTATCTCTATTGTTAAAGTCCTTTTTTTGTTTGTTTTTCCTTATATTTCACCTATTTAATCCTCCTCTGGTGATGGCATTCGATAAGTCAGATCCAAGCGTGAGTTTACTACAGAATAGAATCTCTAATAATTTCTCAAGAAAATATTGTAAAGCTATTCAAAATGGTTTTTCTAAAGATGAGGCTATGAAATCTGCTATTGTCAAAACAGAGAACATTATATCTTTTTCTTATAATCCACAAAAAAATTGGATTGAGAAAGATGACTTGGCAAATCAAATATCATTACAAGTAGTAAATGATTGTGGTAAATCATTTGGATTGATTGGCAAAGAAGGAGTTAATTACTTTAAATCATATTTTCTAGAAATTTATGAAAAAACAACTCCTGAAAAAAAATTTTCTAGATAGATACAAATAATGAATAATATTTCAGACAAATTAGTAATGACTATAATCTTGATTACTATTCTTTTTGTTTTTACCTTGATTTTTTCCGTAAAATCTCCTGAGAGAAAGGTTATAGATTCACCAATAATGTGGAAAGATGATTTCTCTAATATTTCGATATTTAGAAGCTATAATAGAAACCCTGAGGGAGTAATGAAAATTTAGAGTGTTAAATTAAATAATAATTTTCAAGTTTATAAAAATATATTTGATTATGGTAATAATTAATTTTAATAATCTTAATTAATTAATAATTTGATCTTTTAATTTATGTAATTTAAAAGAACTGCAGCTAGTCTTAGATCATCATTGAACCATGCACGTAGGGCCATCGACCTTCTTGGATCATAAAATTTTTGTTTTCTGTACCAACTAAGAACCTCTGAATCTGATTTCTTGCCATTACATGACAAACAACATGGCACGCAATTGCTTGTGCTGCTTACGCCTCCTTTTGACGTTGGATGTAGGTGATCAAGAGATTCTGAAGGATTTCCACAATAAATACACTTATAATTAGTAACTTTATGAAGTGATTCTCTCCAACTTTTATTACTTATCTTTGGACATAACTGATCAAGGTAAATTGCATCTTGTTTATGCATAGTATTCTTGATAATTAAATTGATAATAGCAATTTTTAATTAATCTTGATTATCGAAGACAAGATTAGAATATGTAATTCTTTAATGTCTTATTAAAATAATAAAATTGGATCAATGTAAATTTAAATTTAGAGGTAATGCTTTTTTTATTATCGACATTAGTAAAAAGCGTTGATTATTCATTGTCTAAAAGTATATCTATTTTTTTGATTTCTTTTTTTTCGAATACATTTTCAGCAATTTCTGGTGGTGGAGCTGGATTACTACAATTACCAGCTTTAATTATATTGGGGATTCCTTATTATGAGGCTTTGGCAAGTCATAAATTTGCAACGGTAGCTTTGGGAATAGGCGGTTCATTAAGAAATTACAAGTCACTAAGAAATGAATTTGATGTCGCTTGGCAAATTTTAGTTTTTGGATTGCCTGGAGTTATATTTGGAGCTTTTATTGTTGAGTTCGTACCAGAAAAATATTTATATTTATTTTTAGGAATATTTTCAATATTATTAGCACTTTATTCTTTCCTTAAACCCGATTTAGGTTTGGCTTCAGAAAATAAAAAATTATATTTAATTGATAAAGTAAGATTTTTAATTTTTATTTTTTTGATAGGTATTTTGAATGGTTCTATTTCATCAGGAACTGGTTTGCTAGTAACAATTCTTTTAATAAAAACTTTTGGAATGGATTTTCTTCGTGCTATAACTTTGACATTCTTCACTGTTGGAATTTTTTGGAATTTTACTGGAGCAATTTTTTTGAGTAAAATTGGAACAGTTCCTATATATATATTACTTTTATTAATAGTAGGTTCATTTACTGGTGGATATTTCGGAGCTCACTTATCAAAATTAAAAGGAAACAAATTAATCAAAAAAACTTTTACGTCAGTCTGTCTTTTTATTGGTGTTAGTTTATTAATCAAATCTATCCTAAGATTTTTGTAAATTAATTTATAGTGAATATCAATACAGTTGTGGTCAAAAAAAGACCAAATACAGCTGTGATTGTTAACAAGGATAAATTCATTTTTCATTTTAATAAAGGCATCCTAGGTTTTAATGGGTAACCTGTTGTATTAAGCAATACTTATAGTAGAAAAATTATTTACAGATCAATAAAAAAAAAGACCTCACAAATGTAAGGCCGGGTGATGGGGAACTTTATTTTTAATCCAATTTCTCGAAAATTGCAACCCCCTATCGGTAGTGTTAATTAAATATAATTACAACACTATAGATAGTGTTTTATGGAATTCCATATATTTGATTGTTGCAATTTTGAAATAAATTTATAATTTTAAACCGATGATTAAATAACTTGTTTTTTATTCTAAGTGATTTTAGTAATTAAACTTGTTAAAAATGTTAGGCATTGTATTATTCGTAAGAACTTTGTTAGTTAAAATACTTTGATGATTGAATTAACATTGCTAACTCTTTTGAACTATGTTGGAGATAATTTCTGTGAATATAGAAATTTAGGTCATGATAATTATAAATCTTTGCTTCTTTCTTACAGTGATGCAAGTAATAAATTTGGTGCATTAGAAGTTAAAAAGGTTATAGAGGAGTCAGAAAATTTTAAAGTTACAGCTATAGCTATTGCTGCAATCAAGTGTCCTCAACATATCGTTAAATAATGAAGTTTGAATTAAAAACTGAAAATGATTTTTATTCAAAGTTATTTTCACATTTCTTTAGGACTTTTTTTAGTTTGGCAATGATAATTATCTTTTGTGATATTGCACACAAATTAAGAATTATTTCGAGACATTATCAAATCGAATATAACTGCAAACTTTTATCTATTGAAAAATCTAAATCTAATTTTAAAAAATTATCTAAAATTTCAAAACTAAAAAGCAAACAAAGAATTTGGGAATTTTGTAGGTAAGTTCTCAAATAATTTTTAGCTTGAAGCTGATGAATAGAATTTTAATGCAAATAACCAGAACTTTCTAGAAGTCAAAAGAAACACTAATGCAACAATAACTTCAAGCAATATTTTCCATAATTGAGAAATACCTAGGAAAACTTCAGAAGGAATAGTAGTAATAAATGCAATAGGTATAAAAACACTAAAAAATACTCTCAGAGAAAATGAAAATGAATTTAATGGAAATCTCCCAATGTAGAGGAAAGATCTTAATACCTCTGTGGCATTCCATGTTTTAATAAACCAAATAGTAGTCGTAGAGATAAAAAACCATATACTATACAAAATGCAAATTGAACAGATTATAGTAATCAAACATAAGGTAAAAAAAGTTAAATTTAAATTTATTTGATTAATTTTGATGCAATATATCAATAAGCAAAATCCAAGTATTATTTCTAAAAAGCCAGATGGAGCAATTTTTTTTAAAGAGATAAAGAATTGACTATCAATAGGTTTTAAAAGTACGAAGTCTAAAGTTCCTTCTCTTATGTGTTTGACAATTTCTGTCAGATTTGGATTAAACCATGTATTAGTTATTCCATTTAAAACTGTATAAATTCCTTGAATTATTAGTGATTGTTCAAATCCCCAGCCTCCAATGCTGGTATTGTTTTGAAAGAAAATAGATAATAAAAAAATACTCCCTATTAAACTTAAAATTGCAGTAATTAAATCAATTAATATATTTGTTTTATACTCCAGTTCTGATGCTAAAGATGTATGTAAGAATTTTTTATAAACTTTTAAATATTTTTTAAAATTCATGAACCCATCGCAGTATATTTTTTCGTTCCTGTAGTCCATATTTTTCTAAATAATGGGAAAAACAGGATTATCCATAAAATTTGCATAATAAAGCCTCCAATAACATTTATTGGATTTCCTGATAGTAAGTTTGCAGGGAAATCAATTAGATATGGAAAAGGAGTTAAATAAATCCATGATTTAACATATTCGGGAAAGGAAACTACTGGAGCTAGAAGTCCAGAGAGAAATAAAGTTGGGATAAATAATAATCTTTCAATTGATGATGCTTTTTCTGTCCAGAAACATAGACATGCAATTATTGACTGAATTAAAAATTGAATTAAGAAAGATAAGAAGGTTGATATTATACCTAAAAATAAACTACCCAAATTTGGAATCCATATACTTTCTGGATTAAAAATAAAAAAGAAAAATGCTATTACTAGAGCAAAAGGAAATCTTGTTATTTGTTCTGCAAGATGTTGCGCAAAATATCTGAAAAATGGATTTAAAGGTTGGATTAAGTAGGGAGATACTTTACCCAATAGAGAATCTTCTTCAAAGCTAAATACAACCCAAACTACTGAAAACTGTCTTACAAAAAAAGCACATAAGAAATACCTTGAAAGCATAATATTACTTATGTTTATTGATTCATTTAGGTTATTGTTGGTCCAAATATTCAACATAAAAAAAGGAATAATACCTGAAATCGCCCATAATGCAATTTCAACCCTATATTCCATCATGGTTGAATATTGGACTTTTAATAAAGTTGATATTTTATTTTTTATCAAGTTAGATACCATAATCTTTTTTAATTAATATTTTTCCAATAATTTCATCTATTGGTGGTTCATTTATATATAGGTCTTCAATATCAAAATTATTAAGAATAGTTTTTAATGAAGAAGTAGTAGAGTTATTTTCAACTATTATTGTGATTTCATTCTTTATTTTATTTTTAACAGTAAAACCGGAATTTTCTAATTTAATTGCATCCTCTACTGAACGACAAACTATTAATATTTCTTTAACAGGAGAAAGTTTTTTTAATAATAGGTCAAGTTTCCCATCATATGATATCGTCCCGTCGTGCACACATATAACTCTCTTGCATAGCGAAGTGATATCTTTCATGTAATGGCTGGTTAGGCATATCGTTGCATTAGTTTCCTTATTATATTTTTGAAGGAATTTTCTTAAATTTCTCTGTGCATTAATATCTAATCCAAGTGTCGGCTCGTCTAAGAATAGAATATTTGGTTCATGTATCAAAGCTGCTAGCAATTCAGATTTCATTCGCTGACCTAGTGAAAGTTTTCTAACAGGTATGAATAGCTCTTCATCAATTTCAAGCATTTCCGATAGTTTTTTTATTCTCTTTTTAGCTTCGAACTTATCTAAGTCATATATTGATGCATTCAAATAGAATGATTCAATTGGCGGAAGATCCCAAATAAGCTGTTGCTTTTGTCCCATTATTAAGGTGATATTCTTTAGGAAATTTTCTTTTCTCCTGAAAGGTAAGTAGCCTGAAACCAAAATCGAACCTTCACTTGGATAAATTAAGCCACAAAGCATTTTTAATATTGTTGTTTTCCCAGCTCCATTAGCACCTAGAAAACCTACTATTTCACCTTCTTTAATTTCAAAACTTATATCTTTTATAACTTTTAAACTTTTTGTTTGTCTTCTAAAAAAATGTTTAATTGTTCCTTTTAAGCCTTGTTCTTTGGAAGAGATATCAAATGACTTAGATAAATTTCTTACATCGATAATATTTTGTACCATTTAAATTTTTAATTACTGAAATTTTATATTTAAATAAATTATTAAATTATTTTTATTTTAGAAAATTTTTAACCAATTAAAAAATATCTTTAAACGATACAACCAGCCAGATAAAAAAGTTAATGGGATTAAGTAACTCGCTTACCTTATTTTTATTTTCATAATTTAATCCTCTTAAAAAATCAAATATAAAATTACTATTCTCTTTTTTATCATTATTTTTTTTAATTACATTACCATCTTCGTCGAGAAGATCAATTTCATCCTCAAAAAACCATTGCTCTTTTCCATTAGATAATTGCAAGATAACTCCAATACCTTTACCATCAGTTATTCTAAAATCACTTATCTTACCCAATGAAGAAACATTTATCGCATCAATAGTTTCTTTTGTAAGTCTATCCCTAGATAGTTCTAGGTTAATTTGTACAGAATTCCCTATCTTAACCTTATCTAAAATTGACATCTTTTTAGGTTATTATACTTAGTGATATGGTAATTATGCGATTAATTCAGAATTATTGATTTATTTCAATAATTACGATTTTTTGAAAACAGCTTCAAGGATTTTCTTTATTAAAATTGTTAATACTCTCAAAAATACAAAAAAAAGACCTAACCAACCTAATATGACAGCTATTGATAACATGCTTGAACCTAAATCACGCTGTAGAAAATTCTGCATATAATTTTTCTAAATTATGTAAACTTTACTTTACTTTATTAAATTAGTTATTAAAGATGTAAATGTTCAAAATTCTGATTTTTTTAAATTCTTTTTTTATTCGCTTATTTAATAGATATGATTTTTGAGTTAAAATTTAGTTAGATAATTAATTTAATATTTTGGACCTATCTTTGAATTCATACATTGGTATACTTTTTATCATTACTGGCCTAATAGTTAGGATTGACTTGAAATTCTCTATTCAAAAAGATCTCAAATAATTTTTAATAAACTCTTTAAAGTTAGGAAGTTATAATCTTTATTTTTATAATTGCTGTAAGTAACAAATACTAAAAAAACAGCTTTTAAGCTGCTTTTAAATGGTGGCGGGGGGGAGATTTGAACTTCCGACCTTCGGGTTATGAGCCCGACGAGCTACCAGACTGCTCTACCCCGCGTCATATACATAGCATACATCTGAAAGGGTTATTTTTTTCTTTTTCTTTAGGATTCTTGGAATTTTAATTGACCTTTAACTTCAATTCGCACTCCATTAGAAAAATTAAAAATCTTTTCTTCAATATCTTGAATTCTTAAATCAGATATCCACTCTAATTGTTTTAGCAAGTGAAGACTTACAGCATGCTTAGCTCTTTTTGAACCATCTTCTACTTTTAAAGCTAGTCCTATCCCTTCATTTACCTTGCAAAGACACTGTATCCCTTCTGCACCACCTTTACCTATAACTTGTCCATGAGAAGCCTTAATTATTTCAGTGTCAAATTTGTTGTTGTCACTTATCATTATGGGATAAGTTGTTATAGCTCTACTGATTTGCTCTAATTCGGCATTTTCTGAACTGCTGAGAAGTGAGTATAACTTGGACATTTCTATAAGTTTTAGGTAAAGTGTTGGCGCACCACAATCATCTCGTTCTGCTTTTATTTCAGATATGGGGATTTCAAGTAATTCAGAAACAATTCTAAAGATTTCAATTTGAAGTGGATGATCCCCCTTTAAGTAGCTAGATATTGGCCAATTCATTTTTTTGCATGTAGCTAGAAATGCTGCATGTTTTCCCGAACAATTATGTTCTAATGGACTTGTCCTTAATTGTGGACATTTTAAATTATTGATGTCAATGTCATATTCCCACAAAATTTTAAAGGCTTCTCTTGAATGAACTTTCGATCCACTATGTGAACCACATGCTAATGCAATTGATTTTGAAGAATTATTGATATTTGATGCAGCTCCACTACTAACAAAAGGGATTGCTTGAAAAGGTTTTAATGCTGACCTTATGAAACTTTTATATTCTGGATTACCTGCACACATCAAAACCCTCCCTTTTTTATCGCTTATTACAGCGTGAATTTTGTGTATTGACTCAATGTTTGAACCTCTAATTAAGGTTGCCTGTAAAGGAGGATTATTCGATGTGTAAAGATTTTTGAAGTTTGAACTCATTTAGAAATTTTTATATTGAAAAATCAAAATACCTGATAAGGCTAAGGTCGTAATGATAGAAAAAATTTGAATTAAATTTTTTAAAATAGGCTTTACCTCATTTATGGCAATGAGAGATTCTTTTTCTTTTAAAACTAATGGTTTTATCCATACTTGACCGTCATACCAACCTGACTCTTCATACTCAACTCTTTCAGAGGTTAATCTTTTAAATACATGATTCCAACCAAGATATAACCTTATTGAAATTAAAAGAGGAATTGATAAACTACTAAAAAAGCTTATTAAAATATACTTTAAAATATATGTTTCGAAATATACACTTCCAGAGGAGATTATAAGAAATAATAAAAAAGCTCCTAACCAGAATTTAATTAATACAAAAATTAGTGATTTTTTTGTTTTTGGCCAAGAAAAAATGATAGATTTTGATAATTCAATGAATTCATTCGTGGGTTGTTGCTCCCTAGGGACGGGACATTTAGATTCGTTCATGAAGTGATTATGGAAATGTTAAATTGTCTCCATTACTCCAGAATGACTCAAGATCATAATATTTTCTTATTTCTGGTTGAAAAATATTTACAATCAAATTTCCATAATCAAGTAAAGCCCATTTCGCCTCGTTAACTCCTTCTTTTCTTAGTGGTTCAATTTTAGCTTTCTCTCTCAATTCTCCCTCTACAGAGTTAGTTATAGATCTAACCTGTACATCAGACAACCCCTCTGCAATTAATATCCATTCACTTATAAAAGAGACTTTATCAATTTTTATGAGTTTTATATCTTTAGCTTTTTTCCCTTCACAAGCTTTAGCTGCCATTAAAACTAAACTTTTATTGTCCATATACATTTTCACTTGAGACCGATTTTTCTGAACCTTCTTGTTGAGACAATTCAGATCTAGCTTTTTCAGCACTTTTTCTTAGGGCATCTAATCTATCTTCAAAGAAACTTCTTTTTTTCTTTTTCCTAGTTTTTTCAATTAATTCCTTTAATGCCCCTCCAAGACTTTTATAAGCATTTGGGATGCTGTATCCAAATCTACAAGCAAGATCTATAGCTCTTTCATCTGCAAAAATAGCATCTTGAAGTTTTTTTTCTGAATTATTCTTTAAATATAATCTATACCCAGCAAAGCTTGATAATCCAAGTGCTAGTAATAGAAGTAAACCATCTTGTACCCACAACTCCCCAATTGCTCCTCCGAGGCCTATTGCAAGGGCAGCCATTTCCCATCCATCTCTAGGTATTGTGTCATTTTGAATCTTTCCTACTTCATGCCAAAATAACAAATTTCTGTGGTCAATAGCCAAGTTATCCCATTTATCCAAATCTATTTGAATTTCTACTTCGTCACGACCAATTTCCTCAAGTGTTATCAGAGGTGGATCAATAGCAGCAGCAGCTTCAATAAATACCCAACTTTCATTTTCTGGAGGCAACAAACTTTTAAGTCGCTGAAGTTCGCTCATAAAAAATTATTTTCTTTCAATACTATAGAAACAAATGTTGCTTTTCAAGTAACTTGATTAACATCTGATGATTTATAAGTAGCATGAAATTAATGAAGTTTTAAATTATGCCTCAAAGAGGTGATCTTAAAAGAATTCTTATTCTCGGTTCAGGACCAATTGTAATAGGTCAAGCTTGCGAATTTGATTACTCTGGCACTCAAGCATGCAAAGCTTTAAGAAAAGCTGGTTATGAAATTATCTTAATAAATTCAAATCCTGCGTCTATAATGACTGATCCTGAGATCGCTAGCAAAACATATATTGAACCCTTGACTCCTGAAATAGTCTCTCAGATTATTTTAAGAGAAAAACCTGATGCAATTCTTCCTACTATGGGAGGTCAAACAGCTTTGAATCTTGCAGTTAAATTATCAGAGTCAGATTTTTTAAAAAAAAATAATGTTGAATTAATTGGCGCTGATTTAGCAGCTATTAATAAAGCTGAAGATAGAAAATTATTTAAGGAATCGATGGAAAAAATAAATGTAAATGTTTGCCCGTCAGGGATAGCATCTAACTTGAATGAAGCTAAGGAAGTATCTAAAGAAATAAATTCCTATCCTCTTATAATAAGACCTGCATTTACTTTGGGTGGTGTAGGAGGTGGAATTGCTTTTAACCTTGAAGAATTTGTTGAGCTTTGTAAAACCGGTTTAGAGGAGAGCCCTAGTAATCAAATATTGATTGAAAAATCACTTATTGGATGGAAGGAGTTTGAATTAGAGGTGATGAGAGATACTGCAGATAACGTAGTAATAGTTTGCAGTATTGAAAATTTAGATCCAATGGGTGTTCATACGGGAGATTCAATTACTGTAGCTCCAGCTCAGACATTAACAGATAAGGAGTATCAGAGATTGAGAGACTTGTCATTAAAAATCATTAGAGAGGTAGGAGTTGAAACTGGGGGTAGTAATATTCAATTTGCAATAAATCCAACTAATGGCGAGGTAATAGTTATAGAAATGAATCCTCGAGTGAGTAGATCCTCTGCTTTGGCAAGTAAGGCAACTGGATTTCCCATTGCAAAGATTGCAGCTTTGTTATCTGTTGGCTACACACTTGATGAAATTATTAATGACATTACAAAAAAAACACCTGCATGTTTTGAACCATCAATTGATTATGTAGTTACTAAAATTCCTAGATTTGCCTTTGAAAAGTTTAAAGGCTCGTCAAAGACTCTAAGTACTGCGATGAAATCCGTTGGTGAGTCAATGGCAATCGGGCGTTCTTTTGAAGAATCATTTCAGAAAGCATTAAGGTCTTTAGAGGTAGGTATTTATGGATGGGAATGTCATTCAATAGATGAGTTTAATAACGAGAATCAAATAAAAAATAGTTTAAGAACCCCCACCTCTGAAAGAATTCTCTTAGTTAAGAGAGCTATGGAGATTGGAAAAACTAATTCTTATATTCATGAAGTTACTAATATAGATTTGTGGTTTATTGAGAAATTGCGTAATATTTTTAATTTTGAAAATGAATTTTTGAAAGGAAAAGAATTATATGATCTAGATAGAGATTTGATACTACATGCAAAACAATTAGGCTTCTCAGATCAACAGATAGCAAATTTAACTAATTCTGATTTTTTTGAAGTAAGAAAATATAGAAAAGAGCTAAATGTCATACCACTCTATAAAACAGTTGATACTTGTTCAGCAGAGTTCTCATCTTCTACTCCCTATCATTATTCAACCTACGAAGAATCTTATTTTAATTTGAATTCTAAAATTTCTGATAGCGAGATTTCAGACAATAACAAATCAAAAAAAATTATGATTCTTGGAGGGGGTCCAAACAGAATTGGTCAAGGAATAGAATTTGATTACTGTTGTTGTCATGCTTCATATCAAGCATCAACAAATGGTTTTAAAACAATAATGGTTAATAGTAACCCTGAAACTGTCTCAACAGACTACGATACAAGCGATATTTTATTTTTTGAGCCTGTAACTTTAGAGGATGTGCTCAACATAATAGAAGCTGAAAATCCTTATGGTTTGATCGTTCAATTTGGAGGTCAAACTCCATTGAAATTATCATTACCGTTATTTGAATGGCTTAAAAGTGATGATGGGTTGAAAACTGGTTCAAAAATTCTTGGAACTTCTCCAATTTCTATCGATATTGCAGAAGATAGAGAAGAATTCACTAAAATACTTGAAGAATTAAATATTAGGCAACCTTTAAATGGTATAGCTCGTAATCAAAATGAAGCACAAATTGTAGCCAAAAATATTGGATTCCCCTTGGTTGTGAGGCCTTCTTAT
This sequence comes from Prochlorococcus sp. AG-388-F11, assembly GCA_003279845.1. Classification (GTDB taxonomy): domain Bacteria; phylum Cyanobacteriota; class Cyanobacteriia; order PCC-6307; family Cyanobiaceae; genus Prochlorococcus_A. The sequence goes on from QCGP01000013.1 coordinate 29,638, forward strand.
GTTTTAGGCGGTAGGGGAATGGAGATTGTTAAAGATGAGAATGAATTATCTAGATACATCTTTGAAGCAGTTAAGGTATCTCCCAATCATCCAATCCTTTTAGATCAATATTTAAATAATGCTATTGAGATAGATGTTGATGCTTTATGTGATTCAGAAGGTTCGGTAGTAATTGCTGGTTTAATGGAACATGTGGAACCTGCAGGAATTCATTCGGGTGATTCAGCTTGTTGTTTACCATCAATTTCTTTGTCGGCATCAACTATAGATAATGTAAAGATCTGGACAGAATTAATTGCAAAAAGACTTAATGTTATCGGTTTGATTAATTTGCAATTTGCAGTGACAAATTTAAATAATAAAGAAAATGAATTATTTATTCTTGAGGCAAATCCAAGAGCTTCTAGAACAGTGCCATTCGTTTCAAAGGCTATAGGTAAACCAATTGCAAAATTAGCTACTCAGTTAATGCAAGGTTTTACATTAGAAGATATAAATTTTACTAAAGAATTTTCTCCAAAATATCAGGCGGTAAAAGAAGCTGTTTTACCTTTTAAAAGATTTCCAGGATCTGATACGCTTCTTGGTCCTGAAATGAGATCTACTGGTGAAGTAATGGGCTTAGCTAAGGATTTCGGAATTGCTTATGCTAAGTCGGAATTGGCGGCAGGAAATGGAGTCCCTTCTGAAGGAGTAGCTTTTTTGTCAACTAATGATTTAGATAAAAAAAATCTTGAAGAAATTGCAAGGCAATTATTGATTTTAGGATTTAAATTAATTGCTACAAAAGGTACAGCTGCATACTTGGTAGATTTAGGCATTCAAGTTGAAGAAGTTCTAAAAGTACATGAAGGGAGACCAAATATAGAGGACTTAATTCGTTCTGGACTTGTTCAATTAGTAATTAATACTCCAATAGGATCTCAAGCACTCCATGACGATGCATATTTAAGACGAGCTGCTTTGGAATATAATATTCCAACTTTCACAACTATTCCTGGAGCTAAGGCTGCTATTAAAGCAATAAAAGCTCTTCAAATTAACAAAATAAATACTTACTCTCTACAAGAAATACACAATTGTTAAATTTTATTTTATGTTTTTTAATTTTTCTTTTAATTGATTCGCCAATGAGTTTCGACTAATTGAAATTAATTTTAAAGTATCTTCATACATCCTAAGTTGTGTCTCTGCTATTTGTAATCCTTTAATTGATTCTTTTATGTCATTAGAAAGTTCATTTATTAAATACTTCTTCCCTTCAAAGGTTAAAACTGGGTTTGCAGAATCATTTGTGTTTTCACTCATGGAATTAACTTTTTTATAAATAAAATAGGATTATAATTTTTTTATCAATTGTTTTTCACATAATTCTTTATAAATCCCTTTTTTATTTAGTAAATCAATATGTTTTCCAACCTCTACAACTTCTCCCTTATTGAAGACAACTATTTTATCTGCCTCTTGTGTAGTGGCTAATCTATGGGCGATTACAATAACAGTTCTATTATTCATGGCTCTATTAAGTCCTTCTTTAACTTCTGACTCTGATTCTGCATCTAATGCGCTTGTTGCCTCATCTAACAGAAGAATCGATGGATTCCCAAGTATTGCTCTAGCAATTGCTATTCTTTGGATCTGACCACCTGAGAAATTAGATCCTCTTTCAGTTATCTCAGTTCGATATTTGTCAGGAAGGTTTTGAATAAAGTTATGGGCATTTGCAGTTTTTGCTGCTTTAATAACTTCTTCTTGGGAATAATTCCTGCCCATTCTTATTACATCAATAATTTTTCCAGAAAATAAAAATGGCTGTTGTTGAACTAAGGCAATATTTTTTCTAATATCTTTTGTATTTAATAATTTTAAATTCTTATCATCAATAAAAATTTCACCATTATTTGGAGTTATGAATTTTAATATCAAGGCCAACATCGTACTTTTACCAGCTCCTGAAGCTCCAACGAAAGCTGTAACTTCACCTTTTTTAATTTCTAAATTTATATTTCTAAGAACTTGATTATCTTTTTCATATTCAAAATTAACTGTCTTGAAAAGTATATGGCCTTCAATATTAGATATCCTTGCTAAATTTTCTTTGTCATCTTCGATAGGTTTTAGATTTATATTATTCAACCTTTTTATCGATGCTTCTGCCTGTTTATAATCATTAAAATTTGTACTTACATGGCTTATTGGATCAATAAGCATCAATATTGCAGCAAAAAAACTACTAAATTCTTCGCTAGTTAAAAGACCTAGATTAATTCTTGCTGCTCCTAAACCTAAGATTGCTAGTATTCCAAATGCCTCTATAAATCCTACAACTGGATGCTGAAATGCAAGCAATTTTAATGTTTTATATTTTGCTTTTTTACTTGCAATTAATCTTTTATAAAATCTACTCTCTATCCAATTTTCAGCAGCAAAAGCTCTTATCGTAGACATTCCATTTATAGATTCACCTATCAAACCTGCTAAATTGCTTGTTGTTTCTTGACTTTTTTCAGATGCGTATAAAACTTTTCTTCCAAAACTATTTACTGAAAGAATAATTAATGGTGCTATAACAAATGTTGATAATGTGAGTGACCAATCTAAATAAAACATATATATTATTACCGCTAATAATTGTAAGGTACATGGAATTGTATCCTGAGCAGTTTTATAAATAACTTCGCTTACTCTATCCGCATCTTCTGTGAGCCTATATGTGATATCTCCAGCTGATATCTTTTCAACCGAATTCATTTTTATTTTTTGAATTTTGCTAAATAAATTTCCTCGCATTATTTCACTGATTTCTAAAGATGGTTTTGCAATGAATACATCCTGTCCAAATTGAGCAGTTTTTTGAATTAGAAATACTAATAATGACTTAACTATTATGCTAGAAACTTTTGAGATATCACCAGATCCAATTGCAGGGATTAAGTTTCCAGCTAAATAAGCTAACAAAGGCCAACATGTTACATAAATAAGCATGCATATAAAACCTTTTATAAACCTTTTTGAATATGGTCTGACTGGTGGTATAAGTCTCAAGATATTATATATTTTATTATTTATCCTACTTTATCAATATCTTTGATTAGATAAAACAATGAAATTAGATCAATTCTTAAAATGGAAAAATTTTGTATCTTCTGGAGGAGAGGCAAAAATATTTATAAAATCTGGGTCTGTCAAAGTTAATGGAGTAATAGAAACTAGGAGAGGAAGAAAACTGAATAAGGGAGATAAAGTTATATTTCTAAAAAATGAATTAATTTTTGAATAAATGGCCTATTCAACTCAATTTATATTAATATGATTTTCTTGGAGATTGTATTTTGAGAAAATCTGTTATTGCGGGCAATTGGAAAATGCACATGACTTGTGCGGAAGCTAAATCTTATTTAGAAGAGTTTATACCTTTAATAAAAAACATAAAGGATGATCGTAAAGTTGTTATTGCCCCACCTTTTACAGCTATTTCAACCTTTTCTAATCATTCTGATTTTGATTATTTAGATATTTCTAGTCAAAATATTCATTGGGAGGATGAAGGAGCATTTACTGCGGAAATATCTCCAAAAATGCTTCTTGAACATAGAGTCTCATATGCAATAGTTGGTCACAGTGAACCTCGTAAATATTTTAGTGAAAGTGATGAACAAATTAATAAAAGAGCAGTTTTCGCTCAATCTTGTGGACTTACTCCAATAGTTTGTGTTGGAGAAACATTAGAACAAAGAGAGAGAGGTGAAGCAGATAGAGTTATTACTAGACAGGTTGAACAAGGCCTGGAAAATACAGATCCATCAAATTTAATTGTTGCATATGAACCAATTTGGGCTATTGGTACAGGTAAAACATGTGAAGCTAAAGATGCAAATAAGATATGTTCTTTGATCCGTAAATTAATTGGTTTTAATAATGTGATTATTCAATATGGAGGATCTGTTAAACCTAATAATATTGACGAAATCATGTCAATGAGTGATATAGATGGTGTGTTAGTTGGAGGAGCTTCGTTAGATCCTAAGAGTTTTGCAAGAATTGCAAATTACCAATAAGAAAAACCCTTGGCCAAAAGGCTGGGGACAAAAAACCTCAATTATGGGAGTTATTAATTTAACTCCGGATTCATTTAGTGATGGAGGAGATTTAGATTCCTCAAAAAAAGTTTTAGATCAAGTAAATCATTTTTTGCGTAATGGCGTGGATGTTATAGATCTTGGTGCTCAGAGTACAAGGCCTGGTGCTAAAGAAGTTGGTCCTAGTATAGAAATAAAAAGATTGATCCCATATTTGAAATTAATAAAATCTGAATATCCAGAAGTTTTAATCTCTATTGATACCTTTAATTCTGATGTCGCTTATGAAGCTCTTTTAAATGGTGCTAATTGGATAAATGATGTCACTGGAGGAAGAAGAGATATAAATATTTTGGATGTCGTATCAAAATTTAACTGTCCATTCGTTATAACTCATAGTCGTGGTAATAGTCAGAATATGAATCAACTCTCTAATTACAAGAATGTATTGAGTGATGTTAAGTGCTCGCTTGATAATTTAATAAAGAGTGCTTTAGAAAAAAATATATCTGAAAGAAATATAATAGTGGATCCTGGAATTGGTTTTTCAAAGGATATCATTCATAATTTGGAAATCTTGAGAAACTTAGATGTATTTAAAAAATGGAATTTACCAATTTTAATAGGTGCATCAAGGAAAAGATTTATAGGAGAAATTTTGCATGAGAAGAATCCAAAAGAAAGGGATATAGGTACACTTGCAATAAGTTGTCTTTGTTCTCAATTTAATATTGATATTGTGAGAGTTCACAACGTTAAACTAAATTATCAAATTCTAAAAGTAGCTGATAGGATTTACAGAAAATAATAAATTTATTATTCTTTAACTCCTTCAATTTTATCCTCTACCTCTTGGTATAGTTCTTTCAACTGTTCTATATTTTCATCTGAAGTTTCCCAATATCCCCTACCATTGACTTCTAGCAAAGTCCCAACAATTCTTCTAAAACTATTAGGATTAAGATCCATTAATCTTTTCCTCATCTCTTCGTCATTTATAAACGTTTCATTAGTTTCTTCATATACAAAATTATCTACTTGACCACTTGTCGCACTCCAACCAAGAGTGTAATTTAGTCTGTTAGAAAGTTCTCTAACTCCTTCATACCCAGATTTGAGCATACCTTCATACCACTTAGGATTTAAAAGTTTTGTTCTTGAGTCTAATCTGATAGTTTCTCCAAGTGTTCTAACTTGAGCATTAGAAGTGGTAGTGTCTGCTATGTAGCTACTTGGTTCTTTTCCATCATCTCTTAGTGTCTTAATTAATTTTGTTGGATCTGAGTCAAAATAATGACTTACATCTGTTAAAGAAATCTCTGAGGAATCAAGGTTTTGAAATGTAACATCTGCCGTTTTCATTACTGACTCAAATACCTCTCTTTTTTGGTTCATTTCACCTGGATTATCGGCATTAAATGCATATGTTTTGCGTGATAAATACATTTCTTGTAATTCATTTTCTTCCTCCCATGTTGAATTTTCTACGGCTAAATTAACATTTGAACTGTAACTTCCACTTGCATTAGAGAATACTCTCGCTGAGGCTTCTCTGATAGAAGTTCCTTCTTTTTCTGCTTGTTCTAGTGAATGTTTTCTTACAAAATTAGATTCCAATGGTTCATCAGCTTCAGCTGCTAATTTGACTGCCTGATCTATTAATGCCATTTGATTGATAAATAGATCTCTAAATACTCCTGAACAGTTAACTACTACATCTATTCTTGGCCTACCTAATTCTTCTAAAGGGATTAATTCTAGTTTGTTAATTCTTCCAACAGAATCAGGTTTTGGTTTTACCCCAACAAACCAAAGGATTTGTGCCAGTGATTCTCCGTAAGTTTTGATGTTATCAGTACCCCATAAAACACAAGCTATTGTTTCAGGCCATGTTCCTTGTTCCTCCTTTTGTCTTACAATTAATTTATCAACAACAGACTTCGCTGCAGCTACTGCTGCTGTAGTTGGGATTGATTGAGGATCAAGTGCATGGATATTTTTACCACTGGGCAAAACACCAGGATTTCTTATGGGATCTCCACCTGGTCCAGGTAAAACATAATTTCCATCTAGTGCTTTAATGAGGCTATCCATTTCTTTGTCTGCGCAGACCTGTTCCAGACAGAAAAGTAAGTAATCAAATAATTTATTTAATTCCTTCTGATTAACTTCATTAAATTCATTTAATCTGCATACTCTTAGCCAAGGGGTAGGCAGATTTAGACCAAAAACTTTAAGTAAATCGAAAAGTTTGGAAAGCAGTGATTTTTCTAAATAAACTCTGCCATCAACAATTTTTAAAGAGTTGACCATCGCAAAAATCGACTCTCTTGCTGTCTTTAAGATTTTTTCATTTAACTCTACAAATTTAAGTTCACCTTTATTATTACCATCATAAATTTCTTCAATAGTTAGACCGATGGATTCTGCGAGTAATCCAGGAAGAGATCTTAAACCTTCTTGTTCTCTCTCTAAAGATGCAATATTTACAAGTGTTGCAACAGCTTCTTCTGCTGTTGGAGCTTCTCCAATTGTATGAAGACCGCAAGGTAACAATCTACTTTCAATTTCCATCAACTGTTTATAGATATTACCAACAAATAAATCTCTTTCATCTATTGAAAGTTCTTCTGCGTCTTTTGAAGGAAGCTCTACATCTTTGTCAAGGTTACATTGTTTAGAAGTCTCAACAATTGCATTAACTATTTGAATACCCCTACTATTTTCTCTTAGTTGTTGATAAGAACCAACGAGTTCACTTAGTTCTTTAAGTCCTTTATAGAGTCCTGCATTTTCTGCTGGAGGAGTTAGATAACTAATAGTTGAAGCGTACCCTCTTCTCTTAGCAATTGTTGCTTCAGATGGATTATTTGCGGCATAGTAATACAAATTAGGCAATGATCCAATTAGAGAATCTGGATAGCATGTTTCACTCATACCCATCTGTTTCCCAGGCATAAATTCAAGTGAGCCATGAGTTCCAAAATGAAGAACAGCATCAGCACCCCAGATTTTTTCTACATAGGTATAATAAGCCGCAAAACCATGATGAGGACTAGCACTTCTAGAATAAAGTAATCTCATTGGATCACCTTCATAACCAAATGTAGGTTGAACTCCTATAAAAACATTTCCAAAATGTTTTCCATATATAAGAAGATTTTGCCCGTCACTATTTAGGTTGCCAGGAGGTTTACCCCAATTCTCTTCAAGTCTTTGTGAATATGGTGTGAACTCTTCGTATTCTTTTACTGACATCTTATGAGCAATATTCAACTCCGGGGAACCATCCATTGCTTCAGGGTTGTTAATTACTTTTTCCATTAATTCTTTTGAATTACTTGGAAGTTCATCTATTTGATATCCTTTCGATTTCATTTCAAGAAGTACTCTATAAATAGAACCGAAAACATTCAAGTATGCTGCAGTACCTACATTTCCTTTGTCTGGAGGAAAACTAAATACTGTAATAGCTAATTTTTTGTCCTTTCTTTGCTTTACCCTTAAAGTTGACC
>QCGP01000014.1 GCA_003279845.1 Prochlorococcus sp. AG-388-F11
TTTTTACGACTTTCTTTGGAACAAGGCTCTCAATTAGTGGTGATCAATTTTGGCATGTTTTAATAGGCCCATCTGGAACAATTAGCGTTCTTACCTTTTATTTAGTATTAAAGAGATCGCACAAAAAATTCACTTAAGATTCTTATGAAAATATTTTTATTTGTAATTTTTATAGTATGCATAGTCACAATATTCTCTCCAGTAGAAATTTTTGCTGATACAGCGCTTGATGTTTATATGAATGATTTTTATTCTAAATCGAATGAAGCTAGCCAGATTCTTAAAGAAATCGAAAATAGTCTAAAAGAAGGATCAAGAAAAAAAGTATGCTCTAGGCAAAGAGAGGCTGCAAGATTAGGTCTATTAGCTAATAAATCATTAATTAAAGCCTTTGAAATAGAGGGAGCTATTCCACCAATGCAAGCAATAAAGGCAAGTCAACAAAGATGGGAATCTATACTGAATGAGTGTTGAAGATGTTAGTAAATCTATAAAATTTTTTAAATTTGCATTCTTACAGATTTGCTAATTAAGGGTATTTCAGGTTCAACTCCATATATACATTGATAAATCGAATAGATAAAAATACATAGCGTTAATATAAAAATAATTGAGCCTAGTTCAACTATGGGGAATATTCTTAAGAGATATGAAATTATTATCAAAGCAATATCAATTAGTAATGCTTGGCATGCGTTATATCTTACGAAATAGGGGACTTTTGGATTTCTTGCTAATCCAGCAAACAAAATTATAAATAATAAAAAACTACCAAAAGGCAGAGATTTTTCAATTATTGCTATTGGGAAAGTTATTAATAATAGTATTTTTAAAAAAGAATATTTATAGAACAAATAATATCCAAAAGGTATTGATGCCTTTAACGGCAAAGTATACAAAAATATTGATGACAGTCTCTGGAATATCTGATTCAATATATTATTAGATTTAATACTTACATTTTAACCAAATTTTTGAACTTAATTAAAGACTTACTTTCGAAACAATCAATTTTGGCAGATTGTTATTAAATATTAGATAATTGATTAAGGTTCATAATTCACAATGCGTATACTACATACAATGTTGAGAGTTGGAGATTTAGATAAATCCATTGATTTTTACGTCAATAGATTAGGAATGAATTTATTAAGAAAAAAGGATTACCCACATGGGAAATTCACTTTGGCATTTGTCGGCTATGGCTCAGAAAAAGAAAATACAGTAATCGAATTAACTTATAACTGGGACAAAAAATCAGAAGACTATGAGCTTGGAGATAAATATGGTCATATAGCTATTGGAGTAAAAGATATTCATCTTATTTGCCAAGGGTTAGAAAATAATGGTTGTAAAGTGACCACCAAACCTAAAACAATGAAAAACAGTAGCACTATCTTAGCTTTTATTGAAGATCCTGATGGATATAAAATTGAACTTATTGAAAGAGAATAAAAGCTCTGATGTTTTTAATTCAATAAACAAATAACTAAATTTTAAATAGATTGAATTATCTAATATTTTGTTTTTCAATTAACGGGGAGAATTACCCACAAAATCATATTAGATAATTCTGCAGCTTTAATTTATATAAAAGATTATTTTAGGATGAGGAATTCTTAAAATTAAATTTAAACTTTATATAATCTATATTAAATCTAAGTAGAATGTATAGACAATCTAATTAGATATATATATTATAGAATTATCGCATAAAAGTTATGCCTAGTACTTGGTCAAAATTAAGAGATGAATGGCTTGATAGAACCGCCGTTGCAAAAGATGATGCTAAATGGGCATTAGAAGCTTTAATTAATTCTGAAGAAGATTTATTTGAAATAGAACAAAAAACAAAGAATAAAGAGGACGCTATAAGCCAAGTAAAATATTTGAAGAAAAAGGTTAAAGAAACTATTTCTTCGAAAGAAATTAGTCTCGATGATATTGCGTTAAATACTTCAAATTCAAACAAAGTACAGATCTCAGTACCATCAAATCTTACTTATCTTTTGAAAGTTTGGGCTGCAGCAGAGGGGCGAGACCTATCGAGTGTTGCTTTTCAGTGTTTAGAAACTGGTATAAGGGAAATGAAAAGCAAAGGTTCAATACCTTCAATAGCGGTAAATAGATATGATTCGGCCTGTCAAAAAAGAATTGCGCTGGCAGAAGTAAACAATTTATTGGAGAAATACGAAATAGCTCAGAATGAAACCAAAAAATTATGAATAACAGAAAAATCATAAAAGGATACAAAACATTAATATCATCAAGTTTTAATGCAGCTAATTCTACAGATAAATTCAAAGATGGAATAATTTATACTCTTTATTCTGATGAATTTAATTCACTTAAAGTTGGTTTCGCTGAGAATGATAAGGTTTTAGAAAAAAAAATATCTAGTGAGGCATTGATTTTATTAGATATGAAAAAAGGGAACAAGAAAGATCTATTTTTATTAATAACCACTCTAAATGAACTTGGTATCAAATATTCAGACAATCTTTTTTTTAAATACTCAAGTCCTTTAATGAGACACTTGTCTACATTAGGTTGGCCTATTGGAAGATCATTTTATAAACAAAGAAAAATTAAAAAAGAACTTTTATTTGCATAAATTTAAATGTAATCACACTCTAAAGTCTCTCTGGTGTCTCTATATGTGAATGGATTAGTACCAGAGGCACTTTCACAAAATTTTCTAACAATATCTTTTGGCAAAAAAACATTTGTGAAGTCTGCGCCTTGGATTTTTACATTTTCAAACTGTGTACTATAAGCAAAAGAATCCTCTAAGTTAGTATTTGATAAATCTGTTCCTTCTAAAACAGCTGAGTCTAATGTTACTTCTCTTAAATTGGAGTTACTTAGATTAGTATTTTTAAGTTTTGCTCCATAAAGAGTCGCATTTTGGAGCTCACAATCTGATAAATTTGCGTCTTGTAAATCAGTCAAATAGAAAGTTGCTCCTTTTAAATCAGATCCAGAAAAATCTGCTCCTACTAAGGATTGTTTACCATAATCCAATGCAGCAAAGCTTCTAGAAGGGAGAGTTAAAACAATCATTAAAACAGTTAAAATTATAAATCTCATTTTTTGAATAGTATTTCAACAAATTCTAACTTCTTAAGCTGAAATCTAAAAATTAATTATTTACTGAATGCTATATTTATTGAAATAACAAATCATGAAGTAGGTTTTGGATATAAGTCCTTATGATGCAATTGTTGTTGGCTCTGGTGCTACAGGAGGAATAGCAGCACTTACATTGGCAGAAAAGGGGATAAAAGTTTTAGTAATAGAAGCCGGACCAAAAATTAAAAGGCTTGAGGCTAGTAATTATGAGCCAAAAAATACATTAAAAAGATTATCAGGAGTTTTAACAAAAAAACATGCCAATCAATGCCAGCATCCCGGTTATTGGAAAAATAATCCCGATTTATATTCAAATGAATTGAAACATCCTTATGACTTCCCAAAGAAAAAGCCCTTCCTTTGGACTCAAGGTAAACAATATGGGGGGAGATCATTAACTTGGGGAGGCATAACATTAAGATTTTCTTCAGAAGATTTTCATCCAGCTAAAAAAGACGGATTCGGGCCAAACTGGCCTATTTCATACGATGAACTTTCCCCTCACTATGATTTCATTGAAAATTTATGTGGAATCTATGGACGAAAAGATGATATAGATGAAATCCCAAACGGTAAATATATTGGTGAAATACCTCTTACAGAAAACGAAAAAGTTTTTGGCAGCAAAGTTAAATCAAAATTAAACTATCCATTTATCCAATCAAGAGGTTTTGACCGTAATTCATCAGTAAAAGATAAAGAATGGCCCAAGTCCTCTAGTCTAGGAAGCACTTTAAAAAAAGCTTTAGATACTGGAAATGTACAAATAATCTCTAATCACCTAGTTGAGTCTTTTGAGATTAACAAGATAACAGAGCTTGCATCAAAACTAACGATCGTAAACTTAGAAAATGGATGCAAAAAAGAATTAAATTGTGATTTAATCCTCCTTTGCGCATCAACAATTTCAACACTCAGAATACTACTGAACTCAGAATATAAATCAAATCCCTCAGGTTTTAAAGATAATTCTGAGAAATTAGGTAAATACCTTATGGACCATATATCTATCTGTAGATTTTTTTCAGTCCCAAAAACAAAAAACTCAGGAAAACCATTAGATAATCTTCCCGATCTTTCTGGCGCAGGCAGCTTCTTTATTCCGTTCGGTTCAAATTTACCAAAAATTGACGACATGAATTTCTATAGAGGTTATGGAATTTGGGGAGCAATTGATAGATTAGGGATACCTAAATTTTTGCAAAAAGACAGAAACACATCCATTGGTTTTCTTATCGCCCATGGCGAAGTCCTTCCTAGGGAGAAAAACTCAGTTTCTCTCTCTAGAAAAACAGATGAATGGGGTATCCCAATTCCCTACATTGAATTCGAATGGAGCGAAAATGAGCTAAATATGGCTAAACATATGGAAAAAACAATACGAAAATCAATAAAAGCTGCAAATGGAGAAATAAAAAATATTAATGAACTAATAAATATTCCATTAGGGAGTTTAATTACAAAAAATTTGATCGCACTTTCAGATAGTCCTCCTCCTCCTGGATATTACATTCATGAAGTAGGGGGAGCACCAATGGGGACAAATGAAGAAAATAGCGTAGTTGATAAATTCAATAGATTATGGAGATGCAAGAATGTGCTTGTATTAGATGGAGCATGTTGGCCCACATCATCTTGGCAAAGCCCCACACTTACAATGATGGCTTTGAGTAGAAGAGCCTGTTTAAATATTAAAAAGATTTAGAGGGTGTAAATAATTGATTTAAATAAATTTCCGAGACAGAATTATTTGTACATCCGTTTTGAACAAGAAAAGTAGCTAATGCTGAATTTATAAGCTTATATTGATCCCATGTTGGGTTACTTAATACGAAATCTTTCATAGTGTTATAAAGAGTTTCTGAAAGCTCTGTTTCTAAAGAGACTTTATTTGATGAGCACTCGACAAGTTTGTTATCAATTGAATTTGATTGGCTAATTTGATCCATAAATCTATGTATTCTTACATGAATATAATGATATTTTTTTAAAGAAATATCAAAAAAAATCTGCATGTAAACTTTTCAAATTATCAAATGAGACTCATGTAATAAGTTAGTTTTTTAAAAAATAACTTTTTAGATAAGGAAATTGATTAGATCTTAAAGAAAAGTCAACAATAATGTTGAAGTCCTGTTTTTTTAAAAAACTGCTGGGATTTCTAATCCAATGTGGATTTGGACGTGGAAAACAACCTCTAAATTGTGGAAAATCTAGCTCTAAATACTTTTAAGATTTTATATTAGGAATACTTATATACACTGAGTCTATTAAGACTTAGTAGAGAAAGAGACAGATGATTCAGTTATTTTCAACGGATTTTCTTAAGATTTGATCTTCATTAGGCAAGCGAAGCGTGACAGGTCCCAAAGGGTGTTTTGAATTTGGATAAATACTATGGTGATGATGATGGTGATTATGTTCATGTTGATGAGCCTCGACATGTTCATGTTCTAAGTAATTACCTCCTCCTGAGTTTAATTTCTCTTTGTTATGTGTTGGGATTTGATTTTGTATTTCACAATCACCATTACATTCAGGGTCACATAAATCACAGCTAATACCCAAACCCTCTACGTGGTCATGATGACTTTCTTGTACCATTCCAACTTCTTTTTCAAAGCCAAATAAATTTGATCTATATTTACATGTGGAGCAATTCATAAAATTATTACCCTCGTTATTAAGAATCTCTCCAATTCTTTCTACAAAAGTGTCGACCACATAAGACTGCGAGGAAAGATATTTTGCATGTAAAAATGAAATATGTGGATTATTAATAGCAACTAAATCACTTTGCCTTTTTATTCTTGTGACAAGCACACCTGAGAAAAGGAAATAAGGGAAAATAATTATATTTTTATAACCAAGTCTCACAACATTTATCAAGCCAGGTTCAACAAGGGGGAAAGTTACTCCTGAAAAAACTGTTTCTCCCCACCCTAAACCAATCCCCTCTACGATCATTCTAGTAATTTTTGAAACATTGGAGTTCGCATCTGGGTCAGAGGAGCCTCTACCAACAACAACTAATAATGATTCTTCAGGTTTGAGAGTCTTATTTTGTTTAAATACATCTTTTACTCTTTCACAAGCTGCACTAATCATTAAATTATTGATACCTAATTCTCTTCCATAAATTATTTCAATACCAGTTTTACTTGAATAATTCATAAGCAAGCTAGGTATATCATTTTTAACATGGCCTGCAGCGAAAAGCATTGCTGGTATTGCAATTATTTTTTTTATAGAATTATCTTTTAACTTATCTAAGGCATCAACAATTGAAGGTTTAGCAAATTCCAAGAACCCATATTCAACTAAAAAATTTGGATATCTTTCTTGTATGAATTTAGTTAATTCTTGAAATTCAGTAATGGCTAATTTATTTCTACTCCCGTGACCACAGATAAGAATCGCAACTTGATTATTTAACTTCGAATCTAAATTATCCAATACTAGGTTATTACTTATACCATAATAGTAAAGAACGATATTATGTAGTGAAAAAAAATAATAATTTGCTTGAAATTCCAAATATTAACTCAAAAGACGCAAAGTTAAAGAAATTAATTTATGACGTGGAAGATTCATTATTTAATAAGGATAATTATTCTAAGGAAAAATTCGAGCACCTTTGTGTATGTAGTGGGGGTACAACCTCTAGCTGTGCAAAAAATGGTTTTACAACTCTTGATCTAAGGAAAAATCACAGCAAAATTCACCTAGATAGAGAAAGCAATTTAGTAACAATTGGAGGTGGAGTAATAATGGGGAATCTAGTAAATCATTTGCAAAAATATAATCGGAGTTTTCCAATCGGACTTTCTAAACTTCCTGGAGCAGGCTATATACTTACTGGTGGAGTAAGCCCACTTAGTAGAGCCTACGGATTAGCCATTGATAATATTGAATCAGTTAAAGGTTTCTTGGGTAATGGCACATTTATTTCTTTAAAAAAAAATCAAATAAATCCAGAGGAACAATTGATTTGGGAAGCTATTAAAGGCGCAGCACCCTTCTTCTCAATTATTACCGAAATAGAACTTAAGACTTTCCAATCTAATCCAATTAAAGTTATTGAGGGATTTGTTAATCTAAATGAACTTTCAGAAATAATAAAACTATCAGAGAAATTTCCAGAAAATATTAGTCTTCAATGGATTTATGCCCAAAAAATTTACATATATATTTTTGCTGAACTCAAAAATAATTTAGAGGATAAAAGAACAGAAGAATACCTAATGCTTCTAGACAAATTTCCTGCTCTAAAAAAACAATTTTATGAGAACTTTAACAAAATAAATTTTTTCCCAAAGGAATTGAATTTATATGAGCTGAATGCAAATAACCATTCTGAGGTAATTAGTCTTCTTGGAGAAGATTTAAAAAATGATATCCCAATTTTCATAAAATATTTGGATGAAATAATGGACAATAAACCTAATAATTCCTGTTATGTTGCTTCTCAACAATTAGGTTGCAAAACTAAAAAGTTAAATCATGGCTCAAGCTTTTTTGTTCATAGAAAAAGTACTTGGAAACCATGGATATATGCATCATGGAAAAAAAATGATCTTCAAGAAAAAGAAGTCGCTTTGGAATGGATTTATAAATCGTGGAGCAAGCTAAAAAGGTTTTATCCAAATATTCACTTAGCCCAATTGCATAATCATTTGGATTCTCATGATGAAGAAATTACATTAGCCTTTGGAAATAGAATTAATGAATTAAAAACTTTAAAGAATATTTTTGACCCACAAGGTATTTTGCCTCCTCTATGAAGTAACTTCATAATTATAAAGAAAATTAAAATGTCAAATTTCTCAAGATATTTATCTAAAAATTGGTTAGATGATCCAAAGTCAAATATTCTCTCTGGCTTAGTTGTTGCTTTTGCAATGATCCCAGAAGCAATTGCTTTTTCAGGTATAGCTGGTGTAGATCCTAAAGTTGGCCTTTTTGGTGCATTTTGCTTATCTATAACAATTGCGATTGTGGGAGGAAGGATGGGTATGATCACTTCTGCCACAGGTTCAACAGCTCTTTTGATGACTGGACTTGTTGCCTATGGAGAATCACAAGCCCCAGGATTAGGAGTCCCATATCTTATTGCAGCTGGGATATTAACTGGAATTTTCCAAATTCTTTGGGGATATTTAAGACTTGCCTACCAAATGCGTTTCGTGCCAACAGGAGTATTAAGTGGATTTGTAAATGCGCTGGCACTTTTAATATTTCAAGCACAACTACCTCAGTTAGGAATTGGTATTAAAGAATCAAAAGAATTAGTTGAACAAACTTTAAGTCAATATCCAATTAACTCTCAGATTCCAGTAGTTTGGATCCTTGTAATCCTAGGATTATTAATTATCTATGGGCTTCCAAAAATCACAAAAGTAATCCCATCTCAACTTATCGCAATTGTAGTAATAACTCTTATAACCATATTCTTTAATCTAGATGTCCCAACAGTTAGCGATTTGGGTAAATTACCTGATGGATTACCAAGTCTTTCTCTTCCTTTTGGATCAATAGAAAATGGGAAAGTACCTTTTAGTCTTGAAACATTAGGGATAATTTTACCGACCTCACTTGCTATATCTCTCGTGGGTTTAATGGAAACCTTTTTAACTCAAGACATATTAGACGATGTAACTGATACAAGTTCCAATAAAAATAAAGAAGCAAGAGGACAGGGAATCGCAAATATTGTGGCATCTCTATTTGGTGGAATGGCTGGATGTGCCTTAGTTGGGCAATCTGTTATGAATACTGAGAATGGTGGTAAATCTAGATTATCAACCCTCTCCTCAGGTATATCACTCCTAATTATGATCATCCTCTTGAAGGCTTGGATTGGAGCAATACCAATGGCTGCTTTAGTGGCAATCATGATAACGATCGCAATAAGTACGGCAGATATAAATGGATTAAAAAATATTAGAAAGATACCCAAAAGCGATACTGCAGTCATGCTTATGACTTTTGCAGTTACTATGCTTACAAAACCTCATAATCTTGCACTTGGAGTTATTGCAGGAGTTGCATTAGCTGCAATTCTTTTCAGCAGAAAAGTGGCAAAAGTCATAACTGTCTCAAGAGAGAAAGTAAATAATTTGACTACCTACAAAGTAAAAGGGCAATTATTTTTTGTAAGTAAAATATACTTTTTACAAGGATTTGATATTCATGAACATCCAGAAAATATTGTAATTGATATGTCATTAGCTCATATTTGGGATCAAAGTGGTGTTGTTGCTCTTGAGCAAATTATTAGAAAGTTCCAGAATGGTGGTTCTAAAGTTGAAATTGTAGGATTAAATAAAGAAAGTCGTAATCTATTTGAAAGACTTGGCGGTATGGAAAGCGCTCATTAAAAAAGTTAATTAAGACTAACTTGTTGATAACAAAACCAAAGCCATTGCTGAAAAAGCAAATTCCTATGAGATCTCCAAGCGGTTTTTGAACTATTTAGATCAAAATTTTCAGGAGGAGGAACATCTCCTTTCTCTTTGTCTCTTTCAATTTCACTAATAATTCTATGCACCGTATATTCAGGATGACCCAAATGCATAAGTTGTTTTTGATCATTAGATTCAAATATTGTATATCCGACGTTTTCTCCATACGCCAACAAATTCAATTTCCCTTCTTTTTGGGCCTTCTCCATCTCCAAATCTGGTAATCCCGCAAATCTACTTTGAGGACAAATAAATTCATCATCTTGTGTACCCATTAAAGGGTGTCCAGGAACAAGACTTTTTAAAGGGAATACCCCAAATAATTTCTTATCAAAAACTTTCTTGTCGACCCCTGCCAAATAAGCCAGTGCAAAGCCAGCCCAACATAATCCAAGAGTACTCGCGCAAGTATTTCTGGCTTCATTTACAATTTTCACAAATTCATCCCAATACTTAACCTCCTCAAAGGATAGATGCTCAATAGGTGCTCCAGTAATAATAATTCCATCTAACGGTTCTGGATTATTTGCTTCTTCCCAAGTTATATATAGATTATTTAAATGATTAAGATCCCATGTTTTATAAGAGTGAGTTTTAAGCTTTATCCAAACTGGCTCAATTTGAAGAGGAGATAAACCAAGTGGATGTAGTAAGTTAAATTCATACTGCTTGCCAAGAGGCATAATATTTAAAATACCAATCCTAAGAGGACGTATATCCTGTCTTTTTGCCAATTCTGGTTCGATCCAAGATATATGATTTTTCTCAACATCACTAATCTTGTGATAGTTACTAGGAATTATTAAAGCCAATAAATCTCCTTTCCTATGTGATTTGTGAAAGTGCTTGTTCGAAATCTGCTTTTATATCATCAATATGCTCAATTCCCACAGAAACTCTTACCATTGTAGGAGTAACACCTGCAGATAATTGTTCTTCTTCAGATAATTGCTGATGAGTTGTTGAAGCAGGATGAATTACTAATGTTTTTGAATCACCTACGTTAGCAAGGTGGCTCGCTAATTTTAAAGAATCAATAAATTTTACTGCATTTTCATAACCCCCATTAAGAGAGAACATAAGCATGCAACCCATTCCCCTTCCAGTAGTATATTTTTTAGCACTTGAGTAATATGGATCAGATTCTAGGCCTGGGTAATTAACACTACTTACATTAGAATTAGAATACAACCATTTTGCTAATTCAAGAGCATTAGAAGTTTGTCTTTCTATTCTTAAACTTAGAGTTTCCAGACCCTGCAATAACAAGAACGAATTAAAAGGACTTTGAGCTGATCCCCAGTCTCTCAGGCATTCAAGTCTTGCTCTTAACGCAAAGGCTATATTTCTATTATCAGGTACTCCCAAAGATTTGCAGATATCACTACCGAAACCAAAAGCGTCCCAATGAACGAGCCCATGATAAGCAGCACTTGGCTCACTCATTAGTGGGAATTTACCATTTCCCCAATCAAAGGTTCCGGCATCAACAATAACCCCTCCGATACTTGTTCCATGTCCACCGATCCATTTCGTTGCACTTTCTACAACAACATCGGCACCAAAATCAATTGGTCTTATTAAGGCACCACCAGCACCAAGGGTATTATCCACTATTAAAGGAATTCCATTTTCCTTCGCCAAAGCAGAGAGTCCCTCAAAATCTGGAATATTAAACCGTGGATTTCCCATCGATTCGACATAAATTGCTTTGGTTTTATCGTCAATTTTATTTCTAAAACTATCGATACTATCACCATCTGCAAATTTAACTTCTATTCCTAATCTTGGAAATTGTACTTTAAATTGATTGTAGGTCCCACCATATAGAAAAGATGTAGAGACAAAATTATCCCCTGCTGTCATGCAGTTCACGATTGCCAAGAATTGAGCAGCTTGACCTGAGGATGTTGCAAGTGCTGCCATACCTCCCTCCAAAGCTGCCATTCTTTTTTCGAAGACATCTGTGGTGGGGTTCATAAGTCGAGTATAGATATTGCCAAATTCTTTTAATCCAAAAAGATTGGCTCCATGCTCGGCATTATCAAAGACATAGGAGCTAGTTTGATAAATAGGCACTGCTCTAGAATTTGTAGTTGGATCTGGCACTTGGCCTGCATGTAACTGAAGAGTCTCGAACTTTTGGTTGCTCAAAATTTTTAAATAATCCTATTATCTATTTAACTTAAAAAAGTCCAAAAAAAAAACAAAAAAAAGATAAAAAAGATAAAAATTTATAAATTCTTTTTTAATGAGGGGTAATTATCTTTCATATATAAACTCAAATCCTCTTTTATCGCAGATCTGAGTTTCTCAATATTTACAGAATCAATAATTGGGAAAGTTTTATTAGCCTCAGGATCTTTTTCAGTAATTGTTTTCCAATTCTTACCAACATCTTTTTCACAGTTGTTTAAAACCTCATCAAAGTTGAGAACCTTATCATTATTTTTAGCGTCAAATTCGCTGAAAGCTTTACTTATGAGCTGTTTTCTGATTTCGAATAGATTCTTGGCTTTTAAAGTATCTGGAAGACCCATAACTGGTTGTAATTCCTTAAGAAGTTTTATTTCCTCTTCGATCAAGAGTGTCCAAACACTATATTTATTTTTTGGGAGATTGGAATTACTAAAAATATTAATTTCATCTAGGTAAAAATTTAACCATAAGTAATATGATTTTTCTTCAATAGTTTTTTTAACTGATATCTTTTTATTTTGAATCTTTGGAAGCAACTTTTCTGCTTTCTTTAAAAACTGTCTGTCTTCTCTTTCTAAATTTATTAATCCCCATCTTTGACTATAGTCCCATAAATCTTCGTATCTTGTTAAATCTTCTTGATTCCAACCAAGAGCTTTTAGTTCATGAGAACGATGTGATAATTCCTTTTTCAAAAAAAACCTTTTAAAAACATAACAATTCTAACCCTGCAATCAAGATTAGTAAATAAATGAAGAACTTAGCTTTCTCGTAAATTAAATAAATAATTAATTATGAAAATAATTATTGATAATTTTCAATACATTGATATAGCTTGGGCATTTTTTAGAAATTTTATTACTATATTCATTTTTTTTAATATCATTTTCCTCTTTGTTAATAAACAATTTCTTGTAGAGGTTTTCAATATCATTAAAAAGATAATCTCCTTTTAATTTTTCATTTAGTTCTAAAGATAATTCAGATTTAACAGATTCTTGGCAAAAATTAGTGATCTCTTCTGAACTTATTAAAACCTTATAAATTTCTTTTTTTTCTTCTGAATTAGCATTAAAACATAAATAAATAAGATTAATCATTGAACAATTATTATTTTTGATTTTGAATTCTTTATAAATGTCTGGCCAAAATTTTAAAGATTTTAGTCCTTCTAAACCTCCTTGACTGAGAGAGTATTTATTACACCAATTTACAAATTCTGAGACATCTTTTGGACATCTATTGAGTTGCAAAAGCATATCTGATAAAACTTGTCCTGCTTGAAAATTCCGTGTTGGTTTTCCTTCAGTTGGAAGAGTCATACTTCCTAAGACATCAGCCTTGACAGCATTTAATTGAGAAAAAGTATAATCTCCTTTTTCACAAGATTTATCATTAATTATTTCCTTTGCACTAATTATTTCTTCACCATAACCAAGTTCTTTTAATGAAAGATATTTATTTTCTAATTTATTTTCTTTTCTAACTTGTAATGATACTGATGCGGCCTGATCTAAACATTGAGTTAACAAAATCGTATTAATGCTGGGTAGCATTCCTGGCTTATCGGAATGAAAATTATTTACAAAGCCTGCAAATATGGATGAGATATTTTTTATTGATTTTATATATTGACATTCAATATTATGAACTCCAGGAGAAACTTGAATTTTAGGGGACAATTGATTCAAAATGCGAGCTCCTATTAAAGCAGTTAGTGCATCAGGATGGCAGAAATTTGCAGTAAAACTATCTTTAGGATTTCGTAAGGCTCCGTGACGATGAAATCCTGTAAAAAAAGCTAAATTTGGATATTTATTACAGAGAATAAAAGGATTTTTACTTTTATTGTCAATGCAAAAAGAACCGACGAGACAGCCAAGAACCACATTTTCTCTTTTTAAAGTTTTTCTGAGTTCTAAAGCATGTTTAACATCATCTTTTATATGATTACTGTTTGAAGCAAGAATAACTATCTCACATTCCAAGAGAAGATCTTTTAGATCAAAGGACTTTCGTTTCCCCTCTGCAGAATAATGTCCCATTCTCTTAATCTTTTCAATAATCTCATTATCCATATCAGAAAGAACATCATTTGAGAAAGCACCTAACAAATCTCTATCTTTCCTAGGAGCTAAGAGAATATTATTTGATTTTCCATGCATAGCACAGTTGTATGCTAATGATGCAGGATATAAACCAACACTGTAGAATCCAACTTTGCTGTTCTCTATATCTTCAATCAATGAATAAAAATATTTTTCATCAGTTATGTTTTCTAGGAAATTATTCTTCATTTTTGGAAATTCTTGATAATTTTTTTAATTTCTCACCCCTAACAACATTTTTCTACATTAAAGCAATTTTTGACCATAGCAAATTATTTATTGTAAATATTGAATTTTTTAATTTATAATTTCTTAAAAAGAAATTAAATAAAAAGAGAAACAATCACAAATATGGAATATATTGCAGGTAATTTAAAAGTACAAAAACAATTAATTTCTTCTAATAATATCTTATTTATTCAAGACATTGACGGAGTTTGCATCCCTCTAGTTAAAGATCCAATGACTAGAGAGTTAGAATCAAAATATATTTATGCAGTAAAAGAATTTGCCGAAGAATTCTTTGTGTTAACTTGCGGGGAACATGAAGGTTCAAGAGGAGTTAACAGAATAATAGAAAGGAGTTTAAGGAGCTCTACTGAGCCTAAAAACAAAGAGCTATATTTAAGAGGTTTAGCTGCCTGTGGAGTAGAGTATCAAGACAACAATGGTGAAATAAGTTTTGAAGGAGTCTCAGAAAAAGAACTAAATTTTTTATCAAAAGTACCTAGTTTAATAAGACCAAAATTTAATTTCATAGTTAAAAATATTTTTCCTGAACTTAGCCAAGAAGATATCAATTTTCACGCAGTAAAATCAATTTGTGAAACACGCTTCTCGCCAACTATTAATTTCAATAGTCTATTTGATTTAGTGAAAAAAGATTCTGATAAAAGAAAGCTTATTCAAATTAGTTTTGAAAAGATGATGAATGAAATCATCTTAAAAGGTGAATCCGAGGGGCTCAAAAACTCATTTTTCCTTCATATTTCACCAAATTTAGGTAATAAAAATGGCAGAGAAACAATTAAACTTTCTTCTCAAGATGATATCGGATCAACAGACATACAATTACTTATTAAAGGAGCAGTTAAAGATTCTGGAGTTTTATTTCTTTTAAATAAATTTATTGCGGATAAAACTGGTAAAGCTCCTTTTGGAAGAAATTTTAATTTTAGAAACTCTCCAAATTCTGTTGCGGAAAAAATTGATTTATGCAAAAGAACCATTCAAAAAGAAGATATGCCTTTAATTGTAGGAGTTGGTGACACAGTCACATCAAAAAAAAATAATGATGAAGAAAGTTATCAAAGAGGAGGAAGTGATAGGTCTTTTCTAGAATTAATACAAATATTAGGTAATGAATTTGGGGTTAAGAATAAAATAATTTTTGTAGATAGTAGTTCTGGCGAAGTTGAAAGACCCTCTACAAAAAAAACTGGTTTAACAGGGATCAGCGATGTTTATGACAACTTAAAGTTTGACTTGGTTTTTAAAAATGGTCCAAAAGAATATATTAGTTGGTTTATTGAACTTGCAAGTAAGAGATCGAACTTTAAAAAAAATAGTTGACTTTTTAATTTTCGAATTACAATTTATAAATAATAGATTCATGAAAGAAAAATTCCCCTCAATATATAAAGAACCTATAGAAACATTGCAAATTAACATAGGTTATAAATGCAATCAGGCTTGTAAGCATTGTCATGTCAATTCGAGTCCCTTAAGGACTGAAAAGATGTCCAATGAGATGATATCTCTTATCCCAAAGATCATTGAAAAATACAAAATCAAGACTTTAGATATTACAGGTGGAGCGCCAGAACTTCACCCAGAATTTAAAAACCTAATAACCAGTTTAAGTACAAAACAAGTTGATATTATTGATAGGTGCAATTTGACAATTTTCTTTGAAGAAGGTTATGAAGATCTTCCTCAATTTCTTGCAAAGAATAAAGTGATAGTTACTGCTTCACTACCGTGTTATGAAAAAAATAATGTTGATTTTCAAAGGGGGTTTGGGGTTTTTGAAAAAAGTATTAATGCCATAAAAATTCTTAATGATTTTGGCTATGGAAAGATAGAAAATGGATTACAATTAAACCTTGTTTACAATCCTGTAAGCCCAATTCTTCCACCTTCTCAGGAAATATTAGAGAAGGATTATAAAAAAATACTATTCGAAAAATATAATATCGTTTTTAATAATTTATACACAATAACTAATATGCCAATAAATAGATATGAAGAATCTCTCAGAAGAGAAGGGAAACTAAATACTTATTACAAATTACTAAAAGAAAATTTTAATGAAAAAAATTTAGAAAATCTTATGTGTAAAAGGACAATTAGCGTAAATTGGCTAGGAGAAATTTATGATTGTGACTTTAACCAACAGATAAATTTTAGAGAGAATAAAGGACCAAAGACACTTTTTGATCTATTGGATGAATCATTTAGTTTTGATTACGGAGTAGCTGTAAAAGAACATTGTTTTGCTTGCACTGCAGGTGCAGGTTCAAGTTGTGGAGGAACTTTAAGTTAAAACCTACTAAATGCAATTAGGACAAATAGCTCTTACATTTAAAGAGGATTCGATTAGTTTAAAACCATTAACTTTTGCTGCAACTTTGCCTGCTTCTAAAACTTCTTCATTTTCGAATTCTTCTGTTCTTCCACACCTAATACAAATCAAATGATGATGATCCGGTGTGTCGTTACTTAGCAATTCATATCTGTGTCCACCCTCACTGAGTTCTAATTCATGAAGCAAACCCATTTGCACTAAAAGTCTTAAAGTTCTATAAATTGTTGCTAGTGAAACTTTGGAGCTTGTTTTAACTAACTTTTCATGAACCTCTTCAGCACTAAGATGCTTTCCAGAGCCAATATTTTCAAATAAATTAAGAACCTTTAGCCTCTGAGGAGTTAACCTCTTCCCATCTTTATGTAAACCATCACCAAGAGGGGATGTAATGACATTGTATTGCGAGGATAATGACAAAAGTAAACAATGGCTATTCTCAATAATAACTCTAGATGAGAGTAAAACAACTTTTTGATTTAAAATGTTTACTAAAGTTCTTCAAAATATTATGTTGAATATAACTTTATATAGAAATGATGAAGGACCATGAAAACTCTTCTGATAAACTTTCCTCAAAAGTAAACGCCTTGATAATTATTGATATTCAGGAAAAAATTATAAGACCAATTTTTAATAAAGATTCAATAATAAAAAACATCAAAAAGCTAGTTGATGCTTACCAAATTTTAGAAGAAAACATATTTATATCTGAGCAGAACCCACTCAAATTGGGAGAAACGATCCCTGAATTATTACCCAAAGCTCGATTTAAAAAGATTGAAAAGATGGTATTTAGCTTAGCTAATATACGAGATTTTTTAAATGAACTTAAAAATAAGAAAATTAGTAATTTGATAGTTTGTGGGATCGAAACGCATATTTGTATTCAACAAACTGCCTTAGATTGTTTACAAAAAGGATTTGAAGTAATTCTCATATCAGATGCCATGGGAAGTCGAAATAGGGTAGATCATGAAATAGCATTACAAAGAATGACTCAAAGTGGGGCGTTCTTAACAACAACTGAATCAATAATTTTTGAATTATGCAAAACTGCGGATAGAAAAGAATTTAAAGAAATTAGAAATATAATAATGAGTTAAAGAAAAATAAAGACTGGTTTGTTGTTTAGAGATAATTTAAAATTTTATTAAATATAATTTTTTAGGTTTTATTTGAATATGAAATTAGTTACTGAAAACTTCCTTCTGGCAATATCTATTTTTTTAATTGGAACTTTATTCTCGATAATAATTTCTAAACTTTCAAAAATATTTTTTAAAAAGATTTCCAAAAGAACAAAAACAAATTTCGATGATTTTATTTTTGAGGTAATCTCTGGAATTATAAAACCTATAGGTTTCCTCCTCTCATTTTATTTTTCAATTGACTATTTTTTTGCTGATGAAATAACTTTCATCTCTGTCTTATTGAATATTTTGAAATTATTTATATTAATAATCATCATAAAAGCTCTCAACAAAGTTTTAATAAGATCTTTAACAGAATCGACCTCGAAAATTAATGATTCCTCAATTAGTTCAATGGTATCTTCACTAACTCCATTGATAAAAGCATTAACATGGACTATTGGCTCAATATTTTTCTTACAAAATATAGGTGTTCAAATGACTGCTATTTGGGCTTTACTAAGTGCAGGAGGTATTGGGGCAGGATTAGCTTTGAAAGATCCAGTTCAGGAGTTTTTTGAATATATAACAATTTTGCTTGATAAACCTTTTCAAAAAGGTGAGTTTATAAAATCTGATGGAGTCCTCGGAATGGTTGAGAGAGTGGGAGTAAGATCCTCAAGGATAAGAAGTATTAATGGAGAAGTGATAGTAATGAGCAACAGCGCACTAACAAATGGAATAATTTCAAATTACGCACAAATGAAAAAAAGGAGGTTAGTTCATAAATTGGGAGTTGTTTATGAAACCTCTCCAAAACTTATGAAATTGATTCCAATAATTATTAAAAAAATAGTTGAAGAGACAAAAGATGCGTCTTTTGATAGATGTCATTTCACAGATTTCGGCGACTTCAGTCTTAATTTCGAACTTGTTTATTACATCCCAACAAATAATTATCTCGCTGCAATGGAAGCTCAACAATCTATAAATTTAAGAATTATTGAGGCATTTGCGGTTAATAATATAGAATTTGCATTCCCAACACAAACTTTAAATATTGAAAGTAACAAAGCCAAATGATCTACAAATCTCTTCACTTAAATTCCAGAGTTTTGAAGCCAACTCAGAATTATTTGCCTCATCACTAACATTACTTTCAACTAATTTATGTTTTTTAAAAGATATAAGTTTATTACTTAAATGAACGTAACCAATATTATTTAAATTTGAATCAAGGACAATCTGAGAAAGAATCTTTCCAGCATTTTCTATACTTTCAGAAATTCCTAAAATATTTTTTGCAGCTTTAGAAAAAATTAAATATCCAAAGAGATTAAAACGTTTACTATATCTAAAAAAACCGGAATCATCATTTGGTATTACTAGACCAGGAGCCCAAGTAATTACAGAAATTTTACTAGAGGACATTTTTAATTTTTTTTCAAGTTCTTTGGCAAACAAAATATTACATAACTTACTATTTTTATAAGCTTTATCAGCATTAAAATTTAAAAATTGCTCAGTTACTTTTTTTCTAAAATCAACTAGGTTATTAAGTCCCGCTTTCTTTCCTATATTGCCTCCTGAACTTTTGGGGTCGTGAACATCTGATGATGTAATGATGATTCTAGATTCTTCTTTATCTCTAATAAAATCTTTTAGGATATTTACCAAGTAAAAATGTGCAAGATGATTTACCGCAAAAGTTAGTTCTATGCATTGTTTGGATACTTTAGGGTAAAAGGAGCCTGTATATTGTAATCCTGCATTTAAAACAACTACATCTAAAAAAATCTTTTTACTAATAAAGTAATCTTCAATTTTTTTAATATTTTCTAAATCTGAAAGATCACAATTTTCAATAATATTTAAATATTTACTGAGGTAATTTTTTTCAAAATATTTCTCAATTGTTTTGAGAAATTCATTCTTTCTTAATTCCGATTTTAGTACAACGTATATATTATTTTTCGTCTTAAGTAAATTAATAATGGCAAAAAGCCCTATGCCCGAATTACCTCCAGTAATTAAAATATCTTTATTTTTAATCATTTAACTTGCTATATATTTTTTTATAATAAAAAATAATTATAATTATTTTTTATTTTGTAATCTTATAAATTATTGTTAAAACACTGAAAACTTAGTCACTAGTAATTGAGTAATTTGATTATTATTAATCTACTCTCATTACATGTATTGGATGAAATATATAGTCCTAAGCTCAAAAGTAATAATTTGTTCCATAAATTTCCTTAAGTATAAAATTTATATTTAATGTCAAAAGAAAACATGCCAGATGTTCTTGTTTTGGGTGCAGGGCCTGCAGGTATGGCAATCGCCTCAGCTTTAGGGAAGGAGAAATTAGATGTTGAAGTGCTTTCTCCAAATGGACCAGATGAACCTTGGCCAAACACATATGGCATTTGGGGGAAAGAAGTTGATCAACTCGGGCTCCAGGATTTACTTGAATATAGATGGAAGAATACTGTAAGTTTTTTTGGGCATGGAGCTTTAGAAGAAAAGGACGACGAGAATAAAGCCACAGAACATTCACTAGATTATGGACTATTTGATAAGAAGAAACTCCACAATTATTGGTTTAATGAATGCAATGAATCTCTTATTAAATGGCATCAAGGTTTTGCAAACAAAATAAATTTTGAAAAATACAAAAGTACAGTAACTACAAAAGATGGCAAGACTTACTCTGCAAGATTAGTAGTAGATGCAACAGGATATGATCCTGTTTTTCTTAAGTTAAAATCATGTGGTCCCTTAGCAGTCCAAACTTGTTATGGGATAGTAGGTAATTTTAGTAAACCTCCACTTGAGAAAGGGCAGTTTGTATTAATGGACTATAGAAATGACCATCTTAATAATGAGCAAAAAAAAGAACCTCCCACTTTTCTTTATGCCATGGATATGGGGAATGGGAAATATTTTCTTGAAGAGACATCTCTTGGTTTAGTAAATCCTCTAACAATGGAAAATTTAAAAGAGAGACTAGAGAAGAGGCTTTCTTATAGAAATATATCAATCACAAGCATGCAACATGAAGAGCTTGGCTTATTTCTACCCATGAATATGCCAATCCCAGATTTCAAACAACAAATACTTGGATATGGTGGTGCTGCTTCAATGGTGCATCCTGCATCTGGATATTTAATTGGTAATGTTTTAAGAAGAGCTCCACTTGTCGCGAAGGCAGTCTCAGAAGCAATTAAAAACAAAAATCTAAGTACCTATCATATTGCTAGAAAAGGTTGGGAAACATTATGGTCAAAAGAATTAATTAGGAAGAAATCACTTTACCAATTTGGATTAGAAAAACTCATGAGGTTCGACGAGAAACTATTGAGAGAATTTTTTGGGAGTTTTTTCCAATTACCTAAAAATCAATGGTATGGTTTTCTAACAGATACTCTTTCCTTAAGAGAGATTGTATATGCGATGTTTGTAATGTTTATAAAGGCTCCATGGAGTGTAAAGAAAGGTCTTATGATTATGCATGGTAGAGAATTTAAAATGCTACTTAGGATAATATTCCCAAATATATAGTCTAAAAATGAGAACCATACTAATAAGTGGAGCCAATAGAGGTATTGGATTAAATATTGCACATCAAGAATTAAAAGAAGGCAACAGAATTAGTGTAGGCATTAGAAATCTAGAATCATTAAAGGGAAGTGTTATTGATCCAAATAAATGGCCAGAAGGGAGAATTATAATAAACCACTATGATGCATTAAAAAAAATTACAGCCGAAAATTGGATAAAAAATACTGTAAATGAATTTGGAGGATTTGATTCAGTAATAAATTGTTCTGGAGTTTTATCGAAAGTTCCTTTTTTATACAAAGATGGTGATGAAGAAGATATTTTAAATACATTAAATATCAATTTTTTGGCAATTTGGAATTTATGTAGGCTTTCTTGGGATCATTTATGTACCTCGGGCAGAGGAAGAATTATTGTTTTAGTTTCAATGAGTGGGAAAAGGTCTAAAGGCGATTTAGCCGCTTATTCTTCTTCAAAATTTGCTTTGATGGGATTATGCCAAACTATGAAAAATAAAGGTTGGGATAAAAATATAAGGGTTTCAGCAATTTGCCCAAGCTGGGTTAATACAAAAATGGCCCAAAATATCTCTTCCTTAGACAAATCAAGCATGACACAACCTGAAGATATTGCTGAAATATGCTCAACTATTCTGAAGTTACCTACCCAATCAGTTCCATTTGAAATAGCCTTAAATTGTAATTATGAAATTTAACCTAAATTGAAAATTAAGTAAGCCATTGCAAGCATTGCAATTGCAATAAATAAACCTTTTATTCGATTAGTTAATAATGAAAAAAGAGATAAATCTTCAGAAAAGTATCCGCCGAAACTACCTGTAATAAATAATACAACCATTGGTAGAGATGCCATTCCGAAAGAATAAGATATAGATTTTATCAATCCAAAATTTAAATAATTAAAAATAAAGGAACTTAATGAAAACAATAAAAAAGATGCAAATAGAGTAATGGAAACTTCAGCATCTAAAGTGTGAGGTAAGCTTCCCTTTAATTCAAATTGCTTTTTACATTCTCTAATTTGTCTTTTAGAAAGCTTTAAATAACCAGTTTCAGGAATTCTTTGCGACTTATATTTTCTTAATAATCTTGCTTCAAGAGTTTCTGGCTCCTTTGTCATAATTGATGTTAATAATTCATCTGGCTTTAATTTCTTAATTTTCTTTTCAAGATTATCCGTTTTCCCAATCCTATAAAGGTCTCCTACTCTAATAAGGTAAACATATCCCGACATTTGCGTTGTAAAATTAATAATGTTCCTAATTAAATAATACTAAAAGAATTAAGTAAATTAATAGTTTTTACAATATGACAAACGATATTTTATATTCATTTCGAAGATGTCCATATGCAATTCGTGCAAGATGGGCCCTATTAATTTGTGAAATAAAAGTAGAGATAAGAGAAATTGATTTAAAAAATAAACCTCTAGATTTTTTTAAATAATTCAAAAACGAAAACGGTTCCAATACTTATAAAAAAAAATAGTGACGTTATTGAAGAAAGTCTTGAAATCATCCTGTGGGCTCTCTCAGAGTCTAAAAAGAAAAACATCAAATTAATTTATTTTCCTGAGAACAAAAGGGAAGATATTTTTGAAATAATTTATGAAAACGATAACGAATTCAAATATCATTTAGATCGATTTAAATATGCCACAAGATATAAAAATAGTGAAGAAGAATTTCATTTCACAAATGCAATTAAATTTATAAAGAGATGGAACGAACTTCTTACAGAAAACAAATACTTTTTTGGAGATAGCCCCACAATTGCTGATTGGTCTATTTGGCCTTTTGTAAGACAATTTAGAATCGCTTGTGAAAGTCAGAAAAGAACAAATTATTTTGAGCCCTCAATAAAAAACTGGTTAGATTCATTTGAGAAAAATAGAGAATTTAAATCCTTAATGTATAAATACGAATTATGGAAACCATATTCTAGAAAGAATTATTTCCCATCTAATTAACTTTCCAACAACTTCCTTTTCTCAATTATTCTTGCCAACTCCAAAAAATATCCTGCAGTCCTAAATTTTCCTATATTTTTCTCCTTAAAATCAAGATCGCTTCTGATTTCTGCAGTCTCCGCCATTAGCAAATCCAAATCATTTGATCCAAGACTATACAATTCACCAAGTTCGATTTCCCTGCCAAGTAAATGACTCCTAAACCACTTCCCTTTGTTTTCTTGAGGTGGAATATCGTAAGGAGTAAATGACATTAAAATAAAATCAAACTTAAAACCATTCTAGGGTTATTATTGAAACTTTTTCATCTCTATTTTATTAAAGATAAATGCAATAATAAGAATTGCAAATGTAATAAGGGCACAAATTTCTGTCCAATAATCTAGGCCGATTTTAGAAATAATTAATGGTGCCAAAACTGTGAATAGTCCGCCCGAGAGAATTAACTGAGCAAATAGCTGTTTTGACGTAAAAATTGGTAAAGTCTTAGAAATATTTTTAGGATCTGCAAGCCTTAAAAGAAGTAATCCTGAAGCGACTACACCTGTGGAGTTCCCAAACTCTATCAAACTTTTTTCAAACCAGTATTCATCAAAAATAAAGTATGCAAAATAAGCAATGCAAATTAAATTCCAAAATAAACCGAAAATAGTGAAAACTAAAATTAGTATCCAATTATCAAAAACAACATCAATATCTAAACTTGCCATAGCAGTAAAAATCAATAAGTCTGTAGATAAAATTCCAATCTCCCTTTGCAGAATATTTGAAATGAATTCTGTATTTTTAGTTTTCTCTAATATATATCTAATAAGTAGCGAACCTATGAGGATAAAAGGAAATACTGGCAGTGAAAAAATAATTTCCTTCGAAAAATCACCAAAAGAACTTGCAATATTCCTTAAAAATTTAAGTAGTAAAACACCAAAAGAAATTGCTAAACCGGAGAACCCAAGATTTATTATAAAAATTCTTAAATCTGCGAAAATTCCTATCTTACTTTTTTCCTTAAGATTATCTTTTTTTTCAAAAATTTCCTCAGTATCTGAAAGATCTAAAGTTCTCCCAAGAAAAATAAATATACTGCCTAATATTGAAGATGATAAAAGACCCATTGTTGCCATAGCCAGGCCAAGATCTAATCCATTTGGGAATCCCAGTTTATTAAAACTTTCACCGATTATTGATGCAGCTCCATGACCACCCTCAAAACCGACCTCTATTAAACATCCCATCAGAGGATTTGCATCCATAGTTGGAGGCAAAAAATATTTAACAACTAGACCACCAACGAAAAATTGTCCGAAACCTAGGGAAAGAGCTAGTAGAAATTGATTAAAAATTGGTTTAACTAAACCATTTATATTTGGGATAGGTCTTCCCATCATTAAAGTTGCGAAGACTAATGATAAAAGAGGAGTCGGGAAATTACTCCAAACATTGATTGTTTCTTTTGGTAAAAAGTGTATCGCTCCAAATGGACCTATTGATATACCTAATATTCCTGATATCACCGCTATTGGTAATCCAAATCTTTCAAGTTGAACAGCTAGTTTTAATTTCCTACCAAAAATCAATAAAAAAAATATAATAAATAATCCCAAGACACTTATTAACAGAGAATTTGAAAAAATATAATTATTCTGTAGAGAAGAAATATTCAATGATTTCAAAAACATATCATTATAAATTTTAATTAATAACCAAAATTTTTCAAATAAAAAAGGCCCCGATAAGAGGAGCCTTTTGATATTAGTAATAAAATTTGAGAATTAATCTTTAAGAGTAACTGTTGCACTATCAATATTACTGATAGCATTTGTAACTCTCTTGAAATCAAAGCCTAGTGCTCTTAAAGCATGCCATAGATGACCTTGAATAAAGAAGAATCCAAAATAATAATGCACATTAGCTAACCACGCCCTTGAAGTGTACTCACCATCAGGAAGATCAACAGTATCAACCCAATATGGAGAAATACTGAATTTTAATTCAAGCGGTTCACCAAAGAATTCAGTTGGATAAACTG
The DNA here is from genome assembly GCA_003279845.1 of Prochlorococcus sp. AG-388-F11. Classification (GTDB taxonomy): domain Bacteria; phylum Cyanobacteriota; class Cyanobacteriia; order PCC-6307; family Cyanobiaceae; genus Prochlorococcus_A. Next base: position 25,203 of record QCGP01000014.1, read on the forward strand.
TTGTATTAGCTGCACTCCAGAAGGCTGCAATGATAGCCATCCAACCTATTCCAGCTAGTGACCATGATAAAACAGCTTCTGCAGAAAGAAGTCCTTTACCTTTGAATTTGGTATATTCGCCAACTTGCTTAGTAGCAATATGCCAAGCACCACCAGTAATTTCAACGAAAGCAAGGAAAGCATGGCCTCCCATTACTTCTTCAAGACTATCAATAGTCAAAAAGTCTGTTTGATGATTCCAAATCTTGGCTAAATTTAATTCATACTCAACCTGTCTTACAGAACCAATAGCTGGATCATAAATTCCATGAACCCTTGCCCATTCAACAAATGCTATAACTGCGAAACCAAGAATAATTAGGTGATGACCAAGAATAAATGTCAATTTGTCAGGATTATCCCATTCAATATTGAATTTTCTAGCTCTTGCAACATCAGAATCTTCTAAATTTCCAGGAAGGAGTAAAGAATGTAAAAGTCCTCCGGCTGCTAATACCATAGAAGAGACTAAGTGTACTATTGCTATCGCAAGAACAGGTTTAGTGTCTCCCATCGCAACGCCATTAGCATCAAACCCTATTCCAAGAGTTGCTAAATGAGGAAGGACGATTAAAGGTTGATGACCCATTGGGACGCTTGGGTCAAATCGTGAAAGTTCAAAAAGGGTGAACGCACCCGCCCAGAAAACAATTAATCCTGCATGAGCTACATGAGCAGCAATGAATTTTCCTGAGCGGTTTGCTACACCTGAATTACCAGCCCACCATCCATAGGTAGTATCTGGATTTCCATAGGTTTGCATTTAGGAATTGATTAGCTTAAACGTTTTGAGAATACTTTATATTTCACCAAACAGTTGAATTCATAACAAAATTGTAAAGGTTAGTAATCCTAGCAATTAATAAACAAAGATCTTACTCTAACTATCTAAAGTGCAAAGAAGTTAGATTTAACGAAGAAAAATTATTCTTAGAGATATAAGTTCTATCAAATAAAGCAGTATTTTTAGATTCAAATAAGTTAAATAAATTTCATTTTGCTGACATTAAACGATGTTTTGTTTCATTACACCATGAGGGTTATTGCCTCATTTTCAAACAATTATTAAATATGAGATAAGACATCTAATATTATGACTACTTCTCAAGAGTCTTCTAGAAAATTTTCATTAGAAATGAAATCTGAAGTTCATTACAAAAAGGCTGCAAAAACTTACAGAAAATCAAAACAATATATAAATATGATTAACTTATATCCAACTTTGCAAAACACTTTGATTGAGTGTAAAGATGAGAACCTAATAGAATGAAGATTTTATATATTTCCTAAATTAATCAAAAAAACATATTAGTTTTTAGGCTGCGATATTATAGTTTTCTTCAGAATAAAATTTATTAATTATTTGTCTACACATTTTTATATTGTATAGCGCTTTGGGTTTCCAGGGTTTTTTCTGACCTAGTGGAGAGCTTTTCCAATGAATTCCAGGCTTGAGTATTCCATTTTCACGTAAAAAAGAAAGTTTAATTTCAGTTATTCCTAGTTTTTTCGCGGTCAACTCAGATGAGCTCCACATATCCCCTAACATTGAATTAAGCACATATTATTAATCCTTGATAACGTTAATTTTATTTTTTCGAAAGGGGTAAAACTTTTAAATAATTATTAAGTAACATAAAACCTAGTATTTACAAAGAAAAGAGATTTGAAAGGTTTATATCAAATTAAGAAATATTAAATAAAGAATCTTCATTAATGAATATCTCATCTATACCCTCTCTTTTATTTATGGATTTATAGTTAACGTATTCTTCTGTAATCGATTGATGCTTTGAAAGATTGATCCAACCCTTGTGCCAATTTCCACTGTTTATTAATTCTTCGTAAGTAATTTTTAAGTTCATTTCAGAATCAAGGACAGAAACCATTAAAAAACTAATATTTCCTTTTTCTTTAGTCTCATTTACTAAAACAAAATGTCTCAATCCATTTATGGTTTTATTAGAAGTCCAGTAATTTTCCATAATTATTTTTTCTTAATGTTCCCCTCAGAATTTTTTCTAGATATTTTCTTATATTCATTTCTAATTTTGTCTAATAAAAGTTTTCTTCTATCCATATAGTTAACTGAATCTTGTTTTGATAAGTTATATCTTTCTTTTTTAGTTAAATTCATCCAATTATTAAGATTCTTTTTATTGAAAGTTGTTAATTTTTTAGTCTTAAAAACTTTTTGTTTTCTATTTAAATTAGTAAAATTCCGTAAATTAAAAAAAATAAATATAAAAAGTAAAATTATCACAAACTTTAAGAACATCACTTTGCAAGTAAGTTGTTATTTATCCACTGTTCTAATTCAATATCATTCTCAAAAGATATAACCTCTTCTTCATTTCCATTACCTGATTGACCAAAGAGTCTTATAATATATTCACCTTTAACTGCCTCATCATCACCAATAACAATAATACTTTTAGATTTAAGTTTATTTGCCTTTTTAAATTGTTTAGAGAATGAGGCTCCGCTTAAATCTAACTCAACTAACAAATCATAATTTCTTAATTTTCTAGATAAATCCATTGCTAATGATTCAGCAATTAAGCCTTGATTAATGATATAAATATCAGTATTTCTTGGAATTTCAAGCTCTTTTCCTGCGAGTAAAATTAATCTTTCTAAACCAATAGCAAAACCAATTGCAGGGGTATTTGGGCCTCCCATTTGTTTTATTAGATCGTCGTATCTTCCTCCTCCACAAACTGTAGCCTGGGAGCCTAGAACCCCACTAGTAATTTCAAAAGCTGTATGGGTGTAGTAATCTAAACCTCTTACAAGATTAAAATTTTCCACATAAGGTATTTTTAAAACCTCTAAATTTTTCTTTAACTTTGAATATCTTTTATGACTTTTTTCAGATAAATAATTAAATAATCTTGGGGCATTCTTTAGAGCTTTTTGTGTTTGAATATTCTTAGAGTCCAAAATCCTTAAGGGATTTTTAGTAATTCTGTTCTGAGAATCTAAATCTAGAGAATTTTTATTTATTTCTAGCCATTTTAAAAAGGATTTTTGAAAATTTAATCGATCATTAAGATCGCCCAAAGTATTTATTTCAAGATTAAGTTCTTTTATTCCTAATCTACCTAAGATATCCCAAGCTAAAGCAATAATTTCAACATCACTTCTAACTGAATCGTATCCTATAAACTCAACACCTAACTGATGAAACTGTCTTTGCCTACCTGCTTGAGGTCTTTCATATCGAAACATAGGGCCCATGTACCAAAGTTTTTGTAGAGGATGATTAGACAATATTCGATTTTGTATTAATGCTCGTGCAACGGATGCGGTTCCTTCAGGCCTAAGAGTGCAGGATCTCTCCCCTCTATCAATAAATGTATACATTTCCTTACTGACAACATCTGTTCCTTCACCAATTCCTCTTATAAATAATTCAGTCATTTCTAGTATTGGTGTTCTTATTTCATTGATAGATGCTCTTGCAAGCTGCTCTAATACAATTTTCTCAACGTTTTGCCACTTTATTAACTGATCAGGCAGCAAATCTACCGTTCCTCTAAGATTTTTTAAGTTATTCAAAGTTCTAGAAAATAATTCAAGATTTTTAATTCAAGTAGGAATTAATCTTAAATTGATTGTTTTGTGGGACAATTTTAATTTAACATTTAGAAAAACTATTGGAAATTAATAAAAATAAAGAAACCCTGCATTGCGGTACAAAACCAAAAAAAATTGCTTTTGGAATAGCACCCCTTGGTATAGTTTCGGTAGGAATAGTGCCAATGGGAGTAATAAGTATTGGAGTAGTTCCAATGGGTGTATTCTCTTTTGGTGCAGTAGCAATGGGAATAGTCAATTTATCAGTAGTTGGGATGGGAATTATCTCCGCGGGGATAACGACTATGGGGATATGGGAGTATTCACCTAATTCTCAAAACAATAATCATAATCATTCCAAACAAATTTCAAATTCAAGCAAAGAAAATATGATGTCAGATCTATTTAATACTAAACAAGAAGCTGAAAAGGCTGCCTCAAAATACGGATGTATTGGAGCACATAAAATGGGTAAAAAATGGATGCCCTGTGAGATGCACTAGATATTTTCTTAGTCAAAAATTTATTGGATATTAATTCAAAATCTCTACCCTAAAATCAAGATTTTTTGCCTCATCAGTAGTTAATTTTCTTGACCAAGCTCCTTTCACAGGACTATTCCATCTGAACCCAGCATTTTTAGCTAAAGATCTATCTTCGTAACTAATAAGCGCCTTGTATAAAAACCTTGGTTCGGTAGCTTTAAGTAAAAGTTCCTCTAAATTATCGCATTTTTTGAAGACCTCAGATATGTAAAAGCAATCAGATAAAGCTCTATGTAAATTCCAAACTGGTATTGAAAAAGATAAAGCTAGATCAGTTACTGACGGTCTATTTTTTAGTGATTTTTGAAAAGACCAATTAATATCCTCCAAACTACATATCCATTTTTTATTAAGTTTAGGTAATCTTCCTTTCCCAAACCATTTCTTATCAAACTCTACATTATGCGCGACAATAAAATCCGAACAATCAACAAGTTTCAGAAAGAAATTCAATCCATCTTCCCATGGTTGAGAGATATTAGTTACTTCAGCAGATATACCATTCACATATTCTGCTTCATTATTATTTACTGGTAATAAAAATGAAACTTGTGAAAGCACGCACTTAAAAGATACATCAAACAAAATACAACCTATCTCTATCACTTCATCTTTATTTTCGTCTAAACCTGTTGTTTCAGTATCAAGAATTAAAATTTTTTCAATTTTTTTTATTTTGATTAGCAACACTCTCTTCGGAGGGATAACTGATAACTTGATCCTGAAGAATATCCAATTGATTTAATTCTTTTTTATTAGATAGATCCAATTAGCTGAAAACACTTTCATTTATCTTGACGCATTTAATAAAAATTTCTCTTAAATTAATATAAATTAAGAATCATGATTAGAAAATAATTTTTGAAACATTTTTAGTTTATGAAAGATGACTTTTACAAAATACCAATTTAATAATTTTTGTTATTGGCCTTCAAATCCTAAAAAAATTGTGGAATTTATTGGTGGAAGTTATCTAGCTTCTAAACCAGATTTAACTTATAGAAGATTCATAGAGAGTTTAATTAATAAAAACTATGCAGTACATGCATATAAATACACTCCACAATTCGATCACCAACAACTTGCTATTAAAGCATGGAGGGATTTCAAGAATTGCCGAATATCTTTATCCAAGAGAATAGGAGCATCAATTCCTTCAATAAGAATTGGTCATAGCCTAGGCTGCAAACTCCATCTAATTTCCCCTGATGGTGGAAGAAATTGCGAAAAATTCATATCAATAAGTTTTAATAACTTCAGTGCTAACAAATCTATTCCATTATTGAAACAAATTTCTCAAAAATTAGAATTCAACAGTGAATTCAGCCCAAGCCCTGAAAGAACTTTACGATTAATTGAAAAAACATATAATCAAAAAAATAACTTCCTAATAAAATTCAACTCAGACGAATTAGATCAAACAGATAAATTATTTTCTTGTCTGAAAGCAAGAAAAGAAGACAATTCTAAGGGGGTTATGTTAAAAGGCACACACACTATAATTGCAAGCGCAGGACTAAGAGAAAATTTTTTGGGAGACTGGGCCGATGATGATTTCAAAAGAAATACTATAAAAAAAATTTCCAATTTAATTGATGAATCTTATTAGGATAATTCTTTCAGCTTTTCCAAAACAGAACTATCTTCAAGAGTGCTTATATCACCGCTAATTTTTTCTCCAGCAGCCAAAGATCTTAAAATTCGCCTCATAATTTTTCCACTACGTGTTTTCGGAAGAGAGTCAGAAATTATAATTTTTTCAGGCTTTGCGATAATTCCAATTTCATTAACAACATGTTTCTTTAAATTCTCTACTAATTCTGAAGAACCGTTCACGTCTTTCTCTAGAGATACAAAAGCAACTATAACTTCACCTTTTAAATCATCTTTTTTGCCAACGACTGCAGACTCTGCGACTGATTTATGACTTACCAAAGCAGATTCTATTTCCATTGTTCCTAAACGATGTCCTGAAACACTTATGACATCATCAACTCTTCCCATAATCCATATATATCCATCTTCATCAATGCGTGCTCCATCTCCAGCAAAATAAACATTTTTTTCTCCTTTAAAGGAAATATATTCCCAATAACTCTCCAAATATCTCTCTGAGTTTCCGTGAATTGTTCTCATCATTCCTGGCCAAGGTTTCTTAATAATTAAATAGCCACCTTCGTTCTCCTTAACCTTATCTCCATTCTTATCGACAATTTCAACTTCGATTCCTGGCAGAGGGAAAGTAGCTGAGCCTGGCTTTGTAGCAACGACTCCAGGCAAGGGACTTATCATCACACCCCCAGTCTCAGTTTGCCACCAAGTATCAACAATAGGGCATTTATCTTTACCAATGACATCCTTGTACCAGATCCATGCTTCAGGATTAATTGGTTCTCCAACTGTGCCCAAAAGTCGAAGACTCTCCAAATTATATTTATCAGGTATTTCACGCCCAGACTTCATAAATGCTCTTATTGCAGTTGGTGCAGTGTAAAAAATAGAAACCTTATATTTTTGAACAATTTCCCAAAAAGCCCCTAAATTTGAGGGTCTTGGCACTCCCTCATACATTAAGGTTGTAGCACCATTAGATAAAGGCCCATAAACTATGTAACTATGACCTGTAATCCAACCAACATCAGCAGTACACCAGTAAATATCGTCATCTTTTAAGTCAAAAATCCATTTAAATGTCAAATGGGACCAAAGATTATAACCAGCTGTAGTGTGAACTACACCTTTGGGCTTTCCAGTAGAGCCTGAAGTATAAAGAATAAAAAGTCTATCTTCGCTATTCATTATTTCTGGTTCGCAATGATCTTTTTGATCTTTTAATAATTCGTGCCACCAAAAATCTCTATCATCAAACATCGAAATATTTTTTTGGGATCGTTGAACAACAACAACTTTTTCAACAACTTTATCTGCCCCGCTTTCAATGGCCGCATCAACTGCTTTCTTAAGTTCAATCACCTTATCTTTTCTAAAGCCACCATCAGCAGTAATAACAAATCTGGCGTTTCCATCAATTAACCTATCTTTTAAAGCTTCTGAAGAAAATCCTCCGAAGACAACTGAATGAGGCGCGCCAATTCTTGCACAAGCCAACATCGCAAACATCGCTTCAGGAATCATCGGCATATAAATACATACCAAATCTCCTTTTTTTACCCCAATTGCTTTTAATGCATTAGCTGCTTTACATACCTCTTTTAGAAGTTCTTCGTAAGTATATTTTTTGCTATCTCCGGGTTCCCCTTCCCATATAAGAGCAGTCTTTCCTCCAAGCCCTCTCTTAATGTGTCTATCTAAGCAGTTATATGTAATATTGAGTTTCCCTTCTTTGAACCATTTAAAAAAGGGCTCATTTTCGTTATCTAATACAGTTTGAAATGGCTCAAACCAATCTAATTCGGATTTTGCAAAAGATTCCCAAAATTGAATAGGATTATCTAATGCTTGTTTTTTTAGACTTAGTAATTCTTCTTGAGTACAAATATTTGAGTTTTCTGTGAATTTTTTTGATGGAGGGAAAATTCTCTTTTCTTCAAGTATGTTATTGATTGAATTTTTTTTATCTAATGACATTATATAAATCTATGCTTAATAAACTTAGTCGAAAAAATTAAGGTTTTCAAAAATTTTAATATTAATTTAGCTCAAAGATTTATTTCTAATAGATCTAATAAATACGGCTTAGAACAAATTCTGGAAGAGCCATTAAAGCTCTTTTATATTCTGAATCAGGAAGCCAGACTATGGCTTCTTTAGAAAGCATTGCAAAATCCTCAGCTAGTTTCCTGGAACTTTCAATAGCTTTAGAGTTCATGATGATATCAAGAGCATCATCTAAATCATTTTTTTCAGCAAGTTCTCTGTTTATAAGAACTGACAATTGTTTATTTTCTTCTAAGGCATACAAAACTGGGGCGGTAAGATAGCCACTAGCAAGATCACTTACAGCCGGTTTTCCAAGTTGTTTATCATTTCCAGTAAAGTCAAGAATGTCATCTACAACTTGGAATGCTAAACCAATATTTTTGCCAAAATCGTACAACGAGGTTAAGTTTTCGTCATTAGTCCCACTCAAAACTCCAGCTGCTTTGCAACTATTGGCTATTAATGATGCTGTTTTACAATAACTTTTGTTGATATATTTGGAAAAAGATTGAGCCGAATCAAATCTATTTAAATTTTGTTTGATTTCGCCCTCCGCTAAATCCATTATTACTCTACTAAGTAATTTAACTACATTTACATTGTCAAGATTTGCTAGGTGCCAACTTGCTTGAGCGAATAAAAAGTCACCCGCCAAAACAGCTACTCTGGTATTAAATCTGCTATGAACTGTATCTACTCCTCTTCTTGTAGACGCCTCATCAACAACATCATCATGGACTAATGAGGCTGTATGAATCATCTCAGTTATTTCAGCAAGCCTTTTATGTTTATTGGTTAAAATGAATTCAGGAGATATTGCTTTTGAAATCAATAAAACTATACCAGGTCTCAACCTTTTCCCCCCAGCACTAAAAAGGTGTTCTGCTGCGGCTTGAAGAATTGGGTGACCAGCTCCTATTAGATTTTTCAGTTCTAAAATAAGATCATCAAGATCATTTTCAACTGGTTGTAGTAGCTCTGTTACTGTATTCATGATTAACCTCTTCTATATCTTAAGGAATCAAACATTACTTCGGAGGTTAACCAACCTAATTTCTTTATTAATTCCAAGCCAAAATTTGACTTTATTGGAAAACTCATCTCTTTCTGAAGTAACAAAAAATTTTACATTTTCGAAAGAAATACTCTCATAGCGGTCAATTTTTGCGATAGCAAAAGATTCATTAAATTTTTTTATTAATGCTACCGATGGATCAATAATTTTTATATTTGAATCTAATTTTTTTCTTAAAAAGTCATAAATTAAAGGATAGTGACTACATCCAAGTATTAATTCTTCAATATTTTTGTTTATTAGCGGTCTTAAGTATAAGTCTGAAAGACTATTTAACTTATCAGGATTTAATTTTTCTTTTTCAATTTCTGATACAAATTCTGGACATTCTTGCTCAAATATTGTCGTATTCTCTTTTTTAGCATTTATAGCTTTCTTGTAATACGATGATCGAACAGTTGTTTGTGTTGCTAGGACACCAATTATTTGTTTATCAACTATTCCCGATACTGAGTTTATAAGATCAAAACAAGGGACCTTTAAATTATCTTCTAGGATATCAAGCGCACACGCATTTGTAGTATTACAAGCAACTAAAAGTGCATCCAAATTCTTATCAACAAAAAAAGTACAAATCTCCTTTGCAATTAATCTTATATCTTTAGAATTTTTGTTCCCAAAAGGTATTCTTTTTGTATCCGCCAAATAAAAAACTTCTACATCATTACGTGTTTTTAGTAAAGAATTAAGGATAGTAAAACCACCTATTCCGCTATCAAATATACCTATTTTAAGTTTCACCCTACTTTATCTAGATATTCGAGGATGCCTTTTGCAATTGCATAGGCTAATCTTTTTCGATGAGTTATTTTTTCTAATCTTCTTGCATCTAATCTTCCCGTTAAAAATCCAATTTCTACAAGAACTGCAGGCATCCTAGTATTTTTAATTACATAAAATCGACCTTGTTTAACTCCCCGATCAGGGCTCCCAGGGGAAACTCTTAAAATTTGTTTTTGAATTCTTTTCGCGAGTAATCTTCCCCTCCACCCTCTGTAATAAAAGGTTTCCAATCCATTTATATCCCTTCTTTTACCTCTTGAGGCATTTGCATGAATACTTACAAAGATATCTGCATCCGTATTATTAGCAATGGAAACTCTCGGAGGTAAATCCAAATCAACGTCATTTTTTCTAGTCAACCTTACTTTGACACCTTTCTTAGAAAGTAAATTTTTAACTATTTTTGAAACCTCTAAAACAATATCTGTTTCTCTAATACCACCAATACCTATTGCTCCTGGATCAGGTCCTCCATGCCCTGGATCGATTACAACCTCAAACTTGTTTTGTTTTACCTCTGGTAGTTTCAAGTAACCATAATTGTTTTTCTTCTTATGAATTAAATTTTGATTTGCTTTAATATTTCCTCTTTTCTTTTCAACTAAACCTTCACCAATCTTTTTAAATGAATTTTTTGGCTTAAATAGTTTGATTCTCCATCTATTTTGATCTAAGCCAACCATTTGCCAACTCAAAGGTTTCAAATAAGTGTCTTCTTTAAATTCAATTACTAATCTTGTTTTACCTTTATTTGGTTTACCTAATCTAATTTCTTTTATTGGACCATTACCTTTTATTATCCTGGGATTTTTTAATTCTCCTGAAAAATCTACCCAGAATCTGTCTCCATATATTTGGTTAGCCTTCTGAAAATATGCTTTTAAATTTGAATTTGATTTGGTTCTTAATTCTAAAACCCCATTAGTGTTTATCCCCCATGCTGCCAGAGCACTTGAAGATTTAACTGGGAGGATTGAAGAATTTAAAAATAAAAAAACGGATAAATAACGAAAAAGTTTATTATCTAAAAACTTTATCATTAGTTTGAAAACAATTTGTTTTTTCTATGTTTAAGGCTTGGCATCTGCTCCCTAATTTTTTTTACTCTTTCTTTATCAGCAGGAGCTATTGCAGCACCCTGAGTCTTTCCGGCATCAGATAAAACTGTCCCCCAAGGGTCAATTACCATTGCATGGCCATGACTTTGCCTTCTCCCATAATGAATTCCAGTTTGAGCTGGAGCGACTACATATGCTGTATTCTCAATTGCTCTTGCTTGTAATAGGATTTGCCAATGATCTTTTCCAGTGAATGCTGTAAAAGCTGCGGGAATCATAATTAACTCTGCTCCATTCGAAGACAAATATCTATAAAGTTCAGGAAATCTAACATCGTAACAAATCGATAATCCTATTTTGCATAAACCTGGGACATCTACAACAGGTGGATACTCTGCCCCAGATAAAATAGTGGACGATTCCTTGTATAAATTTCCATCTGGCAAATCAACATCAAACAAGTGAATCTTGTCGTATTTTGCCAAAATCTGTCCATCTTTCCCAAATAAGGCAGACCTATTAAAAGTATGACTGTCATCACCCGCAGGGACAGGATACCCTCCTCCCAAAAGAAATACTTGATATCTTTGAGACATGGTTTTTAGAAAATTTGCACACTTTTCTGACAATTCAGAAGCTAATCTAAGTTTTTCATCATCTCCTCCTAAAAAAGCAAAATTCTCAGGCAATCCTATTAACTCAGCACCTCTTCTAGCCGCTAATTCAATCTGTTCTTCTGCTTCAGTAAAATTTGCTTCAACATTTGAAGTACTTGTAATTTGCAATGCAGCTACCAAAAAATCAGTCAAGACTTTACTCCTAATGAACCAATTCGTAAATCATGAGGCACGAATCACACCTCTTTCAACTTGAGCTGGAACAATATCTAAGCAATCAAGTTCAGAGCAACATTTAAAATCATCATCATAATCTCCAAGACTTGTCAATCTTTTGCCATGGGTTGCTGTTTTTAAACATTTAAAAATATCATTTTTCCAGACATCCCAAAGTGCCAAAGCAGCCTGTAATTCGTCATTCAGAATATTAATTTCGAAATCACAGCTCTGTTTTAGATATGAGGCCAAAGCACCAGCAGCTAAAGAATCCTCAAGTGAATAAGAGCCTTCCCAACCACTACCAAGTATTAAAACATTTTCACTTTTTAATGAAATGATTTTTTCGGCAACTGCTTTCCTATTTGGGAGACCCATAGCAAATAAATGCTTAGCATTTTGAACTTTTTGCAATGA
>QCGP01000015.1 GCA_003279845.1 Prochlorococcus sp. AG-388-F11
AAACTTTCAGGAATTAATTAATCTCTCAGAAAAAGGAGAATTAGATATAGATATAAAAGTTCTAATAACTAACAAAGATGAAGCCGGCTGTATTAAAAGAGCTGAAATTAAAAAAATACCTCACAAAATTATAAGAGGCAAAGACTTTCCGCAAAAAGAGGCATTTGAATTAGAAATTGTAAATACATTAATTCATTACGATGTTGAACTTGTTGTTATGGCAGGTTGGATGAAAATTGTTACTCCATTTTTTATTAATAAATTTAAGAATAAGATAATAAATATTCACCCTTCATTACTTCCGGCATATAAAGGTGGTACTGCCATAAAGGACTCTATATTAAATGGTTCAAAAATAACTGGTTGTTCAGTACATTTTGTAGAAGAGGAGGTAGATAGTGGATCATTGATAATGCAAGCTGCTTTGTCAATTAGTGATGATGATGATATTGAATCACTTTCCAAAAGGATACAAATGCTTGAGCATAAAATTTTACCTCACTCAATCTCTCAAGCTGGTTTTTTGATAAGAAGTAATTTTATGGAAAATTATTAGTTAAATCAAGACCTTCATCCATTGAAAATCCACTCATAATATTTAAATTTTGAATTGCTTGCCCAGTCTGACCTTTTAACAAATTATCAATTGCAGATAAAATAATAATCCTTCCATTTCGAATATCAACTTTAACAGAAAGGAAAATTTGGTTTGTATTTTTAACCCATTTAGTTGAAGGGTATGTATCTACAGGTAATACTTTAATATTTTTGAAATTTCTGTAATAATTATCCAAAAGAATTCTGCAATCATCAGAAGTTAATCCTGGATCTCTTAATCTCCCATATATAGTCGAATGCATACCCCTTGAAATTGGAACCAAATGAGGTGTAAAAAGCAGTTCAATTTTATTTCCAGAAATTATAGATGCTATTTGCTCGATCTCTGAGGTATGTCTATGGTTTATCAATCCATATGCTGATAAGCCTTCACCACATTCTGATAAAAGTAGCTTTTGGTTTGGTTCTCGACCTCCTCCAGAGGTTCCGCTTTTAGAATCAATCACTATTCCTTCATTTTCAATAATTCCTTGCGAAAGATAAGGAACTAATGGAATAAGAGCAGAGGTTGGATAGCATCCTGGACAGGCAATTAATCTTCCTTTTGAAATGGCTTCCTTATTTATTTCAGGAAGACCGTAGACTGCCTCCTTACATAAATCATCATCATTTCTTTTATAAATAGCAGCTTCTTTGGAATATACATTTTTCCATTCATCTAAAGACTTATATCTGTAATCAGCAGATAAATCAATAACTTTAAGTCCTCGGTCTAATAATTTCCTTGTCAATGTTGAAGATAGGCCATTTGGTAAGCAAAGGAAAGCAACATTTGAATTTTTTGAAATATTATCTACGGAAATTTCTTCAATATAAGGATCATTATCTAGATAAATAAATGGAAAATTATCATTCCACTTTGATCCGGATGTTTTATTACCCCCTAAAAATGAAATTTTGTATTTTTTAATTTTCTTTAAGAGATTTACCGCTTGAATACCGCCGTAACCAGTAGCACCTACTATTGCAACATTCATTTCTTTGAATTGGCAGACTTTGAGATAGGATTATAAAGTGTTGAATTTAAGGTAACTAAAACACTATTTTTCTATATTGATAGGAATAATGAAAGAAACAAGTCCCAAATCAAATAATGGAACAATTTTGGATATAAATGAATCTTTTAAAATTGAATTTGATCCTATCAGCGATGCGTTGGCAGCCATAAGAAATGGTGAATGCATAATTGTTGTAGATGATGAAAGAAGAGAAAATGAAGGAGATTTAATATGTGCGGCTCAGTTTGCAACTCCACAGCAAATTAATTTTATGGCTACTGAGGGACGTGGTCTTATATGCCTAGCAATGCAAGGTGAAAAACTTGATTCTTTAGATTTACCATTAATGGTAGATAGAAATACAGATGAAAATCAAACAGCTTTTACAGTATCAATTGATGCTGGACCTGAAAATAATGTTACTACCGGAATTTCCGCTGAAGACAGGGCAAAGACAATACAAGTTGCTATAAACCCAAATACGAAACCTGATGATTTAAGGAGGCCGGGACATATTTTTCCATTAAGAGCTAAAAAAGGTGGAGTATTAAAAAGGGCAGGTCATACCGAAGCGGCTGTAGATATTGCTGCAATGTCAGGTCTTTATCCCGCTGGAGTGATTTGTGAAATACAAAATCCTGACGGTTCGATGTCAAGACTTCCACAACTTAAAGAGTATGCAAAACAGTGGGGAATGAAATTAATATCAATAGCTGATTTAATAAGTTATCGGTTTCAAACTGAGAGATTTGTATTTAGAAAATCTGATGCTGTTCTTCCAAGTATTTTTGGTAATTTCAAAGCTTATGGATATGTTAATGAACTAGATGGTTCAGAGCACGTTGCATTAGTTAAACAAAAATCATCGAAATTAAGCGAACCTGTACTAGTAAGAATGCATTCAGAGTGCTTAACTGGTGATGCTTTTGGATCATTACGTTGTGATTGTAGACCCCAGTTAGAGGCTGCTTTATCAAGAATAGAAAAGGAGGAAGAAGGAGTTGTTGTTTACTTGAGACAAGAGGGCAGAGGTATTGGTCTAATAAATAAATTAAAAGCTTACAGTTTACAAGATGGTGGATTAGACACTGTAGAAGCTAATGAAAAATTAGGTTTTCCAGCTGATCTCAGAAATTATGGAGTTGGAGCACAAATTTTAACTGATTTAGGTATAAAAAAATTAAAATTACTAACCAACAATCCTAGAAAGATTGCTGGATTAGGTGGTTATGGAATAGAAGTTATTAAGAGAGTTCCATTAGTTATTTGTCCAAACGATAATAATGCAGAATATTTGAGTGTTAAAAAAACAAAGTTAGGCCACTTGATTGATGATGATAATTCTAATTCCAGTAATGTTGATCCATTTATATCAATTTTTCTTGACGGAAAATATAAATCTATTGATTTAGTTCCAATAAAAAATAAAGTTATTAAATTCTGTAGTGAACAAAACATTAATATTAAACTTGAAAGTAGTCCAAGATTATTGGCGTTTTGGAACAGACCAAAATTAGTATGGAGAATTTTACATGATCAGAATAGAACCAATTCCAACATTAATGATGAGGAAATAAAGAATATAGAATTATTTATTCAGTTTTTATTCAAATATGAAAATAGTACAAAGATTGGAATTATTGTTTCTAGAAACATTGAACAAGCATTACACCCAAAAAGTAGCATCAAACTAATCAATACTAAATTCACTATTAATAACGAAATCTTATATTCTTCTACAAGAAAATTTAATCTAGATAAAGAGACATTCAGTATTGTTTTTGAAGGATAAATTACTATTTTAAAGTCGCTTTTAGAATCTTTGAACCATTAGTAAGCTTTAGAACTACATCCATATCATCTGTCTTTCCAAAAACAGTATGAACTCCATCGAGATGAGGCTGTGGTTCATAGACTATGAAAAACTGACTACCACCTGTATCCATTCCTGCATGAGCCATAGAAAGTGACCCTTTCAGATGTTTATTTGAATTAATTTCACATTTAATATTATATCCAGGACCTCCAGTTCCAGGCATACCAGATGCTCCGTCACGAGTATTAGGACATCCACCCTGAGCCATAAATCCAGGAATAACTCTGTGAAATGCTAGACCATCATAAAAACCATCACTAATCAAATTGGTGAAGTTTTTAACTGTATTAGGTGCGTCGTCAGAGAAAAATTCAATATTAATGTTTCCAACTTCTGTTTCAAATAATGCAGTTGTCATGTTTTATTTGTTTGATAATTATTATGATATTTTAATAGCTAAAGTAACTTTTCAAGGTTTTCCTTAATGGTATTTATATCAATGTTATCTTTATTACTATTTTTGTCTTCCTCCCAATTTTCAAATTCCAGGTTTTTCTGGGGTGGAGAAATTAACAACCTATCTTCTGCGGTTTTAGGTACAAAATTTTTTTCTACTAATTTGTATTCATAATCTAATTTAATGCAGAAATCTTTAATTTCCTCAATGTTGATCATTTCAACTGTTGGCAAAGGAAAATCTTGAGCTTCTAGTAGGCCACAATATCTTGTTGCATCATCCTTATCTTCAAACATAAGAACAATGGTCCTTCCTTTAAGTTCGATTGAATGAATTCCTTCCTTATCTGTTCCTGAATTATATAAAAGAACAAATATGTTCATAAGTATCATTTTTTCTATTTATATAATATTTGATTAAGAATCAGAAAGTGATAATTCTTGTAATCTTGTATATAAAGCAATTTCTTCATCATTAATATCAGCAGGTATCACTACCAAGATTTCAACATATTGATCACCTACATTGTCTTCGAAAGTTAAACCCCTACCTTTCAAACGTAACATTCTTCCCGTAGATGATTTTGGTGGTACTTGAAGTGTGACATTTCCATCAAGGGTAGGAACCTCTACTGCACAACCAAGAAGAGCATCATGAGGAAATAACTCTAATTTATAAAGAACTCTTAAACCATCAATTCTTAGACCACTTTCCGTTTGAACTTTTAACTGTAGATAATGATCTTTACCTCCTCTTGCAATATTTTCAAGTCTTAATCGCCATCCATCTCCAGCGAAAGGAGGGGTATCAACTTCTACTACAGTTTCATCTTCAAGCTCAATTAAAATTGAAGATCCATTTAAAGCCTCATCAGGAGTTAATTCAATAACTGTTTCAATATCTTGGTGGAGTTTAACTAGAGGAGGCTCTTCTGGAGAGGTTGTAGGGTATTGATAATTGTTAAATTCATCATTATTTGTATTTATCGATTCATCATCAAATTCTTCATCATCATATTCCTCGTAATTCTTTGGTGAGTATTCATATCCAAATAATGAATCAAGATAATCTTGAAAATCAGGAAACCCTGTCTGGAAATTGTTATTTTCGTATTTATCCTTGATATTTTCATCTGAACTATTTTTTCTTAAATTAGGATCACGTAAATATTCATATGCTTCGTTAATTAATTTAAATCTTTCTTCTGCATTAAGATCATTTTTATTTAAATCTGGATGCCATTTTCTTGCTTCTCTTCGAAAGGCCTTTTTAAGTTCTTTATCATCGAAATCAGGTGATAAACCCAAAATCGACAAATAGTCTTTTTTAGAGGAAGTAGTCATTGTCCCATGGATCATCGTCCCTAGAATTACCATACCTCGAATTTCTATAATTTCTATTCATTTGATTATCCCAAGGATCATCATCCCAATAATCATCTGAAAAGAGTTCATCCTTTAATGATCCAAATGTATTTTTAATGCCCTGTAAGGGATTATTATCAGTTTTCTTTTCTGCTGCAAATTTTCTGTTTAAGCCGAATAATGCCTCTTGAAGAGCACTAACTGAAATTTCTAGTTCTTGAGGATCATCGTCATCTATATACTCTTCAACATCTTGAATGGCTAATTCAACTGCTCGTTGTTGCCTTTCGGCTCCATAAGGACCAAATTCTAATGAAGCATCCCTAAGTCTTCTCTCAGCTTGCGCAATAAGAGTTAAAGCACTATTTTTTCTATCAATTACAGATCTTCTCTTCCTATCTTCATTAGCTTTTGCTTTAGCTTCTTCAATTATCGAATTTATTTCTTGTTCGTTTAAATTAGAACCTCCAGAGATTGTAACAGTTTGCTTTCTTCCTGTTGTTCTATCAGTTGCACTTACTTCTAAAAGGCCATTAGCATCAATATCAAATGCTACCTGGACTTGAGGAATCCCTCTTGGAGCTGGTGGTATTCCTGATAGTCTAAATTTACCAAGTGATTTATTTTCAGAGGCTAAAGGCCTTTCTCCCTGCCGTACTTGAACAACAACTGATGATTGATTAGCTTCGGAAGTACTAAAAACATCTGATTGTCTAACTGGTATTGGGGTATTACGAGGAATGAGTACCTTCATAAGACCACCAATAGTTTCTAAACCTAAAGATAAAGGAGTAACGTCATTTAGGAGTAAATCTTGTAAATCACCACTAATAATTCCAGATTGTATCGCAGCTCCAACTGCTACGACTTCATCAGGATTTACAGATTGACATGGTTCATTAGGAACAAGAGTCTTAACTAATTGTTGAACCATTGGAATTCTAGTGCTGCCACCTACAAGAACTACCTCATCAATATCTTCTGCGTTCCATCCAGAATCATCTAAAGCAATTTGGACAGGCTCTAGTAATCTATCTAGTAAATCTTGTGATAATGATTCAAATATTTTTCTATCTAAGGTTTCTTCAATATGTAATGGCCCCTCTTTACTTGTGGTGATAAAAGGTAAGGATATTTTTGTTTTTTGCAATCCTGATAATTCACATTTAGCTTTTTCGGCGGCTTCAGTTAGTCTCTGTAAAGCTTGTCTATCCCTTCTTAGATCAATTTCATGTTTAGTAAGAAATTTTTCAGCGAGCCAATCTACTATTTTTGAGTCAAAATTGTTTCCTCCTAACTGTGTATCACCACATGTTGCTTTAACATCAAATACACCATTAGAAATTTTTAATAATGAAACATCAAATGTTCCTCCCCCTAAATCAAAAACCAAAACATTATTAGAAGAACTTTTTTCAAAGCCATAAGCTAGAGCAGCTGCAGTAGGCTCATTTAGGATTCTATCAACTTTGATGCCAGCCAAAATTGCAGAATCCTTTGTAGCCTGTCTTTGTGATTCATTAAAGTAAGCAGGGACTGTAATAACTGCAGAGTCAACAGTATCTCCAAGATATGTTTCAGCATCATTAATTAATTTTCTAATCAACGAGCTCACTAATTCTTCTGGTGCATACTCTCTTTCGGTATTTGGACTAAGAACCCTAACGCTTCCATTGGTATTAGCTTTTACGTTATAAGGAACTGAAATACTATTCTCATCTAATTCATCCCAGTCACTACCAATAAATCTTTTTAAGTTATAAAAAGTATTCTTAGGATTTAGAACAAGTTGTCTTCTAGCTTGGTCACCTATTACTATTTCCTTTTCTTTTGTAAATCCAACTATTGAAGGTGTAGTTCTAGAACCCTCAGAATTTGCAATAACAATTGGACGTCCAGCTTCTATAACTCCTACAACAGAGTTAGTAGTACCTAAATCAATTCCAACTATTTGCCCCATGATTTTAGATCGCTAAAGTAAAGCAAAATTTACTAATAATTTAATTAATTTTTATCTTAGATATTTACATATAATAGTAAAAATCAAATATTTTCAACTTAATTTAAATAAATAAGATTATTTATAACTTGTTAAAAAGATTACTATGTATTTTAAAAGATTCTTTAAAAACAAAGATGTTGATGTAGTTAACCAAAATAAACTAATATAAAACGGAGAGAGAGGGATTCGAACCCTCGATAAAGTTGCCCCTATACAGCATTTCCAGTGCTGCGCCTTCAACCACTCGGCCACCTCTCCCAAGATAACCATCTTAACTCTTGATAATCCCATTTTAGAGGAAATTATTTGAAAAAGACTTTCACAGTCACGATTAAAAATAAGGAAACCGGAAGGGTCTACCAAGAGGAGGTTAATAGTGATGATTACATACTTAAGGAATTTGAAAAGAAAGGTTTCAAACTTGCATTTTCATGTAGAAATGGTTGCTGCACTAGTTGTGCAGTTAAAATAATATCTGGTGCTTTGCAACAACCTGAAGCCATGGGTATATCTCAAGCCTTAAAAGAAAAAGGTTATGCACTCCTTTGTGTCGCGAAAGTAACTTCAGATCTTGAGGTTGAAACTACATATGAAGATGAAGTTTATGATTTACAATTTGGACAATATTTTGGGAGAGGAAATACAAGAGTTGCGCCACCTTGGGAATTTGAGGAAGATTAATTATTATGTTTGAATTAAGTGAAATAGAAGATATTGCAAATAAAGTAAACTTATCCAGTTTGTATGAGATAGCAAAGAATTCCGCTCAGATTGGCAATGAAATTTTAAAAGTTAATTACAATAAAGTTCAGAAAATTTCATCAAAAGGTAGGAAGGGTGATCTAGTTACCAATGTAGATTTGGAAGTTGAAAATAAAATAAAAGAATATTTATTAGAAGAGACACCAAATATATCTATAAATGCAGAGGAATCGGGTAAATTAACCAAATCTTCGGATTTAACGTGGTGTATAGACCCTTTAGACGGTACAACAAATTATTCCCATGGATATCCTTTTTTTGGAACTTCTATTGGTCTTGTATATAAAAATAAGCCAATTATAGGCGCTATTTCAGTACCTTATTTAAATGAACTATATTCAGCCTGTATAGGTTTAGGCTCATTCTGCAATGATAGTGAAATTAAGGTATCAAATCCCTCTAATCTTTCTGATAGTCTACTTGTAACTGGTTTCTCTTATGACAGATTTGAGACAGAGGATAATAATTATGCTGAATTTTGTTATTTAACGCATAAAACTAGAGGCGTTAGAAGAGGAGGTGCAGCAGCTGTTGATCTAGCATTTGTTGCGGCAGGTAAGGTAGATGGATACTGGGAAAGAGGATTGGAGGTATGGGACCTAGCGGCCGGTGCTATCATTGTAAAAGAGGCTGGTGGTATTATTTCTGATTATCCATCAGGCGAATTTAATATAAGTTCAGGAAGAATTTTAGCTTGTTCTCCCAGCCTTGAGAATGAATTAAAAAATGAACTAGATAAAGTCTCTCCATTTAAAAAAAATCTCTATACCTAAAATTAGTTAAATATTAAAATGACAGATATAAAGGAAATTAAATTAGTCGATGTAAAAAATAACTCAAACATAATAAATAATTTAAATAGTATTTATAAACTATGGGGATATGAAGAGGTCTCACCGTCATTCATAAATACTTTAGAGACCATAAAAGGCCGTGGCGTTATTGACGAAAATCAGGTTGTAGGAATAGTAAGTAATAATTCATTATGTCTTAGGCCAGAAATGACAACATCAATTGTTAAATTGTCATCGACTAGATTAATAAATAAGAAAAGACCTATAAGATTATTCACCAATGGAATGGTTTTTGATAAAAAACAAAATAATAAAAATTCATTTAAGTTACAAGAAAAATTGCAGAGTGGAATTGAATTAATTGGATATGATACAAAATACCCAGAAATTGAAGTTATTAATATTTTGTTTGATTCAATCGATAATATTAATTTGAAGGATGGTTGTAATTTATTTCTACTTGTAAGCACCACAAAAATAATGGATTTAATCTTAAGTAAATATAAGAATAATAATTTTGAAGAAATTAAGAAGAGTCTAGTTAATTTTGATCAAGATAATTTATCTAAATTAGGAATTGAAGAAGATGATAAATATATTCTTAAAGATATCTTATTCACAAGAGGAGAACCAATTGAAATATTAAAAAAATTAAAAACTACATATGGCACCAGTAAAACTTTATATGATTTAAATTTTTTATTTGAAACATTATCAAAAATATCAAATAAATATGGTGTCAAATTACAACTTGATCCCACTTTTCAACCTCACTTGAATTTATATGAAGGAATTGTTTTTCAACTAATAGCGGATAATGGTAAAAATAAAAGCGTCATCGCAAAAGGCGGAAGATATGATGAGTTAGTAAGATCATTTAGTCCTAATGAGAAAATATTTAATGGGATTGGATTTACAATTTCAGTAGACATTTTAAGAAATTTAATTAAGGAAGAAAAGACAAATAAAAAAAAGATTTTATTGATGTTTAAAGATTCTTATTTGTTAGAAAAAGGTATGAATGAACAAAAAACACAACAGAAAAAAGGAAATATTGCTGTCTTACATTTAAATCCATGTGATGACATGGCTAAAGCTAATCAAATTATGAAAGAAAATAATTGTAATGAGATTTTGTGGGTTAAATAAAACCTTTTAAAAAGTATATTTAGGTTTTTAAATTAATTTATTGTTCGGAGAATACTCCTAATTAAACTTGATTAACTCGTTTTTACGAAATAAGATTTAAAATGTTTGATTTTTTTTAAATGGAAAAAGGCGAAATTCTTATTAATACCGAAAATATTTTCCCAATTATCAAGAAGGCAGTATATTCTGACCATGAAATCTTTTTAAGAGAACTTGTTAGTAATGGTGTTGACGCAATTAGTAAAAGAAGAATGGCCTCTATGGCAGGTGATTGCGAGAATACTGAGGAGGCTCAAGTAAAAATAACAATTAACCGTGAAAAAAATACGTTAACAATTTCCGATAATGGAATTGGAATGAATGATGAAGAAATTAAGAAGTACATAAATCAAGTTGCATTTTCTAGTGCTGAAGAATTCCTAACAAAATACAAAAAAGATAATGATGAATTCATAGGTCATTTTGGACTAGGTTTTTATTCAAGTTTCATGGTGGCAGATAGAGTTGATATATTAACTAAGTCCGCAATTGAGGAGTCAAAAGCTTTCAAATGGTCTTGTGATGGATCGCCAAATTTCACGTTAGAAGAATCAGAAAGAGAGACAATTGGTACAGATGTTATTCTTCACCTACTTGAAGAAGAAAAAGAGTTTATCGAGCCTGAAAGGATTAAATCATTAATAAAAAAATATTGTGATTTTATGCCAATAGATGTCTTATTAGAAGGAGAGACAATCAATAAGAAAAATCCTCCTTGGAGAAAACAACCTAGTGAATTAAAAGATGAAGATTATATTGAGTTATATAAATACCTTTATCCTTTCCAGGGAGATCCACTGTTATGGATTCATCTAAATACAGATTATCCATATGACATACAAGGGATATTGTATTTTCCAAAGTTGTCAGGTAGAGCTGATTGGGAAAAGGGAGAAATAAAACTATATTGCAATCAAGTATTCGTAAGCGATTCGATTAAAGAGATAGTACCAAAATACCTTTTACCTCTAAGAGGAGTTATTGACTCTACAGATATACCGTTAAATGTTAGTAGAAGTGCATTACAAACAGACAGAAAAGTAAGGTCTATATCATCATTTATCTCAAAAAAAATCGCTAATAAACTAAAGGATTTGATAAAAAATTCTCCAGAGTTTTATGCAGAAATTTGGGATTCAATCTCTGCTTTCATTAAAATTGGTGCTATAGAAGATGAGAAATTTGCTGATTTAGTCAATAACAGTATAATTTTCGAAACAATAATAAATTCAGAGAAAGACGTAGCTAAAGATATTGAAAATAAATCTCTAATCAAGTCCAATGATAAATATTTCACAACTCTCGCAAATTATAAAGAGCGAAATAAATTAACTGATTCTAAAAAAATAATTTACTGTTCAGATTTGATTGCACAATCTAGTGCATTAAATATCTGTTTATCTGATAATAAAGAAGTTATTAAATCAGATCCCTTAATTGACGCACAATTTCTTCCATGGTTGGAAAGTAAAAATGAAGATTATCAATTCCAAAGAGTAGATTCAGAAATAAATGAACTAGAAGATAAAGAATCTAAAGAAATTGTAGATAAGGATGGCAAATCAAATACAGATAATCTTAGAGATACGATAGTTAAGGCACTTAAAAATGAGAAAGTAACAGTTAAAGTGCAGTCACTCTCAAGTAAAGATGCTCCACCAGCGATGATCTTGCTTCCAGAACAAATGAGAAGAATTAATGATATGGGCGCTTACATGGAACAAAAGATGCCTGGCTTACCTGAATATCATGTGCTCTTAATTAACAAAGAACATCCACTTATTGTTGGTCTTAATAAAATTACAGGCAACAAAATAATTATTGATGAAAAAGATCCTGTTGAGAATCCATTGGCAACTAAAATTGCTAATCATGTTTACGATATGGCTAAGCTTTCCGTTGGTGGATTAGATCAAGAACAGATAATTAATTTACAAAATAATAATGCCGAATTAATTTCAGAATTACTTAATTCAACAAATTGAGTCATGTGTTAGAATTTTTAAAGATTTAACTCAATAAATATGTCAAGAGTTTGCGAACTGACCGGTGCAAAAGCTAATAACGGGATGGCAGTGAGTCACTCACATATTCGTACAAAAAAATTGCAACAAGTTAATCTTCAAAAAAGGAGACTTTGGTGGGAAGAAGGCAAAAAATGGGTGAATATTAAAATTAGCACCAAATCACTAAAGTCTATACAAAAAGTAGGTTTAAATAAATTTGCTAAATCAAATGGAGTTGATTTAAAAAAATTCTAAATTTGATGAGAAATTTAGTTGTAAGTATATTAATATCTTTTATTTTTTTATTTAATTGTAATTCAGCAATCGCTTTTGACTTTGCTCCTGAAGTTGGAGATATTGCTCCAAACTTTCAATTAGAAGGTTTTAATAAAAACATAAAATCAAAAAATATTTGGGAATTAAATGATTTTCAAGGTAAGTGGCTTGTTATGTATTTTTATCCAAAGGACTTTACCGCAGGTTGCACTCTTGAAGCTAAAGGTTTTTCGGAATTAAAAAAAGATTTTTCAAAATATAATGCCGAAATTGTTGGTATTAGTGCTGATAATCAAAATTCTCATGAAAGTTTCTGCAGCGAGAAATCTATAAACTATACTTTATTATCCGATCCTGAAGGAATGATTAGCGATAAATATGGTTCTTGGATTCCTCCATTTTCAGATAGAAATACTTTTTTGATTTCTCCAGAAGGGGAAATTTCTTATAGATGGATAAGTGTTTTACCTATAAATCATGCCAAAGAAGTACTTAATGTATTAAAGAAAAAAATATAAATTTTGCACGAACTTTCATTTGGAACTTGGTTAATTCACATCTCTTCGGTCATTGAATGGATATTTACCATCTATGTTATATACAAAATTTCTACATATAAAGAATACAATTTATTTTTTTGGTTAAGCTTAGCTATGGTTCCAAACTTAATAGGAGCTATGTGCGCTATTACTTGGCATATTTATGATAATCAAGATGTATTGTATGGATTAGTAACACTTCAAGGGATATTTACATTAATTGGTAATTCAACATTAGCTCTCGCATCATTCACTATTTTAAAAAAGGAAGAGACTTATGAATGATTTAATTTTTAAATTTATAGAAAAATTAGGTTCCATTGATAACACATTATTGTTCGCAGTATCAATAATTCCATATGCAATATTTTTGTTTTACTTATATAAAATCAAATCTGTTAATATTTTTGTAAAAACAGGATTTTCCTTAACTGTTTTATTCGTATTCATAACTATATTGGTATCTATCTTCACACTAAATTACTATGATAAGACCCTTGTTGAGGTTGACTTCCTACATGGCTTTGCAGAATCCTTCCTAACTCTAAGTGATTTTGTTATTTTGTTTGGATTTATAAAGTTGTTAAATATCATAGAAGTAAACAACTCTTAAGACCTTTTACAATTTTGTGTTTTTTAGGTAAAAGTATTAGAGAATATATGAAAATAACGATTTTTTATGTTTACTACATTATTTGCAGCTGCAGATCCAGGAACTTTTTCTTGGTCTCCAAAGTGTGCCGTCGTAATGATTGCATGTAATGTTTTTGCTTATGCAATTGCTAGAGCAACTATCAGAAAACCTAATGAAGGTTTTGAAATACCTAATTCAAAATTTTATGGTGGTTTAAGTCATGCATCAGTTGTAGGTGCTAATTGCCTAGGTCATATTTTCGGAATTGGTGCAATCTTAGGATTAGCCTCACGTGGTGTTTTATAAAAATTTATTTATTAAATTTTTAATTATTTAACTTAAATTTCTTAACAATTTTATCTGCCATCTGATCAGGCATAAGTCCTAATTTTTCTTTACTCTGGTCAGGTGAAGCATGATCAACTAAAACATCGGGTATACCTATTCTGTATACAGGAATGTTTACTTCATTATCGTTAAGTAATTCAACTATTGCAGAACCAAATCCACCTATTAAGGTTCCTTCTTCCATAGTTACCACTTTTTGAATCCTACTTGCTAAAGGCATAATAAGATTTTTATCAAGAGGCTTCACAAATCTTGCATTAACAATACATGCATTAATGTTCATATTTTTCAGGATACTTGCTGTTTCAATAGCTGATGCAACCATTGATCCATAAGCAATAATTAAAATATCTTCTCCTTCTTCAATTATTTCAGCTTCGCCTATATTCAAAGGTTCCCAACCCTCATCCATTACAGCCACTCCTAATCCGGAACCTCTTGGTATTCTTAGAGCTGTAGGACCATTATGGTTAATTGAAGTTATTAACATTCTTTGTAATTCAGATTCATCTTTAGGGGCCATCAATACAAAATTTGGTATAGATCTCATATAACTGATATCATACTGACCTTGGTGAGTAGGACCGTCAGCTCCAACTATCCCAGCTCTATCAAGGACAAATGATACAGGTAAATTTTGTATGCCTACATCATGAATTAATTGATCAAATGCACGTTGAAGAAAAGTACTATAAATAGCTACAACAGGTTTAAGACCATCACACGACATTCCTGCTGCAAGTGTTACTGCATGCTGTTCAGCTATTCCTACATCAACATATTGATCAGGTATATTTTTTTGTAAAATATCTAATCCAGTACCAGTTGCCATTGCTGCAGTAATACCAATAACTTTGTTATCTTGCTCACAAATTTTTAATAAGGTTTGACCAAAAATTTTACTATAACTTACAGGCTTTGGTTTTTTTGATGGAATAGATTTTCCAGTCGTCAGATCAAATGCAGACTGAGCATGGTATCCAACTTGATCAGCTTCTGCGTAAGGGTAACCTTTACCTTTAGTTGTAACAATATGAACAATTACGGGCTTTTTAAGTCTATGAGCAGCATTAAATGTATTAATTAAATTACCTATATCATGCCCATCAATTGGTCCCATATAGGTAAATCCAAGTTCTTCAAAAACGGCTCCTACCTTTGGAACCGCTAAACGTCTTACGCTTCCCTTTATGTTTTTTAATTCTTCTGGAATATCCTTACCAATTAATGGAATATTTTTTACACTTTCCTGGACGCTATCAGATAAAAATTGTAATGGAGGACTAAGTCTTACTTTATTTAAATAGGATGAAAGTGCTCCAACTGGAGGAGATATAGACATATCATTATCGTTAAGTACTACAACCAAGGGGGTATTTGGAAGATGACCCGCATGATTTATAGCTTCTAAAGCCATTCCACCAGTTAATGCTCCATCACCAATAACAGCCACACATTTATGATTTTCACCTTTTCTATCTCTTGCTATTGCCATTCCTAAAGCGGCAGAAATTGATGTACTTGCATGACCTGCACCAAAATGGTCAAATTTACTTTCACTTCTTTTAAGGTAGCCTGCTACTCCATTTTGTTGTCTGAGAGAATCAAATTGACTGAAACGACCTGTTATTAATTTATGAGGGTAACCTTGATGACCTACATCCCATACAACCTTATCGAAATCAAGATCAAGAGTTTGATATAAAGCTAATGTCAACTCAACGACACCTAATCCAGGACCAAGGTGCCCGCCACTTGTAGATACTACTTGAAGGTGTCTTTCTCTAATTTGACAAGCAATTTCTTCTAATTGTGAAACTGTTAAGCCATGCAGTTGATTTGGATGACTTAACTCACTTAAAAGCATTACATAAAAAAAGGTATCTATATAATCTAAAACGCCGAGGTGCAAATTGAGTATTTTTTTTGAAATAGATCATGTAATGTTTTATTAGATTAATATTTAGTGCTAAAAATATATATATGAATGATTATTTTGAAAAAATACTTCAAGCTGATGTCTATGAAGTAGCAAAAAAGACACCCCTTGAAAAAGCTCATAATTTAAGTAATACACTTAAAAACGAAGTTTATTTAAAAAGAGAAGATCTTCAAGATGTATTTTCATTTAAAATTAGAGGTGCTTATAACAAAATGAGTAAGCTCACTAAATCACAGCTTGCTCAAGGTGTTATCACGTCTAGTGCAGGTAATCATGCCCAAGGAGTTGCACTAAGTGCCCTTAAGTTAAATTGCCAAGCAACAATATTAATGCCAATTACGACACCATTGGTAAAGATAAACGCAGTAAAAAACTTAAAAGCAAAAGTTATATTATTCGGAGATAACTACGATGAAACTTATAGAGAGGCAATAAGAATTAGCCAAGAAAGAAATTTATGTTTTATACATCCTTTTGATGATCCAGAAGTAATAGCTGGACAAGGAACTATTGCTATTGAACTTGAACAACAATTAAGGAATAAACCTTATGCAATTTATATTGCAGTTGGTGGTGGTGGATTGATATCAGGAATATCTTTATACATTAAAAAAATATGGCCCGAAGTAAAAATAATTGGAGTAGAACCTGAAGACGCAGATGCAATGTCAAAATCGTTGGAACAATCAAAAATCGTAGAATTATCTTCGGTTGGACAATTTGCAGATGGAGTTGCTGTTAAAAAAGTGG
Organism: Prochlorococcus sp. AG-388-F11; assembly: GCA_003279845.1. Lineage (GTDB taxonomy): Bacteria > Cyanobacteriota > Cyanobacteriia > PCC-6307 > Cyanobiaceae > Prochlorococcus_A. The sequence goes on from QCGP01000015.1 coordinate 16,495, forward strand.
GTAGTAATACTTTTGATATTGGACAAAAATATATAGACAAAATGATTAGGGTCAATACAGATGAAATATGTGCTGCAATAAAAGATGTTTTTGAAGATACCAGATCGATTTTAGAGCCAGCAGGTGCATTATCAATTGCTGGTATGAAAAAAGATATTTTGATTTCGAATTACACAAATAAAAAAATGGTTGCTATTGCATGTGGTGCAAATATGAACTTTGAGAGACTTAGATTTGTTGCAGAAAGAGCGGAACTTGGAGAATGTAAGGAGGTTATGATGGCTGTTGAAATTCCTGAACATGCTGGAAGTTTAATTGATTTTTGTAGGTTGCTTAATGATAGAAATTTAACTGAATTTAGTTATAGAATGTCTGATTCTATAAATGCACAGATCTTTGTAGGAGTCCAAGTTTATGGAATAGTTGATAAAAAAAACCTTTTAGAGGAATTTAGAAATTCACAGTACCCATACATTGATATAAGTGACGATGAATTATCTAAAAATCATCTTAGACATATGGTTGGGGGAAGATTACCAAAGAATTTTACAGAAATGAATAATAGAAATTTTGTGGAGTTATTATATAGATTTGAATTTCCTGAAAGACCTGGAGCCTTAATAAATTTCTTAAAAAATATGAAGTCCAATTGGTCAATAAGTGTATTTCACTATAGGAATTACGGTGCTGATGTAGGAAAAATTGTTATTGGCGTCTTAATAGATAGAAATGAAATTACAGAGTGGAATAAATTTGTTGAAATTTTAGGATATAAATACTGGGACGAAACTACAAACGATACATATAAATTGTTCCTTGGTGCACCAGATTAAATATAAGGTAAATTAGGTAAGATTTCGGTAATAACAATTAATCAATCTGATCTAATAACTAAGCAACTATCTGATATTGATCTAGTTACCAGAATTGAGGCTGTTCTTTATTTGAAAGGCAGACCAATAACTAAAAAGGTTCTTTCAGAAATAACTAATTCTGATATCAATTCAATCAATGATGCAATTAAAGACTTAAAAATTAAATATTCAAATCCAAACTCAGCAATTGAATTGAATGAATTTAATAATGGTTTTTGTCTCGAACTTAAATCTAGTCTAAATGATTTTGTAGAAGATTTACTGCCTTCTGAGTTGAAAACATCAGAATTAAGGACATTGGCAACTATAGCCATCAAAAAGAAGATCCTACAATCGGATCTCATACTTCTTAGAGGTTCAGGAGCTTATGAGCACATTAAAGAATTATTAGAAAAGAAGTTCATTGTGAAAAGGAAGCAAAAAGATGGTAGATCATATTGGTTATCGCTATCCGATAAGTTTTTTCAAACTTTTGCTGTAAGTAATGAATACCTCTCAAAAATAGGAAGCAGTAAAGATAAGCAGCAATAATATGAAAATGCTAGAATAATCTTAATTACTAATTAATAATGCTATCAGAAATTTTCGCGGTTCTGGGTCAAACATTATCAATTTATTCATTCATTTTAATTATTAGAATTTTACTTACTTGGTTTCCAGGTATTGATTGGAGTAATGGTGTTTTATCTGCATTAACGTCTATAACAGATCCTTATTTAAACATTTTTAGAGGCGTTATACCGCCAATAGGTGGATTTGATATTTCATCTTTACTAGCTTTTCTACTTTTAAATGTTATTCAAAACTTAATTACAAATCTTCAATATGCGAGCTTGGGTTATAACTAAATTTATCTATTGTCACCAGAACCACCTATCTTGCCTTTAGAGGCTCTTAATTTTAGTTTTTCAAGGTTTTGAAGTGCAACTTCATCCAAATTAAAATTTAACTCTGTGCAAAGATTTGATATATACCATAAAACATCTCCTAATTCTTTTTTTATACCAAGTTTTGATTCATCATCAAATATACCATTTTTATCTCTAATTACTTTTTTAACTTTTTCTGCAACTTCACCAGCTTCTCCAACTAAACCAAGAGTGGGATAAATATTATTTGAACCTAAATTTGGATATTGTGCTGTTTCTCTAGCTTTTTTCTGATAAGTTTTAAAATCCATGACTTAAACAACTAACTTTGGGTATGGTAAATTTATTTATATCTAGCAATATTATTTATATATGTCGAATATTGATCTAAAAAGAAGAACAAAAATAGTAGCAACTATTGGTCCTGCAACTCAGTCGGATGAAATAATTACAAATTTAATTAAGGCTGGAGTAACAACATTCAGATTAAATTTTTCACATGGAGATCATAAAGATCATGCAGAGAGAATTAAAACTATTAGAGAGGTGTCACAAAAATTAGATATTGATATTGGAATTCTTCAAGATCTCCAAGGACCTAAAATTAGATTAGGACGATTCAAAGATGGTCCAGTCAGAGTAAATAAAGGAGACAAATTTTCACTTACTTCTAATGAGGTTCAATGTACAAATACTATAGCTAATGTAACCTACGATAAACTTTCTCAAGAAGTTAGTGAAGGGAAAAGGATACTATTAGATGATGGTAAAATTGAGATGGTTGTTGAAAAAGTAGATATCAACGCCAATCTTTTAGAATGTTTAGTTACTGTAGGTGGGGTTCTATCAAATAATAAAGGTGTAAATTTCCCAGATGTGCAGTTATCTGTAAAAGCTTTAACAGACAAAGATAAGGAGGATTTAAAGTTTGGATTATCTCAAGGAGTTGACTGGATAGCTCTGAGTTTCGTAAGGAACCCTTCCGATATAAACGAAATAAAAGATTTAATTAATAAAAATGGCCATTCAACACCAGTAGTTGCAAAAATTGAAAAATTTGAAGCGATAGATCAAATTGATACTGTTTTACCTTTATGTGATGGGGTTATGGTTGCCAGAGGGGATTTAGGAGTTGAGATGCCCGCTGAAGAAGTACCACTTTTACAAAAGGAGCTAATAAGAAAAGCAAATTCATTAGGTATACCAATAATTACTGCGACTCAAATGCTTGATTCCATGGCTTCTAATCCAAGACCAACTAGAGCTGAAGTAAGTGATGTTGCGAATGCAATATTGGATGGAACAGATGCAGTAATGCTTTCAAACGAGACTGCCGTTGGTGACTATCCAGTAGAGGCAGTACAAACGATGGCAACAATAGCCAGAAGAATTGAGAGGGATTATCCACTTAAAGCTATAGAGAGTAACTTACCCAGCACGATACCAAATGCTATTAGTGCGGCTGTAAGTAATATTGCTAGACAACTTGATGCTGGAGCAATAATTCCTTTAACTAAATCAGGTTCTACTGCTCGAAACGTAAGTAAATTTAGACCGCCAACTCCTATTTTGGCCACTACTACAGAAAGGAGTGTAGCGAGAAGACTTCAATTGGTTTGGGGAGTTACTCCAATAGTAGTAAAAAATGATGAAAGAACAGCAAAAACATTTAGTTTAGCTATGCAAATTGCTCAGGAAATGGGAATTTTACATCAAGGAGATTTAGTTATTCAAACTGCTGGCACATTAACTGGTATAAGCGGGTCTACAGATTTAATAAAGGTCGGATTAGTAAGGAAAATCGTTTCAAGAGGGATTTCTATAGGTGAGACTGGAGTTACTGGAAAAGCAAGAATAATAAAAAATAATTTAGATATTTCCTTAATTTGTCCAGGCGAAATATTATTTGTTCCAGAAGAGTTAATGGATAATATTCCTCTTAGCAAAAATATTGCTGGTATTGTTACTAACCAAAAAGTTGATGATGTCTATGCGTTATTTAATAAAAACAGTAAAAAAATTTCAACGATATGTAGTTTAGAAAATATAGATAGTCATAAAATTATTAATGGTGACCTAATAACATTGCAGCTTAATGAAGGAGTCATATATATGGGACAAATAGAAGATGATGAGGAAGCATTAGATAAATATAAATATGTCTAGGAATATCTCAATAAAGGAAGCCATAAGTATGGCGACCAAAACGTTAGTCTCAAACAAATTAAGAAGTTCGTTAACTATGCTTGGAATAATCATAGGAAATGCATCAGTAATTACACTAGTTGGGCTAGGTAGAGGTGCTCAAACATTAGCAAAAAATCAATTAAGTAATTTAGGTGCAAATGTTTTATTTATTGTTCCTGGAAATAATGACACTAGGAGAAGAGGCATTTCATTTCCTAAAAACTTAGTTTTAGAAGATGCAGCAGCTATTAGGAATCAAGTGCCAACTGTCAAAAAGGTCGCTCCACAAATTTCTGCGAATGAAATAGTTCAATCAAATTCTAAGAGCTTAAATATTTCAATTGCAGGAGTTACTCCTGAGTTTCTTGATGTTAGAAGTTTTGAAGTTGATAAGGGGAGATTTTTATCAAAAAATGATGTTAACAGTTCGAGAAGTTATGTAGTAATAGGTCCTGATCTTAAAGATGAATTTTTCAAAAATAAATCTTCTTCACTTGGGGAGAAAATCAGAATTAAAGATCATACTTATGAAATAATAGGAATATTAAAGCCAAAAGGAGCTGTATTTGGAAGTAATCAAGACAAAAATGCTTATATTCCATTGACTACAATGGTGAATAGAATCACAGGGAAGGATCCAACATATGGTATAAGTTTGAGCTTTATTAGTGTTGAAGCGATTAATAAAAATGCAACAAGTGCAGCAAAATTTCAAATCACTAATTTATTAAGGCAAAGACATAAAATAATAAGAGATGATGACTTTGCAGTTAGATCACAAGAGGATGCCTTAAATATAGTAACTAACATTACAAGTGGGCTTACATTTCTATTGGCGGGTATTGGAGCAGTATCTTTAGTCGTTGGAGGTATAGGAATTATGAATATTATGCTTGTTTCTGTTAGCGAAAGAACTGAAGAGATAGGCCTTAGAAAAGCAATAGGAGCTAAACAGTCTGATATCTTAATTCAATTTTTAATTGAAGCATTGATTTTATCTACAATTGGAGGATTAATAGGAACAACAACTGGATTATCAGGTGTTTTTCTTTTGTCTCTAATAACTCCGCTTCCTGCATCAGTAGGAATAACAACAACTTTTTCCACAATGGTCATTTCAGGATCAATAGGTTTAATCTTTGGTGTTTTACCTGCAAAAAGAGCTTCTAAGTTGGATCCAATCGTTGCATTAAGAAGTTTGTAAATAGAATTTAGAATCATGCTCAATTTTTATAAATTAATTGAGATACTGGTTAGTCTCCAATCATTAATAATTTCTACAATGATCCCTGTTTATATTAAACTTCCATTTATTAACGAATCAAGTAATAGCCCAGAGATACCAATCACTTTGCAAATTCCAACTATAATTTTATTAACTCTTATATTCGATCGGAAAGTAGTTTTTAGAGCATTTACTATATATATTATTTTAGGGTTGTTTATATCTCCAGTTTTTGATCAAGGAGGATCAATAGGGTATTTGCTCACTCCAAATTTTGGCTATTTATTAGGTGCATATCCATTAATCAAAATAATTGATAATTTAAACATAAGAAAAAAAATAGATATTGGAAACTTTTTAAAAAATGGAATTTTAGCTATTAGTGCTATGCATTTAACCGGAATAATTTATAACTTTATACAAATAATAATTTACAGAAAATTTAATATATTTTTATATAATCTAGGCAAATACTCTATAGGTAAAATTGGGTATCATTTAATGATGCTTATTCCACTAATATTACTCATAAAAGCTATCAGTTATTTAAAATATAACAAGTAATGATTAATAAATTTCAAACTAATTTATATTTCTTCTCTATCAGTGTTTTTATAATTCTTATAGATCAATTCACGAAATATTTAATGTTTTATAATCGCAGAAACTTCATAAATAAAGATTTTATTTTATTTAAATTAGACTTCGTAAAAAATTACGGTGCAGCATTTAACATATTTAGTGGAAATAGAATATTTTTATCTATCATAAGTATTATTTTTTCATTAATACTTATTAATTTAATATTAAGAAAAAACACTTCAAACATTCTTAATCTTTATTCTTACAGCTTTATTCTTGGCGGTACTATAGGTAATGGTTTAGATAGGATAATGAAAGGTTTTGTTATTGATTTTATAAATTTAAACATTATTAATTTTCCAGTATTTAATATTGCTGATATATCTATTAATATTGGTTTTATGTTTATAATATTTAGCATTTTTAAGAATAAAAGTTAATATGAATTACCTAAAATTAAAGTATTTAAAATATTTTATATTTTTTTTATTTCTATATATTATATTTTCTATTTTAATAAGAATAGTAAATATTTATTCACTTTTTTTTGTAATAGTAATCTTTTATATCTTTTATAAAAATGATAAAAAATTATTTAAAAAAATAGTTTATAAGATTATTTACAATAATAAAAAGAACTCACTTTCATTTAAAAATACATACGGAGCTGCCAAAATAAGTTTAGAAGGTATCGATAAAATCAATAAAAAAATTAGTGATAAAGTAAAAGTTGAAATGATAAATTATGAAAAAAATAAACTTGAGTCACAATTAAATTCAAGAGATTATAATGTTACTCTTTTTGGAGCAGGATCTTCAGGGAAAACATCCATAGCAAGATCTTTATTAAAAAATATTGTTGGCAGAACCTCTGCAAAAATAGGTACAACAAATCAAATTAATAGTTATAAAATTCGTATTCCAATTTTAAAAAGAAACATTAATATTATTGATACTCCAGGATTATTTGAGCCATCCAAATTAGGTGAAGAGAGGGAAAAATCCACGATCATACAAGCATCTAATTCTGATTTAGTTCTCTTTGTGTTAGATCAGGATATAAATAAATATGAAAAATATCTAATTAATGAATTATTGAAAATAAGAAAAAAAATAATAATTGTGCTTAATAAATGTGATTTAAGGTCTAGAGATGAAAATAATCTCATTCAAGAAAATATAATTTCAATTACTTCCGCTAAAAAAAATAAAATTTCAATCATTCAAACAATTGCTTTACCTCAACCATCTCCTTACATAAAATCAGATACTTTAAATTTAGTTCCAGATGTTGGAGGTTTATTTAGAGAAATAATTGAAACGCTTGATAATAATGGGGAAGAGTTATTGGCCGATAATATCCTTTTTAGATCAAACAAGTTAGGCATTAAAAGTAAAAATTTTATAAAAGAACAAAGATATTTGATGTCAAATAAAGTAATAAAAAAATATATGTGGATTACAGGAGGGGTAATACTAGTAAACCCATTGCCAGTGGTCGATTTTCTTACTACTACTTCAGTTAATATTCAAATGATAATGGAATTATCAAAAATATATGAAATAAAACTAACCAAAAAAGATGCAAAAGATTTATCGAAATCATTACTAAATGCTTTGGCTAAATTAGGAATACTAAAGGGAGGAATCGCGATTCTTTCTCCTGCTTTAGCCACAAGTTTGACTAAGATAATAATTTCCAAGTCAATACAATCAATTACAGCAGGGTGGTTAATAAGAATAGTGGGATTTAGCTTAATTGAATATTTTGAAAATGGGCAAGATTGGGGTGATGGAGGGATTCAAGAAGTTGTAGATAATATCTACAAAATAAGTAAGAGAGAGGAAATTTTAAATAACTTCGTAAAAGAGGCAATTACAAAAATCGAAATAAGAAAGTTTTTTAAATCAAATAAAAGTTTGCCTCCATTTTCTATGTAATATTTGATAATTGATCATTGAGATAAGTTCTGAAATCAAAGATAGTTATTAAAAATAAGTAAGCGATACAAATAACTATAGATATAAATCCTGTTACTATTGCAATTATTTTTGGTCTACCGATATTCATTGATTAAGCATCTAAAAATTTTAAAAGTTCTTCAATATGAGATTCGCTAGTATTATAGTTGCCCATGACAACCCTTAAATAATAATTATCTTTAAATTTTGGTCTAGAAAGCATAAAATTATTTCTCATTAGTTCATTAACTTTGTTTTTAGTCCAGGAATCTGAGTCTTTTGGTAGGACTCCCTTAGGTATGAATGAAACGATATGTAGAGGACCTGAACATATTTCGAATTTATTTTTACTAATTTTTTTTATAAAAAAATCTTTTCTTTTTATTGAGGATTTTAAAATATCTTCTATTCCTTTAAGACCTAAGAAACGCAAGCCAAGCCAAAGTTTTATAACCTCTGCGGGCCTAGACCCTTGTATACCCATTTCTCCTCTGTTTGTAATGTTTTCTTTAGATGAAATGTATGGTAGTCCAGTAGAAAAAGTATTTTCTAAAGTACTCATATCTGAAACCAATAGCAAAGAGGATGTTTTTGTAATGCCTATGATTTTTTGAGGATTTATTGTTATAGAATTTGCCTGATTTACACTATTTAAACCTTCAATCGGAATAGAGGTTACAGCAAATATGCCTCCAATTGAACCATCGATATGTAACCATATATTTCTTTCTTGGCATATTCTACTTATCTCTTTAATAGGATCAATTGCTCCTCTAACAGTTGTTCCTAGGGTGGCAACTATAGCGATGATTTTTTTATTTTTTATTGAGCACTTATCTAATGTTTTTCTGAGATTATTTATATCCATACAACCTTTATTATCAGTTTTAACCCTTACGAGATTTGATTCATCAAGACCCATTATTCTTGTGCATTTAATAAAGGAAGAATGTGCATCTTCACTAACTAGTAATACAGAATTAGGATCTGAACCTAATCCAGCATTGTGTCTGGCTGCTATAAGTGCATTCAAATTACTCAATGTACCGCCGCTAGCTGCTATGCCTCCAGATAAATCATTAAACCCTATTTTTTTTGCAAACCATTTGCATAATGATTCCTCAAGCAATGTAATACTTGGAGATAACTCGTAAGCAAGAAGATTATTATTTAAACCAGCAGCAATTAAATCCCCTAAAATAGAGAAGATTAATGGTGGGGGATCAAGGTGAGCTAGTGAGCCAGGATGAACAGGATTAAATGAATTATTCAAAAGAGATTTAATTTCAGAAAACAATTCTTCAGCTGAATTACCATCATCCTCTGGCATAATGCAATTGAAATTTTCATCAAAGGGTAATGGACCATATTTCTCCGCTTTTGAGAACCATTCACAAAGAATTTGAGTTGCTCTATTAAGAAGATTAATCAAGTTATCATTAGTCCCATTATAGGAAGGGAAATATATATCTCTTTTATTATTTAAATCTTCAGTCATCAGATAGGATATCTATAAACAAGTCTATTCTCAATATTGGTAAATGAGATATATTTTTGAAAATGAAAATAGTAAAAAAGAAGCACCAAAAGAAACAGATTATTCAAAATACATTAAATGGATGTACTCGGTATTAAGAAGATCAGAAGAAATTGGAAAAATTGAATTGCCAATTTCTTCAATAATTTTAGATGAGAGAGGGAGATGTATTGGAAGAGGAGTAAACAAGAGAAATATTAATAAAGACCCCCTAGGTCATGCTGAGATTATGGCACTTAGGCAAGCCTCTCTAATAAAAAATGATTGGAGATTTAATGATTGTATAATTATCACAAATTTAGAACCTTGTACTATGTGTGCATCGGCACTTATTCAAGCAAGGATGGGTAAAGTTATTTTTGGTGCATATGATAAAAAAAGAGGTGGTTTCGGTGGATCAATTGACTTGTCAACGCATAAAAGTTCCCATCACAAGATGGAGATTGCAGGAGGAATTCTAGAAGATGAATGCAGTCAAATCTTACAATTATGGTTTAAAAAGTTGAGGACTCAAAAATAGAATATTTTTTTAACTCAGTATCAAATAGGTTTAATAATCTGTCTACATTCTCCTCTCTTGAGTTAAAACCCATTAAGCCTATACGCCATACCTTACCAGACAATTCTCCAAGACCATTTCCAATTTCTATTCCAAAATTTCTTAAAAGATGATTTCTAAACCCATCTCCATCAACTGCTGGAGGGATCTTAACTGTTGTAAGAGTTGGTAATCGATAATCCTTTGATACATGTAATTCCATGCCTAGACTTTCTAAACCACTCCATAGTTTCTTAGCATTAGTATTATGTCTTTTCCAAACATTTTCTAAACCTTCATTTGCAATTAATCTAAGACCTTCACGAATAGCAAAATTCATATTTACTGGAGCAGTATGATGGTAAACACGATCTGAACCCCAATATTTATTTAAAAGAGATAAATCTAAATACCAGTTAGGAACTTTTGTATTTCTTGAACTAAGTTTTTCTTCAGCTCTCTTGTTCATAGTAAAAGGACTTAATCCTGGAGGACAACTTAATCCCTTCTGACTACAACTATATGCTAGATCTATTTTCCATTCATCTATAAAAAGTTCTAAAGCGCCAAGAGAGGTAACAGCATCAACTAAGAATAAACAGTTATTTTTTCTACATATATCGCCAATCCCCTCAAGAGGTTGTAAAACACCACTCGATGTTTCAGCATGGACAATAGCAAAAATTGCTGGTTTTTTAGTTTCTATTTCATACTTGATTTCTTCATAAGAAAAGGATTCACCCCAAGGTTTTTCAATAACAAATACATCTGCTTTATATCTTGTTGCCATGTCAACAAGTCTGTCTCCAAAATATCCTTTTTTTGCGATAAGAATTTTTTCTCCTTCCTCTATAAAATTAGCTATAGAAGCCTCCATAGCTGCACTTCCAGTACCACTCATTGGAAGAGTCAGACGATTATTACATTGCCAGGTATATCTTAGAAGTTGTTGAACATCAGACATCAATGAAATATATGCTTCATCTAAGTGACCAATAGGATTCAAAGAAAGAGCGCTTAAGACTTCTGGATGTGCGTTTGAAGGACCAGGACCTAATAAAAGTCTAGAGGGAACATAAGTCTTTGAGAAATGAGATAAATTCTCTTCATTTAAAGCCGAAATAAGTTTTGCTTCTGTCAAAGAATTACATCCAATTACTTTTAAATTAAACTAATATCGCCACATAAGCGATATTTATTTAAAGAAATTCATCCAATTTAAATATTTAGGTAAACAATTATTAAACTTATGACTTGAAACACTAAAAGAAGACATCAAGTCTTAAAAAAAGTTACCGTTGATACATAACAAGAATCATCAAGTTATTAATTTCATATAAGGTATTAAAAAATTATGTCTAAATCTCCTCAAGATGTTTTAAGTCAAATTAAAGACGAAGGAATTGAACTCATCGATTTAAAATTCACTGATATTCATGGAAAATGGCAACATTTAACTCTTACATCAGACATGATAGAGGAGGATTCTTTTACAGAAGGTTTGGCATTTGATGGCTCATCAATAAGAGGTTGGAAAGCAATTAATGCCTCGGATATGTCAATGGTGCCCGACGCAAGTACAGCTTGGATAGATCCTTTTTATAAACATAAAACTCTAAGTATGATTTGCTCTATTCAAGAGCCAAGAAGCGGGGAACCTTATGATAGGTGTCCAAGAGCTTTAGCTCAAAAGGCATTAAAATATTTAGACTCGACGGGTATAGCAGATAATGCATTTTTTGGACCAGAACCAGAATTCTTTTTATTCGATGATGTTAGATATGACTCTAAAGAGGGAGGTTGTTTTTATAGTGTAGATACTATTGAAGCGCCATGGAATACAGGGAGAATTGAAGAAGGTGGAAACTTAGGATACAAAATACAATATAAAGAAGGATATTTTCCAGTAGCCCCAAATGATACTGCGCAAGATATCAGATCTGAGATGCTTCTTCTTATGGGTGAATTAGGTATCCCCACAGAAAAACATCACCATGAAGTTGCTGGTGCCGGTCAACACGAGCTTGGAATGAAATTTGATTCGTTAATAAATGCTGCTGATAACGTTATGACTTATAAATACGTTGTCAGAAATGTTGCAAAAAAATATGGTAAAACAGCAACATTTATGCCAAAGCCTGTTTTTAACGACAACGGAACAGGAATGCATGTTCATCAAAGTTTATGGAAGGGTGGACAGCCACTATTCTTTGGTGAAGGATCATATGCGAATTTATCTCAAACAGCAAGATGGTATATCGGAGGTATACTTAAACATGCACCTTCATTCCTAGCATTTACTAACCCAACTACAAATAGTTATAAACGATTGGTTCCAGGATTCGAAGCACCTGTAAATCTAGTTTATTCTGAGGGTAATAGATCAGCTGCAGTAAGAATACCTTTAACAGGTCCAAGCCCTAAAGCTAAAAGATTAGAATTCAGATCTGGTGACGCACTAGCAAATCCTTACTTAGCATTTTCTGTAATGATGCTTGCTGGTATTGATGGAATTAAAAATCAAATTGATCCTGGTGATGGAGTAGATGTAGATTTGTTTGAACTTCCAGCTGATGAACTTGCAAAAATTGATACAGTACCATCATCTCTAAATGACTCACTTAATGCGCTAAAAGCAGATAAGGATTATCTATTAGCTGGTGGAGTATTTACTGAAGATTTTATTGATAACTTCATCGATATAAAATACGAAGAGGTACAACAACTAAGACAAAGGCCTCATCCACATGAATTCTTCATGTATTACGATGCATAATTAGAAGAACTAATTAGTTTAAATTAATCAATTTGAGAAATATCACAAAATATTCTCAAATTGATTTTTTTTTTGTTGGAATATATATATATAAATTGAAAAATGACTAGGGAATCTATTTCAAAAATTGCATATAAAACGCTACAACAAAGTAAAAGCATTGCAGGTTTCGCCCACAAGCAGATCAGTTCAAGATTAATGAATTTTATTCTTCCCGATTCAAAGCTTGAAAATTTTGATTTAGATAAGAATCTTCTAATGCAAATCCAAAGTTCAATGGATAACTTAAGAGAAGAAGATTGGAATGATGCAGAAAAAAATATATATCCAAAAAAATTATTGTTTGACGAGCCATGGCTTAGATATCTAACTCAATATCCTAAAATTTGGCTCGATATGCCTAATACGTGGGATAGACGCAGAAAACAAAACTTTGATGATCTTCCAAAATCAATTGAAAAAGATAATTATCCTCAATATTACTTGAGAAATTTTCATCATCAAACAGATGGTTATTTATCAGATTTTTCTGCAAGCATTTATGACCTACAAGTAGAGATACTTTTCAATGGGAGTGCTGACTCAATGAGGAGAAGAATAATTAAACCAATCAAAAAAGGACTTGAAAACTTTAGTGATAGAAAAAAAAGTTCTATAAAATTACTGGATGTGGCTACAGGTTCTGGAAGGACATTAAAACAATTAAGGGCAGCATTTCCTAAAGAAAAAATTACAGGAATTGATTTATCTGATTCATATCTAAAAGAAGCTAGCAGATATATATCAGATTTAGATGGAGATTTAATTGAGTTAATAAAAGGTAATGCTGAAGAATTACCGTTTGAAAATGATAGTTTTCAATCCATTTCTTGTGTTTACTTATTTCACGAGTTACCTAGAACAATAAGAGCTAAAGTATTAAATGAATTTTTCAGAGTTCTTGAGTCTGGGGGTACATTAGTATTGGCTGATTCAATTCAAATAAGCGATTCACCAGACTTTATTCCCATAATGGAAAACTTCTATAAATCTTTTCATGAACCTTTTTATTCTGATTACATAAGAGAAGATATAGATTCTAAAATTGAGGAAGTAGGATTTAAAGACGTAAAATCAAATTCTTTTTTCATGACCAAAGTATGGTCTGCTGTAAAGTAAAATAAAACTTCTATGACCTATTGGGATAAAGATACTATTAAGCTTGTTCAAAGACTTAATGACAAATTAAAAATTGATCATTCTAAATGGCATAAAGATAAAGGGAACAAATATAAAAGATCTGCAGAACTAATTTCGGCGGGACTATGCCATTTAATTATTTCTTGTAATGAGAGGGAGACTGTTGATTATATAGAAGAAAGTGTTAAATGGTTAAAAGAAATTAACGTAGATCAACCTTGCCCAAGTAAAAATCACCTTTTTAAAGCCAACTGAAGCCTGTTACCTTTATTGCTCCATCTAATGTCATCAAAACATTCATTAATGATGTAAAGGCCACGACCATTTACACTATTTATTTTTTTGGGTAATTTATAGTTTCTTTTTTTTATTTCTAAACCGTTACCTTGGTCTTGAATTTGCCAAACACACCAATTAGGAGTAATTATTCTTCTTACTCTTATATTTTTTGTAGGATCTAATTTATTTCCGTGTTTTACAGCGTTAACAAGAGCTTCATGTAAACCAAGTTTGATAAGATAACTTGATTGAGAATTTTTAATAGGTTCTAACAATTGATCAACAAATACATTTAACTGCAATGACGATTCGAACTCATAGTTTGACCAGTAAATCTTTGGTCTTTTAAAAAACTTTTTTAAAATATTTTTGCCCCGAAGAAAGGACATAATAATATTTTGATACTTACTTAACTTTAACTTATTGAATACCTCTATTTAAAGAATGTTGTTATGTCTCTCTGCAATTGCAGGATGTCGTAGGATGGAATCCATAAGTCTTACACCTCTTAGTTGATTTATTAGAGGCATATGCCCATCAGGGGCATCTAATGACCAGCAAAAAGATCCGGGATATCTAGTCCATAAGCCCTCGTTTTTCCAACCTATTTTCGGCCACATTAATTCATATTTTTTCCCTACTGATTTTAATATCTTTGCTTGAATAGAGAAACCAAATCTTCCGTTAGAATAAATATTCCATAATCTATCAATGGTTTGTAAATCTTTACCTGACATATTCTTAACCTCACTATAGAAAACATATCCACGTTTTTCAGCTAATTTTCCAGCTAATTTTCGCAAGTATGAACTTGTTAATCTATCAGCATCTTCAAATTTTTGCTCAACTAAAGTCAATTGCAATGCATTATAATTTATGTCAAAGTTTGAATAAGTATTAAACCAATTATTAAATTCAGAATTTTCAAAGAAATCAGGTTTATATTTTTTTAAAACTTGCAATAACCAACCAGCAGCCCAATCATCTCCATTTTTATCAAAGATTTCAAACAATTTAGGTCCAAGTTTATAGATATTTTCGAATTCAGATTCGATTTGAGTTAATAAATTTATTCTTTTTCTTTGGTTGGAATCTACGAATTTTTTTATCAGATCTAATGTGGCATTACTATAGTTATCTTGTTCTTTGTTATTCATTTTAAAAAATCAATCTATAAATAAAAACTATCCATGTATTTCAAAAGAAAAGAACTAGAGAAATTTAGAAGTTTTAAAGGACCACTTATAGATGTTAGGAGCCCAGGTGAATATTATAAAGGACACATGCCTAATTCTATTAACATTCCACTTTTTGATAATGATGAAAGATCAATTATTGGGACGATTTATAAAAAAGATGGAAGAAAAAAAGCTGTAATAAAGGGATTAGAATTTTTTGAAAAAAAAATGGAATTACTTCTTGATAATTTATTTATAAATATTGACTCTTATAAAAATATTTCTGAAAAAAACAAAAAAGAATTTCTTATAAGAATATATTGTTCTAGAGGGGGTATGCGTTCACAAAGTATTGCCTGGTTACTAGAAAAATTTAAATTAAATCCAGTTACACTTAACGGAGGATACAAAATATATAGGAGATGGGTATTAGATAGTTTCGCAAAAAAGTTTAATATTATTGTTATTGGCGGAAAAACAGGAACAGGAAAGACAAGATTATTATCATTACTAGAGAAATATAAATATCAAACTATTGATCTTGAAGGATTTGCTTGTCATAGAGGAAGTACATTTGGAGGTTTAGGAATGAAAGAACAACCTTCAAATGAACAATTTGAGAATAAAATTGCAGAAAAATTAAATTCTTTTAAAAGTTCTAATAATATTTTCGTAGAAGCTGAAAGTGCCAATATAGGTAAATGCAAAATCCCTCATGAATTCTTCAATCAGATGAAAAATTCTAGGAGAATTGAAATTTTAAGGAGCCAATCTAACAGGTTAGAAGAGTTGATAGATACTTATAGTGTTTTTAAGAAACAGGAACTCCAAGAATCTGTATTAAGGATAAAAAAAAGATTAGGTCCTCAAAGAACAAAAATAGCTATTGAATCAATTAATAATGAAAAATGGGACATAGTATGCAGATCAGTTTTAGATTATTACGATAAATGTTATGAACATGAAAAGGTTGGCAAAACAAATATAAAGTTATTAGATTTAACTGACAAAAAATATGATGAAACGATCCTAGAGTTAATAAATAATGTTTTATAAAATAATTACAAACGAATGTGAAAAATATTTCCTAAGATAAAAAATTATTTACCGAATATTATGACTGAAAATAAAACTGCAAAAATACAATTTTATGAAGGAACTGATGAACCAGTAGTGCCTGAAATAAGACTAACTAGGAGTAAGGACGGTACAACCGGTCAAGCATTATTTTTGTTCGAAAAACCTCAGGCTTTATCTTCAATTACAGACGGAGAAATCACAGGTATGCGAATGATTGATTCAGAAGGTGAAATACTAACTAGGGAAGTTAAGGTAAAGTTTGTTGATGGAGAACCCATATTTTTAGAAGCAGTTTATATATGGAAGAACACATCAGACTTTGATAGATTTATGAGATTTGCGAATAGTTATGCCAAATCAAATGGATTAGGATATTCTGAGAAGAAGTAGAATATTTTGAAAATTGGGTAGTTCATCATATTTCAAGTTAGTAGTAATTTTAATCACTTCGTTAATATTATGGACTCTAAGAGATTTTCTCCTCTTAATAGTTTGTTCCTTAGTAATTTCAAATATTGTATGTAATTTATGTAATCAAATACAGAAGGGTTTGAAGATTCCCCGATCGTTATCATTGTTTCTTGTCTTAACTGTTATATCAGTAATTGTATTTACTATTTTTATTCTTGTATTGCCTCCGTTTATAAAAGAATTCAATGAAATACTAGTTGATATTCCAAATGGTTTATCAAAAATAAATATTTTGATTAATACAAATCTGAACAAATTTAATAATTTATTTTATGGTGAACAATCAGAAAATGTTATAGACATTTTCAGTCTTATAAATAATGTAGTAACCATTCCAGATGTCTCAACTATTGCAAAAGCTATTCAAGAAAGTTTTAAAAATTTAATAAATATAGCGGGGAATCTGGGTTCAGGACTTTTGAAATTAATTTTCGTATTAGCAGTGAGTTTAATGATTTCTATTGAACCAAAACAATATAAAGAAAATATACTTCTATTAATTCCAAAAAATTATCGCAACAAATTTAGAAATATTCTGGAAAAATGCAATACTGCATTAGCGAATTGGACCTTTTCGATGGTCATAAGCTCATTATCAGTAGGTCTATTATCATTAATAGTTCTGTCTATATTAGATGTCAAATATGTTGTCTCAAATGCTTTAATAGCAATGGTTCTTAATATTATTCCAAATATAGGTCCAGTTATTAGTGGTATATTTCCAATCTCAATTGCACTACTAGATAATTTTTGGAAACCACTGGCCGTTTTTGGAGCATATGTAATCATTCAAAATATTGAAAGCTATATAATAATGCCATCTATAATGAAGAAAAAAGCAAACTTACTTCCTGGTTTAACATTAATATCACAATTTGGATTTACCTTCATTTTTGGTCCATTAGGCTTAATACTTTCTCTCCCATTAGCTGTAGTAATACAGGTTTTAATCAAAGAATCATTTAAAGATATTTAAAAACTACTTAATTAATTTTTTATATAAATATGGGCAAGAAAAAAGTATAAAGAAAGCTAAGGGATGCTTACTAATAGCAAAATATAGTGAATTAAAAGTAAAATGATCAAATAATATTCTTAGCTCAGTAGAAAGATCTATTAAAACTAAAGAAAATAAAATTATCAAATAGTAATTCAATTTCATAAAATTAGAAGCCTAAGCTCAGTCTTTAAGCAGCAAAGATGGAGCCAATAAAATACTTGAATAACTACCGACTATTATCCCTAATGATAAGGCTAAGGAAAACCAAAATAACGAGTAAGATCCAAACAAAATTATACTTAATAAAGGGATAAGGGTTGTAATACTGGTAAACGTTGTTCTCCTAAATGATTCGTTTACTGATAATTGAATAGTATCGTTATAGCCATCTTTCTTTGATTTTAAATTTTCACGAATTCTATCAAAAATAACAACAGTATCATTTACAGAATAACCGGCAATAGTTAGCAAGGACACAGCAAATAAACTATTTACCTCGACGGATAATATAATTCCCAACCAAGAGAATATACCAAAAACAATTAATAAATCATGGAATAAAGCTAATAATGCAAATAATGCGTATTTCTTATCAAATCTAATGGTTATATATAAAGATATTGCAAATAAAGAAACCAACAATGAAGTAACACAATTAGTAAGTAATCTTTTCCCAAGCTTTGGACCTATTAATCTTGAATCCTTACTCTCATAATTAAGAGGTCCAACAATATTATCAAGATTAGAAATAAGATTATTTGATTCTTCGATACTTAAATAAGGTGTTCTTATTGAAATTAATTTATTATTATTTTGGAATTGTAATTTGATATTATTTAAAACTTTATTATTTTTAGTGATCTCTCTTAAATTTTCTAAAACTGAATCTGGGGAAAAATTAGAACATTCCGCTTCACAAACTCTTTCTATTCTTAATTCATTTCCTCCAACAAAATCCATACCTAAATTTATAGGTTTCTTATAAGAGGTATTAAAAGTAGAATATAAAATTCCTAGAAGACTAAACAAAATAAGAACAGTTGAAAGACCAATTATCTTTTTTTTATTTTTTATTAGTTCAAGATTGTATTTCATGGGAAATTAGAAATTAAAAATTTAATTTGAAAAATTATTCCTTGGCAGATAGAGATTTTTCTGTCTAAAAGATTGATATGTTATAAAAAATCGCAAAATAGTTTTAGAACAATTTAATGAGGTAAACAAGCTTATTAAGACTCCAATACCTAATGTTGCCGCAAAACCCTTAACAAAATTTGTTCCTAATAAAAACAATACAAAACAACTAAGAAGAGTTGTAATATGGCCATCAACTATGGATGAATTAGCTCTTTGAAAACCGCTATCAATAGATCTTGTAAGAGTATTACCATCATATAATTCTTCTCTAATTCTCTCAAATATTAGAATATTTGCATCAACAGCCATACCAATGCTAAGTATAAGCCCAGATATTCCAGGTAAAGTCAAAGTTATAGGAATTAGAGAATAAATGGCTAAGTTAAAGAAACCATAAAGTACTAAAGAAAGAACTGAAACAAAACCTAGAATTCTATAATTAAAAATCATAAAAATACCAACAAAAATTAACCCACTAATAGCTGCATAAAGACTTTTAAAAATATTTTTAGATCCCAACAGAGCCCCTATTGTGTTAGTTTCTACTATTTCAATTGGCAATGGCAATGAGCCTCCTTTAAGTTGAACTTCTAATTCTCTAGCATTTTCAGCACTAAAATTACCGCTTATTGTTGCTGATCCACCAGTAATCCCAGTACTAGCAAACTGATTACCAACACTGGCTTCACTTATAGATTCACCATCTAGAATAATAGCCAATAGTTGATTAGTGCCAGCAATTGACTTTGTAATGTCTGCAAACTTTTCACCTCCAGAATTACTAAAAGTTAATAAAACTTCCCAATTACTATTTGTTTGTTCTTGTCTCCT
>QCGP01000016.1 GCA_003279845.1 Prochlorococcus sp. AG-388-F11
CATGTAGCTCAATTTCCCAAATAATGATCTTATTTACCTAAATAAAAATACTATGCAAAAACAATCTATAAAATTAAAGAAGATTTTAACGAATATTGCTTGTTCACCTTTGATTTTAATATCAAATAATTCAGAATTAGCTGCTAAATATTTGCCAAAAAACTTTGAGCATTCAATACCATCGTTTGAAGTAAAGAATATTCATGATGGTTTATTTCAAGGGGTTGATATTCAAGAAGACAAAAATTTGATTGTTGCAGAAAATATAGAAATTACTGAGAAAGAAAGTATTCTTGTTTCGGAAATAATTATCGAAGGTTGGGAGAATCATCCTGAGGGCAGAAAACTCGAATTGGCCGCCTATGATTCCATGAGCATAAAGCCTGGAAGTATTATTGATAATCAAATTTTAAATAAAGACCTAAATTCAATATACGCTAGTGGTTGGTTCTCAGGAGTTAAAATTAAGTCTCAAGATGGACCATTAGGAGTTAGGTTAATTGTAAATGTAGTACCTAATCCTATTTTAAAGAAAGTTGTACTAAAACCAGAAAACTCTGTAATCTCAAATAAATATGTAGATAATCTTTTTAATAATTTCTATGGAACAACCCTTAACCTTATTGAATTACAAAACAAAATTGAATTAATAAAAAATCGTTACGAAAGTGAAGGTTATTCTTTAGCTAGAATTAATGGCCCAGATAGAATTTCCGAGGACGGGATAATAACTATAGATGTTTCTGAAGGTATTATTTCTGATATTGAGTTCAGATTCCCAGGAGCTGATGGAGAGTCTTTGATTGATGGAAAACCTAGAAAGGGTAAAACAAAAGACTGGGTCATAAAAAGAGAACTTAAAACGCAACCAGGCACAATTTTTAACAGGAAAATTTTAGAAGCAGATATCAAAAGACTATATGCCACATCACTGTTTGATGATGTCAAGGTATCTCTTGGTCCTGATAATTCCAAGCCTGGCCAAGTTATAATATTTTTAGACTTAAGTGAGCAAAGAACAGGATCATTAACTGGCGGGCTAGGCTACAGCAATAGTTCAGGAATCTTTGCTTCTATTGGTTTACAAGAGTCAAACTTATTAGGAAGAGCATGGTCCACTAATCTAAACCTTAATTTCGGAGAGTATTCGACAACCTTTAATTTTTCTGTAATTGATCCATGGATTAAAGGTGACATGTATAAAACTTCTTTAAGAACAAATATTTTTCTAAGTAGGGATTATCCACAAGAATTTAGAAGTGAAAATAATGGAAGAATATATGCTGTAGATGATAAAACAACATCTTCAGCTGATTCTTTTTCCTCAGTAGTTTTAGAAAAAACTGGAGGTGGATTTTCTCTTTCAAGGCCTCTTAACGGTGGTGATCCATTTATGATGGCCAAATGGAGGATACTTGCAGGAATGAATTTTAAGAAAGTAAGGATGATTGACGGTAGTGGGAATAAAAAACCTTATGGTGATATGACTCCTACTACCGGTAACATAAGCGATATTATTTGTATTGGTTTTACTCCAAATGATGGGTCATGCCCTGAAGAAAATACATTAGTAAGTGTTATTGCAAGTACATCAAGAAATAATTTGAATAATTCAGTTAACCCAACTTCAGGAGATAAATTAAGCTTTGGTACTGAACAGTTTGTCTCAATGGGGAAAAACTCTCCAACCTTCAATAGAATAAGAGCTTCCTATTCATTCTTTATCCCAACAAAATTAATCAATTTAACCAAAGCATGCAAATCCAGTGATGCTACTAGTCAAGAATGTCCTCAAGCTATTGGTTTCCAATTTACGGGTGGAACTATTCTTGGTGAATTGCCACCTTATGAAGCATTTTGTATGGGAGGAACATCATCTGTCAGAGGTTGGGGATCTTGTGATTTAGCTGTAAGTAAAAGTTTTGTTGAGGGTACAGTAGAGTATAGATTCCCAGTTTGGAGGATGTTATCTGGAGCTTTGTTCGTTGATGCAGGAAGTGATTTAGGCACCCAAAAGGATGTCCCGGGAAAACCTGGTAAATTATTGCAAAAATCAGGCTCTGGATATTCGCTTGGAGGGGGTATTGGAGTGAAAACGCCAGTTGGCCCATTAAGATTAGACGTTGCGAGTAAGGACTTAAGTGGAGATTGGCGATATACACTAGGAGTTGGATGGAAGTTTTAAGTGTTTTCTTGGCCTACTAATTATGATTATTGCTATACCTTGGCTGGGGTTATAACCAGAGAAGGTATAGGCCTTCATAGTGGTGAAAAAACAAGAGTTACAATTTCTTCTTATGAAAAAGAGGGATACTACGTTTCTTTCAAAGATAAACCTAATGAGATTTTTAAGCTGACTCAAGATCTTATTGGAAGTACCATGCTTTGTACAGCTGTTAAATTAGGAGGAAGAAATTTATATACTATTGAACATTTATTATCCTCAATGGCTGGGTGCGGGTTAAGTTATATACATATTGAGGTTGATGGGAAAGAGATTCCTCTTTTAGATGGATCGGCAATTCAGTGGGTTAGAGATTTTGAAGAAGTAGGGATAAAAAAGGCACCTAAACCAGACAATTTTTTTCGAGAGATAAATAAATCATTAATTTTAAATAAAGAAAGTTCAGTTATAGCAGCAACTCCTTCTGAAAAAACTACAATTATATCCACTATAAGTTTTACCTATAAAGCAATTGGGAATCAAACTTTTGTGATTGATTTAAATCCAAAAAGTTTTGTTGAAAAGATTGCTCCTGCTAGAACATTTGGTTTTAAAGATCAATTTCAAGAGTTAAGTGAACTTGGATTAATAAAAGGCGGAAGTTTGGAAAATGCCCTTGTTTGTGACGGTGAAAAATGGGTTAATCCACCATTAAGATTTGATAATGAACCAATAAGACATAAAATTTTAGACCTAATTGGGGACTTGGCTTTGGTAGGGTTACCTAAGGCTCAAATTTTAGTTTATAAAGGATCACATTCTTTAAATGCTTTATTGGCCTCATCGCTAAAAAATTAATTTTATCTTTAATTGTTTTGGAAAAGAAATTATCCAGTGAAAATAATCAACTTTCCTCTGAGAACATACTAGGTTTATTACCTCACAGATATCCTTTTGCTCTTGTGGACAAAGTTATCGAGAATATTCCAGGGGAGAGAGCTGTTGCAGTAAAAAATGTAACTATAAATGAGCCTCAATTTCAGGGGCACTTTCCTGAGAGACCTTTGATGCCTGGGGTTCTTATTGTTGAATCAATGGCTCAAGTTGGTGGAATAATTGTAACGCAAATGCCCGATCTTCCTAAAGGACTTTTCGTCTTTGCTGGAATCAATAATGTTAAATTCAGAAAACCAGTTGTGCCCGGAGATCAATTGATAATTTCTTGTGAGTTATTGTCTATTAAAAGAAAAAGATTTGGAAAGGTTAAAGGTGAGGCTCGTGTTGATGGGAATTTGGTTTGTGCTGGAGAATTAATGTTTTCATTAGTTGATTAGGGATATGGATCATAAAAATGCTGAAATAAACTCAAGTTTTAGTGGTCTAAAAGTGCATCCAAATGCTTTTGTTGATCCAAGTGCTGAATTACATGATGGTGTTATTATCTCTCAAGGAGCTATTATCGGTCCTGATGTGACTATCGGGAAAGGATCCGAAATAGGAGCTAATGCTGTTATTTCAGGAAGAACTCAAATTGGTAAAAACAACAAAGTTTTCCCAAATGTTTTTATAGGTCTTGATCCCCAGGACCTTAAATATAAAGGAGCCCCTACTGAAGTAATTATTGGAGATAATAATACTTTCAGAGAATGTGTAACTATTAATAAAGCAACTGATGAAGGAGAAAAAACTATTATTGGTAATAATAATTTGTTGATGGCTTACACTCACATCGGCCATAATTGTGAACTTGGTAATAGGATAGTTTTATCAAATAGTGTTCAAGTTGCAGGCCATGTAAAGATTGAAGATAAAGCTATTATTGGCGGTTGTTTAGGCATTCATCAATTTGTACATATTGGTTATTTAGCAATGATTGGAGGAATGACTAGAGTAGATAGAGATGTACCTCCTTTTTGTTTAGCCGAAGGGCATCCAGGAAGATTGAGAGGTTTGAATAGGATTGGAATTAAAAGAAGTGGTTTGATGGAAAATAAAGATTTTGACTTAAAAATACTTCAAAGTACTTGGAATTTACTTTTTAAATCTAGTAATGCGATTTCAAATTCATTAGAAAAAGTAATGACAGGAGAATTAGATATTGCATCTTCAAGATTATGTGGCTTCTTAAAAGAGTCAATATCTAAAAAAAGACGAGGACCAATGCCCGTAGTGAATGTATGAATAAAAAGATATTTATAAGTACTGGAGAAGTCTCTGGAGATTTGCACGGAAGTTTGTTATCAAAAGCATTATTAGATGAAGCTAAAAAAAAATCTATAGATTTAGAAATTTGCGGATTAGGTGGGGAAAGGATGAGGAAAGAAGGTGTAAAAATTCTTCAAGATACTACATCAATTAGTGCAATAGGGATTTGGGAGGCTTTACCTCTTATTATCCCAACAATAAGAATTCAAAAAAGGTTCTATAAATTACTAAAAAAATATCCTCCAGATTGCTTAATTTTGATTGACTATATGGGGCCCAATATAAAAATTGGTACTAAATTAAAAAGATCGAAGACTAAAATTCCAATTTTTTACTATATTGCTCCCCAAGAGTGGGCTTGGAGGGTTGGCAATAACACTACAACAAATCTAATAAAATTTTCTGATAAAATCTTTGCGATTTTCAAGAAAGAAGCAGAATTTTACAAAAAGAGGGGCGGAAATGTTTTTTGGGTTGGGCATCCAATGATTGATTTGATAAAAAAACTTCCGCTAAAGAAAGATGCCAGAACTATTTTAAACCTTCGCCCTGATCAAAACATAATACTTTTAATGCCCGCATCAAGACCTCAAGAATTGCGATATATATTACCTACTTTTATGAGAGCCGCTAAAAAATTACAACAAAAATATCCAAGTTTAGTTGTCTATATTCCCTCCTGTAGGGGTGCTTTTGATGAAATATTCAAAAAAGCCTTTATAAAATATCAAGTTAAAGGACTTGTTATTTCTCAAAAAGATAGTGCAAAATTAAAGCCTTATATTTATTCGCTCACTAAAATTGCACTTTGTAAATCTGGGACAGTTAATATGGAATTGGCTTTATATGGAATCCCACAGATTGTTGGTTATAGAGTAAGTCGGGTAACTGCTTTTATTGCTAGAAAAATTCTGAATTTCAAAGTAAGATTCATTTCCCCTGTAAATTTGTTAGTTAATAAATCAATAATTCCTGAGTTTGTACAAAGAGAATTTGACGAAAAGAAAATTTTCTACAAATCTTGTAGGATTCTTGAGGGTAAGTCAGAAAAAATAAAAATTAAAAAAGGTTATGCTTTTTTAAAAAAAGAATTAGGAGAAGAGGGCGTAGTCCAGAGAGCTGCTAAAGATATTATTGATTCTATTATTTGAACTTTATAATAAAAAAATGAAATATTTCTTACCTCTAATAATTGCTCTTTCAATATTTATTAACCCTGTAAACGCTTTTGCAGAGGAATTGATTCTTGCAGGAGGTTGTTTTTGGTGCTTAGAACATGATTTAGAGTCATCAAAGGGGATAAATTTTGTACAAAGTGGCTATTCAGGAGGGGATTTACAAAATCCTACCTACGAAAATCATGAAGGACATCAAGAAGTGGTTTTGGTGGACTATGATTCCCAATTAGTAACTTTGCCCGAGATACTTAGGCTCTATTTCAGAAATATTGATCCTTTGGACGCCCAGGGTCAATTTTGTGATCGTGGAGATTCTTATAGGCCAGTGATCTTTTTCAAAGATGAAACTGAGGAAAGTGAAGCTAAAAATGCAATTGTTTCGGCCTCTAATGAGTTGCGAGTGCCAATAGAAAAAATATCTGTAGAACTAAAATCAAAAAGTCAATTTTGGTTGGCTGAAGAATATCATCAGGATTTTGCTGAGAGAAATGAATTAAAATATAAGTTCTATAGATTCTCATGTGGGAGAGATCAAAGGTTGGATAAATTATGGGGGGATAACGCTAGATCAACAAATCTTTGGACTGAATGATTTTAAATATAATTATTTATTTTTAATCCATTGAACAAGAGTTTTAACTCCAAAACCTGTTGCACCTGATGGATTAATCCCCTTATTCTTATCAGTCCAACAAGTCCCAGCAATATCAATATGAACCCATTTAATATCTGAATCAAAGAATTCTTCTAAAAACAAAGCAGCAGTTATTGACCCACCTGCTCTGGGACCTGTATTTTTCATATCAGCTATATGAGACTTTAACCCTTCTTTATACGATTTTTGTAAAGGCATTTGCCATAATTCTTCTCCAGCCTGGACTGATGCAGATTTTAGATCATTTGCTAGATCATCATTATTGCTCCAGAATCCAGCTACATCATTTCCTAATGCAACAACAATAGCTCCTGTTAAAGTGGCGAGATCTATTATTGAATCCGGTTTTAAATTGGATGCGTAAGTTAAAGCATCAGCTAATGTTAGTCTACCCTCTGCATCAGTGTTATTTATTTCAATTGTCTTGCCATTAGAAGCCTTAACTACATCTCCAGGATGTACTGCAGATCCATTTATCATGTTTTCGCAAGCTGCCACAATAAAATGTATTTCTAGTCCCTTTGGTTTTATTGCTCCAAGTGCTTTTGCTGCTCCTAATACTGCAGCGCTTCCGCCCATGTCATATTTCATCATTTCAATTTGAGAGGCTCCTACTTTCAAGTTGTATCCTCCAGAATCAAAGGTTAAACCTTTCCCAACAAGCGCAATCTTTTCTTTAATAGGCCCTTCCGACTTCAAAGTAAGATGTATAAATTTAGGATCTAGATCAGAACCTTTTGCTACAGCTAAATATGCACCCATTCCTAAATCTTCACAATCTTTTGCCTCTAAAATTTTTACTTCCAAACCATGATCTTTAGCTATTTGAGAAGCTTGCATAGACATTTCCTGGGGAGTAAGACTATTTGGAGGGGCGGCTACAAGTCTTCTGGCTAGTTCTACACCTTCACATATTTTTTCGGTCTCTTCAAAGCTAATATTCTCAAATTTTTTTAAATTCAAAAACTCTATTTCTTTAAGAACTTTCTTGGCATCTTTTTTCTTATTGAATCTATTGTCCTTATAAGCAGATAATCTGGCTGACTCGGCTAATTGATTTATTTCTAGTTTTGAATTTATTAATTCCCAAGGTAGTAAGATGCTGATTTTTTCATTTTTATCAACAGTTTTCCTAATTAGATTCCCTATGGAGTCTTCTATATGACTTTTTTTTAGGTCTTTCGATTTGCCAAGACCAACAATGATTAAAGTTTCTAATTTTTGATCTAAAAATTCAAAGATTAAAGTTTTTCCATTTTCTCCTTTGAATTTTTTTTGAGTAATTTTTTTTAGTAATAATTTTGGGTCAACAACAAATTTTATGTTTTCAAGTTGGCTTGCAATCTCTTCCTCTAAAACTCCAAAAATTAATGAAGCACCTTGCCAGTTATCTAGATTTTTTTGGAATGTGGAAAATTGCATTTGTAAAATGGATTTAGTTAATTTTTAGTTGTTTGTGAAAGTAGTTGCCCACCTACCTCGAGTTTCTTTATTAAAAGGTGGTAACCATAAATATATCAGTTGCTGTTCTAATTTACGTCTTAATTTTACTTCTTTAGGTACATCTAAGAAGAAACGAATATCTTGATGACTTGAGAGGTTGTTATGAGCTAGGGCTTCTTTATAGTTCATGAGGTAATTTTTACAGTCATGTGCACCCTTCCATCTTTTATTTGCTGAATTTGTTTCTCCTATGTAAAGGATTATTTTAGAACTCTCCATCGAGTCAATTACAAAATACATTGCTGGACCATTGTGTATATATTTATTGGTTCTCCAAAAGTTCAATGATAATGGCTGCAGAGAAAAAGGATCAATTTTTATTTCATTGGAACTTGTATGTATAGGAAGACTTGTTTGGTGCAAAGTTTTATTATGATTATCTTTTGAAATTTTGAATTGGTGATTATAGATTTTATTTCTCCATTCAGTTATTATTTCGCTTTTGATTTCTGGATTATTTGATTGTTGCAAATTAATCGATGTATTTACATTTGAATCTAATAATTCAAATTGTCTATTTTGGCTTGAAATACTATTAAGGTTGAATTTTTCCAATATTTATTTAACATGTCTACTAAATTTAATTCTGAAAAAATATAAATCAAAGAATTATTTATAAACTAAAATTTATTAATGTTCTAATCAATTTAAAAGATTCTTGTTATCTTGGAGTTGACCCTTAATCTTGCGAAGTAAAAAAATTAGAAATGGGATTTTTTGAGTCAGAAAAAAACTCATAATTTAATAAAGAAAAAATAATTTCAATTCATGTCTTGATCCTTATTGAATTTTTTCCATCTCCATTCCAATGCTTCTTTACTTGGTGGATATTTGAGATGCCTTATATTTGAACGCATTATTTGGAGAGAGTTAAGACTATTTTGATTATTTGGTATTATCTCCAAATATTTTGGATCAATACTCCATTTATTAAGATCAAAAAGTGAATGATGATTTCTACATAACCATATTCCATTACCAGATTGATCTCCTCCATCATCTTTTACTGGTCTAATATGTGCTGCTTCAATAACTTCTGGTAATGCATCACATAGAACACAATGTTTGGGACCGATTCTTTTGAGTAATTTTTTGCGAAAAACTTCTTGACTTCTTTTTTTTGATTTTGTTGTTTTTACAGAGGTTTCTCTCTCTTGAAAAGAGTCCTCTTCTTCAATAGGTATTTCATAGTCATCTTTCCCACCTTCAGAAAAAGTTATAACAATAGAGTTATCTTCTGGTGAATCATAAAGAACAAAAACTTTATCTACTTTTCTCCTCTTACCAGAATTAATTAATTCACCTTTCTCATTTGCATTCCTTATTAAAAATATTGGAAGTTTGAATTGCATTGCAGATCTCAGTGATTCAATATCTGCCGAATCTTGACCTCTAATTTCAGTCTTGGGATAGTCATAAGTTCCTGTCTCTTCACCAAAGTCATCTTCATATTTGCCTCTACTACTGATACCCACACATACACCTTTCCCAGATGGTGTGATGTCACCGGTATTTTTAATATCTCTCCATATCCCTCTTGCACTTCCATAGCATCCTATAGACCTTACTTCTTCAGCAGTAAGAGGTCTTATATTTTGAATTTTTTGTATTTCCATCCACATTTTTTCTCTTCTTTCTATTTCAACTTTTAATGCAGTATCGTTGAATGATTTCTCAAAAAATGGAATTTGAAAAGCAGCAACAATTTTCTCGGAACTTTCATTATCAAATGTTCTATAACCTTGGATAACAAACTTTTCCTTATAACCCATCACTTTCTTTAATACCTCAAGTGGTACATTTATTTCCTTTATCTCATCGATAAGGAACATATTTTCCCATAATTGACCATCCTCTTTAGATCCCCAAAGATATTCTGAGAATTCCTTATTTTTAAATTTTGCTGTAATCTTTCCGCAACTAAAAAAAGTTTTATCCCTATACATTATGCAAATATCGTCTTTCTGCATTGTCTGCCAATTTTTATAGTTGGAATTATTTTGAGCATTGGTTACTCCCCAGCATGCATAAGCATCATCTTTCAATGTTGAGGTTAATTGTTTGTCATTTTCAAAAAGAATTATCTCCTCTCTAGGAACTAATTTTTCAATAGTTTTTGCGTGATGCTTTCTAGCATATTTGTCGCCACAAGGAACAATATGAACCCTCATAATTCTGTGTATTTAAGAGATTTTCCTTTTGATTTCTCAATGGGATATTTCTTCGAATTTAGGTCAATTTTTTTAAGCGCAATTTTTTCTAAATCTATATCTAACAAATCGACAAGTTTAACAAGATAGTTAAAAATATCAGCAATTTCCGATTCAATTTCCTCTTTTGAATTTTCAATAACATCTTGACCACCATCGAGAGACCATTGGAATATTTCTAATAATTCTGATACTTCTACTGTTAATGCCATAGCAAGATTTTTTGGTGTATGAAATTTTTCCCAATCGCGTTCTTTTGAGAATTTTATGAGTTTATCTTTAATTTTTTTCAAATTCACTATTTCCTTCATTTGTAAAAATCTTTTTTATTACTAGAGATAAACTAGTCATTGCTAGATATGAATTCACTTTAAATTTAAATATCTTCAAATAAATCTTTGTGTTTAAAAATTTAGGTAGTATTTTCTACCTTTCAATTATTGGTAAAATATATTAGTTTAGGACAACATGAGTGCAACTTCACTTCAAATCCTTTGGTATCAGGAAGTGAAAAATATTAAAACTTGCACCGTTGCAACTTTATTATTCACAGATGCAAAATCATCAAGTCAGTTGTAATAACGTTTCTCAGAGAATAGAGGGAGGAATATAAGCATGGGATTCTTCGAGTCAGACATCGTTCAAGAAGAAGCTAAGAAGCTTTTTACAGATTATCAAGAACTTATGAAACTCGGTTCAGATTATGGAAAATTTGACAGAGAAGGGAAAAAAATGTTTATAAAAAAAATGGAATCGCTTATGGATCGTTATAAAGTTTTTATGAAAAGATTTGAATTGTCTGAAGATTTTCAAGCAAAAATGACAGTAGAACAATTAAAGACACAGTTAAGTCAATTTGGGATCACTCCTGATCAAATGTTCGATCAAATGAATAAAACCTTAATAAGAATGAAGGATGAACTTGATAAAACTTCTTAAATTCAACGGTTAAAATTTCATGTCAGATAATTTAAGATTGCCACCATGGCTTTCAAGGGGAATAGAAGAATATTTTCCAATAAAGGGAACAGATCAAACTTTTTCGGACATAATCGATCATGCTAAAAAAAATAATAAAAAATTAAGGGTTAAACTTGGAATCGATCCAACTGGAACAGATATTCATCTTGGGCACAGTATAT
This sequence comes from Prochlorococcus sp. AG-388-F11, assembly GCA_003279845.1. Classification (GTDB taxonomy): domain Bacteria; phylum Cyanobacteriota; class Cyanobacteriia; order PCC-6307; family Cyanobiaceae; genus Prochlorococcus_A. The sequence goes on from QCGP01000016.1 coordinate 11,058, forward strand.
TGTTTAAAAAACTTAGAGCATTCCAAGATAATGGACATATTGCAGTTCTAATTATTGGGGATTTTACTGCTCAAATTGGAGACCCAACTGGAAAAAACAAAACAAGAGTGCAGTTATCGGAAAAACAAGTTAAGGATAATGCAAAAACATACTTAACCCAACTAGGCATGGGTAAGCCAGCTAATGAATCTATTTTAGATTTTGACTCAAAAGATAAGATAGAAATTAGATATAACAGTGAATGGTTAAAAGGATTAAATCTTAATGCGATAATTGAATTAATGGGTAGTGCAACAGTTAGTCAAATGCTAGCCAAGGAGGAATTTAATAAAAGGTACACTTCACAAGTTCCAATTGCTTTGCATGAATTCTTATATCCACTATTACAAGGTTACGATTCGGTAGTTGTTCAATCAGATATTGAGCTTGGAGGTACAGATCAGAAATTTAATATTGCTATAGGAAGAGATCTTCAAAGGCATTTTAAACAAGAACCTCAATTTGGTATTCTTTTGCCAATTTTGACAGGTTTAGATGGAATTAAGAAGATGAGTAAATCTGAATTTAACACCGTCGGTTTAACTGATGATCCTCTCTCAATGTATTCAAAATTAGAAAAAGTACCAGACAATATTATACCTACCTATTTTGAATTACTTACTGAATTAGATTTAAGTTTTCTTGAAAACTCAAATCCTCGTGAATTACAGAGAAGAATGGCTTTAGAAGTTACTACTTTATTCCATGGGGCTGAAGAAGCATTAAAGGCGCAATCAAACTGCGAAAAATTATTCCTTGGACACAAAGAAAAAGTTGGAGAAATTCCAGAGATTTCATTAAAAGAAATAGGTTTTCCAGTTAAGTTTTTTTACTTGCTAAGTGCTCTAAAACTTTTCAAATCTAGCAGCGAATCCAAAAGATCTATTAAAGGTGGGGGCGTAAAAATTGATAGTCAGAAAGTAATAAATCCTGATTTAGTTTTTGATTCAAAAAATGATTTGGAAGGAAAAATTTTGCAAATTGGAAAAAAAATAATTAAGAGGTTTGAAAACTGAAAATTGATGAATAAAAGATTTAATTCAGAAGACAAAATAATATTGGCAATTGATGGACTAGATGTAAGTCAAGCAAAATTACTTCTAGAAAAATGTCCTAATATTAAGTGGGTGAAAGTTGGTTTAGAGCTTTTTGTTAGGGAAGGCCCCAAAGTTATTGAAGTATTAAAGAGTTTAAATAAAAAAATTTTTTTAGACTTAAAATTTCATGATATTCCCAATACCATGAGTGCAGCATGTTTCCAAGTTTCAAAATTAGGGGTTGATATAATTTCTATTCATGCTTCAGCAGGTTTAAAAGCACTTAAGGATTCGAAAAAAGCATCTTTAGAAGGAGCCTCCACAGTCAGTATAAAACCTCCATTAGTTGTAGGAATAACTGTTTTAACAAGCTTTTCTCTCAAAGATTTTCAAACTGATCTTGATAGAAATAATTCAATTGAAGAAAATGTATTGAGACTTGCAAAGTTGTCTTTTGATGCTGGATTAGATGGATGTGTTTGTTCCCCTTGGGAGGTAAAAATGTTGAGATCTATTTATAAGGATAATTTTGAACTAATAACACCGGGTATTAGATTAAAGATTGATAATAAAGATGATCAAAATAGGATTATGACTCCCCATGAAGCCATTGATAATGGTGCATCTAAATTGGTTATTGGTAGATCAATATCAAAAGCTTTAGATCCTAATAAAGCACTCATAGAAATTTTTAAATCTATTAATTTTGATTAATTTTGGATTCCTCTCCCTTAAGCAATCTTCTTATATTCGTTCTATGTTTCCAGATAACTAATACTCCCACAATTAAACTTATAAAAAAGTATGAGTGTATAAAATTACCTAGGTAAAAAAACATAAAAAAAGGAAGTAAGATCGCAGCTGAAATACTGGACAAAGATACAAATTTAGTATTTGCTAATACTATTAAAAAAATCCCTAGAGACGCTAGTCCAACTTTCCAAGAAAGAGCCAAAAACATACCTAATCCAGTCGCAACAGCTTTACCTCCTTTCCCTCTAAGCCATATTGGCCATATATGTCCTGCTATAGCAGATAAACCAGCTATTACTTCTATTAATCCTTGGTCTGTGTAATGCTGAGCAATTTTTACGGCAAGAAGACCTTTCCCAACATCAATGAGAAAGACAAAAAGCGCTGGCCATTTTCCTACATTTCTTAAGACATTTGTGGCACCTGTAGATCCGGAACCTATTTTTCTTAGATCAATATTATTTAGATATTTCCCAACTAAAAAACCTGTGGGAAGAGACCCTAAAAGATAACTTACAAGGATTATTAAAATATTCATAAAATTAGTTTAGTTCAAGGTCATCGTAAATTTCATTCTCTGAACCAGCAAATGCAACCCACAATGGGAATTGAAGTATTGGAATTTCAACATTTGTTTCTGCTGCATCAATAATAATAAATGGTAATTCTTCATTCGCTTCTAATCTATCAGCTCTTTCGATAACACCCTCAGGCCTTTCAAAAAGAACAATCCCACTGTTAGGTCCAAAGTCATCTCTTTTGAGACCAAGTGAATCTTGAAGAATTCTCCTCCATTCTCCTAATCGTTCAGGCTGCGAAGCTAAAATAAGCGTTTGAAACTGATCTCCATATAGTTCGCCAAGAATAGATATTAAACCTGCTGATAACAAGGCATTTTTTTGTCGAGAGCCTCTACTTTCAAGAGAACCTCTTCCGCCCATGTTAAAGAACCAATCATCCATAATTTCTATATCTGATGAATCAAGACTACGTCTTAATTTCCAAGGTTCAGCATAAAAATCAGGTTGTTCTGTGAAAGTCGAAAAGCAATTTTTTATAATCTCTACATCTGGCTTAAATGTTTCAGAAAGAGCAGGAACCTCTACCACATTATTTGTTCTATTGTCTTGTTTCTTTTCATCAAGGGGAGATGGCTTTACGATTATTGGTTGAGAGACTAATTCAAGTTTCTCTACGTTTTGTGAAAGATTCTGTAAAGCCCCAGTTAAGTACTCTTGAAAACCTTTAACCCTTTTAGCGATATTATCTGACTGTCCTTTAAAGTTTGTCTCAATATCTTTTTCTAATTCATTTTTTTTTATTTCTAATTCTTTTATTTCTTCAACTAAAGATTCTTTTTTTGTGAATAGATCTCTAAAAATATCATTAGAAATTTCATCAAAAGATTTTTTTGATTTGTCGTATTTTGGTGCAATCTTTTTATTTTGCGTGGTATTTTTCTTATTAATTTGATTGGTTTTATTTTTAACATCTGAAATTGACTTTTCTGGTATTAATTCCTTCTCAGGATTATTGTTTGAAATTTCTGTATTGGTCATTTAAATAATTTTGATGATTAGCAAACACTTAATTAATTTTTGATTTCTAGGGAGTTAACTTTTTTTAGAAGTTCATCTTTTAATTGCTTTGGATTAAATAATATTGGTAATAAATGAGGACTTGACTTTTCTCTGAAATAAAAAATACCTGGGATTATAGGAAAGAAGAATTTCCATGATATCCAGTTTTTAAAAGGAAAAGTTCTAATCACTTTACCTAATTGTAAAACGATAAAATCATCATTTGTTATTTTTATTCTTAAGGTAAATGACTGAAGCAATAAAAAAAAGCTAAAAGAGGCGAAAACTATTGTTGGCAAAGAACCAATATTCAAAAATAAAAGCAAAAAACTTAAAACTATTAAAATTATTGGCAACTGAAATGATGGTGATATTATTACTTCTTCTTCTTTTTTTGGTTTAGTGTTAAACATAGAATCATCCAAATAAAATTTGTGTTAATAATACATCCATTAAAGATACAGTAACGAGCGTCATTACAACAGCGCCTGTTGTACTTGTCCCAACTTCTTTTGGACCACCTTTAGTTGTCAGTCCATAACCACAAGCAATAATTGAAATAAGTAATCCAAACACTACAGATTTTATTAGCATTGAAGTTAAGTCTGTATTAGTTAAACTGACATTTCCTGATCTTACAGATGTCCAAAAAACTATTGGAGGAACTTTATAAAATATTGTGCTCCAAATTTGTCCACTCCACAAAGCTACAGATAAAAATAAAAGACACTGTATCGGAGACATTATTACCATAGAAAGTAACCTTGGAACTACCAAATATTGGACTGGTTCTGTTCTTAACATTGTTATAGCTTCAATTTGTTCTGTAACTTTCATAGTACCCAGTTGAGCAGCATAAGCAGTGGCAACTTTCCCTGTCATCAAAGTAGCTGTTAGAAGAGGAGCCATTTCTCTTGCCATACCTACTGCTAATAAACCTCCTATTTCACTTGATACTCCCATACTTGTTAATTGGGATGCAACTTGAATATTAAAGACTGTCCCTGCCGCTATTCCTGTAATTAATACAATTAGCAAACTGCCAGGACCTGACTCCATTAGTTGGTCAAAGAGATCATTTTTAGAAATTTTACCTCTAAAGATAAAATTAATTGCTTGCCCGCCAATAATTAAACTGCTTACAAGTCTTTTAAAAAACTTTAGGTAATACATATCTCTATATTAGTTTGTAATTAATTTTCGATCCCATTTCCGCATTATTAAAAGACCAATTATTACTAATACTGAAGGTATAAATCCAATACATAATCTTATAGTTAATTGTGCCGAGGTACATTGTTCAATAATATTCAAACTATCTTTATTAACAAAGCATGATTGATAACCAGATAAATACAACAAAAATCCCAATAATTGAACACTCAATGCGATACCAATCTTCTGAATAAGTACCATCCACGCAGTATATAGTCCAGCAGGTTTCTCAGGATCTTCGTCTATTGCATCAGGAAGAAGTGACCAAGGGATAAGAAAAGCAGTTGAAGCTCCAATGCCGATAAGACAAATTATAAAAATTAAAAGAATGAATAAAAATAGGTTACTGGCATTGATAAATAGAGTATCTTTAATTCCTGATACATCCGATAATGAAGGTAAAAATAAAGCTGCAGTACATGAAATAATCCACATTATCGCCCCGTAGTTTAAAGCTGAAATTCTAGATAATTTATTTGATACTCTGGTCCATATTTGTAAACCTATTAAGGCGCTAATTTGGAAAGGTATCGGAATCCATTTCGCAATATCTGCTGGTACTCTCAGTACATCCTCTACATAGATTAATGCAACAGTTTGCATTAATTGTAAAGCGCACCAAAGTAAAATATAAAGAGTAATAACTTTGAGAAATTTTTTATTTCTGAAGATCCTTTTGAACTGGAGTGTTATGGCTTCTACTTTCCCAGAGGGCCTTCTGGCTTTTTTCGCAAAAGGAGCCAATCCCCAACAGGATATTAATGTTGTAGTAACTGCAATACAGCCACTTATTTTACCCATTAAAAAATATTCATTATTCACTGACCCTTCAGATCCTAAAACGACTCCAGCAATTATCAAACCAATTAGTCCTGCGATTATTGAGCCAGTAAATCTAGATGCATTTAGCCTTGTTCTTATGGCTGTTTTTTCAGAAATTTCAGTTGATAGAGCTGCAAAAGGAAGATTAATACTTGTATAAGCAGTCATTACGACTATAGAAATTATGGCATAGTAAATAGTCTTGTTTAGTACTGAACCAGTTGGTATCCACCATATTGCAGCTAATGAGAAACCTAAAGGAACAGATGCTGCTACCATCCAGGGGATTCTGGGCCCCCATCTTGATTTGGTACGATCACTTAACCAACCAATTAAGGGATCATTTATTGCATCCCATATCTTTATTAACATCAATAATGAACCTGCAATTATTACTGGTAATCCCGCCGAAATGAAGAATTTGAATAGAAAAAAACCAAATTGTGTGGCCACCAAACCCGTGCCTGCATCACCTAGTCCATAGGAGAACATTAACCTTGTTGTTGATCTATTAATATTTTTTTTCGAGTGTGAATTTTCCAATCTTTTTACTTCGTGGATTGTTTGATAATGTATTATTACAAGAGTAATTCTATTACTTTATGCGGGCGTGGTTTAGTGGTAAAACCTCAGCCTTCCAAGCTGAAGATGCGGGTTCGATTCCCGCCGCCCGCTTTTAGAATATATTATTTTTTGATCCAAGTACTTCTTCTGAAATGATTAATAAAGAGCTTCTACTCTTTATTGAAACAAATTTTTCATTAATAGTTAATGGTTCAGAAATTTCAGACATGCAAGTATCAATAACTTTTAACCAATTATATTTACATTTTGGTAGAGGAAAATCGATACTTTTTGAATATGCATTTAAACCTACCCAGACAACTGGATTAGTTTTGCCTTTGTTAATGCTAAAGGCAACTGTGTGAGACCAACTACTCCAATCGGGGCTATCTAACTTTGTCCCATGCCAATGATATCTTGGAATATTTTCATGATTTTGATTGTTTGGTAAGAATGATGGATTAAAAATGTTTATGAGTTTTTTCCGGATTTTTATAACGTATTTAAAATATTCTAATAATTCTATATCTTGCTGCCCTTTATCCCAATTCATCCAACCCAATAAATTGTTTTGGCACCAAGAGTTATTGTTGCCTCCTTGGGACCTTCCTATTTCATCACCCATAAGTAGCATTGGAACACCCTTAGAGATAAGTAAACTAAGAATAAGGTTTTTTTGTTGCCTTTTTCTTAAATCATTTATTAATAAATTTGTAGTTGGACCCTCTGTTCCATGATTCCAAGAATTATTGTGGTTATCACCATCTTTATTTTGTTCATTATTGGCAAAATTATATTTTTTATTGAATGTTACTAAATCTTTTAGGGTGAATCCATCATGTGAGGTGATAAAGTTTATTGATTTTGGAAAATTTTTATCTTCTTTATAAATAGATGGACTACCTTTTATTCTATCGCTCATAATCCAAGCGGTATCTTTATCTCCCTTCCAAAATCTCCGTAATTCATCTCTAAAATGTCCATTCCAAGTAAAAGTATTTTTAGATGGGAAATTACCTAATTTATATAACCCACCACAATCCCATGGTTCACTTATAAACTTTATATCAACAAGTTCTGGTTCACATTCTATATCTTCAAAAATTGGCGGATTGTCGAGCGGTGAAAGATTTTCTCCTCTTGATAAAGCAATTCCTAAATCAAATCTAAAACCGTCTACTCCTAATTCACTCGCCCAACATTTTAATGATTCAATTATTAGTTTCCTAACTAAGCCTCTATTTGCTGCAATAGTATTGCCACATCCAGAGACGTCCTGATAATTTTTATCTTTTCCAATAAAGTAATAAAGATTTTCATCTATACCTTTCCAAGATATTGCAGGTCCTTGAGAATCTCCTTCAGAAGTGTGATTGTATACAACATCTAAGATGACTTCAATGCCTACTTTATGACATTCCTCTACTAATCTTCTAAATTCTTCTCTATTCTTTTTGGCGGATTCATTCGAAAGATATTCAAAATGCGGAGTAAACCAATTGATTGGACTATAACCCCAAAAATTTTTTAGACCATTTGGGGCATCATTTGGATCAAAACAAAAAATTGGAAGCAATTCAATTGCTGTAATACCCAGTTCTTTGAGATACGGAATTTTTTTTAAAAATTTCTTAAAACAACTTTCATCTTTATCCGTTGATTCAGTGAAGGCTTTAATATGGAGTTCATAAATTATTGTTTCTTCCCAAGAATGTTTCGGTCTTGGATAATCCTTGAAATTAAATAAATTTCTGTCGCAAACAACGCTTTTAAGACAAGAATTAGTATTTTCTTGCGTTTTTAATGCATTTTCTCTTTTATAACTTCCCCATCCAGTAATACCCCTTGAACATGGATCAAGTAATACTTTTTTTTCATAGTTATTATTAATCTCATTATTTTTTTGTTTTACTCTAAAAGCATAAATACAACCCTCATTTAGATTTTTAATTTCCGCATGCCAGTAAGGACCTGTTTTATGATTCTGATTTAGCTTCAATATGCTTTTTGGCGAAATTGAGTCCTCTTTCTCAAACAATAAGATTTCTACATATTCTGCATTTGTAGCTATAAGGGAAAAATTAACCCCTCTTGAAGTGAGAGAACTTCCTAAAGGAAATGGTTTACCTTTACTGATATGATTCACTTTCTCTTTATCATGGATTAATTAAATATTGAGATAATTATTTAATATACTGATTATTTGAATAATAGATGCAAAATTAAAAAAAAAACTCAAATTTAAGGTTTCACTAATCAACTTTATTAGATCTTGGAGAGTATTAATTCTTTAATTATTTACGATTTTTCATCCATTTGCTCAGTGCATAAAACGATTTAGAGAGAAACTCTTATAAGTAGAAAAATCAGATTTTTCTTGATTTCAAAATACAAATTATGCCTTTTCATGTGATGAGAAGGAAATATATCTGAAAATTAATAAAACATAATAAATAGCTCAAATTCTTAACTGCATTTCCTTTCTCAATGTTTTCTTTTGATAAAGGAACTAAGATTATTTAATGATTAATTTAGTAATACCAATGGTTTTGGATATTTTATGGTTTAAGAGGTTTTTTTTATCTAAGAAAAATGTGCGGCTGTAAAAATAAATAATGAAGCTAAAAATGTCCCTAACATTTGTATAAAGCTTTGCGCCGCCGGCATTTTCGGTTGCCGTATTTGTATTTGCTCCATATGATATGCAAGTTCGAGGTTTTTAGGCTTGATTAAAACTCTTGTCTTTAAATCTCTGCTTTACAAACAATTCAATGAACAAAGCTGATTTAGTAAATCTTGTTGCTGCTCGTACAGAGCTCACAAAAACGGATGTTTCTTTAGTTGTTGATGCAGCTATCGAAACTATTGTTGATTCAGTAGTGGAAGGCAAAAAAGTCTCCATACTAGGATTTGGTTCTTTTGAACCAAGAGATCGTTCTGCAAGACAGGGATTAAACCCTAAGACAGGCGAAAAAATAGCAATACCTGCTAAAAGAGTTCCAACATTCTCAGCAGGTAAACTTTTTAAGGATAGAGTTCAAGGGTAATCTTTTTAATCTATTTCTTTCATTAATGCAAAGGTGCTCTTTATAGGGCATCTTTTTTTTTAATTGCATTAAAATCCCATTTTCTCAATGATCAAAACTTTTAACAAAGTATCTCAAATTTTGAAGTCTAAAGAAGTAATAAAATGTTTACCTATTTTATTACTACAATTATCCATGTTATCTAATTTTGTTATAGCAGAAACTAAACCAACAAAATCCAAGATTTTAGAACAATTTAGTGATTGTATTAAAGATTCTCAACCCAAAGTTTGTAAAGAGTTAGTTTCTGAAATAGAAAAACTTCAATTAGCTGTATATGACCAAAATAGATTCAAATGTCAATCAAGTTTATTGGGGATGCAGTCGGCAATTATTGAAACTTATTTTTTAAAAAAAACCTCAAAAGAGAAAATTTCATTTATGGTTCCATATGTGATTAAAAATTGTTAATTATTTAAAAATTTTATTTTTTTGGAATATTATAAATTTGGATTTTAAGTTGTAATGGTAAAAGGTTTCTCTGATAATGAAGTTAAAAATAATGCTGAAATAAAAGAATCAAAAAAAGAAAAAAAAGGCTTAGCTGCCTTTCTTAAAGGCAAGAAATTTACTTACACTTTGCCTGGTAAAAAACAAATAAATATTTTTGGATCAATAGTATTAGGATTGAATATGATATTAATATTGCTAGTCATCCTCTATTTAAAGAATGAAGAATTCCATGATTTTATTTTTAATGTTGGTCGTTAAATATTTATAGATCGAAAAAATTTTTTTAATGATATATTTAAGCTTTAGTAATCCTTATGAAGGTAGTAAATTTAGTTTTGCAAGTATTATTTTTGTTTGTAATTTTTCTATTTTTGATATATTTCCTTACAGGTTATGACTCTGCTTTTGAGGCAGACCAGAATTGTCATTCATATCTTTCGAGCTACGATAACCCATCTGGAAATTATGGATGTGATCATGATACTGAAACACATCAGTGGATACTTTACGAGTCAAAAGACAACAAAGAACCAGCTAAAATTATTAAGAAATTTAGGTACAAATTTTTATAACTCAAATTTTTTATAAAAAAACTTTGCACCTATTATTGAAATTATAGCTGTGATTGTGAAAGTAAGATATTGATATATGCTTCCTTCTAAGTAAATTTTATTTTTATAGAGAGGATAATCTATTAATGAGCCTAGTGTTCCCCAAACTATTATCCATACGGATATGTATAGGAATAATTTTATTGGATTAGATTTATTTTGTTCCATTTTTAATTAATACCAAAAATTGAAGAGGTCACAGGTCTGCCGCTAAATACTAACTCGGTTAATATGAGCATTAAGAATCCGATCATGGCTGCTCTACCATTAACAAGTTCAGCGCTGCTATTAAATCCAAAAACATTTTTTACTTCATCCCCTTGATTATCGACCCATTTTGAGTATTCATTATTAGTTGATGATTTATTATTTAAATCATCATTTTGATTTTCCACTGGAGAGTCTTTTTCTTGCATAGAATCTTTTTAGTTTATATTAATAATTTTTAAACTAATTTATTATTAAATTTAATTAGAAATTATAAAAAAAATTAAGATAAAAATTATTATCCATAAAAACTGTAATCTCAAAATTAATTGACAAATTAAGTTAATTTTCTCTTCCGTGCAAATATCTCCTTTTACATTGATTATTGGCTTTTCAATAATTGCATTTTTATATTTACTTTTTCCTCCTAATTTAATTCCCGAAATATAAGCAAATATTGCTTCTGAAATTCCAGAATTTGGAGAATCATATTTTTTACCATCACGATAACTTTTTTTAATGATGGTTATGTAATTATTAACTTTGGAACTAACTAAAGGTAATGTTATTAAAACTAATCTTGAAGGAATTAAAGTAAAAGCATCCTCAATTTTTGCACTGAAAAAACCTAAATATCTAAAATAATCATATTTATAACCTATCATTGAATCTAGAGTACTTATCGCTTTATAAGAAAACCCAAGTGATAAAGGCCCAGGCAGAAAAATTGAAAACTTAATTAAAACAATTCCAAGAAATATCCAAAATAATGGCCCAAATATTCCATCAACAGAGTTTTCGGTAAGACTCTCGGTACTTGATCTCAAAAGATGTTCTATAGATGATGACCTTACATCCCTACTTACTATTCTTTGAACCTTTTCTTTGATTATTCTTTCATTTTGAGCATTAATTTCTTTGCGTTCTATTAGTTCTGCAATCTCTTTCACACTTGAAATAAGACCTTTAGTAGCCTGACAACTTGAAAGTCCCAAAAAAATTAATAATCCACTAAAAACATTATTTCTTAATTGCAAATAACTGATTTCTATCAATTTACCTAAACCATAACTAATTCCAATAGTAGATATTGTGATAACGAAACCGCCCCAAAATAATATTTTTTTATTCTCTCCAAAATTATTTATAAAGTAGTCAGATATTTTTTTTACGTAAAAGCCAACTATTTGAACCGGGTGGATTAAAAATCTTGGATCCCCGATCAATAAATCAAAACCAATCGATCCAAGAAATATTAAAAATAAATTTACTTCAGCCAACTGAACATCGAGCGCAGACCTTTACCTACTTTCTCAATTTCATGTTTTGAGTTCTCTTCTCGTAATTTTGTCATTAAGGGTTTATTTTCATCGCATTCTTCTACAAAATTCTTAGCAAAAGTTCCATCTTGAATATCCTTTAGAATTTTCTTCATTTCTTTCTTCGTATCACTATTGATAAGTCTTTTGCCACTGACATAATCTCCATATTCTGCAGTATTGGAAATGGAATCTCTCATTTGAGATAAGCCACCCTTCACCATCAGGTCAACAATTAGTTTAACTTCATGCAAACATTCGAAGTATGCTAGTTCTGGTTGATATCCTGCCTCTACAAGGGTTTCGAAGCCTGATTTGACTAGTTCTGATAGGCCTCCACATAAAACGGCTTGTTCGCCAAATAAATCAGTTTCTGTTTCTTCTTTGAAATTTGTTTCAAGTATCCCAGCTCGTGTTCCTCCAATCCCTTTAGCGTAAGCCATCGCTAATGATCTGGCACTTCCAGAAGAATCCTGCTCAACTGCGAACAATGCAGGAACACCTTGACCATTCTGATATTCCCAACGAACAGTATGTCCAGGACCTTTTGGGGCAATCATAACAACATCCACAAAACTAGGAGGTTTGATCAGCCCGAATCTAATATTAAATCCATGTGCAAAACTTAATATCTTTCCCTCTTTTAAGTTTGGTTCTATTTCTTTAAGGTAAACATCTTTCTGAAACTCATCTGGGAGGAGAATCATTATCCAATCTGCTTTCTCGCAAGCTTCAGAAACACTAAACACTTTTAGACCATCGCTAATAGCTTTGCTTTCAGACTTACTTCCTTTGTATAATCCGACGATTACATCCATGCCACTATCTTTAAGGTTTAAGGCATGTGCGTGACCTTGTGAACCATATCCAATAATGGCTATTGTTTTATTATTTAAGAGACTTAGATCTGCATCTGTGTCATAAAAGAGTTGGGTCATTAGTTGTAGCTTCTTTGCATTTGATAATTAATATTTTAGACATTAAAAGTGTAAATAAACTAAAAAATTATTAATTTAAAAATGAAAATTAAAATATTTATTTAAAAATTTAAGACTGATTTGCTTCACTTGGATGAGTTATTACTCTATCAATTAAGCCATAGTTTTTTGCCTCTTCCGCACTTAAAAAATAATCTCTATCAGTATCCTTTTCAATTTTCTCAAATGATTGGCCTGTCATATCAGCCATAGACATATTTAACATATCTTTAATTCTTAAAATCTCCTTAGCTTCTATTTCAATATCACTTGCTTGGCGTTGAGATGTTCCTCCAAGGGGTTGATGAATCATGATTCTGCTGTGTGGCAAGGCAACTCTTTTACCTTTTGTACCAGCTGCTAATAGGAACGCTCCCATAGAGGCTGCAAGGCCTACGCAAATTGTGACTACATCACTTTTTACGTATTTAATAGTATCGTAAATAGCCAAGCCTGCTGTCACTGATCCTCCTGGGCTATTTATATATAGATAGATAGGTTTAGAATTGTCATCAGAATCAAGATAAAGCATTTGCGCAACAAGGCTATTAGCAATTCCATCATTAACTTCTTGTCCAAGAAAAAGAATTCTTTCAACGCCTAGTCTTGTATATATGTCAACCCATCTTTCGTATTGACTTCCGGGAAGTCTGTAAGGCACACTTGGAGTTCCTATTGGCATGATTTTAAGGTAGTTGGTTGTGAGAGTTAAATTTTTTTTGGTAAATCTTTTTGACTTGTGAGTATTCTATCGATAACTCCATAATCTAGGGCTTCTTGAGGATTTAGATAACTCATCCTGTCCGAGTCTTTAGAGAGTGCCTCTATGGTCTTTCCAGTATTTCTAGAAAGAATCTCCAGCATTGATTTTTTATTTTTCAAAACTTCCTCAGCTCTTATTTGGATATCAGTTGCTTGACCTCTTGCTCCGCTTATAGGTTGATGTAAAACAATAGAGGCGTGCGGAAGAGCCGCTCTTTGCCCTTTTGTGCCAGAAGAAAGGATAACTGCAGCAGTCCCCATAGCTTGTCCGATACAGATTGTATGTACTGGTGGCTTAATGTAGCTTATGGTATCGCAGATAGCAAAAGCTTCTGTTTCGAAACCAACTGCATCTCCTGTGTACCAACTTGTACCTGTGGAATTTATATAAAAATAGATAGGTTTTTCTGGATCTTCAAATTCTAGGTAAAGAAGTTGAGCAATAATTAGCTCAGTGACATCCATACCTAGTTGTCTTTTTGCATCATCATCTGAAAATAAAGGTAAACCAAGATAGACAATCCTCTCTTTCAACAAAAGTGAGGGTAGATCTGGGGGCGGGGTCCTCATAACGGTGTTTTCGCCGTAATAAGGAGCAGATACAGTCATTTGTATCACAAAAATAAGGTTGTTTTGATTCTAGCTAGATTTAACCCTGTGTCGCTGATGATTTAAAAGATTTGTTTGACTCAGGATTATTTGTCAGTTTTCCAAAGACCATTCTTCCAGTTGGAGTTTGTAATGCTCCTGTTATGACAATATCCAATCTGCTTCCTACGAAATTCTTTGCTTCATCAATAACAACCATTGTTCCATCATCTAAATATCCAATACCTTGCATTTTTTCTTTACCCTCTCTTACGATTTTTATATTAAGAGATTCTCCTGGCTGTACTTCTGGTCTTAAAGCAATAACTAAATCACTCAAATTCATAACTTTTAATTCTTTAACTTCTGCAATTTGAGAAAGATTATAATCAGCAGTAATTAAAGTCCCTGACATATCCTCAGTGATTTTCAAAAGTTTTTCATCTACCCCACTACCTTCATACTTTGTCGGGTTGATTACAAGTCTTCTTCCATATAAATCTCTTAACTCTTTTAATAATTTAAGACCTCTTCTGCCCTTAGATCTTTTTTCATTGCTGCTTGAGTCAGCTAAAGTTTGTAGTTCATCAATTACACTTTGAGCAACAATTAATTGCCCTTCCAGTAAGCCACAATTTAACAAACCATTTATTCTGCCATCAATAATTACACTGGTATCAAGAATTTTTGGACTTGCAGCAGGGAGTATTCCTTCATTTACGAGATATGCATCAGTATTATTAGGATTGAATAGTCTTAATAATGTCCTGCCATGTGTATCCGCTAATTTATAACCAAGTACACCAAAGAAAATATTACTTAATATAGCTGCTAAGGGTTTTGCAAAAAAGACTTCTCTTGGGAAGGGAATTAACAAAATTGGAGCAAGTAGAAGATTCGCAACTAGTAATCCTAAAATTAAACCAACTGATCTACTTATTAATAAATCAGTAGGCATCGTCCTTATTTGATCAAGGAATGTTTTCCTAAGTTGAAGGAATACAAAGCCAGCTGCTAAGCCTACAAAAAAACCTATTATTGCTAAAACAACTCTAAAACCTTCTACATTAGAAACCTGTTTGAGGACGTCTACTGGCAATAAATCAACCCCAAGCCATCCTGAAGCAGCTCCCGATAATACAAATAAAATTAATACTAAAATATCCGTCATATCTATAATCTACTAGGATTTATTAATTGAGTAAATAAGGATTTCATTTTTTTCGATCCTTAATACTTTTTTGGAGCTTAAAAATGTATTTAGATTATGAATAAGTTTCCAAGAAGCGCCTATGTTCACATACCTTTTTGTCATAGAAGGTGCTTTTATTGTGATTTTGCAGTTATCCCACTAGGAAACAAAGTTGAAACTTTACAAGGTTATGGAAGCAAAACTGTTAGAGAATATTTGCACTTTTTATACAAAGAAATATTGTCAATAAAACAAAAAGGAACTCTTTCTACAATTTATGTAGGTGGTGGAACCCCATCAATTTTGGATCCTAAACAAATTAAAGAGTTAATTGATCTTTTTAAAGAAAATTATGGAATTGATTATGGTGCTGAAATTACTATGGAGGTTGACCCAGCTAGTTTTAATAAAGATGATCTTTATGGATTCATAAATGCTGGAATAAATAGATTTAGTCTTGGAGTACAAAGTTTTAATAATCAGATACTTCAAAAGTCAGGGAGGAGGCATTTAAGAGAAGATGCTGAAAAATCTTGTTTATGGTTGAAGGGTGTACATGATTCTGGCTTAATAAAAAGTTGGAGCTTAGATTTAATTCAAAACTTACCACTTAGTGGATTTAAAGAATGGCAAAATGACCTAGAAAAAGCAATATCTTTTTCCCCACCACACATGTCCATTTATGATTTAAATATTGAAGATGGAACTGTTTTTAAAAAATTAGTTAATTTAGGAAAATTAATACTTCCAAGTGATAAAGAGGCTCTTAGAAATAGTGAATCAACACATTTAATTTTAAATAACTCAGGATATTCAAGATATGAAATTTCAAACTATTGTCTGCCGGGGCATCAATCGAGACATAATAGGGTTTATTGGAGTGGATTAGGCTGGTGGAGTTTTGGCCAAGGTTCAACCAGTTCACCTTGGGGTGAAAAGTTAACTAGACCACGAATTAGTAAAGAATATAAAGAATGGGTGATTAGGCAATGCGAACTTAATTTAGATTCGTCTCTCATTAATAAGGATTTTGTCTACAAAGAACTTGATGAAAAAATAATGTTAGGGTTGAGACTAAAAGAGGGTATAGATATCTATAAATTGCTTAAAGAACAAAACTGGGAAACCAAGAAATTTGAAAGTAACTTTAGTAAATTGCTTAAAGAGTGGAACAGATTTCTAGAAAGTGGACTATTAGTCAGAAAAGGAAATAGATTATTTTTAAGTGATCCAAAAGGAATGGAGCTTAGCAATCAAATTCTGATTTCCATGTTTCAGTGGTGGGATGAGATTAATTAAGTCTTTCAGAGGCTACCCATTCTTTTAATTTATCCTTAAATAATTTCTTACCTTGAATGATCGGTTGGCAAAATGGTGGTTGCTCATCATTAAGGCCTAACAAATCTGCTGTAACTCTTACTTGTCCATCGCAAAAATTACCTGCACCAATGCCTATTGTGGGAATTTTTAAGTTATTTTGTATTTCTTTAGCGAGTAACTCAGGAATATGTTCAAGAACTATTGAAAAACATCCTAATTTTTCAAGAATAGAAGCCTCTTTCTTGATTTTTTCTTGGCTTTCTAAGCTTGCTCCTTGTTTCTTTAATCCTAAATTTAAATAACTTTGTGGTGTAAGGCCTATGTGGCCCATAACAGGGATTCCCATTCTTATTAATCTAGAAATGACTTTTTGTATTTCTGGTTCAGCTCCTTCTACCTTTACAGCTTTCGCATAAGTGCTTTGAATGATTGCCCCAGCATATTCCACAGCTTTATCTTCTCCGCATTGGTAAGTCAGAAAAGGCATATCAGAAACGATAAGAGGTTGTTCTTCAATTTTCTTTTTAAAACCTCTTGAAACAGCATTAGTATGATAAATTATGTTTTTTAAAGTTAATGGCAATGTAGATTTGTATCCCAAACAGACCATGGCTAGTGAGTCTCCTACTAAGACGAGATCAACATTAGCTTCTTCTGCAATCGATCCTGATATAGAATCCCATGCTGTTAATGCAATAATTTTTTGAGATTTTTCTTTATATTTAACGAAGTCTGAAGGTAACATAGTTATTTATGTATCTTTTTTAATCAAGAATTGCTAATATATCATTGACTCGGCCTTTCGCGGTTTTAACGCCTAAACCTGGTCAGGACCGGAAGGTAGCAGCCACAAGGGATGCTTGAGGCAGGCGAGATAACCGAGTCACTTTATTTTAACTATCAAACTATATCTTTTTTATTTTGCCTTAACCTCAAAAACTCTGGAATATTTGCACCTGCTTCTTTATTTTCAGAGGAATTATAGAAAGATTGATTAGATAATCTGTTCTTAATTCTTTGTTGCTTCAATGGTTGGTTCGTTTCAAAACCTGTTGCAATGACAGTAACCTGTATCTCCCCTTCCATTGCTTCGTTAACCGCTTGACCAACTATTATATTGGCATCCTGATCAACGACATCGCTAATAACTTCTCCAACTGAGTTCACATCGTCTAGCGTTAGATCACTCCCTCCAGTGATATTTACAAGACAGCCTTTGGCTCCGTCAATTCTTCCTGCTTCTAATAATGGACTATTAATTGCAGCTTGAGCAGCCTCTATGGCTCTAGATCTGCCAGAACCAGTACCCATACCAAGAAGCGCAGTGCCAGCTTCAGTCATTACTGATCTCACATCAGCAAAGTCAAGATTAACCTCGCCTGGGCGGGTAATTACTTCACTTATACCTTTAACTCCCATTCTTAAAACATCATCCGCATTCCTGAACGCTTCTTGAATAGAGGCACCAGCAGAAACTTCTTTTAAGCGATCATTTGGTATGACAATAAGAGTATCAACATTTTCTGCTAATCTTGCAATCCCTTCTTCTGCTTGACGCATTCTTCTTTTGCCTTCGAAAGAAAAAGGCTTAGTTACTATACCGATAGTTAATGCACCGCTTTGCTTCGCTACTTCAGCAACAACTGGAGCAGCTCCTGTGCCCGTTCCTCCACCCATTCCAGCTGCTATAAAAACTAAGTCTGATCCTTCTAGAGATTGTTGAAGTTCATCTCTAGATTCTTCAGCAGCTTTTTGACCAATACTTGGATTGCCTCCCGCTCCAAGCCCTCTTGTTAAATTCTGACCTAATTGGACTCTTCGCTCCGCAGAGGACTGTAGTAAGGCTTGCGCATCAGTATTAAGAACTCTGAATGAAACGCCTTCAAGATCACTGTCAATCATCCTGTTTACAGCATTACTTCCACCACCACCAACGCCAATTACTTCAATTTTGGCATTTTGACTTGGAAGGATGTCTTTTGATTGATCAAAGTTTGGATTGTTACCGAAGCTCATCTCTAAATTAAGGATCTATTACTAGTATTGGGTGCATTATGAACTCA
>QCGP01000017.1 GCA_003279845.1 Prochlorococcus sp. AG-388-F11
AAAATCCAAGCCACATTATTTCATACACTCAATACATCATAATTAATGATGAATCAATTAAATCTTTTTGCAAGCGCTATTGGATCAAATACTGTAATCTTTTTTCTTTCTATAGTAAGGAGCCCAGAATCCTTCAAATCTCCCAATAATCTTGTAATTGTGACTCTTGTTGAACCTATCGCTTCAGCAATAGCTTGATGTGAAAGCCTCAAATCTATCGTAATACCTTTTTCAGATGCAACTCCAAAGTCTCTGCAAAGAACCATCAAAAAGCTTACTAAACGAGAAGACATATCTCTATGAGTAAGAGTTTCTATCATTGTTTCTGTTTGTAGTATTCTACTTGAAAGACCCTGCAACAATAATAGTCCGACTGATGCATCTTCTTCTATTGCTCTTAAAACAGAATTTGCCGGTGCTGTTATCATTTCAACTCTAGTAAAAGCTATTGCATGATAAAAACGATCAGATCTATGACCTGTGAGAAGTGACAAAACACCAAAAAGACTATTCTCTCTTAAAAGAGCAACAGTTATCTCTTCACCCGACTCATAAACTCTAGACAACCTTACTGCTCCTCTTCTTATAAGATAAACCCTCTCGGCAGGATCTCCAGGGAAAAATATTGTTTTAGATCTCTCTACCATTTCTGTGCTTGCACCCTCTAGACCTTTAATAACTTCCATTAAAGTTCTATTGATTGGAAAACGTTCTCCAACAGAGTTAATTTTACTTTGTCCGGACTGCTGTGAACTAAAGCGGCTGAATCCTCGAGAAGAAGGTATCATAAATATATTTACTTTTAAAAATTTAAGAAGACACCATAAAAAATCTTGTATCAACTGTAACACTTTTCAATTCTTATGGATTTCTCAACGAACTTCTCTCATTAAGTTTCAACGTTCTCAACGCTTTTTTAAGTAAAATTACACTATATGCAGCGTAAATAAATTCAAATTATACTGCATATAGAAAAGATACCTAAAATAATGGTAATTAGTTCATCTAATAGTTATTCAAAAAGTAATCTTGATGTCGTTAGATTAAATACTGGTAACAAAATAAACCCGAAGAGATTCACTCAAAACGGGCAAATTCAAATCTATCAATCTTCATATCGAGGAAGCTATTCATCTATCATTAGTGACTCATTAAGAAATGCTGCTCTTGGCAGGAAAGTTCTACTAATACAATTCATGAAAGGAGGGGTTAAACAAGGAGTTAATAATGCAGTTAACCTTTGTGGTAATTTAACTTGGATAAGATCATCACATTCCTTTGACCATTATAATTCTGAAGAAATTGAAAATAATAAAAGTTTAAAAAAATCTATTCATGAATCCACTATTGAATTATGGAATTTTTGCAAAAAAGAATTACAGTCCGGCGAGAATGATCAAGTCATACTTGATGAAATCTTTCTTGCTATTGAAATGAATTTTATTGATAAGGATGATTTGATTTCAACACTTGAAAACCGATTTATATCAGGAGATGTAATCCTTACTGGTACAGATATTCCTAAAGATCTATTATTAATGGCCAACCAAATTACCGAACTTCGTTCATAAACCAATGCTTAAAAATGATATCTGGATTAATCAAAAAGCCTCAGAAGGTATGATAATTCCCTTCCAATCAAATTTAGTGAGGCATCTCGTACCTAATAAAAAACAAAAACCAGTTTTAAGTTACGGATGTTCCTCTTATGGATACGATTTGAGACTTTCATCAAAAGAATTCCTAATTTTCAGACATGTACCTGGAACTGTTATGAATCCCAAAAAGTTTAATCCTAATAATTTGGAAAAAACTACCCTTCACCATGATGATGATGGAGACTTTTTTATTCTTCCTGCTCACTCCTATGGTTTAGGAGTAGCTTTAGAAAAGATTAAGGTGCCAGAAAATATAACAGTGATTTGTATAGGCAAAAGTACATATGCACGGTTAGGAATTATAGTTAATACAACGCCAGCAGAGGCAGGATGGGAAGGTCACCTAACTCTAGAATTTAGTAATAGTTCAGGTGCAGATTGCAGAATTTACGCAAATGAAGGTATTTGCCAACTACTCTTCTTTGAAGGTGATCCCTGCTCGACAACATATGAAGATAGAAGAGGCAAATATCAAAATCAACCAGAGAAGGTGACCCTAGCGAAGATTTAAAATGAGCAAAGTTGAACTAATTTCTTTAACTCCTGATGCAGAAAAAACAATGGCTTACATCGCTAGAGTTAGTAATCCAAAGAATCAGAACAATGAAGATTATTCAAAATTATTGAGTTATTGTATTAAAAATGAACATTGGAGTGTTTTTGAACAGTCATTTATGACATTACAAATAGAAACCAATAGAGGAATTGCAGCTCAAATTTTAAGACATAGATCATTTACTTTTCAGGAATTTTCCCAGAGATATGCAGATAGTTCTCAATTGGGAAATATTCCTGTACCAGAGTTAAGAAGACAAGATTTTAAAAACAGGCAAAATTCTATTCCTGACCTCCCTGAAGAGTTAAAAAAAAGATACGATACAAAAATTTCATCACATTTTAAAGCTGCTTCAGAATTGTATGAAGAATTACTCGCAGAAGGAGTAGCTAAAGAATGTGCAAGATTTGTTTTACCATTAGCGACACCAACGAAAATCTACATGTCTGGTTCATGCAGATCGTGGATCCATTATATTCATTTAAGATCAGCTCATGGTACTCAAGAAGAACACAAATCTATTGCTCAAAATTGTAAGTCTATTTTTAAGAAAAGTTTTCCAATAGTCTCAAAATCTCTAGACTGGTAAAGATCACCCATGACTCCGAGGAGAGACCTCATGCTTGTTTTTTTCTTTGATTCCTGAGAATTCAGGATTAATAATTTTTGAATGATAATCTGCTTTTGTCTCTATTTGATCAATAGCATCTCTTATCGTTATTTCTTCTTGTTTACCAACAAAAGTAGATATTAAATTGCCCTCTCTTTCAAAAAGGTTAACTTGAGGAATTCCATTTACATTAAATTTTCGGATATAATTATCCCACTTTTGATTGTCAACATTTAAAAAAACAAAGTTAATATCTTTTTCGTATTCTTCTTTTAAAGCTGATACTTTTGGAGCCATTTCTTTACAAACCTCACACCACTCAGCATAAAATTCAAGAAAAGTAGGCTTGTTATTTTTAAAAGCTATTTCAGGGTCGACAGATAATTCTCCAAAACTCTTAAGAAGATAAGTGGATTGAAAAAAGAGATTTCTAAAAATAACAAAAGAAAAAATTACCACAGTAATAATCAAAACAATTATTGTTTTTAACTTTGTATTTAGAAGTGAGTCTTTACTCTCAGATTGCATTATAAGTATTTACAAACTAAAAACATCTTAAATAAGTTAAACAAATAAAGAGAATTTTAATCCTTTAACTTTTAATCAACTGATAAAATAAGAAATGATTAATGATCATAATATATTTATTCCTGAAAGCTAATTATGCAATCAATCTTTGGAACTGATGGAATAAGAGGAAGATTTAATGAAGAGATAACTTATTCTCTAGCCTATAAAGTTGGATATGCTCTGGGCTCAAATTTGGAAAATAATTATCCAATTTTAATTGGAAGAGATACTAGGATTAGTGGAGATATCTTGCTTCAGGGGATAATAGAAGGAATAGATGCAAGTGGTAAAAAATTTATAAATCTTGGAATTTGCCCTACCCCAGCTATTTCTTTTTTAATCAAAAAACAGAATCTTAGTAGTGGGATAATGATATCTGCAAGTCATAATCCGCCTGAATATAATGGCATAAAAATATTTGATCATAATGGTGAAAAAATTTCTAAAAATTTAGAAAATAAAATTCAACATTTTATTGAAGAGTCAAATGTTGATATATCAGTTCCCACAAAAAAGATCTCTTTAAAAACAAATAAAGATCTTATGGATATTTATATGCAAAGCCTTATTAATACAATGGGCGAATCAGACTTAAGAGGCATGAAAATAATATTAGATACATGCTATGGATCAGCTACAATCTGCGCAAAAGAAATTTTTCAGATTTTGGGTGCTGATGTAAGAGTTATCAATAACTCAAAAAATGGGTCAAAAATTAATATGAATTGTGGTTCTACTAACCTCGAACCATTAAAAGAAGCCTTAAGAGAAACTCCTGCAGATATGGGTTTTAGCTTCGATGGTGATGCAGATAGAGTAATTGGATTAGATTCTAAAGGCAATGTATTGGATGGGGATCATATTCTTTTTCTTTGGGGTAGAGAACTCATGGAACAAAAAATTCTTACAAATAATTTACTAGTAACAACCCAAATGGCAAACTTAGGTTTTGAAAAGTCTTGGAACAAAATTGGTGGAAATTTATATAGAACTGATGTAGGAGATAAATATGTACATGAAGCAATTAAGAAAAAAAAAGCTGTATTAGGAGGTGAGCAGTCAGGTCACATACTTTCAAAAATTAATAACTTTTCTGGAGATGGAATATTAACAGCGCTTCAAATTTCTAAATACTGTAAAAAGAAAAATATAACTTTAAATGATTGGCTTAGAACTAGTTTCGAACCCTTCCCTCAGAGACTAACTAACATAAATTTTAATATAAAAAAAATGAATCCAAAAACTAAAATCTTACTTGATCAAACTATAGAAAATTTTCATGCAATTTATTCGCATAATTGTAGGATTTATATAAGGCCAAGCGGTACAGAACCTCTTATAAGAATTCTTGTTGAAGCAGAAAATCAGAAGGAAGTACTTTTTTTATCAAGCGAAATAACAAACAAACTCAATTTAGAAATTAATAGAATCCTGAAATAATTTTGAATTAAATTCTTATATAAATATTCTCATAAATATCAAGTTTATTTTCAATAACATACTTTTCCCTATCGGTTTTAACTTTAGTTGGATTAAAACTTTCGGAATAATTAAAATCTTTTTTATCTATTGTTTTAAAATTAGAATTATTTGATATGGTTAAATCCATATAATCAAATAAGTCTTTGACATCAGTTTTTATAAAAATGAGGGATCCGCTTTGCAATAAATTTGAGAGAATATTAATTAAATTTGGCTGAATTACACGCCTTTTATTATGTCTCTTTTTAAACCATGGATCCGGAAAATTAAAAGAAATACTTTTAACATTTTTAATAATAAATTCGCATTGGACATTATTCAAAATATTATTAGCATTGCCAAATAAAAAATATAAATTTTTTATTTCTTTTTCTTGGACTCTTAATTTAGCAGTTTTAACTAATCTCTCACGAATTTCAATTCCTAAATAATTCCAACTAGTATTAACTAAAGCTAAATCAAAAAGAAACTGACCAGCTGCACACCCTATATCCAAATGAAAATTTAATTTAGAATCACTAAACATCTCAATCAAAGAAGGAACTCTTTCAATCTCATTGAAATTGCTACTAAGGGGATTAACATGCTGTCTCATACAAATATTAATTTATTTCTCTTGATCTATATAAGGATGAATGATATTCATAACTGTGACAATATTAAATGAAAAAGCAACACTTTGATGTTTAAATATTATGTATATAAAAAGAAAAAATTTTGAACGTTTTTAATCAACTTTCTATTTGGCTATCTTTTCAACTTTCAATAATTTTCCTAGTTGGCATTCCTATTGCATTATTCTTTTGGTCAATTAAAAAAAGAAATAAAGCTGTTAAAAAACTTCTATCAATTTATTGGAAGATATCCCTCTTATTTTTTATAAGTCTTTTACTTTTAATAGGTAAATATAATTACGCACTTTTGATAACAAATATTTCAACATTATTAATGACAATTTCAGTTTGGTTTTGGAATGATATTAATGATGAATTAAGAGAATATGATTTTTCTTATTCACTTGCAACAACGACAAAAGTATGGAGATGGTCAATAACATTTATATCTATCAATTTCTTAATTGAAAGTTTACGAAACTTTAGCTGTTTTTATTATATAAATTCTACTACATGTGAAATATGGCTCCAGCCTTCTTCAAATTTCTATTATATTATCAAAAGTTTATTTACTTTTTTCTTTGGAGCTAACTTTACTCAGCCAGTAGCAAAATTTTTAGGATTATTTTCATTATTAATCTATACTTTAGGCTTGATTCAATGGTCAATAATTAAATTTCCTAAAAATGGAAGAAACTCATTCTTCTCCGAAAATGGAAGAAATTGATTTAATAAAAAATCTTGAAAAAATAAGTTCCTGGATACCTTATAGAATCCTTAAGTTAGAGGGTTTTATTTTAAAAGAAAATCACAAAGAACAATTAGAAATAATTATTTTCAAAGGTTTTAGTAGCTCTACAACTCATCCCATCGAAATAGAGTTAGAAAAGAAAGTTATAAACTCTAGTTATATAATTAACAACTTTAAACTTTATAAAGCACCCTTAACAGAAACCGAAGATAACCTAATTAGAGAAAATCAAAACTCAGTTTTCTTTTTGAATGAAAAAAACTGGATTTAGGTAAAATCAAGATTAATAATATTTGAACATCTCTTACATAATTTTGTATTTTGGATTCCAATAAAAGTTTCTTTTTGAAAATGCCAGCATCTATCACATTTTTTTCCATGAGCTTTAAGAATTTGAATTTTACCAAGTTTATTATTGTCAATAATTAGAGAATCGTCTACCAAAGTAGATACCACTTGAAAATTTGAAACTATAAGCCAATCCCTAAACAAATCTACATCTTCATTACCAAATTTTTGCAGCCAATTAAGTGAATCTTTTACAACTTTATCTTCAGGTAAATAATTCACTTCTGTTTCTAAAGCTGCTCCAATTATCTGTTTGTTTCTACATCCTTCTATCGCTTTGTTAATCTCAACTCTCAAATTTCTTAAATTTGCAATATGTTCGTTGAGACTCTCATTTTTCCATGAATTCAAAAAAATTGGCCATCCTCTTTGAAATACTGATTTTTCATTAGTTGAATATGGAATATTTTGCCAGATATCTTCAGCCATATGACAAAGAACTGGAGAAATAAAAACAGCTAAATTTTCAACAACTTTTGACATGACAAACTGACATGATCTTCTCCTAAATTGTGATTTAGAACTTACATATAACCGATCCTTTGCAATATCCAAATAGAAATTTGATAGATCTACAACACAAAAGCTTTGTAAGATTTGAAAAAATTTTGAAAATTCATAATTCTCATAAGCATTAGATATTTGATCAGTAACCTCAACTAATCTGCCTAACATCCATTGATCTAAGAGTGGCAATTGATCAATTTCAAAACTATCAATACTAGGGTCGTAATCATGTATATTGCCTAAAAGATATCGTGCAGTATTACGAACTTTCCTGTAAACGTCTGATAGCTGCTTTAGTATATTGGAACCAATTGGGACATCTACTGAATAATCTACAGAGCTCACCCATAGCCTTAAAACATCAGCGCCATAAGCAGGTTCAGTTTTTTTATTATTACCCCCATTTATAATTATATTGGGGTCAACAACATTTCCTAAAGATTTGCTCATTTTTCTACCGTTTTCATCAAGTGCAAAGCCGTGAGTTAAAACTTTCTTATATGGCGGTTTATTATTAACTGCAACAGATGTGAGCAATGAAGACTGGAACCAACCTCGATGTTGATCTGAGCCCTCTAAATAAAGATCAGCTGGATACTCTAATTCACTTCTTTGTTCACACACTGCAGCCCAACTTGATCCAGAATCGAACCAGACATCCATTGTATCAGTTCCTTTTATCCATAAATCAGATTCTTTTTCATAATTTTCTGGCAATAGATTCTTAACTTCCCAATTCCACCAAATATCTGCGCCATGTTCTCTAAAAAGTTTTTGAATGTGATTAATTATCTCGCTATTCAAGAGAATTTCATTTCCATTTTTTTCATAAAAAACTGGAATTGGTACCCCCCAAGACCTTTGCCTAGAAATACACCAATCACCTCTGCCAATCACCATGGAATGAATTCTTTTCTTCCCTGTTTCTGGCATCCATTCAACATCCTCGATTGCCTTTAATGCAGATGATCTGAAGCCATTTACAGATGCAAACCATTGTTCTGTTGCTCTAAAAATAGTTGGTTTTTTGGTTCTCCAATCATAGGGATATCTATGCTTATAGTTTTCTTTTAAAAGAAGCAAATTATTTCCCTTTAAATATTCAATAATTAAATCATTTGCATCTTTCAGTACATTTGCACCTTTAAATTGACCAGAATATTCATTTAAGTTACCTTTTTCATCAACAACACATGTTGTAGGAAGATCATATTTTTGACCAACATTAAAATCATCTATCCCATGACCTGGTGCAGTGTGAACAATTCCAGTTCCTGATTCTGTTGTAATGTAATCACCCCCAACCACAATTCTGCAATTTTTATTCTTAGTAGGATGTTTGTATTCGATATCTTCTAAAATTGCTCCCTTAACCTCTAAAAGAATCCTCAAATCTTTATTTAATTTATTACTAATTTCAGACGATAATTCTTTTGCAAAGAGATATATTTTTTTATCTTCATCAATAGCAAAAACGTAATCTATTTTTGGATTTACAGCAACTGCTTCATTTGCAGGTATGGTCCAGGGTGTAGTGGTCCAAATAGTTATAAAAGAATTACTCAAAAAAAGATGCTTTTTGATTTCGTTATTTTCTTGACAGAACTTCAATAGTAATTCGTCTGATATCTTAGTGATTTTTAGAGAAACATAAATACTTTTTGAATAATGTTCTTCAGGATATTCTAATTCTGCTTCTGCTAGTGCAGTCCTAGAGCTTGGACTCCAATGGACAGGTTTAAGACCTCGATATATGTATCCATTTAAAAACATTTTCCCAAATACTCCAATCTGAGCAGATTCATAACTTTTCTTGAGTGTTAAATAAGGGTTATCCCAATCTCCCCAGATTCCCCACCTTTTAAAACCCTCCATTTGATTCTTAATTTGTATGTATGCATAATCTGTTGCTTTTTTTCTTAGATCTAAAATATCAAGATTTTTTCTTTCATCAGATTTTAAATTCTGAAGTACCTTTAATTCAATAGGTAAGCCATGACAGTCCCAACCAGGAACATAATGGACTCTAAATCCCTTCAACGTTTTGTACTTATTTATTATGTCTTTTAAAACTTTATTAAGAGCATGACCCATATGAAGCGCTCCATTTGCGTAAGGTGGACCATCATGTAGAGTAAATGTTTTGCCTAAATTTTTTGAACCTAATTCGAAATCAATGTTATTAATTGCCCAAAAATTCTGAATCTCAGGTTCTCTTTTAACTGAATTAGCACGCATTGAGAAGTCAGTTTTAAGCAAATTTAAAGTTTCTTTGTAGGAGAATTCTGAATTTTGTTCTTTGTTATTTTGAGTTTTCATACAACGATATAGGAAATATTGGTGATCAATAGAATTATTTAAATAAATCTAATTTATTATATTCTTTCTTTGTTGACCTGTATTTTTTTGGCATGAATCAAATGACCAATTCTTTTAGTTTCAAATTTTTATATTATCATTTTTATCATTTCTTACCCATTTTTTTTGGCTAATTTTTTCATTATTGCTAATAAAATTGAAAAAATTTAAAGGCTTCGTAAAATTCTTTACTCCAAGATTAACCGCCTGAATTAATTTCGAAAGATTATTTTTCAACTCCAAAAAAGTAACTAATTTATTCTTTTCTTTATCTGTCAATTGATTCCATCTAGATAAAAAAAGCTCTAAAAAATATAAAACTACGAGTACTGTTGTTAATAAGAGGGAAATTACAAAAAATGACTCATATAAAGTTTTATTTTTTATTATTAATATAAAACCTATTAATAAGTTCAAAAAAGCTTTTATTAAGTCTTTTGGTCTGCCAAGTTCAAGATAAATTATTGGTACTAGTAAAAATAAAGTGCCAAAAACAATATAAAGTGTTCCTAAATAAACTATTAAATTATTCATCTATTCATCTATTTATTGAATCATAAGAAGTTGAAATTTAAAAAAAAACTTTTATTAGAATTCCCTTAAATGCGGTCGGGGAGACTTGAACTCCCACACCCGAAGATACGAGTACCTAAAACTCGCGCGTCTACCAATTCCGCCACGACCGCTCACATAAAATAATAATTGAAAGAAGTAAAATTTAAAAATATTTTTAATTAATAATGATTAATTTGACACATAAAATTAAAATACATTCATCTTTAAGAATTTTTTTTTAATTTAAGTATACAATCATCGAAAAATATCAGTTATATTGGTCGAAGAATACTTGAAACGATTTCAAACTTAACCAATAAAAATATAATAAAAATTACTAATTCTTCAAAAACATTTAATTGGCAAAAAGAGATTAAAAATTACATTGATCCGCCAAGTTTTTGGAATCCAACATTAGTACTTTTTTTTGGCGGTTATTTTCTCGCTTTTCTTAGCATTTGGCAATGGTACAGAGGCGTATGGCCTCTACCATTACTTGTAGCAACTGCTTTTTTAGCTTTACATATTGAAGGAACTGTTATTCATGATGCATGCCACAAAGCGGCTCACCCTGTTCCTTGGATAAACCAAGCAATGGGTCATGGGTCAGCAATTCTTTTAGGATTTAGTTTCCCAGTTTTTACAAGAGTTCATTTACAGCATCATATTCACGTAAATCATCCCAAAAATGATCCAGATCATATTGTCAGCACTTTCGGGCCTATTTGGCTAATTGCTCCAAGATTTTTTTATCATGAAGTGTTCTTCTTCCAAAGAAAACTTTGGCGAAAATATGAATTAATACAATGGGGAATTGAAAGATCGATTTTTATAACAATTATCTTAGCTGGGATAAAATTTGACTTTATGAATCTGATCTATAATCTGTGGTTTGGCCCCGCATTAATGGTAGGAGTTACATTAGGAATATTTTTTGATTATCTACCTCATAGACCTTTTAAATCAAGAAATAAATGGATAAATTCTCGTGTTTATCCAAGCAAATTTATGAATTTATTAATTATGGGTCAAAATTATCATCTCATTCATCATCTTTGGCCTTCGATTCCTTGGTTTGAATATAAGATAGCCTACGAAAAAACTAAACCATTATTGGATATAAAAGGTTCCCCCCAAAGAGTTGGGATATTTGAAACTAAGAAAGATATTCTTAATTTTGTCTATGATTTATTAATAGGTGTGAGGAGTCATAGTAAAAAGAGAGGAAAGATAAGAAAAATAATTAATTTATTTCCGAGCTATAAAATTAAGAAAATGTTATTAAAGATAGTCAACAAAACATTTATAGGAAGCAATTAATTTAATCATTCATAATTTTTGGTACTTTAAAGTACTGATCTTCTCTAGATGGACCTAATTCTAAAAGCTCTTCAGTGCAATCAGAATTTTTCTTTTCATCTTTTCTAAATACATTAACAACTTCTATCGCTCTTGTTGTACAGGGAACATCATCTGTTTCAATTTTTTCAAGTTGTTTTATATATTCCAATATTTTCTCTAATTGTTCTGCATGACTATTGATTTCTCCTTCATTCAGCTCCAATCTTGCTAATTGGGCAACTTTTTTGACTTCCTCTTTAGTTATTTTTGTCATGCTTTTGATTTTCTGTTTAATTAAATAATAGTTTATTAAGAACTGTTTTATTGATATGTCCTTTCAATTTCAGATAATTAAAAAAATAATAATCGCATATATTTAAAAATCAATTTTCATTAATAGCCTCAATTATCTTTCTTAGCTAAAAATAATATTAGATAAAAACTGAAAAATAGAAAACCACTTATTTTCAAAAGATTTTTTTTATCGGCACTCTAAACTCGTTGCCCCTGATTTAATCGGCTGTTACTTAACAAAAAACAATTATGAAGGAGATCAAGTGAAGGGTATTATCGTTGAAACTGAAGCTTATTCACAGGAAGAAGAGGCTTGTCATGGCTACCACAAAATAACTGAATCTAATAAATCATTATTTGGTAAACCAGGAACATTTTATGTATACAAATCTTATGGCATTCATCATTGTTTAAACATAGTTACTGATAAAGAAAATTATGCGAGTGGTGTATTAATCAGGGCAGTTTTCATCCCTCAAAAGAACGAAAGATTAGCCTCTGGACCTGGACTAGTTACTAAAACATACGGAATAGACAAATCATTTAACTCACTTGAAGTTATAAATAATAATTCTCTATGGATTTCTCAAAAAGAATCAATTCTAGAAAAAAAAGATCTTATTCAAACTACAAGAATTGGCATATCCAAGGCAAAAAATATAAAATGGCGTTGGTATCTCAAAAATAGTAGGAGTGTAAGTAAAAGATTAAAAGGTGACAGAACACCTAAATTCAAATAATCATTTATTTTTCTAAGCGTAATGCAAATTTGGCCTCATAAACATATCCACACACTCGCTAATTTTTCAATTCAAGATTATAAATCAGTATTTGAATTGGCTCATAGATTTGATTCACTAAAAAATGCAGGAACGAAGAAGATACCGGCATTACAGGGGACTTTGGTAACATCTTTGTTTTTTGAAGCTAGTACAAGAACAAAAAATAGCTTTGAACTTGCAGCAAAAAGACTATCTGCGGATGTACAAACTTTTGCGCCTTCATCTAGTTCTTTAACAAAAGGCGAAACAATCATTGATACAGCAATAACCTATTCTGCTATGGGGGCAGATACATTAGTCATAAGGCATTCATCGAGTTATATAACCTTTGAGATCGCTAAAAAACTTGATGCAATAAATTCTAAGACTTCGGTTCTTAATGCTGGAGATGGATTACATAGTCACCCAAGCCAAGGATTGCTTGACATCTATACATTAATAAAATTCTTTTCCAAAAAATCACCGAATCCTGAGATTTTAAATTCCAAAAAAATTTTAATAATTGGAGATGTCAATCACTCAAGGGTCGCAAGATCAAACCTTTGGGCTTTGACTGCATTCGGAGCAAACATCATTTTATGTGGTCCTAAAACATTAATACCTGATGAATTTATAAATTTTTTAAAAACTCGTGCGCCAAATCAAGAAGAAGATCCTATTAAATCAAGAGGATCCATAACAATTTCTAGATCATTGGAAGAATCAATAAAAATTGCAGATGCAATCATTGTTTTAAGACTTCAGAAAGAGAGAATGATGGAGAATTTACTAAGTAGCATTGATTCATATAGTTTAGATTATGGCTTGACTTCAGAGAAATTATCTTTAAATAGCAACGAAATTCCAATTCTTCATCCTGGGCCTATTAATAGAGATATTGAAATAAGCAGTGAAGTAGTCGATGAATATCCTAATTGTTTAATCAATAATCAAGTTGCAAATGGTATCCCTATAAGGATGGCTTTACTTTATCTATTACAGAAATACAATAAATAACATTATAGTAACTTGAGACTCTCAGTAAAGAAGCCATAAAATAATCCCAATCTTAAAGAATCTAGTAAAAGAACTAAGAATTTCTTTTTCTTTTCAAATCGAAAATTCCTTCTAAAAACTATCAAAATTTCAATAAACACAACCGATAAGAAAGCAGCTACAGGATCCATAAGTTCAACCACGGCACTTACCATACCAAGAGAACTTCCTAAAAAGTAACCAATTAAAAGGGTGATTAATGATATTGAATATCTTCGCCATGGATTGTCAGCCCATATACTTAGTGTTTGAAAATTTTCTACAACATTTAGTTGAAATTTTGTCTTTTGAGGTCTAAAAACCATTTTGCTTTTAGCTAAGCTGCTTCAGAATTTGACTGAATTTTAGTATTTCCATCTACTAATTCAAGTAAAGCCTCAAACTGAGCCATTATTCCTCTTATTTCGCCCGGTTCAGGTGAAAGGTTATCTTCTTTTATGCATAAATGCATCTCTCTTAGTTCTTGCCTTAAATAACGTAAGTGACTGTTGACTTGCTCTCTCTTAGTTTGTGACATAATTCAAATTTGGACATCTTATTTAAAGAAATAATATTTTTGATAAGGAGAGTTTGCATATTTATGATTGAGAATGAAGATAAAGCGCTTAATCACACTTCGAGTGAAATAATAATTTTTTAGAAAATTTCATATCCTTAAAAAATATGTACTTAATACTTTTATCAATTTAAAAAATAATTACTTGAGGCTTTATTATTAGAATATATGTTCTTAACTCAATATGAAATTCATTTCTGAAAATAAAATAAGTGAGGAACTAGTAAATTCTTTTGATGAAGAAATGACCCTTGAGCTAGCTAAAAGGCTAGAGGAAGATAATTATAATACTCCATTTGATGGTCTGAAAGACTGGCACTTACTAAGGGCTCTTGCAATCAATAGACCTGAATTAACAACTAATTATATCCACCTCCTAGATCAGGAACCTTTCGATGAAAACTAAAAGTACGGACTCCAAAATAAAGGTTCTTTTATTAATAACGGGGAGTATTGCAGCTGTAAGAATTCCATTATTAGTTAGCCAATTAGCGAAAGAAAATTATGAAATAAGATGCGTTGTATCTAAAAATGCAGAAAAATTAATAAAGCCGCTCTCTCTTTCTATATTAAGTAGAAATCCTTGTATTTTGGAAAATGATCAATGGTCTAATACTCAATCAATACCTCTTCACATTGAACTAAGCAATTGGGCTGATATTTTAATCATTGCCCCTTTAACAGCCACAACATTAGCAAAATGGGTAACAGGAAATGCAGAGGGATTGATTCCAAGTATTTTAATAGCAAATATAAAGCCAATTATTGTTGCACCAGCAATGAATACACAAATGTGGCTAAATAAAGCTGTCCAAAAAAATTATGAGAATTTACAGAATTACGAAAATGTTTTGTCATTGCAACCAAGTGAAGGTCTCTTAGCATGTGATGCTGTCGGTATCGGTAAGATACCTCCAAATGATCTAATTCAATTAGCTCTTGAATTTATAACTTCACACAAACAAAATGCATATCGCAAAGATTTACTAAATAAAGAAATTTTAATAACTGGGGGTTGTACATCAGAGAAAATTGATGCGGCAAGACACATTACTAACAAAAGTTCTGGAGCTATGGGCCTACTTCTTTCACAAGTAGCGAGGTTTAGAGGAGCACAAGTAAAATATGTCCATGGGCCTCTGAAAATCGATAAGAATCTTACTGATGGAATAAAAAGATATGAAATTGAAACTAGTGTTGATTTAATTAGGGAACTTAATAATGAGATATCAAATTGTGATTATTTTTTCATGAATGCAGCAGTATCTGATTTCAAGATAAACTCTGATACTTCAGCTAAAATTCCCAAAAATAAAATTAATGATCATTTGAATAAAAACTTTGAGCTAGTCCCAGATATTTTAAAAAAAATTAGTAAATCAAAAAAAGATAACCAAGTTTTTGTAGGCTTTTGCGCTTTTACAGGATCTATCGAAGAAGCAAGAATAATAATTAAAGAAAAGATTCTCCAAAAGGGTTGTGATTATCTATTCGCTAATCCAATTGATCTTGAAGGCCAAGGATTTGGCTTTTTAGCACAAAATGAGGGTTGGCTTTTCGATACAAACAATATGGAACACTACATTAATAAAACATCAAAAATTGATTTAGCAAATAAATTAATAACCCAAATTATTTCATTAAAAAAATAAAAAAAATTTCTTAATTTGTATTTTTTTGTAATCTTAAGCATTAAAAATAATGTGATAGCTTAAAATAATTCCAGTTTTTTAAAATCTAAAAAGCTACGGGTTGTTTCGAGGATTTAAAAGTCCTATCTTTTATGGTCCTTTCCCTTGTAATATCCGTACTGAACTATTTAGATGACCTTTAATCAATCGTCACAGAACTTTACTGCAACTTTAATTATGAGAATTCGTTCTTTCTTAGCTTTTGTTATTTCAATTTGTATAACTTTTGCTTTCATACCTGTTAAAACATTTGCTTTTTCTGAAAGAGGAAATGCACAATTTACAGATGTTGTTAACACAGGAAAAGCTAATGATTGTCCAACATTAGACTCATCTCTTGTGGGATCAATATCTCTAGGAAATGGAGATAGCCTTAAAGGAATATGCATGCATCCAACAGAAGTCTATGTAAAAGTGCCAGGGACGAAAAGAAAAGCTGCAGAATTTGTTTCTACAAAAATTATTAGTCCAAGAAATAACACCACAGTGACAGAAGTTTATGGAGATATAGACTCAGGAACTTTCACCGAAAAAGGTGGTATTGATTTTCAACTCATTACTGTATTGACTCCTGGTGGATTAGAGGTGCCATTTGCATTTTCAGCAAAAGATCTTAAAGCTGATTTACCTTCATCTATTGAGCCAGGTACTGAGGTTAGTGGTTCAACATTTACACCTAACTACAGAACTGGAGATTTTCTAGATCCTAAAGCAAGAGCTAAAAATACTGGTGTTGAGTATGCTCAAGGTTTAGTTGCATTAGGAGGAGATGATGAAGAACTTGCAAAAGAAAATATTAAAGTTGATGTAAATGGTACTGGCGTTATCACTCTCTCAATCAAGAGTGTAGATTCTGACACAGACGAATTTGCTGGTACTTTTGAAGCTATCCAACCTTCAGACACAGACATGGGATCCAAAGATCCACTTGATGTAAAAATAATAGGAGAGCTTTACGGAAGAAAGGCTTAAATACTAGATAAGAAATAAAAGGGGGTTAAACCCCTTTTTTTTTTTCAAAATTTTTCTCTACAAATTCAAAAAATGGAATTACAACAAAAAACAAAAACAGACCCTAATGGACTAATACCACCCTATGGCGGGGAACTAAAAAATTTAATTATCAAAGATAATAACCTTAAAAGTGATCTCATCTCTAAAGCTACTTATGAGTTTGAATGCAGCGAGAGAAATGCATGTGATGTGGAACTTTTGATGGTTGGTGCTTTTTCTCCCTTGGAAGGTTTTATGGATGAAAATAACTATAAATCGGTCATTAAAAATAATAGAGATACAAGCGGGTTGCTTTTTGGCTTACCGATTGTATTTGATTCAAATAATGAAGAAGTAAAAACTGGCGAAACAATCTTACTAACCTACAAAAACCAAAAAATAGCAGTTTTAGAAGTAAATTCTATATGGGAGCCTGATAAATCCTTAGAAGCTGAACTTTGTTATGGCACTAATTCTTTAGATCATCCTGCTGTTAAGATGATTTTTAATGAGAGGGGAAGATTTTATATAGGAGGGAGAGTCTTAGGTTTAGAATTACCAATTAGGGAGTTTCCCTGCAAAACCCCTGCAGAAGTAAGAGCCAAGCTGCCATCAAATTATGATGTAGTTGCATTTCAATGCAGAAATCCAATTCATAGAGCACATTATGAATTGTTTACTAATGCCTTACTCTCAGATAATGTCTCTCCTAATTCAGTTGTTTTAGTACATCCAACTTGTGGGCCAACACAACAAGATGATATTCCTGGGAAAGTTAGATATCTGACCTATAAAGAATTGGAAGAAGAAATATCTGATGAAAGGATAAAATGGGCTTTTTTACCTTATTCAATGCATATGGCTGGGCCAAGAGAAGCTCTTCAACATATGATAATCAGGAGAAATTATGGCTGCACCCATTTTATTATCGGTAGAGATATGGCTGGCTGTAAGTCATCAACAACTGGTGAAGATTTTTATGGCCCATATGACGCCCAGAATTTTGCGAATAAATGCGCAGACGAATTGATGATGCAGACTGTTCCTTCAAAAAATTTAGTTTATACAAAGGAAAAAGGATATATTACAGCTGAAGAAGCTAAAGAATTTAATTATGAAATTATGAAACTTAGTGGTACTGAATTTAGAAAGAAATTAAGGAATGGCGAATCAATTCCTGAATGGTTTGCATTCAAAAGTGTAGTAGATGTTCTTAGACGCTCTTAATAATGTTTTATTATTAGTATTATAAGTTTATTAAAGATTATTTATCGTGAACAAACGCTGGAGAAATGTAGGACTTTATGTTCTAGCTGTTATTACTGTAATTTTTATTGGTACTTCTGTATTTGATAAACCCAATACTGAAAATGCTACAAAAACCTTAAGGTATAGTGATTTTATAGAGGCAGTTCAAGATAAAGAAATCAGTAGAGTTCTAATATCTCCAGACAATGCGACAGCTCAAGTTGTTGAGAATGATGGGAGCAGATCTGAGGTCAATTTAGCCCCTGACAAAGATTTGCTAAAGATCCTAACTGAAAATAATGTAGACATTGCTGTAACTCCCACAAAATTAGCTAATCCATGGCAACAAGCTTTAAGTAGCTTGATTTTCCCAGTACTTTTGATTGGAGGCCTGTTTTTTCTTTTCAGAAGATCCCAAAGTGGAAATGCTGGAGGTGGAAATCCTGCTATGAGTTTTGGTAAGAGCAAAGCAAGATTACAAATGGAACCATCTACACAAGTAACCTTTTCTGATGTTGCTGGTGTTGAAGGAGCAAAATTAGAACTAACTGAAGTTGTAGACTTTCTTAAGAGCCCAGATAGATTTACTGCAGTTGGAGCAAAAATTCCAAAAGGAGTTCTTCTAGTTGGCCCACCTGGTACAGGAAAAACATTGCTAGCAAAAGCAGTAGCTGGAGAAGCAGGCGTACCTTTTTTCTCAATATCAGGTTCAGAATTTGTAGAGATGTTTGTAGGAGTTGGAGCCAGCAGAGTTAGAGATCTTTTTGAACAAGCCAAAAAGAATGCTCCTTGTATTGTATTCATTGACGAAATAGATGCAGTTGGAAGACAAAGAGGTGCAGGTATGGGCGGAGGAAATGATGAAAGAGAACAAACATTAAATCAACTCCTAACTGAAATGGACGGTTTCGAGGGTAACTCAGGAATAATAATTGTAGCTGCTACCAATAGACCTGATGTTTTAGATTCAGCTTTAATGCGTCCTGGCAGATTCGATAGACAAGTAACAGTAGATAGACCAGATTACGCTGGAAGATTACAGATATTAAATGTTCATGCGAAAGATAAAACTCTTTCAAAAGATGTTGATTTAGATAAAGTTGCTAGAAGAACACCAGGATTTACAGGTGCAGATTTAGCTAATCTTTTAAATGAAGCAGCAATACTAGCAGCTAGAAAAGATTTAGATAAAGTAAGTAATGATGAAGTAGGTGATGCCATTGAAAGAGTTATGGCTGGTCCAGAAAAGAAAGATAGAGTCATCAGTGATAAGAAAAAAGAATTAGTTGCTTATCACGAAGCTGGTCATGCACTCGTTGGAGCATTAATGCCCGATTATGATCCTGTAGCAAAAGTTTCAATAATTCCTAGGGGTCAAGCTGGAGGTTTAACCTTTTTTACTCCAAGTGAAGAAAGAATGGAATCTGGTCTTTACTCCCGCTCTTATCTTCAAAATCAGATGGCTGTAGCTCTTGGTGGAAGAGTTGCAGAAGAAATAGTTTATGGAGAAGAAGAGGTAACAACTGGAGCTTCAAATGATTTACAACAAGTTGCCAATGTAGCAAGACAAATGATCACTAAATTTGGCATGAGTGACAAAATAGGTCCAGTCGCTCTAGGTCAATCTCAAGGTGGAATGTTTCTCGGAAGAGATATGAGCTCTACAAGAGACTTCTCTGAAGACACAGCCGCAACAATTGATGTAGAAGTTTCAGAACTTGTTGATGTAGCCTACAAAAGAGCTACAAAAGTTTTATCGGATAACAGAACAGTTCTGGACGAAATGGCTCAAATGCTAATTGAAAGAGAAACTATAGATACTGAAGATATCCAAGATTTGCTTAACCGCTCAGAAGTAAAAGTAGCAAACTATATTTAAGACCGAAAGTTTAAATTTTTAATGAATAA
>QCGP01000018.1 GCA_003279845.1 Prochlorococcus sp. AG-388-F11
TAGATTTACGTATCACTTTGTTTAAAAAACAAATGCTTAATTTGCCTAAGTTTGACTAAAAGTCTAGATTTAATCCAGATATAAAAATAAAAATATCATAAATAAGTGAATATAACCTTCTTAGGAACAAGCTCAGGAGTCCCATCCTTAACGAGAAATGTTTCTTCACTAGCACTTAAATTATCACAGTCATCAGAAGTTTGGCTTTTTGATTGTGGTGAAGGAACACAACATCAAATAATGAAAAGCAATATTAAATCTTCACAAATCAAGAAAATATTTATTACACATATGCATGGAGATCATATTTATGGTTTGCCTGGACTTTTAGCT
Organism: Prochlorococcus sp. AG-388-F11; assembly: GCA_003279845.1. Taxonomy (GTDB): domain Bacteria; phylum Cyanobacteriota; class Cyanobacteriia; order PCC-6307; family Cyanobiaceae; genus Prochlorococcus_A. The sequence continues at coordinate 334 of QCGP01000018.1, forward strand.
TCCTTAGGTTTATCAGGAAATAGTAAGGGTATTGAAATTTACGGTCCTTCAGAGTTGCGAAGCTTTATAAAATCTGCACTTAAAAGTAGTTTTTGCAAACTGTCTTACCCATTGCATTTTGTAGAAGTTGAAAATTTTGCATCAGAAAATAAAATTCTATTTGAAAACAACAAAATAAAAGTAAATTGCGCCTGTCTTAAACATAAAATACCAGCTTATGGTTATCGGGTGAACGAAAAAGACAAGCCAGGTATATTTGATATCAAAAAGGCAGAGACTTTAAAAATACCACCTGGGCCAATTTATTCTGAATTGCAACAAGGTAAGAAAGTAGTATTAGGAGATGGGAGGTCATTTGACGGGAAAGAATTCTGCGGACCTCCTAGAAAAGGTGAAAGTTTTGTGTATTGCACAGATACTGTCTTTAGCGAATCAGCAGTGTCATTATCAAAAAATGCCGATTTACTTGTACATGAATCAACATTTTCTCATGAGGATGAGAGCATGGCCCATGAAAAATTACATTCCACAACAATTATGGCTGCGAAAACAGCATTATTATCTAATACAAAAAAACTAATTATTACTCATTTAAGTCCAAGATACACTAATAAAAACTCAATTACGCCAAGTGATTTGCTTAAAGAGGCGCAAAAAGTTTTCCCAAATACTCTCCTCGCCAAAGATTTTCTAACTGCCGAAATTAAATAAACTGCAACAGTTCGTTAGCAGGAGCGTTGTAAATGACCAACCCATGAAATAATAGTCTTAGGTTTTTATATTTGATGTCGATCGAAATGGTCTCTATTTTTTCATCACTGAATAAGTCTTTCAAAAGACTTCTTATTTTTCTTCCATTGATTATTGGTTTACTTGTTAATCCAATTTCTGCTAAAGCACTTTATCCTAGTGATCCTTCATCAGTAGATGGATTGAAAGAAGATCTTCATGGAGCAGATCTTCAAAATAATGAATTTGTAAAATATGATTTATCTTATCAAGATTTAGGAGAGGCTAATCTACAAGGCGCCTATATGAGCGTGACAACTGCAAAGAATTCTAGTTTCAAAAGCGCCAACATGAAAGATCTTATTGCATATGCTGTACGTTTTGATAATGCTGATTTATCTGATGCGAATCTTACAAATGGTGAGCTAATGAAAAGTGTTTTTGATGGAGCAATTATTGATGGAGCAGACTTTACTGATGCAAATCTTGATCTTTCTCAGAGAAAATCATTATGCGAAAGAGCTAGTGGAACTAACCCACAAACTGGGGTTAATACAATTGATAGTCTTGAATGCACTGGCTTAAAAGGTTACATGCCACCAAAGCCAAAAGCATAAGATTTAAAGCTAACTAACTTCAGATGGGAAGATATTACTGGGCTCTTTTGAGCCTGGTTTTTTGCTATACCACCATTCTTGTATATCAGAAGAAAATTTCTTTGAAAAAAGAGTTATAACTGTTTCAACAGGTTTTGATCCAGGCTCCAAAATCTGAACTGAGTAAGATGGGCATTTTCGCGAAGCCATATCAGCAACGAACCTAGTACCTATTCTTCTCCAACTAGGCTCCTTACTTCTCCAAGCAAGCCTAGAACAGGGCCAGGGTAACTCTTCCCTATCATATAGCCTGCAACATGGTCCAATCACCTTATAACTGTACTGACCTCCATAACTTGATTGAACACTACCAGTCTTGAAAAATTCAAATTTATTCATTCACAAAAAAGCCACCTTTATAGAGGGTGGCAGAGAAGTAATGAATAATCAACTTAGAAAAGTTAATTTTTTATAATTAATACAATTCTTCCTCAGCATGAGTTGTAATTGTTACGTCTGATGTTGGATAAGCAACACATGTAAGGACAAAACCAGCTTCTAGTTGGTCATCATCCAAGAAACTTTGATCTGATTGATCAACACTACCTGAAGTAACTTTTCCAGCGCATGTTGAACATGCTCCAGCTCTGCAAGAATAAGGAAGATCGATACCTTGTTCTTCAGCAGCATCTAGGATGTACTGGTCTTCGGGTACTTCAATAGTTGAATTGAGACCTTCACCTTCGCTGATGAGTGTAACTTTGTAAGAAGCCATTTAAATAAAAAATTGTTGGTAATTAATACCTATCAAATACATTTTTAACATCGATTGGGTCGATATGTGAGATTTTGAAGTAAAAAATGACACAATAAAATGTATGAAAGAATATCTATAAGAAAAACTTATACTTAGGTTGGATCGCTGTTTTTTTGAGCAGAAATGCATACCCAATCTTTTCTAGTTGATACATCCAATAATTTCAACTCATTCTGAATTAATATTTTTATAATTTCATCCTTTTGTGAATTCAGAATTCCACTGAAAATGACTTCCCCATTATTACTCAAGCACTTATAAATATTTGGAATCATTTCTTTTATTACTTCAGCAAGAATATTGCATAAAACAAAATCAAATTGTTTAAGTTGATTTTTTAAAATTACCTCATTAAAAGATCCCAAATATGTATTTAAGTTTTTTAAATTACCAAAATTTAGTTGAAAATTAGAGTTAGTTGAATTTATAGCTAAATAATCATTATCCACTGCACAAACCTCTTTAGCACCGAGCAATCTTGCGGCAACACTCAAAATCCCACTACCACTCCCAATATCTAAGACCTTTTTATCAGAAAATACAATATTCTCCATTTTTTCCAGGCAAAGATAAGTCGAAGGGTGACTTCCTGTACCAAAGGCTGCTCCAGGATCAATTTTTATAATTTGTTTATCTTTAAATTTTTCATTTAGATTTATCCAACAGGGCAATATTAAAAAATGATTCCCTACTAATTCAGGCGCCCAATATTTCTTCCAGCTTGTCAACCAATCCTCCTCTTTAATTATACTCCAGTCAAAAAATTGATCCCTAGGGGCATTAATGTTTAGAAGTTTGCTAATTATTTTTTCAAAGCCACCTCTAGAAATCTCGCCCCAATTATCAATTGGAAGCCATATATTCACTTCTTTTTTATTTTCATTTTTAATTAAATATTCAAATGAAAAACTAAATATTCCCAGCTCATTTAATTTCCAAATAATAATTTCTTCTGAATCACTTTCTATCAGAAAAGTTAGTTTGTACCAATCTTTAGTTTCCATTAGATAGGAAAAGCAACTTCATAAAGTAACTGGATTAGCGTTGGTAATCCCATCTACTTCAATAATGGTATCAAGCAGCTTATTAGGTATTGGATCATCAATACTTAGCACCATAACAGCTTCCCCTCTAACAATTTTGCGTCCAACTTGCATTGAGGCAATATTTACATTGTTGCTACCTAATAAAGACCCAAGCTTGCCAATAATGCCCGGCATATCTCTGTGCCTAGTAACCAACATATATCTGCTTGGAGATACATTAACTGGGTATTGATCAATACTAATAATTCTTAATTCCCCATCAGCAAAAATGCTTCCTGCTACGCTATGGTCGCCATTATCTCCATAAGTGGTTAACTGAAGCGAACCACTAGCAAATTCAGGTCTCGCCTCATCTTTATTCTCGACTACCGAAATACCTCTTGAATCTGCTTCTAGCGAAGCATTCACATAATTAATCCTATCTCCCAAAGCTTTACTTAGAAGACCTTTTAGACTTGCTATTATTAATGGCTGAGAAGGATGTTGAACAAATTCACCTTGAAGCTTTACTTCTAGTTTCTGTATCTGCCCACCTGAAAGCTGGCTTATAAGCAGTCCCATTGTTTCAGCCAACTGTAAATGAGGTTTTAGACTATCCATAATATCAGGGCTCAAACCTGGAATATTTACTGCAGTTCTAGCAGATAAACCAAGCAAGACATCTCTTATTTGTTCTGCGACATCAACAGCTACATTTTCTTGTGCTTCCCGAGTAGATGCTCCTAAGTGTGGGGTAAGGATAAGATTCTTTTCAACCTTCAAAAGTGGTGAATTAGATTCCAAAGGTTCTTTAGAAAAGACATCTATTGCAGCACCTGCAATCAATGATTTATTTAAAGCTTCTGCTAATGCCTCTTCATCAATTAAGCCTCCTCGAGCACAATTAATTAATTTTGCGCTACTTTGCATACTTTTAAGGACGTCTATATTTACTAAATTCTCTGTCTCTGGTGTGCGAGGCAAATGCAAAGTTACATAATCAGATTGTTTGAATAAATCCTCTAATTCAGATAGTTTAACTTGTATTTGTTGAGCTCTTTCATTTGAAACAAAGGGATCATAACCGTAAACTTCCATTCCTAAAGCATTAGCAACTTTCGCTACATGAGCACCAATTTTCCCTAAACCTACCACACCTAATTTCTTCTTATAAAGCTCATTACCAACAAATTTCTTTCTTTCCCATTTACCTGACAAAGTACTACTATTAGCAATTGGAAGATGTCTAGATAAAGCCAACATCATAGCTATAGTATGTTCAGCAGCAGCTATTGTGTTACCGCCTGGAGAATTAACAACAAGAACTCCTTTTTGCGTGGCAGCCTTAACATCTACATTATCAACTCCAACTCCTGCTCTTCCAATAATTCTCAGTTTACTTGAAGAGTTAATAATTTCTTCAGTCACTTGAGTACCAGAGCGAATCATTAAAGCATCATAATCTTTAATAATTGAAGCTAGCTCAGAGTCTGAGATCCCTATCTTCTGATCAACCTGAGCAACTTGTGAAAGAATGTCGATTCCTGTTTGATCAATTGGATCTGTAATGAGAACTTTTGTCATTTAAGATTGGTTCTTTAATCTTTTACTTTAACTTAATCTATAGTGTATGTATCTTATTTTATTAATTTGAATAACACACAAACATTTGAGGATTGAAATTTGACTAAAAGTATTGTGATATTTGAAGACATTGATAAATGTATCCAACTATTTGAAGTTTTCAAAGAAGAATCAGTAATGCTCTCTGAAGCTATTTTGATCCCACCAATAAGTGAGAAAATATCATCAGATCAAACAGAATTGCTAAATGCGAAAGCAAATATCTTATTCAAATCTCAAAATTTTGAAGATATAAGAATTTTAAATCCGAAACTTGATAGAAAGATTAGACAAAAAGAAATGAGTAGATGGCTAATGCCATTTGGTTTTATAGCTGGAATAGCTTTTTCTAATATGACAAATTTATCTACTTTCAGTTTTCTTGGTTTAAATAACATCGGTGAATCCTTAATTGGAGGTCTTTTAGGAATGGGTTCAGGATATTTAGGAAGTACCGTTTCTTCTGCAAGTATCAACATAAATAGGAATAAAGAGTTGAGATCAATTATTAATTCAAATAAAGAGGGTAAATGGCTTGTTCTGCTTGAAAATCAAATTGGAGCTGAATTACCATGGGCTTTGATAAAACAATCAGAAGCAAAAGATATAATTTTTTTAGAAGGCTAAATGATTGACTTAAAAGAAATCTTAATAAATTCAAACTACAAAAAAGAAACTGAGGAATTAATAAATATTGCCAACTTAGCTTACAAACACTGGGAGACTTATTGGACTGGGTTTAATTCAACTTATGTTTGCGAAGAGATTTTAAAAGATTTTAAAAATTTAAATGATTTCAAATTTTTTATTTATGGAGGATTCTCCTCTTCTCAAAGATCTAGGATAGCTTGCTTTAGAGGAGATAATACTCCTGAAGAGGATGCGCTAAAAAGTAATTTTCCAGCTCAAGGAATAAAAATTAATGGAAATTTTTTATTTGATAATGCTACACAAGACGACTTTAGATCCCTCTTGATTGAAAATGGGGTAAATCAAATAAAAGTTGGAGATATATGGACTATTGGCGATAGGGGAGCACAAGGGATAATTGATAATTTAGATATTAAGCATCTAGATGAAAAGATTTTTTATTTGAGAGACGTAAAAGTAAATTTTAATATAGTAGGTATAGATGAATTACAAATACCTTCTGGAAGATCAAAAAAACTTGTCAATACAGTAGAAGCTTCAACAAGATTAGATGCTATAGCTTCAGCTGGATTTAGGGTATCACGAACCAAAATCATTGAAAGGATAGAAAATGGAATGCTCAGATTAAATGGAAGCAAAGTTAATAAGCCAACTATTAATCTAAAAATTGGCGACAAAGTAGAACTTGAAAATAAAGGATTTATCGAAATTCTAAATTTAGAAATAACCAAAAGAGAACGATGGAAAGTTAAATTACTTAGAAAATGAAACGGAACCTGCTATTTTCTTATAAGGGGAATTAAAAATTCTTCATTTTGGGCGATTAGCTCAGTGGTAGAGCACTACCTCGACACGGTAGTGGCCACTGGTTCGAATCCAGTATCGCCCATTAAAACTTTTGAACGACCTAGGTATATATCCACAGAAAATAATTTCATTTTTTAGATTATTAAAAAAAGATGAAACTTAATCAAATAATTAATTTACATAAGGGGCTCACTGCATTTGTAGTGATAGGTTTTATGATTTTTTTTGATAATTTTACAATCGCTCCCTACGTTTATTTAGCTCTGCATGGTACTTATGGATTACTTTGGATTCTAAAAGAAAAGATATTCCCAGATCCTTATTTTAAAGAAAAAATCAATTTTTTAACTTCAGTTACTGGTTTTATTTTCCTTGGAAGTTATTGGGTAGCTCCCTACATTCTTATCTCATCTCAGAAATCTGTTCCAAATATTGTAATAGCTGCATCTGTATCTATAAATATAATTGGTGTTTTTTTACACTTTGCTAGTGATGCCCAAAAATATTTTTCTCTTAAGTTAAAAAAAGATCTAATTAAAGAAGGATTTTTCAAAAATATAAGGAATACAAATTATCTAGGCGAAATACTAATTTATCTATCATTCGCCATACTTTCAATGAGTTTCATTCCATTAGTAATTCTTGCAATATTTTTCTCTATAGTTTTTCTACCAAGAATGATAAAAAAAGATAAATCGCTCTCAAAATATGATTCATTCGAAGAATACAAAAAGAAAAGTGGGCTTATATTGCCTAAATTAAATGCCTAATAACAACTTACCAAGTTGGCGACAAGATTTAAAATCTTCTAGAAAAAAAGAGGGCAAATCAACATCTAATAGATGGATACAGCTTGCAACAGTCAGCGAAGAAAATGAGCCAAGATTAAGAACAGTTGTTTTCAGAGGATGGCATAAAGATAGTTCAATGATTATTTTTACAGATAGAAGAAGCGAAAAAATTGGGCATTTAAAATCCAACCCTAATGCAGAAATATTATGGTTCTTTTTGAAAACCAAATCACAATATAGATTCAAAGGAAAAATACGTGAATTAAGTGATAACAAAAATTATTGGGATTTATTATCAGGAAAATCAAAATCTTCTTGGTTTTGGGGATCTCCGGGAGAGCAAATAAACCCAAAAGCGCAATCTGCTCATGAAATATTATCCAATTTACCCAAGTCAGAAAATTTTGTAGTTCTAAATTTTGAAATCGATTCAGTAGATCTTCTTAAATTAGAACAGCCTGTTCATAAAAGATATCTTTGGGAAAAGATTAATAAATGGGAAAAAGTTGAAATTAATCCTTAAATATTTCTAAATTGTATATTTAGGTTGAAAAACATATATTAATCAGTCAATTTTAAAAAAGAAGTTTTGTTCATATGAATTTCTCAGAAATTCCAGAAAACCCTTTTATTTTTTTATCTTGGGTGACGGCTATAGGACTATTAATAAGTCTTTCAGAAGCAACAATTAAGATAAAACTCGAGAAGAGAAACAGTTACCGAAAAAGGTTAGAGCTAATAAATAGCCTTTATCCTAAAAAGTTAGCTTGAAGTATCTGAGAGAATGTTAGCTTGCAGAAATTGGAATAAACCGCCTTTACTTGTTTCTTCTTTAAATTCAATTTCCTTAGAAGATTTAGTTTTTGTTGAAGGTATAATTTCATCTTCATCTTCTGATTTCAAAATTCTGATAATAACTTCATCTAAGGAGAAATTACCAGGTCCTGTTAATGCAATTGAAGTTGCTGAAGCGAAATACAAAAGTAAAAGCTCTAGTAAAAAAATATTAAAACCTGAAGTGACAAGTGCATGATATATAGCGACAGAAATTGTTCCAACAATTGCCAAAGCTCCGAATCTTGTAGCTAAGCCAATAATTAGTAACCAACTACCACCTATTTCTGAAAATGCCGCTATATATGATAAAAATATTGGGAATGGGAGATGTAATGGTCTGACAAAAGCATCAGCGAAATTTTCTATATTTGCTAATTTCTCATAACCGTGATGAATAAGAACAGTTCCAGTTATAACTCTAAGAATTAATAAAGCAGTATCTTTGCTAAACGACTTGGTAAGAATTGTTGAAAGCACTATAAAAAAATTATCCTTAAGTAAAAATAACTAGTCACAGTATCCATCGTGGATCAAACAGCAAAAGTCGCACCTAATTAAGTATTTATACTTACTAAAAGGATTCTTTTTCTGATTGGGAATTCACTTGGGTTAAAAATTATTTTTTGAATAATTTTCTAATATTCTCTGATTGATTTTTGGAATATTTTCTTTAAATTTAAAAAACCCTTTTTTGGCAAATTTCCAAGCAAATAAATCTTCATCTCTCACAAGATTAAAAATTTTTTTATGGTGTAAATTTTTAAACTCATTTATAAAATCATAATTTTCTCCCACTCCAGGATAAATAATGTCTATTTCGTTAGTATTTTTAAAAGTAGTTTCCAGTGAAAAAGAATCAATCTGTTCAACATTTTCAAATTGCTCTACAATTTCAGAGACCAAATCTTGTTTAAATTTCAAAACAGATTCAGACAATTTAATTTGTCTTTGTTCGTTCTTTAAAAGGATAATAAATACTTTTTTATAGCTTGGAAGTAAATTTTTAAGGGTTGCAAGGTGCAGATCATTTTCAAACATAATCAGATTATCTGATTTAGGATCCATATCATTTTTATAAATCTCATCTTCTAATGGTATTTGATTAAATTCTTCAAGAAAAATTTGTTGATTACTTATTTTTTCTGAATTAAATCTATTATTTGAAAATTTCCTGAGGTTTGATGATGAAAAAAGATATTGCTTTCCCTTCGTTTGCAATCCTCCGACCCATCTCCAGCTAAGGAGATTAGATGCAGCATCACCATCAAAAAGATATTTAAAGAAAAACTTTGCTCCCAATTGCCATGGGAGGCCTAAATTAAATATCCAAGTACTCGCAAACCACATTCTTGAATGGTTATGCAAATAGTTGTACTGCTTTAATTCATGGACCCAAGAATTAAAAAAATCTATTTCTGTATTGCCATTTATTGCACTTTCATATAACTCATAATCAAAATCGAGATTGTTTTCTGAAATAAAATTTCTCCAAACTTTAGGTCTATTTTCCATCCACCCTTTCCAGTAAACTCTCCAAAATATTTCTTCAACAAATTTAGTTGAATTTTTAATTTTGTACTTACTTTTAATATCATGAACCAGATCATATTCCGATAATATTCTATGAGTAATGAAAGGCGATAATTTTGAAACTGAACTTTCGTTATTTGGCCCAAAATCAAAATTTCTTAATTTTGCATAATCATTAATTTTGTATTTCGCAAAATTTTCCCAGGTATTTTGAGCTTTTAATAAAAATGACATTTTCTCATAACTTTAAAAAATTTTTTTTTGTATTGATAGAAATTTCAAAAATTAGTCTGCAAATTAATGCTTAAAATTTTCTATTTCACTTTTGAGTAAATATGTTTGATTGAAGTATTTAATTTAAGCGCCTAATAAGTACTTTTTATACTCTTAAATCGCTCTCTGCGTAGGAGGATATTTAGTGGTCAATTACTTTTAAAATCTAATTTTAATTTTCAAATCTTTATTTAAAAGATTTTTAAATATTTTTCAAAATTATTATGAATAATTTATTAGTGAGAGATGTTAAGTATCTTGATGAACAATACAGAATAGGTGACGGCATGATTTCGGATGATGCATTTAAGCAACTTGAAAAGCTCTTTATTCCTCTGGATCTAGAACCTGACTACTTTAATCAAAAAAATAATAAACTTTTGCCCAAATTAGCTAAAAAAAACTATAAGGAATTTTTGGAAAGTTTATTAACAAAAACAAGATTAAGCATTCAACCAAAAATTGATGGCTGTGCTATTGCAATTAGATATATAGATGGCAATTTTAATAAGGCTATTACAAAAAAAGGATTTGATGTCTCAAGCAAAATTAAACAAATTAAAAATGTCCCCGATTGTATTCCTATCAAACGAGATTTTCAAATTAGAGGTGAACTATACGCTACAAACCAAGTTGCCGGTATTTCCCAAAGAATTACAAGAAAATACCTCAATGATAAGAAAGGGATTGGAGAAAGTCTCAGCTTTTGCTGTTTCCAAATACTTAATGGAAGACTTAATCAATACGAAACCCTTAACTATCTTAAAAAATGTGGCTTCAGCACCCCTGACAGTTACTTCACAAATCATACAAGCGAAATCAAAATATATAAAAAAAATTGGTTAGAGAGAAAAATATTTGAGAAATATCCAACTAATGGGATAGTTATTAAAATAAATAGTAGGAAATTACAGGTACTTAGAGAGAAAAGTTTATCTCAAAATAACGAATGGCAATATGCAATTGAAAAATAATATTAAATAGTACCTTCAAAAAGGGCTCACGATACTGACTTCCAGTATTTACAGTGGAAGAGTAATTAAATTTTGGTTAAATTCCAAAGCAATTTGCAGGATTACTAAATGACTGCCACTATTTCAAGACCTAAAATCTCTAACTGGGAAACATCTAATATTCCAAACCTTATAGGCAAAACAGCGCTAATTACTGGTGCGAATAGTGGTCTTGGATACTACACTGCAAAGGCCTTAGCTGAAAAAAATGCTCATATTGTTATAGCTTGTAGATCGCTTGAAAAATCTAATCAAACCATCAAAAAACTTAAAGGTCTTAATCCTGAAGGAATATTTACACCTTTAGAATTAGATTTGTCAGATTTAAAAAATATTGTTGAAGTTCAGTCCAAAATTTTTGATAATTTTGAAAATTTGGATTTACTAATCAATAATGCAGGCATTATGCATCCGCCTAAAACTCTTAGTGCCCAGGGATATGAAATACAATTTGCAGTTAATCATCTAGCTCACATGCTTCTGACCCTAAAACTACTTCCAATTATTGAAAAAAAAGAAGAATCTAGAATAGTTACGGTTACTTCCGGAGCACAATTTTTTGGCAAAGTTGGTTGGAAAAATCTGAAAGCCGAAAACTATTACAACAAATGGGAATCTTACTCCAATAGTAAATTGGCAAATGTAATGTTTGCTTTGGAACTAAATGAAAACTTAAAGCACAAAAATATTCTTTCTTTAGCTGCTCACCCAGGAATTGCAAAAACAAATCTCTTTACTGCTCAAAAACCTAACCCTAGTCCATTAGAAACATTCTCCTTGGAATTATTTAGCCCTATTTTTCAAACTGCTGAGATGGGTGCTTTACCTCAACTTTTTGCAGCTACTTCACCAGACGCAAGAGGTGGTGATCATTATGGTCCTAGATTTAATTTCAGAGGTCATCCAAAACTATCCCCTACTTCTCCTTTCGCCATGAATAAAAAAGAAAGAAAAAATTTATGGGAAAAAAGTCTTGAAATACTAAATAATTTCTTATAAATTTTTCATTTTTACTAACTTTAGAAAATACTTCAAGATATGTAATTCACTCTCTGAGAGTTTCATAAATTCTGTTAAGGCATCATAATTTTTTTCATCAATTTTTTTTGACAATTCAATAAAACTATCATGGTTTTCATTAACAAAGCGCTCAGCAATCTGAGATGGAGTTAAACCCTGTTCAATTAATTCACCTGGAGCATTTTTCTCCCACTTTTCATAAAACCAAGAGAACCAATATTTTGCAGTATTATCTTCCATTAATTAACTTTTCTTTGGCTATTACTATAAATACTGAAGAAAGATCTCATGATTGAATTACCCCTTAAACACAATTAATATAAATGCAATTATAAATTTAATGATAGATAATCATTCAAGTAAAAGAAATATTAATCTTGTAATTGGATTAGGTAAATCTGGATTTTGGGCTGCCAAGTATTTGAGAAGCATCAATAAGAGAGTAATTGTCTGGGAAAGTAAAGATGGGATAGAATTCTTAGAAAGAAAAACAGAATTAGAAGAGCTTAATATACTAGTTTCTCTGAATAAAGAATTTGTTTTTGAAGAAATTCAACCTTTTGTGAAAGAGATCGAATCTGTTGTTGTAAGTCCATCAATACCTTATGACCATAAAACTATTATTGAATTAAAAAAAAAGGGGATTAAAGTAATTGGAGAAATTAATGTTGCATGGGAAATTTTAAAAGACACAAATTGGATAGGTATTACTGGCACTAATGGCAAGACTACTGTTACTCATCTACTAAGCCATATACTCTGCGATACTGGATTATATGCTCCTTTTGCTGGAAATATTGGTACACCTTTATGTAAATATGCTTACTCCAAAAAACATGAAAAAATTGATTGGGTTGTAGCTGAATTAAGCAGTTATCAAATAGAAATATCTCCAGAAGTAAAACCTGATATTGGAATATGGACAACCTTCACAGAAGATCATCTTGAAAGACATAAAACACTTGAAAACTATTTCAACATAAAAAAAAGCTTGCTAGAAAAATCTGATTTTAGAATTTATAATTATGACGATAAAAACCTAAGAAATCACTACAGTTCGCTATCAAGAGGGGTTTGGATAACAACTAGTTTCGATAAATCAAATTTTATTCAATGCGATTATTGGATAGATGATCAAGCATACATTTTTGAGAGAGGAAAGAAATTATTCAAACTTGAACATTTTTCTTTAAGAGGAATACATAATCTTCAAAATCTTTTATTGGTAATTGCAGCAGCAAGAAAAGTTGGATTATCTGGAAAGAAGATTAAAGATTCTTTATCTAATTACAAACAATTACCCCATAGGATGGAAACAATTTATAAAAATAATGATCTGGAAATAATTAATGATAGTAAAGCTACAAATTTTGACTCATCTATTGCAGGAATAAGTTCAATTGAAGGTCAAATAATAATCATTGCTGGGGGTAGATTAAAAGGCAATGAATATAGTGAGTGGATAAAACTTCTAAAGAAAAAAGTTAAATGTGTTTTCCTTTTTGGAGAAAGCTCAAAAGTCCTAAAAATGGCGCTTATTAATGAAGGATTTAAAAAAAATATTTTTGAATTTTCAGAACTAAAAGAGCTTTTAAATTTTGTTTTTCATTATTTACAAAATAATAGGGTTGGAACATTATTATTCTCACCTTCATGCTCTAGTTTTGATCAATTTAAAAATTATGAAGAGCGTGGAGATTATTTCAAGAAGCTAATAAGTGAAAAATTAAAGGTTAATAAATCCATTTTTTGTTCAAGTATCATGTCGTAATTTTCAGGTCGGTCATCACAACCACCTCCCCTCTAGCAAATATTCACTTAATTAGTTAGATTTTGACTATAAATTAACTACTGGCAATGAGTGAATCTAACAATTTACCTCAAGCAATAAGTCATAAAAAATTAAGTTACTTGATGCTTAAGGCACAAAAGGATTCTCTTTTTTCTGATGAATTAGCAGAAATAGAAAGCCCCGAAAAAAGAGAATTTGAAGAGTTAATAAACAATTGGGAAGCTTCAACTAAGAAAGTAGTTAATGAGTTATCAAAAAGAAAAGAGAATTTACTAAAAGATAAATCTCCAAATTCTTTAATTGCTCTTGGTGCTATGGAAGTTCACCTTAATATGGCTTTGCAAGCCTTAAATGCATTTAATAAAGGAGTTGATGGGTAAAAGTAACATATAAATTATAAGGAAGGCATAGAAAATAAGAGAAAATCTAGTTCTTTTTCAGTATTTATACAGACATCATCATAGTAATCAACTTCAAAACCCAAGCCATCTCCAGATTCGAGATATATATTTAGATTAGAGTCTTTACTTTTTAATAAAAGATTACCTTTTATTATTTGTATCCAATTATATTTATCGATTTTTAATGGCAATTTTTTTTCTTTAATTGGCTTATATTTACAACGCCATAAAGAGATACTTTGATTTAGAAAAAGCTTATTATTTTTACCGTCTTTGTAATTAAAAATAAGATTATCCCACAACTTTTCGTTTAATGAAATTTGATCATATCGGGGGATGATATTTTCTTTTTGAGGATATATCCAAATCTGGAACAACTTACAGGTCTCATTTTCTTCATTCTTCTCGCTATGAGAGATTCCAGTACCTGCAGACATAACTTGTACTTCATCTTTGTGAATTTTTCCAAGATTATCTAACGAGTCTCTATGAGTTATTGCTCCTTTTGTTACGACAGTAATTATTTCCATATTTGCATGAGAATGTGTATTAAATCCTGCATTAGGAGAAATAATATCTTCGTTTATAACTCTAATTTTCCCAAAATTATCCCATTTTGGATCTCTATGCTCTGCGAAAGAAAATGAATGCATCGAATTTAGCCATTCTCTAGTCGATCTAAATCTTTCGTGAGATTTCCTTATTTTAATTATTTTCAAAGACATAAATACTAAGAAATAAATATGGTGTATTTGTGTAAATTAAATATTTTTGAAAATTATAAATTATTAATAAGTGAAATTACTTTTTATTTAATTGTTAATTTTGCTTTGTGCTTTATTTGCTTTATTAATTATTTTTTTTGCTTCTTCTCTTGTCGAACATTTTTCTGCTTCAACATTTAAGTTTTTAAGTTTATTTAATTGCTTTGAAATTTTCATAAAAGTTTAAATTACCAAGTAGAAATTAACACATATTTAATGGAATAGCTAAAAATATTAGGTTTGCATTTGAAACTTAGTACCTAAAAATAAGATTGGAGGATGGAATTATCTGAACAATATAAAGGATGTATTGGATTATCATTGATTGTTTTTTTAATAAAAAGCGGTCCAAGAGGATTATCAAAATTATTTTTCCTAATTAAATTATATTGCATTATTTTTTTTGCTATTTTTTTATTTCTATTTAGAAATTTCCCTTTGTTACCCCAACCTAACCATAAATCACAATTTTTATCTTCAGACCAGTGTTTTAAGTTTTTATAAATATGATTGTTGTTTAGATAACCCACAGGGTTTTTGTGATTAAAAAGTTTCTCTGGTTTGCTTGAAATAAGAGCAAATAGATTGATTAATTTTACTTTGCCGTAATTATTATTTTTCGAAATTTTAATTATCTTTTTTGTTGTATTATCTAAGAAAACTTCATCCGATAATGAGGGATTTAAACCAATAAAAATAATTTCCTTTGTAGATTTAGAAATCTTATAACTTAAACTCCATCTATATAGTTTGTTAGCACTTATTAAACAATTTCTTTCTAGAAATAAATTTCTCAACCTAAACCTACACCTCTAGCCATAAGAGTGGCAAACAAGGGTATTGTTGCAAAGCCTACTAATTCAGTAGTAATGATGAGTCTGAACCTCTTAACTAGATTCTCAGATATTTCAGGTAATTTATTCTTACTTAATGGAATAGCCCATAAGATATATGTTGTTGTTGGGTATAAAGAAAGTAATCCCACCAGAATGTAAAGAGAAACCTTTATCCAAAACACAGGATTACCTGTATAGAAATCACCTCCTTGACCAAAATACTTAACACGCAAAATCCCAGTAACTAATATTGCAACTCCTGCCAAACCATAAACCACATCTGCAATTATCATTGAGATCGTCTCATTTCTATTAAGACCTACTTTGAGAGTCAATCTTTCAAACAAAAGAGAACCGAAACACAAAATAATTCCTAAATAATGAACATATGCTACTAATGCACTTTTAGCAATTTCGCCTGTAAATAAAGTTCCTAATAACATTTTTTAGTCAAAATTTATACAATCCTAACCACCAAATAAAGAATTTGTTTAGAAATAGATTAAAAAATAAAAAGCAAGGTAATGAGTCTAGGACTCTAAAAATCTTTTTTGACCATCTTCAAAAAAATCCTTTTTATTCCATACTTCGATTACATCCGGGAAATGTTTTTCCATACAATTATCACAAACCCCATGACTGAACCTAATATCACTAATTTTCGAAAGATATTTTTCTAAATGCATCCAATCGCCCTCCTTATTTTTCACTTCTCTGCAGTATGAACATACAGATAAAATCCCTTCCTGTTTATGCAAATTAGACAATGCATCTAGCAAATTTAATGACTTTTTTCTAAGCTCTAAAAATGAAACTATTTGCTTGGATAATAATTCCATAATATTAAATTGTTGTTTAGTTAGATTTCCTGGTTTTCTGTCTATTACGCAAAGAGTTCCAAGCTTATTACCATCACTATTTCTAAGGGGAAAACCTGCATAAAAACGAATCTTTGGATCTCCAGTTACCAATGGATTATTAATAAATCTTTCATCTTGGAAAGCATCATGAATAATTAATGGACTATTTTCTTTTATTGCATGTGTACAAAAAGACCAATCTCTTCTAGTTTCTGATATTTGAAGTCCTATTTTGGATTTAAACCATTGTTTATCTTTGTCTACCAAAGTCATTAAAGAAATAGGCACATTACAGGTTGTAGCAGCAATTTTAGTAATATCGTCATAACATGATTCTGGCTTGGTGCCCAAAATCCTATATTCTGCTAAAGCTTTTAATCTTCTTTCTTCTTCTTCTTTTTTTGATACAAGATTCTGCATTAATCTTCACCAATAATTAAAACTTTAAAATTAAAGTTTCTTCAAAAAACTTTTTCCATCTAATACTTAATAAAAAAAAGATAAACTTATTGATTTGTTACTTAGTGATTTGTTACTTAATGTTTTAACTTTGAGACTGCCATCCCAGCGATCCATCCACTTGTCCAACAATGTTGAAAATTAAATCCACCTGTGATCCCATCAACATCTAAAACTTCTCCAGAAAAAAATAATCCTGGACAAATTAAGCTCTCCATACTTTTAAAATTTACTTCATTAATTTTTACGCCTCCAGAAGTAACAAATTCCTCTCCAAATGGTCCTTTCCCCGAAATTATATATTTGTCCTTCATTAGAATATTTATCATTTTCTCTCTTTCATCCGCTAGTAAATCAGCCCACTTTTTCTCTTTATCAATACCTATTTTATTTAATAAAAAAATCCATAATCTTTTTGTTAATAGTGGTACAGGTCTACTGTTAATTAGATTCACCTTGCCTTTATTTAATCTTAAATATTTAACTTTTTCTTTTAACTCCTCATAACTTAAAGCAGACCATTTAATGATTAGATTAAATTTATATTTTTGGTTATAAAGTTCCCTTGCTGCAATTGATGAAAGTTTTAATACTGCTGGTCCACTAAAACCCCAATGAGTTATTAGTAAATCGCCTCTATTTTGAAAATTCTTATTGTTTAATTTAATTTCTATATCTATGCCCTTTATCGATACCCCACTACATTCATCCAAATTTGGTTCTTTTGTGGAAAAAGTAAAAAGCGATGGCACAGGTTTAACAATATTATGTCCAAGATTTTGAGCTAATTTATATCCGCTTGGATTACCTCCTGTTGAAAGAATAATATTTTTTGTAGTTACCTTTGCTTTTTTAAGACTAAAAATATTGAATATATTATCTGGAGTTTTTGAAATTTCTTTTACAAAAAATTTTGTTAATATCTCTACGTTTTTTGATAAAGCACTTTTTCTCAAACAATCAATAACATCTGAAGAAGAATTAGACACTGGGAATACTCTTAGATCTTCCTCAATTTTTAATTTTAACCCTTTTTTCTCAAAC
>QCGP01000019.1 GCA_003279845.1 Prochlorococcus sp. AG-388-F11
TTTAATGACTTTTGGATATGAAAAGGTTGTTTATGTGGGATTGGATCCAGAAGGTGCATCCGCGAGTGGTATAAATGTTTCTTTATTAAATCTTGCTTTGAGTTTTACGACGGCATTAGTAATTGTTAGTTCAATGTCAGCGGTGGGAGTAATTCTTGTAATTGCTCTTCTTTCTACGCCAACTTTGTTAGGGCTAAATAAGGCTCATAGTTTAAGAATTGCAATGATGAGGTCTTCATTTTTTGGATTATGCATCTCACTTCTGGGATTTATTCTCTCTATAGTCTTTAATCTTTCGCCTGGGCCTGCAATTAGTGTTATTTGTGTTGCATCTCTTTTGATTCCTAAACTTCGCAAATAATTAAATCTTGAATGTCCAATCAGAGTTTAATGCTTGAGCTTCTGGATTATTTTTTAAAGCTACTTCCATAGCCTCTTTTTTATTATTAGCTATAACAACTTCATCAAATTCCTTTCCATTTTTTTTGAGACTTACTTTGAAACGCATAAAAATTATTTAATTAATCAAAAGTTAACCACAAGGCAACAAGATTTAAATACTTTTAAAAGTTAATTGATGAAATAGAAACTTTAGTTATTCTGAAGTTTTTCTACTACAGATTCTTTCTCAATCTTAGCTACATCCTGTAATCCATTAGCATCAAACCAAGGAGCGTTTTCCCAATTAAATCCTTCCCCAAAAGTATTATCGGGAGCTGCTACGTACCAGTGACATGACGAATCGGGAACATCTATAGCACATTTTGACCAGTCAGCTTCCCATTGCGGAACTTGTACCCACATTACAGATGCTAATAAAAAAGAAAAAATAAAATTCATATTTATCGGTTAGCAAAATTTTGAAAGATTTTTTTCACATTCTTTCTTTCTTTTCTTCCAGTAATTCTCAAATATTTGATCTTTATGCTTATTTTTAAATTGACTTAAATGAATATTATTCTGATTAAGAACTGAAATATTTTTGATTTTCATGACTCAAGCTGTCAATGTAGATCATATTTAAGATACTTTATGGATTTTTTGAAGTGAATTTATACTTAATTTTGTTCTTACTTTTGTGCAGGTAAGTATTTTTCGGGATTATTTTCAATATAAGTAAGCGAATATTTGACAACACCTACTATTACTGAAAAAAGAGCAATTGCCGAAATAATAAAAATGATTTTTTTGTAAATGCTTTTCATGAATTTTTTATGTTTTTGATTATTTTTTTCATCAACGGCCAATTTTTCTGAAAGATTTAGAAAATTAGTAATTTATACTGTAGCCTTTTAAATTACCTACGGAGTAGATTAAATACATCAGAAACTCCTCACACACTTTTTTCTGATAACTTTAAAAGTACTCGACCGCAATGTTTGAGTACTTTTCGTATTTTTTGCGATGTGACAGTTAAAATAGAGGTCTATTAGGTATTACATTTTTTGAATTTAGGTGTGATATTAGATTTGTGTGTAGGAGGAATTGATTTATCTCAGTGGAAACAAGGAAACACTTGATATAAATCAATTTTAAAAGATCTCTCTCTGAGAGATCTTTTTTTTTGATAATTATTAGAAATAAATATATTCTACATTTTTGATACCTAGATATAAAAGATTTAAATTTTTTATTCAATAATGAAAGTACCTTCATTACAAATTTGTATCTTCATTAGTTAGATTAAGTCTATTAAGTTCTTCTATTAATGAAAATACTTTTTCTAGCAATTTTAATTTGTTCAAGCTTTTTATTCCCTTCTTCATCATTTGCCTCACATGTAGAACTTAAACCATGTGTAGAGATTGCACATTGTGTACGAGAGGAATGGGAGGTCATGAATATTGAAGAACCTTTTGAAGAGATTAAAACATTTATCGAAAACACTCCTAGAACTGAGATCGTAGAAATTGATGGCGATTATCTTCATGCTGAGGCAACCAGTAAATGGATGAAGTATGTAGACGATTTAGAAGTATCCTTTTTACCTGAATCAAATATCTTATCAATAAGATCAGAATCGAGAGTTGGAGAAAGTGATTTGGGCGTAAATCAAAAAAGAGTTGATTTACTAAAATCAAAAATGTTTTAAGACAAAAAGTTAAAAAAAAATAATTTGTTTTTATTGTTTTTTGTATAACTTTTCTATTTTCAAAAAAATATCGCAGATAAAAAAGTGATAATTGTCTTCATGCCTTGATAATGGCAAATTTATTTGATTTTTTCTAAAAAGATGATCATAAATCTTATATATTTTTCCTTATGTAGCTTTGTTTTTTTCTGGTTTTATATAAACATTAAAAAAAATGGACTTAAATGGTTAATTAAAGGTCTTTTGCAAATTGGAATATTAGTATTATTCATTGGAGGGTTTTTCAAAATATTTTTCATCTTACCCCCTAATATATTTATAAAAATAATTTTTCTAATTACTTATATATGGTGCACTGTTGGAATAAATGTAAATTTCATGATCCCTTTGATTAGTTTGATTGACCAAAAAATAGTGAAAAAATAAAAATAAAATATTCCTTAATTCTTAGTTCAAAATAAATCTATTTCCTTAAATATTCAATATATAAATTCAGAAGATTTACTTTTTCCCTTTTGAAAGTCTTTTTCTTGTATACCTAGTCTTTAATGCCAAATCTGTCATTATATAAATTCCAAATAAAAGAATGACTATTCCAATAAAGTATTTCATTATTTTTTATTTAATTACTATGTTTGAGATTTATTCATGATGCCAACTAATTTTAATATCTATTTCTTGAGATAAATTTCTTGTAACTGGACATTCTTTGGATGCTTTTTTTAAAAAATCAATAGTTTCATTTGAAGTACTCTCTGGTATAAAAATATCTATTAAAAGTTCTTTTATCTTCCTCTCGCTATTTTGTGTCATTAGTTTTTCAATATTTAAATATATGCCTTTCAAATCAAATCCTTTCGATTTAGCTTTGATTGCCATAATGGTTAGCAGGCAAGTACCTAGAGATGTTGCTAATAAATCAGTTGGGGAAAAACTTTCACCTTTACCACAGTGATCTAAAGGTGCATCAGTTCTAATAAGACTTCCGGATTGTAGATGAATAGCCTCACAGTTTAAATTTCCTAAATAAGAACATTTCACTTTAGTCATTTTAAAAAAAATTAAATTAGGAAAATATTATTGATAAAAAATTATGGAACATAACAAGATTATTGATTGGAAATTTTTTATTTTCATATTAGTAAAGTATTAAGGGAATTCATTATTCAAGTTTTGAAATCAGTTTTTATATCCATATTCCTCTAAGCAATACTCAATTAATTCAATTGATTTATTAAGAGTTCGTTTATTTTTATTTTCTAGATCGAAGCATTCATTTAAAACACGTATAGATTCATTTAAAAATGATTCTTCTTTATTTTTTAAATCTTTAACTTGATTTATATAAATTAATTTTTTAATACCAATAAGGGAAAATATGATTATTGATATTATAAAAATTGCCATTTTGAATTTATTCATATAATTAGTTATTAAAAATATTTTAATTTAATTAATATCTAAAAACTTTACATGGCAGATAGAACTAAGTAATTACATATGTAGCTGCTGTTATTGCAACAGCAGTAATTGAAATGAAGATGTATGGAACAACCTTTAATGGTATATATAAATTATTTTTAGACATAACTAGAACCTTTATATAAATTCTTACATTCCCTTTAAAATCTATAAGTCTTCAAATATACAAATTAATTTTATTTGCAAAAATTCAATCCTTTTAAAAGATTAACAAATTTATATTCATTGAATTTTCATTAAATAAAGCATCTCTAAATCCTGTCTTGAGTCCGATATTTTTCTTTTTAAGAAGATTAACTCTTCTTGGCTCATTTTTGATTCTTTTATCATCAATTCTGCTTGATCAATAGCATGTTCTATATTTCTAATTTTAATTTCTCTTATTGATGGATCATCTTTACATGCTTTTTTAGTATTCGCATCTAACATATGTTCGAAAAAACAGCTTGAGAATATTTTAAATTAAAACTTCATTATGCTACAACCGCAAATTTAATTAAAATAAATTATTATTTGTTTAGGAACTTTAACCTTAGCTAACCCTCTCTTCAATCGATCGAGTGGGTTTTTTTTATGGTGTAATATACTGCTAGCATTTACTACTAATTTGGAAGATTCAAAACTTAATCCTGAGGAAAATAATTCAATCGAATCGGTCCCCAATTTGAATGAAGACAATAAAGATCTTAATGAGGGGAATAAAAAAGAAGAAAATGTTAAGGCATTTACAGAATTTCTAGAGAAAGCAAGTTATCAAGATTCTTCAGAAGAAAAAGTAAAACTTGATTCTGAGCAACAAAAACTAAAAATTGACAAATCAATTTTTAAAAGATTTCTTAATAATGGATTTGATGGCATTTCAACTAATCCAAACTATAAAATGTTGGCATTATTAATAATCCTTTTAATTAATTTGTCTCTATTTTTTGTAATTGGCAATATGGGTAAAGCGTTTTTAAGAAATGCAGGAATTATGGGTTAAAAATTATTTATTTCTTTTTGGATATTCATCTTTACAATTTTGATTCTTCAAATGAAACTGTGATATTTTCTTGTCAAATTAATATTTAAATAAAGTTTGGATAATAAAGAGCCAGAAAATCCAGTCATTTATCTTTCTAATTTAGTCAAGAAATTAAATGTAAAAAACAGAAATGGTTTAGTAGCCTTAGCAATAGTAAACCTTTTAGTAATTCTTTTATTTAAATTTTATTTGAAAGGATCTGGATTATTATCTTAAATTTTCATGCTGGTAGAATTATTCAGCATTTTCAAATTGCTTAGCTAATCTAAAAGCCTTCTTAATTATAAGAAAGCCACCATATGCTCCTGCAAGTAAAGGAAATACTATCAATGGGTTAGGGGAATAATCTGAATAATTTTTCACACCCTCAACATATTCATAACCTGAGCATTTAAGAAAGATAAAGCTAAAAAATGTGATATTCCAACCAATGATTGATAAAAAACCACCTTTTTTATCTCCTTCGTAGAATCTGTCTAGACCTAAGCCCCATCCTCCTATTAAGAATATTCCTCTAACAACTGAATTTTTTTCTTGATTTCTAAGCATAATAAAAAAATGTTCATTATGAACATAACCTATTTGTATTTGAGATGTGAGATGTTCTTATTAATTAATCTTTAAAATAAATTTAAAATGGATTTATTCTATAAATTACAAAATATATTAGTTAGTCTTTATAATTAAACATTAAGATTTACATTTGAATTTAATAAGGAAATTGAAGGCCTTATATAAATAAAAATAGACCCATACATATCCTTCATAATTCTCATTTCTTCGTCTAAATATACAATTGAAACCTGGCAATTTGGAGATTCTTTATTCCAAGGCAACTTATTCCATACCTCTTTAACTGGATACCATCTATCCATAAGTAATTCACTAAATAATGGAATCTTATTAAGTCCATCAACTTTGGAAACTTTTGTCTTTTGTAAGTTCATATCAAGTAAATTATTTCTTAAAACTAAATCACTTGATAGGGTTATTACTCTTCCACCAAAAGTAGGTAATAGTTTAAACCAACCTAAGATAGGAATTGTTGTGATCCCAAATATTGTAGTGTCAAAAGTAGATATAAATTCTTTTTTGCCAAAATCAATCTTTTGAGCAATTCTCCCAATAGTTGACAAGCCAAAGGATCCTACTTGCAATTGATGTAATTTAAAAAAGAGATTACTTTTAAATTCATCATTTAATGCCTTTTCAATAGCAAGGAAGAAAGGAGAACTTCGAAATAATTCAACATTAGAAAAAATCAATTCCCACTCTCCAGACAATAATTTTTCTGATATTTCAAAACTAAAGCCTTTAAGAGCCTCAATCAATTCATACATTTCATTAGCTTTTTCCTCATACATAGGAGAAACTAATTTATTTAATCTTTGCCCTCTATCTGTAACAGCCGCTATTTTATATATATGTGACTTTATCTCTCCAATTTCTTTCATAACTCCAATACAAGAAATACTAATTAATCTTAGGAATTTAATTTGAAGTTGATGGCTATTTTAATAATGCTGGTAATAAAATCAATTAATATTCTCCCCACCTATTACCAATATCAAAACCCCATTCAGTGGTTAATTTAATTACTTCATCATGATTCTTGCATTTTGAAAGGGATAACTTTTTACTAGGAGTATTTTTTATTAGTTCAGCAATTTGGTTAAGTTGCTCTATTTTTTTTAGAAAATTAATTAGATCTTTATCTGACATTTATCTAGGAACTAAATTTTTGATCATAAGTAAATATGTAATAAAGAACCCATGCAACACCAATAATCAGAATTGCAATCATTATATTTACTGACCATACTACTTCTATCATGAAATTTTTTTATATATTTTTAATATATCCAAATTTACAATAAATTAACCGTTAATAATTTAAATCTAGATCAATACACTACTTTTGCTAAGTGTATAAAATAGTCTTAAATATATTAATAAATTATGGGAGAAGCTAAGAGAAGGGAAGAGTTAGGCTTACAGCCTAGAGAAAAGAAAAAGGAAAAACAAATATCGAAAAATCAACTAAACAAAATTTTAAATAAATATCCTTATTTACCTTTCATTTTAGGTTTTTCATTACTAGCAATATTAATTATCGACTTAGTTAACTACTACAAATAGATATATAAAAATTGGATATTTTTTTTGCAGAAGAAAAAATTATCTTCGCAATTGCGAAATTATTTTTCCATAATAAAAATAAAAATTATGAAACCGATTAACACCTTACGTGTCTTAATTTTAGGAGTATTAACATTGTTTTCAATATCTAATGCAAATGCAGGTGGCTGCAGTCCTCATACTGAGAAGAAGGCAGAAATTAAATGCTTGTCTGATGATAAAAAATGTATAGATACGAAAGAAAAAGAATCACTATATAAAGTTGAGGTCTAAATGTTTGATAATCTTGGAACTGCTTTAGTACAGGCATTAGGCTTCTTTGCCGTTTTTGGTTATTTTGTATATCAAACTTTATTCGCAGATAGGAAACCCAATATTTCAAAATTAAAACCTAAAAAAACAAAGATTTCCAACACTAAAGAATCAATTAAAAAAGAACCTAAGAAAGGCTTATTTAACAGAAAATTGAAACCGGTTGAAGAGAATTTACCAGTCCAAAAAAAGGGAATATTTGGGAGAAAAAAAGAAGTTATTAAAGAAGAGATTAAATCAAAGAAAAAAGGTTGGTTTAAATAGGTAGAGGTATTTAAACTCTATTTTGATATCCTTTATACAAAAATCTTTTTTAGTAACTTTATAATTTATAAAGTTGATATTAAATATGAACCATAGAGAAATCACAAAAAAATATAGTGAGTTACTCAATAAGGCTGAGTTTGCTACTGGCCGTAAGGAAGTTGTAGGTCTTTTAAAAAAAGCTGCCAAATTGAAATCTCAGATTGAAATCAATTATTAGATCTAAAAATTAGTTTAATTCTAAATGTAAAAAATTTTTTTAAATAAGTTTTTACATGAGATAATCTGCATAGATTATTTTTCTTATGAATAAAAAAGGTTATACAACAGAAAGCGGAGGTAGACAGAATGGTTTTGCAATTGAACCAGAAATTAACCCCATATCAGAAGGCGAATCAAAAAAATCCATATTTTTATTTATTGGAATATTATTGCCTTTTCTAATAGGTGGTTTTTATTATTTAAGAACTCTGAATATATTCTGATATTTTATAAGCCATTTTTAGCAATATATTCTTCTGAACTAACTATGTCTTGCATTAAGCTATCTGATGAAGGATTAAATCCATTTTGCTCTAAAAAAGATTTAACTTTTTCAAATTTTTGCTGAATTTTTTTTGTATATGGAGTTGTCATCAAATAATCATCTTTTTCTGTTGAATAGTTCATTTGATTAACGGATTACTTTTACATATAAATTTTGCAAAATATAAGATTGCTAGTGAAGTTATAAATATTACATAAATAATTTAATAGTAATAAATACTTATAAGTTGTTTGTGTGATGTCGCTATTGGTTTATTTTTTAAAGAGTACTTATAGTAACTAATTCCATTAAATCCCTGGAATGCAGATATTTTTGAAATACTTCAGAATAAAATGCTTTTTTAGCAGCAAATTTTGATTCGAATTCAATTACTAATCCAAGCTGCCCTCCACCCCATTCATTTGAGGTTGATTCTTGTGTCAAATCTCTTTTTACTATTACTCCTCCCACAGATTTAATCCAAGGCAATACTGTCCTAATATATTCCAGAAATAAATCAGCATTTGGAATTGAAATTTTCTTTAGCCAATAGCTCTTTGTCATCAAATCAACATATTCTGGGTAGAATATAGCACATGGAGGTAAGTATTTATCCTTAGCTATATACTCAGCGTTTACTAAATGAAATCCGAAGATGATTTATTAAATTTACTTCTTAAATCTCCAAATTCAGAGAGTATACAAACTATTGCCGAACAACTTGAAATTGAGCATAGTTTTTCCTTTAGCAAAGATAGAAATGATTTACAGGGTGTTTGGGAGCTTAGGTGGAGTAGTTCTAATAGTCCTTTTTTAAAATATTCTCCTTTTATTGATAACCTTCAAATTCTTGATCCCTTAAATTTAAATGGTCTTAATTTACTTAAACCTAGAGGAATAAAATCAATTATTGGTACTGGTATTTTAATAAGACTTTACTACATAAATGAAAAAAAAATTGGGGTCAAATTTACAGATGCTGGTTTTATAGGTCCTAAATTTGGAAGAAAACATATAAAGGCTATGAAAGAAATAAATAATGAACAATTAGGGTGGTTAGAGATAACTTATTTAAGTAATAAGCTTAGAATCTGTAGAGGTGATAAAGGAACTTTATTTGTTTTAAGAAAAATAAATTCACCGACTTTATTCAAGAATTTTAAGGAATTTATTAAAATCTATTAAAAATATAAATTAATTCTTTATCCAAATAGACTTTAATACGAAATAAATTGGTAAATATTTAAAAGATTCTTTAGGTATTTCATAACTTAAGAATTTTAGTGCTTCTTCTAACCAGTATCCAATATCAAATCCTAAAAAAAATTTTTCTACAACAAACCAAAATTCTTTATCAAATATAATTCTGAAGTTTAAGTAAATATATTCCCAATGAAAGGTATTCCAATATTGGGTTAAAAATGAAGATAAAATGAGCCAAAGTGATATGAATAGAAAACTTTTAAGAAATTTATAAAATTTTTTCATATACCAGCAACTGTCTTATTTTATTTCAAATATTCATTATTATTATTTGGATCAAATTTTATTTCCATGAAATATATTCAAAAAGATATAAAAATATTGAGAAAATAGTAAATTTTCGTGGCATTAATAATCTATTCTTCTTTTTTTAGATTCTGTGCCTTTAGATTTTTATTCTTAAGAAAAAATCCTAAAAACAGAAAAGCAAAATATATTATTAAACTTATGCCAAAAATTAAAACTATCTTTGAAATATCCATAAATGATTTTTTTTATATAAATTACAGCATTTTCTGTAAAGTTTTATCTATGGTAATGATTTTTCATCTATCACGATAACGAGCTTCAATTATTAAGCTAATAATATTATTTAAATCATATGCAAGTAGTTTTTGCCTGGAGTCTTTGTCTATCAGTTGGGGTTGTTTTATTATCAATTATTCCATTAACTATAGGGAGAGTTAAAGCGGGATATTCTGTTGAAAATATGTCTGCTCCAAGGGCTTTATTCGATGAATTACCTTCTTTTGGAAAAAGAGCAGTTTGGTGTCATCAAAATTGTTGGGAAAGTATTTCCCTACATGCACCCGCATGTCTTCTTTGTTTGATTACTTTAACTGACTCTAATATTGCAATAATTGCAGCATTGATTCATCCTATTTTTCGTTTTTTATATATTGTTGCATATGTATTTAATATCCCAACAGCCAGAGGTTTAATGTGGGCCTCAGGAATTTTTACAACACTTTTGCTTTACAAAGAAGGCCTAACACAATTGATATAAACTATTTAAACAATGAACTTTTCTAACTCTTTTAATTGATATTCATTGATTAGTTCCACTTTATTTGATTTTGCTAGTTGATGAGCAGACTTTGTAAAGCCAGATTTTGAGACTATTATTGCATGTGTACCTTTCCAAAATAATTTACCAGCTGAAATTTCCTGAACTGCTTTATTTCCAATGGCTTTTTCATGATCTTTACATTGAATACATATTCTTAAATCATTTATTGACGCAATTAAGTCAACCCCTTGATCTCCTGTATTAGGGGTTTCTTTTACTTCCCAGCCATTTTGTTTGAGAATTTCCATACAATGATTTTCAAATCTAATACCTTTTTTGTAGTTCCCCTTGTTTTTACTTGAGTAGTTTTTTTCTATTAGGTTTAAGCATGATTTCTCTATTTGACTTGCTATAAATACAAACCAATCTTCAGTCTCGAGCCTTCTTATAGATCCAACTATCTCATCATCAATAGTAGGATTTTCATTACAATACGACCTCCACTTTTCGAAAAATAATTCCATACTTCCAAATTCTTTTAAAATTACTTTTTCCCAGAAGTATGGTATACCCTCTTTAAATCGCTTGGATCCATTAAATATATTTTTCTCAATGGCTTTTTCATCAAGAGGTGGATTGCCAATCCATTTTTTATAATCCTCGTTACCGTAGGCATCTATTTCCCTTAATCTGATCCTCTCCTCTAACAAATTGTATTTGTTTTCGTCTATTAAATTATTAATTGTTTGAATAAAGAAATTGGAATTTAAGGCATTGTTTAATTTAAACTTTTTCTTTTTAATTTGATAATCCCATACAATTATAAAAATTAAAAAAATGATAAAAATAATTAAAATAAAAAAAAATTTCATTAAAGATTTTAATTTTCGATCTAAAAAGTTTTTGTTTTTCTAATAACAAAATTATTTTTTGTTATTACTGAAGATTCATTTACTTCAAACCCATTAATTGCTGATATTTCTCCTTTTATGCCTTCTAATGTTAATTGCTCGATAATGCCTTTTATTACTTCATCCTCGACCAATTTTCTATCAATTCTTTCAGGTGTAATATCTGTAAGCCATTTTGAGGTCTTTTTTTTTACAACCTCTGTAGGGTTAGTTATTTTTAAGTAGATAGCCATTTTTTAAGTCATTCAGTTGAATTATAAGCATTAAATCTTCTTAACTTTTATTATTGTCATTACTTTCCCACTCAAGAAATTGAAAAACAAAAATTGCAAAGATAGAGAAGAATACTATAAACAAGCCTAACCATCCTATAAATTTGTGCTCTGTGAAAAGATTTGTAAGCATTGATTTTTCTTGATATCTTGATTCCATTTCATATTGATAAGAATCAATAATTTGAAATATATTCATAATTAATAAATTAATAAATCGTTCAATTGGCGGATAATAATTTCAACCGTTTAATTTATTAAAGGCTTCCGATAGGAAATCTGGCCTTTTTCTTATTATAGAAAAATTCAGTTTATTTATTAAGACTAAATTGACTTCAGCAATCGTTAAGATCTCACTTTTCTGGTTAAGAAATTTTGAAATTACATTTATCCTAGGACTTTTATCAATATTGAATTCGCTCTCGATTGTTATTTTTTCACCAAGAAATAAAGGAGATTTATATTTTATTGAAGTATTGATTAAAGGTAAATCTAAGCCATTTTTTATTATTTCGAAATAACTTATACCTACTTCTGAAAGTGCATTTATTCGGCTTTCTTCAAGCCAATTAAAATATTTACCGTGCCACATTACGCCTGCATGATCTGCATGTTGAGGTAAAACAATTTTTTCTATTTTCCAAACTGGTTTTGAGTGCATCTTTTATTTAAAAAATATTTTTATTCAATGAAAAAAACTTATTTTGATATTGTAGATTAATTTTGTTTATTAACATAAGAATCATCAAAACTATATTTATAAAGTTATGTTTAATCGTAAAAATAGAAGTAGAAAAATGAAGAAGATTTTTCAATGGGAAGAATATTTAAATTGGAAAAATATGTCAAAGGAACAGAAATTAAATTTCAAGAGGGCGTGCTTATTCCCATTCCTCGTCTATATAGTTTATGTTTTTCTTAATCAGTACTCCTTGGCAATTCTCTTGTTACTAGGTCTTTATTTTTTAATTAGATTTAAAAATAGAAATAAGTTGGGAAGATGAATATTTTATTATTTTGATTTATTTAGATTTGTTTTAAAATTATCTAGTTTTTCTAAATAACTTTATTGGCATAAGAGAATAGTATTAGATAAATTTTTTTTATGAAAATAATTTTTTTGGTTTTATGTGCAATTGTTTTTTCAATTTTTTCTAATACGAATTATGTATTATCAAAAGAAATTGAAAATAACATTAAAGAGAATATTTCTAATGAAATTCAAGAAATTAAGCCTGATAATAAAAAAACTAATATTTCTAATTCTTCAGCAGAAGATATTTTTGGTGATGAACAAACATTTCCATTCGTTGCAGGTTTAGGGAAAAATGCAGCTCATTGATTTCAAGGTTCTTGATAATTTAGAAAAAGATTTTTTTAATACTAATGAAAGGTCTTAGGGTCCTAGAGCTTTCTGAAGCACTAAATGTTGAGATCTCTGACTTATTAGCTGTTTGTGCAATTCTAAAAATAAAAGCCACATCTAGATTAAGCATGCTTTCATTTGAAGAATGTAAAAAGATAACTGATTACTATGAAAATAAAAATTAGTTTTTTTTATATAAATATATTTATTATTTAATCTCTTTAATCATTGATACTAATGTTGAATGAATTTCTTCTTCAGATATTTCATTTTTAAAATTGATAATTGCTGACTGTCCATCGTAATTGATTCTTATATAACTGTTATTAATTTCTTCCATGTAAGCATTCTCAAATCTTGATATCTTTCCATAATGAATAAGATATTTGTGAACCGAATCAATGTGATCATTATTCATATGATCACAAACTCTTTTACTTGTTTCTTTACTAATAATTTTCATTTAAAAAATAAATTTGTTTTAAGCTAATGTATTTTTTTCATTATTCAAAGTTTTAATCATTTTAATTATTAAATTTTTAACTTCATTTTTATCAACAGCTCTAACCAAGTTATTTCTCAAATTTGATGCTCCTTTAAAGTCTTTACATGTCCAAGAGATATGTTTCCTTGCAATTAGCAAGCCGTGATCTCCTTTTTCTTTTATTAATTCATCAAGATGCTCAATAATTAAATATAGTTTTTCTTCTGTGTTTGGTTCTTTAAAATTTTTATTTTCTCTAATTGCATAATCTATTTCTCCTATTTTCCATGGGGATCCTAAAATTCCTCGTCCAATCATTACACCATCAGCATTTGTTTTTTTTAAACAATTAAGAGCGTCATCTGGATTTTTGATATCACCATTAGCAATTACTGGAATTTCCAACAACTTTTTAAGTCTCCCGATCATTTCCCAATCTGACTTGCCTGAAAAACCCTGTTTTCTAGTTCTTCCATGAAGTGTGATCATCGTTGCTCCCGCATCTTGAAGTTTAAATAAGAAATCCTCAATATTTTCTTCTTTACTGTCCCATCCGAGTCGTGTTTTTACTGTTACTGGAACCCTAACAGCTTTTACAACATTTTCAACTAATTCTATAGCAAGTTTTCGGTCTTTAATTAATGCACTACCTCCGCCTTTCTTTGCAATTTTTTTTACTGGACATCCCATATTTATATCAATTAAGAATGCTCCGGAGTCCTCAGCTTGTTTCGCGGCTTCAGAAACAGAATATGGCCTATTATCAAATATTTGTACTCCAATTGGACCTTCTTCTAAATCTATTTGATTGATTTTTTGTGTTCCAAATCCTTTTTTAAGACTCGTGGCATTTATCATTTCTGTAAAAAGTAAAGAGTTTGGAGCCCATTTACGTACAAGTCGCCTAAAAATGTTATCTGTAACTCCTGCTAACGGCGATAGCATGACCTTACTCGTAATTATTCTGTTCACTCCCCTTCCTTTTAGCTTTATATTTGAAGACATATAATTTTAAATTTATTTAATCTTTCTTTATTGTAAATTAAGATATGGAGCTGATTTTATGTTTTCTATTTATTTCTTAATTTATAATAAGTGCTTTTACTTAAATAGGCCTAATTGATTAATATTTTTGCTAGTTTATGTTGAGTTAAAATTTAAGAAAGGAATTTTTTTTGTTTATATTAGTTTCTATTTTTCTCCCAATAATTATTTTTATTGCACCAATTAATGTAATAGCTATTCAAGGTAATTTAGATTTATCGAGTGCTCAAACTTCAGTAGGCAAAAGATTTGCTAAAGTTTTCTGTGATGCTAAGAGGGAAGGATTAGATTCTGATTTTGCTAGTGAATATGCTTTGAATAATACATATTTAAAATTTGTAGCATTTCCAGACGATGACGAATATTTGGATAATTTATGGAATTTTACCCATAATAATATATTAGATAATTGTGGTGAATTTGTAGATATAAACGATCTAAAAGACCTAGAGATTTTTTTTAAAGAAGAAGGTTTAATAGCATCAAATAGGGAACTCTATTTGCCAACTTTTGAGAATAATTAGATTAAATTTTTAGCATGTACTAAAATATAGATAGAATATGAAAATTTTATGAAACTATTAGGTTTAAATTCACCTGAAATATTCATAATTTTAGTAATTTTGCTTTCAATTTTAGGTCAAAAAAGAATTGAAAAAGGTTTCTTATTATTTAAAAAATTATTAAAATTCCTTTTAAGTAAAGATGAAGATCAAAGCTTAGCTAATTCAGAAG
>QCGP01000020.1 GCA_003279845.1 Prochlorococcus sp. AG-388-F11
TGCACTAATAGTTTCTGAAATTTTATTTTGAGCTAGATTTGCTTTTTCAAGAATATCTTTAGGTAACATTGGGACATATTGATTCGTTAAATATAAACTGCTATTTCTCCTTCTTGCATCTAAATCAACATCAGAGTCATGCAAAAATAATTTGCATGGATTACTAATATGAATCCATAAATTTTTTATATTTCCTTCTTTTATTTCTAAGGAAATAGCGTCATCAACCTCATGAGGGTCATCAGAGTCAATAATATATGTTTTTAAATTGGTTAAATCTTTCAAATATTTGAAATATCAATAATAGTGCCAATTATATTAAATCTTAAATTATCCTTCAGGATTTACGAAGGGTAAGAGAGCAACAATTCGAGCTCTTTTTACAGCTAATGTAAGATCCCTTTGTTGCTTTGAGGTTAAACCAGTCATCCTTCTTGGTAGGATTTTACCCCTTTCAGTTATAAACTTTTTTAGGAGTTCTACATCCTTATAATCAATAGGATCTCCAGGTTTGATAGGTGATAATTGTTTTTTAAAAATTGAATTAGGCATGATTTAATTTGATTTGATTTGATTACTTTATTTCTTTGTGAATTGTCATTCTGTTTAAATGAGGATTAAACTTTTTAAGCTCTAATCTTTCAGTTGTATTTCTACTATTCTTTTCAGTGGTATATCTTGAGACACCATTCGATCTCTTAGGGTCTGTGCTAGTCCTAGCTTCAGTACATTCTAGGGTCACTACAACTCTTGTCCCTTTTTTGGCCATTTTAATTGATACTTTATTGTATAATTTCCTATTGTACATCTTCAACAAACTTTTTTGAAGATATACTCATTTCTTTTATCATCATTGATCAAAAAATATATATGAAAGTTTCTCATAACTGGTTGAAAAATTTAGTAGAAATTACTTCTACTCCGGAGGATCTCTCTGAGAAATTGTCTATTGGTGGATTTGAGGTTGAATCATTAGAAGATTGTTCAGAAAATGTAAATGGTGTTGTTTTAGGTAAGGTATTATCTGTTTTAAAACACGAAGGATCAGACAAGCTCTCTATTTGCCAAGTAGATATTGGTACTTCAAAGAATTTACAAATCATCTGCGGAGCGCGAAATATTAAACCAAATATTTTTGTTTATGTTGCTACTGTCGGTGCGAAATTAAGTGCAGTTAATTTAACTATTAAAAGAAGTGAAATTAGAGGTGTCATGAGTGAAGGAATGATTTGCTCTCTGCAAGAATTGGGACTAGAGGGTTCTAGCGAAGGGATAGAGATTATTGATGAAGATTTAGCCTTAAAACATGAATTAGGCACTCCAGGATCTAATTTGCTTCTATTAAATGATTTTATATATGATTTAGCAATTACAGCTAATAGACCTGACGGAATGTCGGTTATAGGGATAGCACGCGAAATTTCTGCTCTTTTAGAATCAACATTAAATTATCCAGAAATAAACCATAAATATGGTATACATTTACTTAAGGGAATTCAACATTGTCCAGAGGCCATTACATCTGATTGCATTTATACTATAAGCTGTATTGATGGTGTCAATGGAGAGAAATTATCGCCAAAATGGCTTAAAGACCGTATAGAAAAATCAGGTATAAAATCTATAAATCTTCTAGTTGATTTAACAAACTATATTCTTTTAGAACAAGGCCAGCCACTGCATGCGTTTGATAAGCATAAACTATCAAACTTAATTGGAAAAGAAGTTTCTCCTGAAGACTTCTCTGTAAGAAAAGCCAATGATAACGAAAGTCTTGTATGTTTAGATGGTAAAAAATATGACTTAAATGGAAACATAACAGTAATTACTTGTTGTGACAAACCTGTAGCTATTGCTGGGGTTATAGGTGGTTTAGAGACTTCTGTAACCGGCACTACCTCTTCTATTTACATTGAAGGTGCTGTTTTTAATCCAAGTATTATACGAAAATCTTCAAAGGAGGTTGGTATAAGAACAGAATCTAGCAGCAGATATGAAAAAGGGATTTCATATAAAAATACAATAGTTGCAGTTACTAGAGCAATTAATCTTTTAGAAGAATATTTTTCTATTAATTTACCAATCATCAATACTTCGAATTTAATAAATGATGAGGATAGTTTTATTAAATTAAGGAGAAACAGAATACATAAAATTCTTGGTCCATTAATCATTAATGATCATTTTGAAAAAAGAAATTTATCTGATATAGAAATAGTTGATAAATTAACACTCATAGGTTGTACCTTAATTAATAAAGAATATGGCTGGGATGTAGTAGTAATTCCTAATAGATCACAAGATTTGACAAGAGAAATAGATTTAATTGAAGAAATTGGGAGATTAATAGGCTATGACAGATTCGACTTAAACCTTCCCAATCCAATTAAGCCTGGAAAATTGTCATCAGAGCAATTGGCATTGAGAAAATTAAAAAATGGATTTATAGAAAATGGTTTTAATGAGGTACTTAGTTACTCTCTTGTTCCAGAAGATAAAGAAACACTTATAAAGATATCTAATCCTTTGTTATTAGAAACTAGCTGCCTCAGAGATAATATCTGGAAAGGACATTTGGAGATTGTTAATCGTAATATAAAAGCTGGACAAACAAGTTGTTTTATATTTGAAATTGGAAATATATTTCATAAGAATCCGGAGATTATTCAAGAAGAAGTACTTAATGGCGCAATTTTTGGTAATAAAAGATTTGGGAAATGGGTAAATTCGGGTAAGGATAATGATCTTAATTATTATCAGGCCAGAGGAAAGTTAAAGGAAGCTTTATCATGTTTGAATATAAAAATTGATGATAAGCCTACTGATTCAATTGATTATCTTCATCCAGGAAGAACATCTAAATTAATTATAGAAGGGAAAGATGCAGGTTATTTTGGTGAAATTCATCCCAAATTAATATTAGAAAAGAAGTCATTAAAACAAGTTTATTTATTTTGCATAAATGTTACTAACCTCTTGGGTGCTAGTACAAGAAAAAATAAATGGATTCCAATATTTAAGCAATATCCTATTGTTCCGAAAATGGAAAGGGATATAAATTTTGTTTTTAGTAAAAAATTCTTAATAAGCGAAATAACATCACAGATTAGAAAAACAGGAAAAAATCTTCTCGAGGATGTTTATTTAATTGATGTTTTTGAAGATACTAAACTTGGAAATGATCATATAAGTTATACATTTAGATTGTCTTATAGAGATAAAGATAAAACTTTACTTGACTCAGACATTACATCAATACATTCAAATATAATTACTAAGGTTGAAAATTGTTTTAATACTAAATTGAGGAATTAATTGGATTGCTATTCTCATATAAGACTAGAAATAAGTCTAGTTATAATTCTTAAATAAGATAAGTAATAATCTTACAAAACTAATTAATGTTGTATTATAGAACTCATGATCAATTTAATATCTTTATTACTATCTTCAGTACTATGGGTGCAAGTTCCCCAGTGGTCAGATGATTGGTCAAAATGTTCTGTCGATGTTCCTGATTCATCATGTCATTGGTATATAACTGCACCTGATAACACTTTTGGCAAAGGCTTTGATTGGGCTAGTGCCCCTTGGTTTGACGTAAATGGATTAAGTGACGTTCCTAGCATTGAAAGGCAAACTGCTGTTCAAAAGCTTCAATCTAAGTAGTACTGTCTTAAAGACAGTACTATTAGAAATAAAAGCTATTTATAGCAATGCTTTTTAGGCATCATTATATTCTTGGACATTGAAGGGACATGATTTTTTAATTATTAATCAATTATTGATTTTTTTGGTAATAACATATTTGTATAAGGTTAATTTAAATTAACTTACTATATCTTATTTTTCTAATATGAGACTAATTAATAGACTAAATATAAGTCTCATATTAGAAATTCTATACAAACAAATTATTTACATTTTTCAAATTAGATTTTATTTTAATTTCCATTTTTTTGAAATTTTTGTATCCATTAATTTTTGACTAATAAATATTTTATGAAAATTAGCAATTCTCAGTTCGCAGTAATCTTATATTAGACTATTAAATAGACTAATAATTAGTCTTATATAAGAATGAGTATACTAATATCTATATAGATTTTTTAGTAACTGATACGCTTCATTTAATTTTCTCATTTGATCTGTTGATCCTCCAGCATCTGGATGCGTCTCTAATGCTATTGATTTATAGGCCTCCCTTATTTTTCGTAATGTATGAGCTGATCCTGCGGATGTTGATAAATTCAATAATTTAAGTGCTCCATGTACTGTCATTGTTGAGTCCAAAGTTTCAAATGAATTTGATCTGTTATTTCGTTTAAATCTACTTACAAATCTCCTCATTAGTGTTGGAATCCTATTTATTAAATCTGATGTAGCAAAAGGGTCTTCCAAAACGCCAATCATTAATAAAACAATTTCTAGAGATGGATTTTTCTTTACCCAAAATGGGCATAATTCAGACATTAATTTATTAGCTGCACTCCACGTAAACGGTAGATTTTCTGTCCCATCAAGATTTGGCCAAATATCCCTTCCAAACCAATCCATCGAAGCTTCTACTATATGATCGTTAGGAACTGTTCCGTATAAGCTTTTCCAATGACTAATTAACGCTATGCGACATTTTACTAATTCAGTTTCTTCAATTGTATTAATTTGAATATCATTTATATTCTCCTTTAATTTTTCACTATTAATACTTCTTCTTAGATTCTTTACTTTTTTTTCAACAAAATTGGGAAGGCTTATGTTTAAGCTAGCTTTTTCTTTATATTGATCGTTATTTGAAACTCTTTTTTTTAAAGATAACTCATTTACTTGTTTTTTAATATCTGATTTTATTAAAACCAATGCAGTATTTTCATCAATATTTAAATTTTCATTATTATTTTTTTCCTCGTTAAAGTCTATTTCTTGCTGTTGATTCTTAGGTATTAAATCATCTTCTTGAAGAAGTTCTTTAAGTATCTTTTCAATTACAGGACCTCTTGCTCTAAATCCCCACTCTTTTCGTAATTGATCAAACTTGGAAATTAGTTCCTCAGGTAAATCAATTGAAATTCTTTTTGTATTTAAATTTTCAGGAATATTCAATAATATTTTTCTTAAATAGTAAACAATTTATTTAATTTTATTCAAAAATAAATGAAAGTCCAGATGGAAAATTGTTTTTAAATTAAAACCAACTTATTTTCATGTCACAAGTCAAATAAGTTTCTTTTTATAATAAACATAAAATGCTAAATTGTTATTTCAAGTCAACTAAAGAAAAAAAGAGTTTTTATCAAAATAAGAAATTAGAAATGCTCAATTATATTAAAGATTCACTTGAACGTAAAATAGCCTCCGTTAAAGCTTCTATAGAAGTTTTAGAAAGCCAAATAAGCAGGGATAATGAAGTTGAAGTAACTAACTAGCATTCAAACAAAATTTTCTAGAAGTTTTTCAGGGCCAAATTTCTTTAAATAATCAATATTCGATTTTTCAGTTACTAATAGATATCCTGCAAACCCTAAACCGTTAATACTGAAACCATGAACATGATCATTTTTTCTCTTTATAATTGCGATCCATCTATTAGTTATTAAAATATTGTATGGATGTCTCGGTTTCTTATCAGTAATAGGGTCTCCAAGTCCTAATTTCTTGCATAATTTTAAATAAAATTCAAAAAGTAATGATGAATTTTCTAAAAAATTAAATTTGGATACAATAATATTTTTTTTAAGCTTACTATTTATATCTTGATATAAATTCATCTCTAAAAACCACTTTTCTCTTGGGCATGATATCTCATCTCTAGATCTACGCAGAAGTTGAAAATGCCTATGTGGTTGACTTGCTCCCGCAATTGGAGAACTATTGAAAAACCATAATCCAGTAGTATCTTTATTAACTTGTTGGATCGCTCTCCAATCATTAATATCTAACCATCCATTTTGAGGTTTCCAGTTATTTGTAATCAGTAAAATATGTCCTTTTTGTACAGGGTACTTGTTTAATATTAATTGATGATTATCACCAATTTTATCAATTTCTAGTATCTTTTCCCATGGACAAAATGGATTCTGCTTAGGACCATAAATTTTTTTTTTATTAAATTTAGAAGTATCGAGTTTCCTTATTATGAAGTCTTCTTTTTCATATAAATCGCTTGTAATAATATCAGTTTTGAGAGGGTATAATGATTCATCATCAATTGATAATCGAGTTTGCTCTAGTGCTTTTTTCCAATATATTTCTAAACTCATTTAAAAAAATTTAACATAATCATTCTAAAAAAAATAATAAATTTGTAATTATTTTTTATTAAATTGATATTCTTTCAATTTTTCTAGAGTTACTGACTCTAAAACTACAATATTTGTTGATTCTAAGATGACTTTTGGTGCAAGGCCGTCTAATAATGCTTGCTTCCACCTATCAAGACATATACACCAATGATCACCATTCTTTAATCCTGGGAATGAATAAATAGGCATTGGAGTAATTAAATCATTACCTTGTGATTTACTATATTTCAGGAAATTATCATCCATTACACAACATATAGAATGATTCCCTCCATCATCTTTGTCATAGTTGCAATAACCATCTCTGAACCAGCCTGTAATAGGTGAACAACTACAAACCTCAATTTTTTCTCCCAAAACATTTAATTGAACTTGATTATTAATGGTCATAGATTTTTTTAATAATAATAAAACACCAACATTTCATAAAAAAAGGTTGACGAGTATGGGGGGTAAGGAGGTAATAATTCTAATAAGGTTTTTTTCATTATGGATTGGGACTTTACTGAAAACATAGCATTTAAAGCTCTTTATGATGCTTTTAAAGATAGTGATGAAACGTCCGCATTAGAATTCTTATCTAGTGATGGTGCTTTATACTATCTTGAATTAACACAGGACGCAGCGGGTGAGGGACTTGATCTGGGTGATAATGAAATGATGAAAGAACTTAAGGAAGAAATTATTGAATATCTAGAAAACAATTAATGATTTAGCTTAGGCGCTGAAATATTTAGCTTTTGAGTGTAATGAAATGATAGCTGTAGTACTTTGTTCTGGATGAAGTTGTTCAGATTCATCCATGGTCAAGTTAATTCTTTTTGCATCTAACAATGATAATTGTATGTTTGAATCAGATACTTTTGGACATGCAGGATATCCAAAGGAATATCTAGCTCCTCTATATTTTTGAGCAAGTATTTCTCTATTTTTGCCCGGTTCCTCAGTCCCAAAACCACATTCAATACGAATTAATGCATGGACATACTCAGCTAGAGCTTCTGCTAATTGTACTGTAAGTCCATGGAATAATAAATATTCGCTATATCTATCTTCTTTAAATAATTTTTGAGAATATTCACTAGCAATATCACCCATTGTTACTGCCTGCATAGGAAATATATCTTTTGGTTTATCATTCTTTAAATCACAAAAGAAATCTGCTATGCAAAGATTATTCCCAGATTTTTGCCTTGGAAAATTGAATTGGGAAATTTTTTTTAATGATTTATCATCAAATAGAAAAATACTATTATCTTTTCTACCACATCTGAAATATCCGTAAACTGCTTTGGGTGAAATAAGTTTTTTATCTACAATTGTCTCTAACCATTTGTCTAACAATGGTTTAGCAAATGAATCCAGATATTTGTTGTATTCATCTACGCTTTGGTTTTTCCCTTTTTTTATTTGCCATTGTCCGCTAAATAGAGCTTTTGTATCTAAATAAAAAGTTAACTTATTTAAATCAATATCAACGTCATATAAGACTTTCGTCCCCAAAAAAGGAGCTTGAATTGGTTCTTCTTCATTTACAAATTTTGATCTTATGAAATTTTCATTTAAATTTAATTTGGAAGTCTCAGGACCTATGGATATTGATTTATTAACCGCTTCAGAGTTAGTTTTTGATGAGGCTAAATTAATATTTATACCCTCATTATTAATAAATCCCTCTGTATTTGACCAATTGCCCTTTTTTTTATTATCCATATATTCATTCATGAATTTAAGATCAGTAAACGCATCTTTTCCGTACAATATTTTCCCTTTATATATTTTGCTGCAGTCCTCATTTACAAATTTTGGCGTTAACGCTGCACCTCCTAATATCACTGGTACACTAATATCTTCATTGTTAAAAGCCTCTAAATTATCTTTCATAAATGCAGTTGATTTAACAAGTAATCCGCTCATTGCGATGCAATCTGCATTGTGCTTCTTTTGTGCTTCTATAATTGCTGAAACATCCTGCTTTATTCCAAGATTTATTACGTCATAACCGTTATTTGTAAGTATTATGTCAACCAAATTTTTTCCAATATCATGAACATCACCTTTGACTGTTGCAATTAAGAGTTTTCCATTTGATATGTTTTCATCTACAGTTTCCATATATGGTTCTAAAATTGAAACAGCAAATTTCATTGTTTCAGCGGATTGGAGTACGAATGGCAATTGCATTTGACCTGAGCCAAATAAATCTCCTACAACTTTCATCCCATCTAGTAAAAAGGTATTAATTATTTCAAGAGGTTTATATTTTTTCAACGCTTTATTTAATTGATCTTCTAAACCTATTTTTTCTCCATCAATAATATGATTTTTTAAACTTTCTTCCATAGTTAAGTTTTTATTTTCTGAAGATGCTCTTTTGAAATCCGTAATAGATAAATCTTGAAAAGCCTTTGTGAGCTCTACTAATGGATCATAAGTACAAATATCATCTTCAAATTCTCTATTGTCATATATCAAATCTAAGCAAAGCTTTTTAGTTTCTTCGGAAATTTTTGATAATGGTAAAATTTTATTTGGTGCGATAATAGCGGAATCCAATCCTGCTTTAATGCATTCATCTAAGAATATTGAATTTAAATTAATTCTAGATAATGGTGATAGACCAAAACTTATATTCGATATACCCAATATAATATGAATTTCTGGGAAATTTTCACGAATTTTTGATATAGCAATAATTGTTTCTTTTGCATTTAATCTATCTTCTTCTATACCAGTAGATATTGGCAGTGCTAATGGATCAAAAAAGAGCTCATAATCTGATAAACCACATTCTCTTGTTTTATTAATTGCACGTTTAACAATGTTATATTTTTTATCTGCACACCTTGCCATTCCATCTTCATCAATAGTTCCGACAACAAGTCCTGAACCATAACCCAAGGCTAAATTTAGAACTTGATCAAATCTTTCATCACCGTCTTCGTAATTAGTTGAATTTATAATACATTTACCACCAGCTGTCTTTAATCCACTTTCCATTTTGTCAGCATCTGTAGAATCAATCATTAATGGTAAATTTATGTTGGTAACTAGTCTTGAAGTTATTTCTTTCATATCTTTCACACCGTCTCTCCCCACATAATCAACATTTACATCAAGAACGTGTGCATTTTCTTTTTGTTGTTGCTTTGCAATTGAAACTAGGCCATCCCAATCGTCGTTATTTAGCAACTCCCTTACCTTTTTAGATCCACTTGCATTTAATCTTTCTCCTACAATCAAAATTGAATTATCTTGTTTGTATGGAACAGAATTATATATTGATGATGCAGAAGGAATATATCCACTTGAATTGTTCTTACCATTTTTGTTAATCCTTTCATTAACAATAATTTCATCAATTATTGAAGATAGATATTTAATATGATCAGGTGTAGTCCCACAACATCCACCTATTAATTGAACATTAAAGTCATATATAAAATTCATTAACTGCATTTTTAATTCTATTGGCTTTAATCTGTAGTGAGCTACACCTCCAATATTTTCAGGTAGACCTGCATTGGGAATACAACTTATAGCGAAAGGTGAATTATCAGACAAATATTTAATATGTTCCTTCATTTGTTCTGGACCAGTTGCACAATTAAGTCCAAGGATATCTATATTAAATGGCTCTAATATTGTTAATGCAGATGCTATATCAGATCCAACAAGCATAGTACCTGTTGTTTCCATTGTTATAGATACCATTATGGGTATATCTATATTTTTACTATCAAGTACTTCTTTTGATGCTAATAAGGCAGATTTAATTTGCAATACATCCTGACAAGTTTCAATTAAAAGAAGATCAACTCCTCCATCTATAAGACCATATATTTGTTCTTTATATGATTGCTTTAATTCATCAAAATCAATATGTCCTAATGTGGGTAATTTAGTGGTTGGTCCAATTGAACCAGCAACAAACCTTGGTTTATCAACTGATGCATATTTGGCTGCAGCGTTTTTTGCTATTAATGCAGCATTTTTATTTATGTCATATGCCTTATCCGCAATATCATATTCTTCGAGTACTATGGATGAGGCTCCAAAAGTATTAGTTTCTATAACATGACAACCTGCTTCTAAGAATGAATTATGAACCTTTTCAACTA
This sequence comes from Prochlorococcus sp. AG-388-F11, assembly GCA_003279845.1. GTDB lineage: Bacteria > Cyanobacteriota > Cyanobacteriia > PCC-6307 > Cyanobiaceae > Prochlorococcus_A. The sequence goes on from QCGP01000020.1 coordinate 10,424, forward strand.
CTTTAGGTGATGATAAAACAAGGTTTTCATTACAACCTTCTAATTCCTTTCCTCCAAAGTCTTCTGCAGTAAGATTTAAGTTCTGAAATGATGTTCCGGTACCTCCGTCAAAAATAATTAATGGCTTTTCTTCTCTATTTAGATAGGTTCTGAAAGATTCCATTTATTGTAAAAATCGATTTTTATATTGAAATTCTTGTTACCCAATTATCATAGTCTTGAGAACGACCTTCTGTTATTTCTATAAGCTTATTTTTTAATTTATTCATTATTGGTCTTTCAACATTTAATTCAGTTGATTCAATTTTTTTAACTGGTGTAATTTTTGCTGCTGTACCAGTTAGAAAAACTTCATCTGCTATTAATAATTCTGTTTTATCAACAGGCCTTTCAATTACATTAATTCCAAATAATTTTGCTAATTCAATTACGCTAGCTCTAGTAATCCCCTCTAGGATATCTTGATCAACACCAGGAGTTATTAAGTCTCCATTTCTTACAATAAATAAATTCATACCACTAGCTTCACTTACCTTACCACTTGAATTTAAAAGCAAGGCCTCATCAAACCCCGACAAACTAGCCTCTGTTTTAGCTAATGAACTAGTAATATAAGCTCCACTTATTTTTCCTCGCAATGGAAGAGATCTATCTTCTTGCCTAGTCCAACTACTCATTCTACAAGAAACACCATCTGGGGAAAGATAATCTCCTAGTTCAATACAATAAATAAAGAAATCTGTTTCAATATTGTGTAACCTGGGAGCTATACCTAAATCGCTTGTATATACAAAAGGTCTTATATAAATAGGGTTTTTTGGCTTGTTTCTTTTTATAACTTCTTCTAAGGCTTTAAAAATATATTCTTCAGAAATATCAGTTAATAGTAATTTTGCACTTTGAGATAATCTTTTTATGTGTTTATCAGTTCTAAACAAAAGGAATTCTTCTTTATTCGAAGGGTTAGGTATCGCTCTCATTCCTCCAAATGCAGCTGTACCATAATGTAGTGCATGAGTAGCTATCGATATTTTTGCTTCTTTAAATGGAATACATTTACCTTCGAACCAGGCGTATGGAAGAAATTCATGCATATTCAATTTAATTAATTAAGGTAAACTTGTTTTATCCTACCTACGTATTCTAAACCTTATTTATATATAAAAATGCACAGGATATTAAATATAGCAGGAAATGAAAAGAATAAGGATGATTTAATTGAGCAACCAGCAGCAGATTTTATTTTTATAACAAGTGTCAAAACTGATTTAAATCTTATCTCAAACTTATTGTTAGAAAATGAATTTGCTTCATTAAAAAATAATATAAGAGCTTTAGAAATTTCTAATTTAAATTCATCAGCTCAAATAGATAATTATTTATTAAAAACAATTAATTATGCAAAAGTTGTCGTACTAAGAATATTCGGAGATAAAGGTACATGGAACTATGGAATTGAACAACTTTTAAATTGGCAAGAAGTTAATAAAAAAAGGAAGTTAGTTATCCTATCAGGTACTATTGATCAGGAAGTTTCCTTATGTGAAATTAGTAGTATAGATAATAATATTGCATTAAATATTTCTAGATTACTAAGATCTGGAGGACTGGATAATTATAGGAAATTTCTTAATTGTTTAAATTATATACAGGTAGATGAAACATTAATTCCTGATGAGTTTTTGAATATTACTTTTTATGCAGATCCTTATTTATATGATTGGAAAATTGAAAAAGGCGAAAAGATAGGAATAATATCCTATAAATCACTTTTTTTGGCTAATGAAATTGAAGTTAACGAAAAACTTAACCTTCAGTTAAGAAAATGCGGACTATCACCTAAAACATTTTTTATT
>QCGP01000021.1 GCA_003279845.1 Prochlorococcus sp. AG-388-F11
TTTGGAATTCCATCTTTAGACAAAGATTGGCTTATAAACCCTTCTTTTTCTATTGAGGTATCTGAGGATTTAGCTAAATCGTCTTTTTCCATTAATCTTCTTCAGTATTAATAATTTCGGTATTTTTAGGTAATTCAGTTATTTTTTCTTTTTTTGAGGAGGGAATGACGTTAGCTGAAGTTTTGTTTAGATATTCGCCTGTATTTTTTGAGAAAACAAGATTCATTTTGTGATCAGATGTTATGTATCTGTGAGTTTGTTCTGTTTTTGTGCGCTCTAAAATTGATTCATTACCAACTTTTTTTCTTAATTTAATTACAGCATCAAAAATTGCTTCTGGTCTTGGTGGACATCCTGGAAGGTACAAATCAACTGGTATTAATTTATCAACGCCTCTTACAGCAGTTGTAGAATCTGCGCTAAACATTCCTCCTGTGATTGTGCAAGCACCCATGGCGATAACATATTTTGGTTCAGGCATTTGTTCATAAAGTCTTACTAGGGCAGGAGCCATCTTCATGGTTACTGTGCCAGCTACAATTAACAAATCTGCTTGTCTAGGTGAACTTCTTGGGACTAAGCCAAATCTGTCAAAATCAAATCTTGAACCTATTAATGCTGCAAACTCGATAAAACAGCAAGCTGTTCCGTAAAGAAGTGGCCATAGACTGCTTAATCTAGCCCAGTTATGAAGATCATCCAAACTAGTCAATATTATATTTTCACTGAGATCAGTAGTTACTTGAGGGGCTCCAAGTGGGTTGCAAGTGCCTTCTCTAATCTCTCTAACTGCTTTGGGGGATAATGGTTGGTTCAATTTTTTAACTCCATTCTAAAGCTCCTTTTCTCCAAGCATAGGCTAAAGCAATAACTAGTATTGCTATAAATATTAAAGCTTCTATAAATGCAAGTAAGCCTAACCTATTGAATGCGACAGCCCAAGGATATAAGAATACTGTCTCAACATCAAATATAACGAAAACTAACGCGAACATGTAATAACGAATATTAAATTGAATCCAAGCACCTCCAATTGGTTCCATGCCTGATTCGTAAGTTAATTTCCTTTCTCCAGTTCTGCCTTTAGGGGCAACTATGAGATTAGTAACTAAAGCTAGTATTGGAACAGCAGCAGCTATTAAAAGAAAACCTAAGAAATATTCATAGCCATTTAAAACAAACATCTTAAAAAATTAATTTTGGATAAAATTCGCTTAATTAAGCAAAATCTTTTAAAGTCCTTAAAGAACAATAATAAACCGTGAGTGAAAACATTCAACCAGCCTCTGAGGAAAACAAAATAGTTGAAAAACTTGAGAAAGAAAATCTTTCTGAAAAACCCTCAGCAGTAAATGTTGAGAAACCTTCTATTAATCTAGAACAAAATAGATTTGAATGTAGAAGTTGTGGATACATTTATGATCCGTCTGAAGGAAATAAAAAATTAAATATACCTAAAAATACCCCTTTTTCAGAGTTGGATGGGAATACTTTTGCTTGCCCTGTTTGTAGAGCCGGTAAAAATTTTTACAAGGATATAGGATCCAGAGCAAAACCCAGTGGATTTGAAGAGAATTTAGTTTATGGATTTGGATTTAATAGTTTACCTCCTGGACAAAAAAATATATTGATTTTTGGAGGGTTAGCTTTTGCTGCTGCTATGTTCCTTTCTTTGTACTCTTTGCATTAATATAATTAAATGAAAAAATTTTTTACTAGTATTCCTAATCTTCTTTTATCTTTAGTTCTTTGTTTTGTTTTAAGCAGTTGTTCATCCACAGGTGTCAAGATGAATGAAAGCAGCCCTTGGAAAACAATTCAGTTTGAAGATCAGTCTAATGCTTTAGATGTTGATTTCATAGATGATAATCATGGGTTTTTAGTAGGCTCAAACAGATTGATTATGGAATCAACTGATGGTGGTGAAACATGGGAAAAAAGATCATTAGATATTTCTGCTGAAGAGAACTTTCGCCTTCTCGATATTGACTTCAGGGGTTCTGAAGGATGGTTAATAGGACAACCCTCTCTCGTTATGCATACTGTTGATGAAGGTAAAAATTGGACTAGGCTTTCACTTGGGAAGTTACCAGGCCAGCCTTTTTTAGTTACTACTATTGATGAAGGAGTTGCTCAATTGGCGACAACCTCTGCAGCTATTTATGAAACTTCCAATAGTGGTGAAACATGGGAGGCAAAAGTATCAGACCCTTCGGAACAGGGAGGTATAAGAGATTTAAGAAGGACATCTAGCGGCGATTATGTGAGCGTAAGCAGTCTTGGAAATTTCTTCTCTACTCTTGATAGCGATAGCAATACTTGGATTGCTCACCAAAGAGCAAGTAGTAAGAGAGTGCAAAGCATTGGTTTCAATCCAAAAGGAAGTTTATGGATGCTTTCAAGAGGTGCGGAAATTAGATTTAATGAAGATTCTGATAATCTAGAAAGTTGGTCAAAGCCCATAATACCAATTCTTAATGGTTACAATTACTTAGACATGGGATGGGATCCAAATGGTGATATATGGGCCGGCGGCGGTAATGGCACTTTAATAGTAAGTAAAGATCAAGGTGAAACTTGGAATTCAGATCCTCTTGCTTCTTCATTGCCCACTAACTACATAAAAATAGTTTTTCTTGATAAGGAATCTTTAGATAATCAGAAAGGATTCATACTTGGTGAGCGTGGTTACATTCTTAAATGGAATGGCTAAATCTGTAATAACTTAAGAAAATAATAAAAAAATTCTTAATTTTGGATGAATTTAACAACTGTCTGTAACCAAGCTGTTAATTTCTTCGCGAACTTATGATTTTACACTGTAAGATCGTATGGTAAACATTTGTGATTATGGCCGCAGGTTCAACGGGTGAACGCCCATTCTTTGAAATAATCACCAGTATTAGGTACTGGATTATTCATGCAGTAACATTACCAGCTATTTTTATAGCAGGCTTCTTATTCGTATACACAGGTCTGGCTTACGACGCTTTCGGTACACCTCGTCCGGATAGTTATTTTCAGGCATCTGAAGCAAAAGCTCCTGTTGTAACACAAAGATTTGATGCTAAGTCTCAACTTGATTTAAGAACAAAATAACTATGTCTAATTCTCAAGCTCCAATGCAGGCTGCGGAAGTCCGCGTTTATCCTATATTTACTGTTCGTTGGCTAGCAGTTCACGCTTTAGCTATCCCATCAGTATTCTTTTTGGGTTCTATTGCTGCAATGCAATTCGTAGCCCGATAATTTAACAATCATGCAAGTAAACGAAAATCCTAACAAAGTTCCAGTTGAACTTAATCGTACAAGCCTTTATTTAGGCTTATTATCAGTTTTTGTATTGGGAATTTTATTTTCCAGTTACTTTTTCAATTAAATTAAAACTATGAGTAAATTAAAAGGACCTGATGGAAGAATTCCAGATAGACTTCCCGACGGTAGACCAGCAGTTGCATGGGAAAGAAGATGGACTGAAGGAACTCTTCCTCTATGGCTTGTTGCTACAGCAGGTGGAATCGCAGTTATCTTCGTTTTAGGAATATTCTTCTATGGCTCGTACCAAGGAGTTGGAGCTGGAGGCTAACAAAATCATTACCTTCGCCTGATAATCACTTAAATCTAACTAGTCTAATAAGAATCAGTAAATATCTTTAGTTTCTCTTTTGTGAAACTAGGGATATTTTCTTTTTGGGTTATCAATCCATCTTTTAATGAAAAATGAGAATTACTTTTTGGCCTTTCTTTTTCAATTAATTTAGCTACTTCGAAGATTATTTTATTAGCTACTTCAGTATTCGATCTAAGATTATCTAAAACCATCTCTACAGAAACTTCTTGATGCGTTTGATGCCAGCAATCATAATCAGTAACCATAGACAATGAGGAGTAAGCCATCTCAGCCTCTTTAGCTAATCTTGCTTCTGTATGGTTAGTCATTCCTATTATTGAACATCCCCAACTTCTATATAAATTAGATTCTGCTCTAGTTGAGAAAGCAGGTCCTTCCATTGCTAGATAGGTACCACCTCTATGCAATTGTCTACCACCAGGAATATTTTTTTCTCCGATTTCACTTAATATACGTGATAAATTTGTGCAGAAGGGATCTCCCATAGATACGTGTGCTACAGCCCCCTCGTTAAAGAATGTTGCTGGTCTATTTTTTGTCCGGTCTATAAATTGATCTGGCACCACTATATCAAGTGGCCTTATTTGTTCTTGTAATGAACCAACTGCTGATGGAGCAATAATCCATCTTACTCCTATTGACCTTAGAGCCCAAATATTAGCTTTGTAGGGGATTTCAGTAGGATTTAGTCTATGTGTTCTGCCATGTCTAGGTATGAATGCTATCTCTAGATTTCCAAGATTATATACTCTTATTGAATCAGAAGGTTTACCATAGGGAGTATTGATTTCAATTTCTTTTAAGAATTCCATTTGATCCATTGAATAAAATCCACTCCCACCAATTATTCCTAATCTTGATTTTTCAATTGGTAATAAATGTTCTTTATTCATGATGATGTAAATGACTTTTAATCATCTGGTACTAATTGGAGGAGGACACACAAATGTTCTTTTATTGAAGAAATGGTTAATGTTTCCGAAATTAATGCCAGAAATTCCTGTTTCAATTATATCTAGAGATTCTCATTTGGTTTATTCGGCGCTATTCCCATCAGTGATTTCAAAAGCAATCACTTTAGAGGAGAGTTTAATTGATATAAAATCCTTAGCAAAAAATGCAAAAGTATCTTTCATAGAAGAAGAAGTAAAGGATATTGATTTCAATTTAAAAAAAATTGTTTTAAGTAATAGACCTTCAGTAAATTATTCGAGGTTGGTACTTAATTATGGAAGTCAAACAATAATTCCAAAAGAATTTGAATCACAAGTTAAAAATCGAAATGCTTTTTCAATTAAACCTTTTTTAAGTGCTTATGAATTAATAAAAAAAGAGGACATTTTTAATTTATTTAATGAACTTCCATTTGTAATTGTTGGAAGTGGCCTTGCTGCAATTGAAGTATCATATGCTTTGAGAAAAAGATGGAGAGATAGACCTTTAAAACTATTATGTGATTCAAGAAAAATTAATAATAAAATTCTAAAAAGTTTGCGGAATTTTAATATTGATTTAGTTGAAAACCTTGATTTTGATTATGGCAAGATTCTTTTATGTACTGGGAATGCATCCCCTTTATGGGTACAAAAAAAATTATTAGATTCGGATCCTCATGGCAGAATAGTCACAAAGCAGAATTTACAATTGAAAAACTTCTCGGGAATCTTTGCTACTGGTGATTGCGCAGTTATAGATTCAGCAAAAAGACCAGCATCAGGAGTTTTTGCAGTAAAAGCTGTCAATACATTAGTCCAAAATCTAAAAAAGGATAGTGAAGGGGGATCATTAAAAAAGTGGTTTCCTCAAAGAATCGGATTGCAAATAGTTAATGTATTTCCAAGCCATCATCTTAAGGCTTTTGCTATTTATCGCAATTTTGTTCTTGGCCCTTCTTTTCTTTTTTGGATTTTAAAGCATGAAATTGATTTGAATTTTATTAACAAGTTCAGATTACAAAGGCTAATTATGAAAGATAGTGGAAAAAATATTCCATTGAATGATTGCAGGGGATGTGCAGCTAAAATTCCTCAGATTGTTTTAAATAAATCATTAATAAATTCTAATTTAGATTCTTTTGCTTCATCCCCTGAAGATTCAGTTGAGATTTATCAAAATGGTAAAGATATTATCTTGCAAAGTGTAGATGGATTTCCTGCTTTGGTAAGTGATCCTTGGCTTAATGCAAAAATTACTACTTTGCATGCTTGCTCAGATTTATGGGCATGCGGAGCAAAACTTTCATCCGCGCAGGCTTTAATATCATTACCAAAAGTTGAAAGAGATTTTCAGAGTTACCTCTTTTCTCAATCCCTTCAAGGGATTAAATCAACAGTTGAGGATCATGGAGGCGAATTACTAGGAGGTCATACTTTTGAGGCAAGAAGTTTAGTAAATAAACCTTATTCATTAGGAATAGATATTTCTTTAACTGTCCAAGGCATATTAAAAAATGGAGCAAAACCTTGGCTTAAATCTGGAATGAATGATGGAGACATTCTTATGATGTCTAGACCTCTCGGAGTTGGGATTCACTTTGCCGGTCAAATGCAAAATATTAATATGCTAAGTGGTTCTTCTGAAATAATTAATAATCTAGTGAAGAGTCAGCAATATTTGATTGATGAAATTAATTTTTTTCAAGATCAATTTGGAGAGTCATTAGTCAATGCTGCTACTGATATTACTGGATATGGATTTATTGGACATCTTAAAGAGATGGTTGAATCATCTAATTTATATAGGAAAAGAAATAATCTAGAGCCTGTAAAAGTTCTATTAGATTTATTTGCATTTAAAGCTTATCCTGGAGTATTTAATTTAATAAGAAAAGATATTAAAAGTACTTTTTTTGAATCTAATAAAGAAATTTTTGACAAAATTTATAAAGGAAATCGTCAAAAAAGAATAATTAATTTTTTAAACGAAAATTTATTAGATAAAGAGACTTTTAACGAGAGAATATCATTACTATTAGATCCTCAAACATGCGGCCCCTTGTTGATTAGTTGCAATCGTAAATATGAAAATAATTTAAAAGATAAATGGTACAAGGTTGGAGAAGTGGTAAAAATGTAATTAATTTCTATTCAATTTATCAATTTCTAAATATCTTAATCTTTTGATTTCCTTTCCCATCTCCTTCCCTGGCTCCCATCCTTCTTTTTTTAATGTTTCTCCATCTTTTGGGGATTTTATGAATCTATAAACATATAACCATCTGAAAAATGATTTCCAAAAAATTCCTCCTTCAGAAATTATTAACTTTATTGTTTCAATATCAAAATTTTGTTCTTCAATGAATTTAGTCCAATTTAATGGAGAAAAATCTTGGAATTCCTTTGAACTAGTATTTAAATTTTTTCTTAAATTTAAAAAATCAATTAATATTTTTCTTTCTTTTGTATTAATGAAAAATCTTTTACAAATAATTTCAAGTGATTTTGAATCTTTTATTAAATAGAGTATTAATTTGCCCTTTAGTCTTTTGATCCAAGATAAACCCCTTAGAAATTTTGTATCAACTTTAATACTTTCGTCTAATAATTTGGTGACTTTCCAGTCATTAAGAATTGATAATACTGCGCCTAAGTTATCGTTATTTATTATTTCAAACAATTCCATTCTCAGCCTGATACTTATTCCAGGTATAAGCTTTTCGACATATTTATCATTTAAAGTTTTCCATGGCCAATATGCAATTATTTGCTGCGCCTGATTTAGTGAATCATAAGAGATATCAAAACCAAGTCTTGAAGAATATTTTGCGCATCTTAAAAGCCGACTAGGATCATCGCAGATACTATTTCCATGCAGTAAGTGAAGTTCTTTTTTCTTTATATGGTTTATTCCTCCATATAAGTCAATTAATTCGTTTTTGGAAAAATCAAAAGCAATTGAATTTATGCTGAAGTCTCTCCTTTTTAAATCATTTTCAATTGTTGATTTTTTAACTTTTGGATTAGTGCCTGGAGAAGAGTACATTTCTTCTCTGGCTGAAGCGATATCAACTTTAATATTGTTAATATTCATTTCTACAGTATTGTATAACTCAAATTCTTTAATCAAACATAGTTCTACATTTTGTATATTTCGTTTTATGAATCTTGCTAACGACAAGGCAGATCCTTCAATAACAAAATCTAAGTCATAAGGATGTAATTTTTTTTCTTTATGTATTTTTTGGATTATTAAATCTCTGGGATAACCACCAACAATGGCTATTCTAGATTTTTGATTCAACTCAAGAAATTTTTTTATAATAATGTTTAAGTCAAACGGAAGATTTAATAATTCCTTATACAAGAAATCATTATAGTGATTAAAATTTTGTGATTTATTTTCCAAATGGCTTAATTGGAGCTAACCAAGGATCAAGTACTTTACTTTTTCCTACAAGATTTGCAAATTTTACTATTAATGTTATTTTTGCACCTGCTCCATTAATTCTTTCTATCACTCCAATACCAAATTGGGCATGGTGAACCTTATCTCCAACTGACCATTTTTCTCCTTTACTTGGGCCTGCATATGTTTTCCTAATGGCATTGTATGAGGATTGAATGGGATTAATAGATTCAATTCTGTCTGTTCTAGTAAGACGTTCTGGTCCATGCTTGGCTCTAGCTAAACCACTTCTTCTAGGTTCTACTTTTTCTGAATATTTAGAGGGTATTTCGTCTAAAAACATAGATGGATATCTATATCTACTTTGATCATCTCCCCAGCTGGTTCTATCTCTAGCATGGGTTAAAAAAACCCTATCCTTGCCTCTTGTTAATCCTACATAGCATAATCTTCTTTCTTCTTCAATCTCACTAGGCGTATTGGATGAGTTACTACTAGGGAAAAGACCATCTTCGAGTCCAGTGATAAAAACATTTTTAAATTCAAGTCCTTTACTGTTATGCAACGTCAAAAGACTAACGGAATTTGTTTTATCCTTTTTATCTTTTGTTTGGGTATCCGTTGCTAATGCGGTAGACGCTAAATAATCTTCGATAGTACCAACTTCACTTTCTTCTTCATATTGAATAGCGGCATTAATTAATTCATTTAAATTATCGATTCTTTCTTTATCTTCGTGGTCAGAACTCTTTTTTAATTCTTCCCAGTAGCCGCTTTTTTCAAGTATTAATTGTATGGTTTTGGAGGGACCAAAATCCTCATAAAAACTTAATTCATCCATTAGCTGCACGAATTTATCAACCCCTTTATTTGGTTTTGGAAAGATATCTTTCAGAAGATTTTTATTTCTGATTAAATCAATAGCTGATATGCGATTATCTTCAGCATATTTTTTTATTTTATCTATTGTTTTATCTCCTATACCTCTTCTAGGAATATTTATAACTCTGTATAGACTTCCATCATCTTCATTATTCACCAATATTCTCAAATAAGCGATGATATCTTTTACCTCCTTTCTGTCATAAAAACGTAAACCAAAAAGCCTAAATGGAATCTTTTTTTTACTTAACTCTGTCTCAAATAACCTAGATTGAGCTCTTGTTCTGTACAAGATTGCGAAATTACTCCAAGCTCTTTTTTCAGATAAACTAGAAAGCGTTTCAATCTTATTAATTACTGTCTCAGCTTCCTCTTTTGCATCATCGCAGCAAATGATTTTTACTTTCTCACCATCACCTCTAGTAGCTTTTAGAACCTTATCAATTCTATCGGTGTTGGATTTTATTAATTCATTTGCTGCTCCCAAGATATTCGAAGTAGATCGGTAATTTTCTTCAAGTTTGACCATAGGCACTTCTGATAACTCTGAATTATTATTAAAATCTTTACGAAAATTCATTAGGATAGTAAAGTCAGCTGCTCTAAAGCTATAAATGCTTTGATCCGCGTCACCAACAACAAAAATTGATCTATCTTCCCAATTTATTGACTCATTTTTATAATTTTTATTAGTTGTAATTAGTTTGATTAGTTCATATTGTGTCTGGTTAGTATCTTGATATTCGTCAATCAAAATATGCCTGAATTTTCTATGCCAAAGATCTCTCACTAACTCATTTTGTCTCAATAATAAAACTGGAAATAATATAAGGTCATCAAAGTCTAAGGCATTATTTTTTGAAAGTGATTCTATATATTTCTTATAAATATCTGCAATAATTTTTT
>QCGP01000022.1 GCA_003279845.1 Prochlorococcus sp. AG-388-F11
ATCAGATAAACAGAATGTTTAAAAGGCTCCACCAGAAGGCATCAAAGTCAAGTCTTCGATCGATTGTGATTCAGGTTTTTGAGCCATGTAGAGAATAGTTTCTGATACCTCTTTTGAGGAGAGCATAGAAGTTCTATCAAAATCAGAATTGATTGATTCGGAGTCCCAAAGAGGAGTATTTACTGAACCAAGAGTTATTGTGCACGCTCTTATTGAATTAGATCTCTCCTCCTCCCTCAAGCATTTAGTAAACATAGCCAGTGCAGATTTTGAAACACAATAAGCTCCCCATTGGGGGAATGCATTATAAGAGGCATGACTACTAACATTAATAACTAAACCACCATTTTTTCTCATATGAGGAATTATTGAACTACAAATTTGAAAAACACTTGTGAGGTTTATTTGAATAGTTTGTTCCCATTGACCTAATTCCATTTCAACTAAAGGGCCATTAAATGCGCAACCGGCATTATTTATCAATACTGAAGGGCACCCATACTTCTCAATTGCCTTTTTAACACAATGCTCTATTTCTAGAGGATTAAATAAATCACACTTTACTAGGTTAATTTTTGATTTAGTGGTCAACAATTCGCTCTTTAGTTTCTCCATTAAATCCATATTCCTGGAGAGTAAAATTAAATCCCAGCCAGCATTGGCAAAAGTAATTGCAGTAGATCTACCAATACCTTTCGTAGCACCCGTTATAAAAGCTAGTTTCAAGTTATTCAGTTTTTTGGGGAATTTCACTATAAATCTCTTCAATATTATTTGCTTCGATAAATTTACCTAAAACCCTAAACTTTTTGTATCTTTCCTCAATTAATTCGTCTTCAGGCATTTGCAGTAGAGCATTAAGGTGTTTCTCAATAGCCTCTTTTAGTGTGTTACCAGCATCTAAAGGAGCCCAATTATTCCCACCAGAAGGTTCTGGTAACACCTCATCTATTATACCTAATTTAAGTAAATCTTTACCTGTGATTTTAAGTGCTGATGCAGCTTCTGGTGCCTTCGCAGCATCTCTCCACAAAATTGATGCACATGCTTCCGGGCTGGCAACTGTGTAAACACTGTGTTCAAACATTAGTAACCTATCAGCAACACCTATTCCAAGTGCTCCTCCAGAACCTCCTTCTCCAATGACAGTAGCCACAATTGGAACTTTCAATCCAAACATCTCTCGAAGGTTTCTTGCAATTGCTTCACCTTGACCTTGTTCTTCAGCTTTTAAACCAGCATAAGCTCCAGGAGTATCAATAAATGTAAGAATTGGCAAAGAAAATCTATTTGCATGCTGCATTAATCTAAGAGCTTTTCTGTAACCTCCTGGTTTTGCCATCCCAAAGTTTCTTACTACATTTTCTTTTGTGTCCCTTCCTTTCTGATGCCCTAACATCAACACTGGTCTATTATTTATCGAACCTATCCCCCCAATTAGTGCCATATCATCGCCACCATTTCTGTCTCCATGTAATTCTATCCAGTCATCACAAAACATTTGAACAAAATCCAACGTACTTGGTCTTTGAGGATGTCTAGCTACCTGAATCTTTTGAGCAGGGGTGAGAGATTTAAATATTTCTTCTCTTCTCCTAGCAGCTAAGGTTTCAAGCTGCAGAAGCTGTTGACTAACATCTACTTCTGAATCTCGAGCTAATTCTTTAATTTGCTCTATCTGCTTCTCAAGTTCAACAAGAGGCTTTTCAAAATCAAGGAGGTAACGTTTAGCCATAATTTAAACAGTTAATACTTTAGGCTGCTTATCAAGTCCAATCGCAGAAAAACCATGCTTTAAAGATGCTGCTCCAATAAACTCCATCTTTTCAAGGGAAATGTTATTTCTTCCCCAACTAAAGTTTGTATGACACTTTTCAAATTCTAAAATCATAGCTTCTGCAAAGCAAGCAAACATCTCTCGCTGAGGGTTTTGCATTTCCGCAAGTTCCATCATATTCCAACCAATATCATTAAAAAACTCTACTATACCTCCTTTTAAAACATGAATATTTTCACCCTGAAATTTCTCATCAAGATTTTTGGGGTATCCGCCATCAATCATTAAACATGGTTTTTTTAAGTTATCTGTATCAATTTCAATAGTTTTAGGCATACTTGCTACCCATACAACAATATCCGCCTGAGGCAATGCCTCATTTAAGCTTGTTACGGTGCCACCATCTAATTCTTTTTGTAACAGCGCTAGTGGTTCTTGTTGTCTTGCTACCATAAGAAGTTCTGAAACCCCAGTTTTATTGATAAGCCATCTACAAACAGCACTACCAATATCACCTGTAGCACCAATTACAGCAACAGTTGCTTTTTTAAGGTCTATCCCAATGCGAGGCGCATTTATTTCTAGTTGCTTACAAATAACCCAGGCGGTATGAGTATTGCCAGTAGTAAACCTTTCCCACTCTAATGAAGTATTTCTAATTTGTTTATGCTGTAGAAGATTAAAATTCTCAAAAATAATAGAAGTAAATCCTCCTAAAGCGGTAATGTTAATCCCTTTTTTCTGAGCTAGTTCCATAGCATTTAGTACTTTTCTTCTAGCCGTTTTAAACCTAGAAAGCATTTCAGGAACAAAGCACGAATCTATATAAGAACCTTCAATAGATATTCCAGTAGCACTCTTAACTTCTACATTTTCAACAAGCTGAGGAGGAGCAGTACACCAAACATCCAAGTCACCATCAGCAATATGATCAAAGCCTAGTATCGAAGCTTTTCTTTTTGCATCTTCAAAACTGGTTGAGTGGCCTATTAACCCAAACATTTAAAATTTATAAATGGTTTCTATACGATGTTATGAACAATAGCACAGAGATAACTACTTAAATAGGATTGATTAATTATTAAAATTCTTAATTAATTAGAAATATAATTAGACGATAGCTGCCATAGCCATTCTTGCAATTTCTCTATTATCTAGACCTATTTCCATCAATGTATCTTGATAAGCAATCATAAATTCTTCCATTAATTCTTCTCTGTCCATAGCTAAAACTGATGCGTCATCTGCTACTTCATCTAACATCTTTTTAATTAACGGAAGATTAACCTTATTAGCTTCCATTAATTCCTCTTTACAAGTTGATAGATTCTCTTTAAGCCACTCTTGACCATAATTTAAATGAAGATATTCATCTTTAACCACTCCCTCTGTTATTTTTTTTGCAAAAGGATCAGCAACTCTTATATAGACGTTGTAAGCAGAAATTGCAAATGCTTCAATTAAGATAGCTTGTATTAAAAGACATGTTGTTAAATTTCCTTTTTCAAGAGCAATTTGAAAATTACCATGTAATTTAGAAAAGAATTTTTTAGCAAATTCCATATCAGCAACTACACCTAAATTCCTTCCACATGCAGTAAAGCCTTTTTTATGCTTCATTTCCATTCTCGCCAATTTAGTTAACTCCTCTAACTCATTTGGAATTAAAGTTGCTATTGAAATATAATTATCATGCGCCTCTTGCTCTCCCTCTATAACAATTGCATTTATTCTGCTGTATGCATCTTTATAAGAATCTGTAGTGAAGTCGGGCAAATCTAAAGAAATCGGATTAGTCGATTCTTTAATAGTTTTTTTATTTGATTCTAGAGTTTGCATGTCAGTAATCTTTAGCTCATTATGCATGAATATTACACGATTATAGAGAGTTTATTTAAATATCATGAAAATAGTTTCAATTGTTAAGTCACATTTTTTACTTAAAACTTGTTTAAGAATTGTTTGGCCAATCTGATTGCATCAGATTCATAATCAATTTGAACCAATGATTAATCAATAATTCCTTTAAATTTTCTCCTAAAGACTCATTTGCTCCTCTGCTATCCCCTATAACGCCTGATTTACTGAAGTCATCAGTAAGCCAAGCAGTAGGAGCATTTCCCTCAAGACTCCAACCTTCTGGGATTTCCCCTTTAATAACCTCATTTGGACGTTCTTCACCTACTAAGTCTGGTTTTAAAGCGAGCATCAAACTTGTTTCAGCTAAAGAAGCATGAAGCCCATTCTCGATCTCAGTTTTTGTTAACAAATCACTTAACCCATTAACGCCACTCCATAAGAAACAAGGGAAAACTGCCATCCCAGGTGCAAAACTTCTCAGCTCTCTTGCTGCTGTATTTAATAATGAGATTTGACCTCCATGTCCATTAATCAATATCAATCTTTTAAAACCCATTTCAGATAATTGACCTCCGACTTCCTTAATCATTGAGGTTATTAAATTTGAAGAAAGTGAAATTGTCCCGCTAAAACCCTTATGTTCTGGAGAAAACCCAATGTATTGAGTTGGAAGTTTTTTTAGTGGAATATCGGAAGAGAATAATTGAAAAACTTCGCTAATTATTTCATCAACAAAAATACTATCTGTAGCAAGAGGCAAATGTGGCCCATGTTGCTCAACAGCACCGAATGGCCAAATCACTGTTGATCTTTTGTCTTTTGCAATACTCTCAATTTCTTGCCAGTTTAAATATTCAAATTTATAAGGTATTGGTTTAAAGTTCATTAATTTTACTTTTGAGTACTAACATTTAGAGTATGTTAATAATAAATTATTCTTATTTTACCTACGATGGGAGTCAGTAATAAAAATGCCCAAGATAATATCCAACCAAAGGGCAATAAAAAAGATTTTAAAAAACCTCTTCAGGTACTGCACATAAGCAAGAAAGATACTCAAATAATAAAGAATAAGCAAATCAATTCGCAAGAAGAAATTAATAAAGATAATATCGCTATCAAACCTCAAATAATAAAAGATGAATCAGTTAAAGAAATTGATGAGAGTAATCAAAACACTAAAGCTTTTGATAGTTCTCAAAAAGATTTAAAGAAACCCCTTAATCTTTCTGAGCAAAACACAGATTTTCAGATAGAGAGAACAGTTGATGAATTCGATTTTGATGAAAGTGCTTTTTTAGAGGCTTTAAATGCAAATGAGCCAATTGGGGCTACAGGAGAAACAATCTCAGGTAAGGTTATAGCGATCGAAAGTGATGGACTATATATAGACATTGGTGGGAAAGCTCCTGGTTATATGCCAAAAAAAGAATGTGGATTGGGAGTCATAACTAACTTTAAAGAAAAATTTTCCATAGGCCTTGAAATGGAAGTTTTGGTTATTAAAGAACAAAATGCTGATGGGATGGTAACAGTAAGCGCTCGCGCATTAATTCTCAGGCAAAGTTGGGAGAAAGTATCAAGTTCCGCAAAAAATGGAGAATTGATTGACGTTTTAATTAATGGATTTAATAGAGGTGGGCTTACGTGTGATGTAGATGGATTGAGAGGATTCATCCCAAGATCCCAACTTGAAGATGGTCAAGATCATCAATCTTTTGTTGGAAAAAATCTAAAGGTAGCGTTTCTTGAAGTTAATCCAGAATCCAGAAAATTAGTTCTCTCTGAGAAGAAAGCATTATTAGTATCTAAACTTAAAAGTCTAGAATTGGGTCAATTAATTGAAGGAGAAGTTTTAGCAGTAAAACCATATGGCTTCTTTATAGATTTAGGTGGAGCTAGTGGACTTCTTCATCAATCCTCACTAACAAATGGATCGATTCGCTCTTTACGAGAAATTTTTAGCGAAGGTGAAATTATAAAAGCTTTAATATCTGAAATTGACCTAGAAAAAGGGCGTATTGGTCTCAATACAGCACTCCTAGAGAACTCTGCAGGAGAATTAATTATTGATAAGCAAAAAGTTATGCAAGAGGCCTCAGAGAGAACACTAAAAACTAAAGCTCTCTTCGATAAAAAAAAAAGGCTAAATGAACATTAATAATAAAACAGAACCCAGCCTTGAATTAATAATTTCAAATTGGGAATTAGACTTTTACTCAAGACCAATTATTGAATCAAATGGAAAAAAAAGGTGGGAGTTAATTATTTGTTCTACAAGAAATTATAAAACAGAAAATATTTTTCTATGGAATAAAAAATGCCCTGCCAATGAAGTGAATTCAGTATGGCTTACAAAGGCACTAAATGAAGCAATTAATGATGCAAGAAAACAAGGCTGGGCAAAACCCTCAATAGTTAGATTTTGGAGATCATCAATGAAATCGATCATTAAGAAATCTTTGGAGGCCACAAGTATTGAGGCTCTTGTTAGTAGAAGAACTTATGATTTATTCGATAGAATCGAATTTCTTGAAAAAGAGATTTATCCAAAAGAAAAAGGTTATGTAAGGGGAGTACTAGCTCCTACTTTTACTTCCAAAATGGAAAATGCCCCTCAACCTCTACCAGAAGCAGTGAGGGGTGATGCTTTAACTATCTCTGAAATATCAATTGGCGAATTAAAATCAGCAGAAAAATGGCCTATGGAATTTGGAGATATATTTCCAATTCAGCAAGATTTAGATCATAATAACTTAATCCCAGGATTAAGACTTTTTAGCAAAGATAGATCTTTAGCACTTTCTGCATGGTTCAGTTGCTTAGAACCTATTAAATTAACTATAAGTAAGAACCAACTCATCCTTGAAGCTTCAGAAGAGGATAAGTGGCTGGTAACAGATTTACCAGAAAAAGATGCAAAGATCTTGAATTCAAAGTTTTTAGAGAATAAAAAAAATTCTTTTGGTTATCAATTTATTTCCATACAATCAACGCCATACATCGAAAAATTTGCAGGATTCTGGATCTTGAGAGATATTGAATTAATTTCATAAATTCAGTTTAGGAGCAGAAACTATTCCTTACAAAGAAATAAATTTCTCAAAAGCTAAAATTTTTATTCAAAACAAAAAATTTGAGTATTATTCATCACCTATCCTCAGTCAATATAAATTTAAACATGCATACTTTACGATGTCTAGCTCTGAGAAATTTCTACAATTATTAGGAAACCACTTTAATGAAAATCACATAAATTGTATTTCTAATCAAATTCACAGTAATGTGATAGTTTTCGGATCACATTCGCAAGAGTGTAGTAAGACTGATGCAGATGGTCTTTTTGGTAATAAATGCAATCAAAACTTATGGGTTTACACAGCTGATTGTATGCCAATATTTTTTGCAGATAAAAAGAAAAGAAACGTAGCAGCCTTGCATTGCGGAAGAAAAGGATTAGAAAAAAAAATAATAAAAAATCTGGTTAAAATTTTCGCTAATGTAGGGACACATAGAGATGACTTACTTGTTGCAATAGGGCCATCGATATCTAAGGAACATTATTTAGTTGATAAAATGACACTAAAAAAATTTTATAGAAAGGCCGAAAACAAAAAAATAACGGTCAATTTGAATAAAACAGTAAAAAATCTTTCTTTTAATGATTCAAATCACTTGAAAGAGCATAACTTAAATCAACTTGATCTCAAAAGATGTGCCTATAGACAACTTTTAAATGAGAACATCCCTAATGCAAATATAGACATCTCAAATTTATGCACATACAAATTAAAAAATGAATTTAATTCCTGGAGAAGGAGCAAAACAATCTCGAGACAATGGAATCTTATTTGCTCTTAGAGATTTCTTTAACTTGGACAAATTTCGCTAGTTAAGTCTTTAGAAACTAATAATTCGGTCATCTCCTTAGTACCTTTAACATCAAAAACTTTAGCTAACAATAAATTATCTTTAAGACCAAAAGGTTTTATTTTTACTTTGCTTCCCCTTGGAAATTCACTCTTAAGTAAATTAGTTGCTTCGAGCTCATCAGTTTCATTTACATCTACACAAAATAATCTAATAGTTAAATTCCTATTTTGATCCCCCACCAAAATAGTATTAGAAGTATTAATTTGAAGAATTTCAGCCGAGCTAACTATTAATGGATTGAGAACAATCAAGAAAACTATGATTAAAAATTTTGATAATTTTTTCAATTCAGAAGTATCTAAGTTTTGAAAATATCTTAAAGTTAATTTTTTAAAATGACGATTAAAAAAAATTAGTCTTCACAATTAACATATCCAACCATTTGAGCATTACTTTTCCCGGGAGGTACCATTGGATAACAATTTTCACCTCTTCTAACGAGAATATTAATCAATGCTGGGCCGTCATGATCAAACGCATGTTGCAATTCATTCTTTAACTGTTTTCTATCAGAAATTAGGTAACCTTTAACTCCGAAAGATTCAGCAAGTTTTACAAAATCAGGTTCCCCAAAACTCATATCAGATGAGGAATACCTTTCATTGTAGAAACTTTCTTGCCATTGCCTTACCATTCCTTGCCAGCGATTATTAATGATGATCAACTTTACCTTTAACCCATATTGAGACAAAGTACCTAATTCTTGAATATTCATTAAAACGCTTGCATCTCCTGCTATGCAAATTACATCTGAATTAGGTAAGGCTACCTTGACTCCAATTGCCGCTGGCAATCCAAAACCCATAGTTCCTAAGCCTGCACTACTAATCCATTGTCTTGGAGAATTCCTAAGATATTGAGCAGCCCACATCTGATGCTGTCCAACGTCTGTAGTTACATAAGCTTGAGGTAAAAGTTCCCTAACTTTCAAAAGAACTTCCTGAGGATAAATTTCTCCTTCTTCAGGGGGTTCATACAAAGGGTGTTTATTTTTCCAAAAATCTATTTTTTCTAACCAGTTCTTCGTCTTAAAAGCAAATTTATTATTTAGAGATTTTTCATTAATTTTGCGCACAGCTTTTGAAACGTCAGAGACAATTGCAACATCTACTCGTCTATTTTTATTAACTTCTGCTGGATCAATATCTATATGAATAACCTTTGCATCAGGAGCAAAAGCATCTAATTTTCCTGTCACCCTATCATCAAATCTGGCTCCAATAGCTATTAAAAGATCACATTCTGTAACTGCAAAGTTTGCGTAAGCAGTTCCGTGCATACCTAACATCCCAACTGATAAGTTATCTTTTTCATCAAAAGCGCCCTTCCCCATTAAAGTAGTAGTTACTGGTATTTGATAATTATTCGCCAAAGTTCTTATTTCATCATGAGCTCCTGAAGAAATTGCACCACCACCAACATAAAGAAGAGGTCTTTCTGACTCCTCTATTAATTTAATCGCTTTTTTGATATCACAATCATTTATATCTCCATTTCTTTTAAATCCCTTAGGAATAATCTCACCGGGCAAAACTCTTTGGTAATTAAAGAATTCTTGGCCTACATCCTTAGGTATATCAATTAAAACAGGGCCAGGTCTACCCGAAGAGGCAATAAAAAAAGCTTCTGAAACTACCTTCGCGATATCTGAAGGATCTCTTATTACCCATGAGTGTTTAACTATTGGGAGAGTTATACCAAAAATATCAGTTTCTTGGAAGGCATCAGTCCCAATAGCAGGTCTTGGGACTTGACCTGTAACGACTACAAGAGGAACTGAATCCATTTGAGCAGTTGCAATTCCAGTAACCAAATTTGTTGCACCTGGGCCTGAGGTGCCAAAGCATACTCCTACTTCTCCTGTAGATCTTGCATATCCATCAGCCGCATGAGAACCACCTTGTTCATGTCTCACCATATAGTGCTTTACCCAACCATCTTGTTCTGCCTTATGAACTGCATCATATATTGGTAGTATGGCTCCTCCAGGATATCCAAATATAACTTTTACCCC
>QCGP01000023.1 GCA_003279845.1 Prochlorococcus sp. AG-388-F11
TATACAAAGTCCATTACTCATAATTTCGATTCCAATTTCAGCATTTTTTTGGGCATATTTAAAAGCATTTTCTAATAAATTGGCCACAATTTCGGCAATTACAGCATTTTTTGCCTTCAATGGCGATAAAGTCCAATCTGGCCAAAGAGAAGGTTCGGTCCACTCTCTATTCTCTAAGTCTGCATTAGCTTTACCCCTTTCTAAAATTGGCCTCAATAAACTCTGAACAGTTATTACCTTTTTATTATCTAAATTTGGTGGTAATAATAATCTTTCCTCTCCAATTTCTAGAGGAAGTTGAATAGACGAATTTAATTGCGCAAAAGAATCCATATATTGATTAATTTGTTTTTGCTCTACTATCATCCGTTCAACTATTTCAATAGAGTCATCATCTGAACCAAGTCTTTTTATTAGTAATTTTGCATATGTCCTAATAGCAGCCAATGGATTCCTTAATTGATGGATAATGACATTGACCTGATTTTTTAAATAATTGATTTCTTCATTTTTATTTTGACGTTCTAATTCGATAGAGACGCATTTAGCTAAAGATATTGAAAGCGCTTTTAATCTAGAATCAAGAGAAACTGGCCAATTTCCCCCTTTCAAATCAGTTTCTACCCTAAGGACACCAAGTAGAATATCGTTTTCTTGAAGCGGGTACCATCTTCTATTAGGCGATGAAACTTTTAGTGAAGGATCATCTTCTATTGATGTAAGTAGCCTATCAATTTGTGGCCATTGACCAATCATTTCAAAAGATGCTTTCGTTCCTTGCTTAGCTGAAGCAAGATACATAACTAAATTAGTCACGCCCATTGAGCAGCCAAAACTCTCTAGCTGTTTTATAATTAATTCTTCAAATTTTTTTGAAAGATTCATAATTTATGAAATTTTGAGAGATTTTTTTTTAAAAAAAACTTGAAAAGGGCTTGTAAAATATGAAAAAAGTATTAAGATATATAAAGAGGTCTGACAGCAGCCAGCCTTAAATATGAATATTTAATCATATTTTAAGCTACATCAGGGGTTGATGGGTCCTCTATGTAATTTGAAGTGAATTTAAAATCACATATATAAGATTAGTAAAAATTAATAAGACTAATCTCATTAATAATTTCAGGAGTACCAATCAATGTCAAAAAAAAGAAAAAGAATCAGCAGAAGAAGATTGGCTGGCCAAAGAGTAATGGCACATGTACCTATTTATCATATCGAAACTGGCAAACATAAACCAGTTACAGCAGCAAGAAGATTCATAGCTGAAAATGGTCTCTCTGCGCCTTCAGTGTTTAATGTCAGAAGAAATGAACATACCACCGATAGATTTTTTTGGGGTGAAAAAGGGTTATTTAGCGCCCAATATGCTGAAGAAAATCATTTTCTATTTCCATCACTAAAAGTTGTAGTAGAAGGAATTGGTGAAGAAAAAATATTTGAGGGTCTAGAACTTACTGCAGATGATTGGGAAGAAATTGAAGAATACGAATATGCTTTTGTTTAAAAAATATTACTTATATTTGAACTTATAAAATTAATTAATTTTGAATCAATTTGATGAAAACCATCGAATTCTAATAATTCACAAAATTTAGAAGACTTACTCTTTACCTTTTCATAAATAGTCCTAGAAGCATCTATAGGCACGACGTCATCGAATAATCCATGACTAATAATCAATGGCGAGCATTTTTCTCCCGGGGCCCAGTTGGGGTGAGGATAACCACTACAAGCAACAATTAATCCAAAATTTAATTTAAACCCTGCATCAATTGCCATTGCCGCCCCCTGAGAGAACCCCAACAAAATTGTGTTTCTTAGTGGAACCTGATCAGTATCAAATTTTTTTAATGTAACTAAAAGTTTATTTACTTCCACCTCAGCTCCATACCAATCATGTGGGTATAATCCATACCACTGTCTTCCCTGTCCACTTGGATGTAATCCAGGCGCCCTCAAAGAAATTACCTCAAAATCAAGATTTATTTTTTCAGTCATCTCCTTTCCAAATGTTAAAAGGTCATCTGAATCAGCTCCCCAACCATGCATCAAAATAATTCTATGAGTTGCAGTTTGAGAGCTAATCGAGACAAATTCATGATTGATAGCATATTTCATGTTTATATTCTTAAGTAAGTAAACTTTCCTATAATGTCACCATTAGCTTTAGTAAGTGTCTCTGATAAAAAAAATATAATTCCATTTTGTAAGGAATTGGTAGAGCAATTTAATTATAAAATTCTATCAAGTGGAGGAACTGCCAAACATCTTATAGAAGCAAAAATTCCAGTTATTAAAGTTTCAGATTTTACTAATTCACCAGAAATTCTTGGAGGAAGAGTTAAAACTTTACATCCAAAAATACACGGGGGAATATTAGCTAAAAGAACTGACGAGGAACATAAAAAAGATATAGAAGCTAACAATCTTGAGTTAATTGACTTAGTAGTTGTCAATTTATATCCTTTTAAAAAAACTGTAGATCAGGGAGCTAAATGGGAAGATGCTATTGAAAATATCGATATCGGAGGGCCATCAATGATTCGTTCTGCAGCTAAAAATCATAAAGACGTTTCCATTTTAGTGGATCCTAGTCAATATCAAAATTTTCTTGAAGAAAGTAAAAAAGGTGAATTAAAGGACTCATATAAAGCAAAATTAGCCCTTGAAGCTTTTCAACATACAGCAGATTATGACACTGCAATATCTAATTGGATAAGAAAAGAAAGAGGTTTACAATCTTCCAAATATATTGAATCTTATCCACTAATCAAAACCTTAAGATATGGGGAGAATCCACATCAAAAAGCTTATTGGTATGGTTTAAATAACATTGGATGGAACTCAGCAGAACAATTACAGGGTAAAGACTTAAGTTATAACAATCTATTGGATCTAGAGTCGGCACTTTCAACAGTTTTAGAATTTGGCTACACAGAAAAAGATGAAATTACAACCGATATGTTTGCTTCAGTTATTCTAAAACACAATAATCCTTGTGGTGCCTCTATAAGTAATTCAGCTTCTCAAGCATTTTTGAATGCTTTGGAATGCGACTCTGTTAGTGCATTTGGAGGAATAGTTGCTTTTAATTCAAATGTTGATAGTGAGACCGCAATTCACCTCAAAGATATTTTCTTAGAGTGTGTCGTCGCTCCATCTTTTGATGAGGAAGCTTTAGAAATTTTAAAAGTTAAAAAGAATTTAAGAATTTTAAAGTTTTCAAAAGATCAACTTCCAAAAAAGAATAAAACTTCTACTAAATCAATAATGGGAGGATTACTAGTTCAAGATACTGATGATAGTGAAGAAAAAACTGAAAATTGGATTTCAGTAACTAATAAAAATCCGAGTAATCAAATTAACTTAGATCTAAATTTTGCATGGAAAATTTGTAAACACGTTAAATCTAATGCCATTGTGATTGCAAAAGACCAAAAAACTATTGGTATTGGAGCTGGACAAATGAATAGAGTTGGAGCAGCAAAAATTGCATTAAAAGCAGCTGAAAAGTTTTGTTCTAATGCTGTCTTGGCCAGCGATGGTTTTTTCCCATTTGCAGATACTGTAGAACTAGCAAATGAATATGGAATAAAAGCTATTATTCAACCTGGAGGAAGTCTAAGAGACCAAGAAAGTATTGATATGTGTAATTTAAAAGGAATCTCAATGATATTTACGCAAAAAAGGCACTTTTTACATTAAATTATGTTGATTTTGGATAATATGTAATCTTGTTAGTTTTTCTGAATAAAGAAAGCCTGCCTGGACCTGCACATAGAAAGTAGAGAGAAATAGCCCCATATATAAAAGACAATTCGAAAGCATAATTATGACCCTCAACCACTGCCAGAGGAAAACCTTCTAGTCCTGTATCAAGGAGATGAAAATAAACTGCAAATGCCATAGTGGAGAATAGACCAAGAGAAGAAAGCCTCGCAAAAATCCCTAAAGCCAATCCTACTGGGCATATCAATTGAGTAATTGCTGCTCCAAAAGTCCATATAACAGGGTCGCCTGGCAGGAATGGGAAGTACTTACCTACTACAAACTCAGCAAAACCCTGCGGATCCTGAAGTTTCTCAAGGCCATGATGAATCATCAAAGCACAAAAACCTATTCTTAAAACAAATATCGATAGTTCTCCAAGGATATTTACTTCAGACCCTGAAGATGAATTGGCAACTACAACTTCAACTTTTTGGGGCGCTTTAGTTCTATTCATACTTGCAGTTTGAACTTGATTAGTTTGTGCTTTGTCTTCCATACATCATTAATTTTTCATTATTCTAGTTAATAAAGTAGATCTTTTGGAATTATCTGACTAATAAATTAAAAAAACTAAGCAAATTTATAAATGAATAACAAATTCAGGAAGCAATATCAATTAACTTTTCAATAACATCTGCAACGACCTTATCAGGAGTGGATGCACCTGAGGTAATTCCAACATTAATTTTTCCACTAGGTAGAAAATTATTTTTAAGTTCTAATTCTGATCCTAGTGGTTTATGAAATATTGAATTTTCTTTAACTGATATCCTTTCTGGCGTATCAATGTGAAAAGAAGAAATATTTTTAGTAATTGCTATTTCTTGTAAGTGAGTAGTATTGGAAGAATTGAAGCCTCCAATAACAACTAGAATATCAAGGTCTTCATCAACCAAAGAGAACATTGCATCTTGTCTTTCTTCAGTTGCATCACAAATAGTATTAAAAGCTAAAAAGTGACTATTTAAGTTTTCTGGTCCAAATTTTTTTAACATCGTCCTTTCAAAAACCTTTCCAATTTCCTCAGTCTCGCTCTTTAGCATAGTTGTCTGATTTGCAACTCCCACTCTATCTAAATCTTTATCGGGATCAAATCCATTAGAACAAGCTTTAGCAAATTTGTTCATAAACTCATTTTTATTACCTCTCCCCAGAATATATTCAGATACATAGTTTGCTTCTTCTAAATCAAGTACAACTAAATATTTACCTGCAAATGAACTTGTAGCAAGAGTCTCTTCATGCTTAAATTTTCCATGAATAATAGATGTGAAAACATGTTTTTTATGTTTTTCAACTGTATGCCAAACCTTAGAAACCCATGGACAAGTTGTATCAATGATATGACAACCTTTCTCATGCAAGAGTTTCATTTCTTGAACAGTAGCTCCGAAAGCAGGAAGTATAACAACATCCCCATTAGAAACTAAAGAAAAATCCTTTATTCCATTTTTAGCTGAAATGAATTTTACATTCATTTTTCTTAAATGATCATTAACCGAGGGATTATGAATTATTTCATTTGTTATCCAAATATTTTCATTAGGGTAATGTCTTCTGGTCTCATAAGCCATTGCTACTGCTCTTTCAACTCCCCAACAGAAACCAAATGCTTGAGCTAACTTAATATTTAGTCTTCCTTTAGTGTAAGTAAAACCATTATCTCTTATAGAACTTATCAAATCACTTTGGTAAGCTTCTTCTAATGCTTGGGCTCTTTTTGTTGGAGAATCGAAACCCCTTCTATTGTATCTGTCAGAATGATGAAGGGATCTTCTAAAAGCTTGAGTATCCATCTTTTGATATTACAACATTTTAAATAATTTTCGGTAAAAAAAAAGAAACCTGACATAAGTCAGGTTTCTAAAATAGATTTTTAATTTAGGTTATTTAGCAGATGCAAAGTCTGGATATGCTTCCATTCCATGCTCTCCTATATCTAAACCTTGAGTCTCTTCCTCTTCAGATACTCGGATTCCTCCGAATAATCCTCCAATTACAGACCAGGCAATCCAGCAAGTAACTAGTGTCCAAATAGCATAAGCTGCGGCACCAAGAGCTTGAACGAGAAGAAGGGTAATTCCTCCACCATTGAACAATCCCATACCTGCGCCATCACCTTGTACAGCTGTACCCCAAAGACCGATGACTAAAGTACCCCATACACCACAAACTCCGTGAACAGAGAATGCACCTACAGGATCATCAATCTCAGCGGCATCAAGTGCTGCAACAGAGAATACAACGATAATTCCACCTACTAGTCCTGCGAACCAGGCTCCAGCTAAAGTCATATCACCGCAACCTGCAGTTATACTAACCAAACCAGCAAGGATTCCGTTAATTATCATTGTAAGATCAGGCTTACCAGAAGTTAATGTTGAAACAATAGTTGCACCAATAGCTCCAGCTGCTGCTGCCAAAGTAGTTGTTACAGCAACATATGGAACCCATTGATCCATAGCAAGTTGAGAACCGGGGTTAAAACCATACCAACCTATCCATAGGACTAATGCACCTAGAGTAGCTATAGCCATATTGTGTCCTGGCATAGCTTGTGGTTTCCCATCAGAGTATTTGCCAATTCTTGGTCCAAGAAGCATAGCTCCTACAAGACCCGCCCATGCTCCAACTGAGTGAACAATTGAAGATCCAGCAAAGTCAACAAAACCTAAAGAATCAAGCCAACCTCCATTCCATTTCCAGCTACCAGCAATTGGATATATAAATGCAGTTAATACAACAGCAAAAACAACAAATTCTCCAAATTTAACTCTTTCAGCAACAAGACCGGATACGATAGTTGCCGCAGTTCCTGCGAATGCAGACTGGAACAAGAAATCAACTGTTGGGACTAATCCAGCATCAGTTACCATATCTGCAGTAACTGTTGGATCAAAAAATAAGCCGCCAAAATAAAGCCATCCGTCAGCAACACTACCTCCGTACATTAATGAATAGCCGATAAACCAATAAGAGGTTACAGCTAGAGCGAATACGAATAAGTTTTTAGCAAGGATGTTTACTGCGTTCTTAGAACGACACATACCTGCCTCAACCATAGCGAAACCAGCGTTCATAAAGATCACTAAAATAGTAGCGATCAAAAGCCATAAATTGTTAGCAAGAAAAGCTGCATTCAACTCAGGTAAATCAGCTGCGTGAGCTGAAAGATTAAAAATACCTAAACCAAACAAAGCTAAAGGAACAGTCGCAAGCCACAACATAGAGCGGTTTGAACTAAATCCTCGAATACTCCTCAAAAGGAGCATAGGCCCGTTAACAAGACTTGCATCTTGTAACTTGGACCTAGAGCGCCTTTGAGGCGTTTGCAAAGCAGTGGTCATAAAAAAAAATTAGATCTGCAAAAAAACAGTTTGTGCTGTTTCCTTTCAAATCTAAATTTATTCAAAAAACATATCAGTGTCTAGTAGTTGTTTATACCATTTTTATACTTGCACCCTTAAAATTATTTGTTAAATTTGAAAATTTATTTTTTTGAATTTCAAAACAAGAAGATTTTTTATTTATTTCAAAGGTTTAATTCCTTTCCATGATACGTGGTCTTTATGAAATTCAAAGGAACATGGAATAGTTATCATTCCTGCACTTGAAGATTCTCTAAAAAGGCTGCCATATAAGGGATCTGCATCATCTCCTGGCGCAAAGAAAGAAGCGTCTTTTCTCGTAATACAAAGTACCAAAATACTTTTACTTTCAGGAATTAATTCCTTTAATTCCATGAGGTGTTTTTGGCCTCTTTTCGTTACTGTATCTGGGAATAGAGCTACATTTTCTTTAATCCAGGTCGTGTTTTTAACCTCTAGGTAAATGTTACGTTTATCAGGATTTGAAGATTTAGGAGTTAAAAAAAAGTCAATTCTACTTTTTTTATCTTTTCCATAAGGGACTTCAGATTTAATTGTCTCTATTTCTCCAATAATTTCGTTAAGCAAATTTTTCTCAATAACCTTTTTGATTAACTTATTTGCAAATAGAGTATTAATTCCTACCCAGACCTCATCATTTCTTGAATTTAGTACACATATCTGTTCCCAAGTAAAAGGTAATTTTCTTTTTGGAGAAGAGGAAACACTTATTCTTACTTTTGCTCCCTCACTCAAAAGTCCCTTCATTGGGCCAGTGTTAGCGCAATGAGCAGTTACCACCTCTCCACTTTCTAATTCAATATCTGCAAGAAACCTTTTATACCTCTTAATTAAAACCCCTTCAATTAATGGATCAAAATCAATTATCCGATCATTCATAAATATGTCGTTAGTTAGAAATCAAATATAATTGAAACTTAAACTTCTTGAAAATTTAGACAAATCCAAATGCATTCATTTTTAAAAAATAATGTTTTTTCAATTTCGTTTGGTACTAGTCTAAGTAAATTAGCTGGATGTATAAGACAAATATTTATAGCTGCTGCTTTTGGGGTTGGTGTAACATACGACGCGTTTAATTATGCATATATAATTCCTGGTTTTTTGCTAATAATCATTGGGGGAATTAATGGTCCCTTACATAACGCAATCGTTGCAGTTTTAACTCCGCTTAACAAAAAAAATGGAGGAATAGTTTTAACGCAAGTAAGCATAAAAATTTCAATATTATTATTAATAGTAGCCATATTAATTTACTCGAAATCCAGTTTATTAATTGATTTATTGGCCCCGAATTTAAATGCGGAAGCTAAATCTATTGCCACTTACCAATTACAAATACTTACACCTTGCATCCCTTTATCCGGCTTCATAGGTTTAAGCTTTGGAGCTTTAAATTCTCAAAGAAAATTCTTTTTATCAAGTATAAGTCCAGCAATAACAAGCGTAACTATTATTTTTTTTATTTTATTTAGTTGGATTTTCAACCAAGAAAGTACATCTTCTAATTTCTTTAATTACGAGGGATTACTGGCATTTGCCACTTTAACAGGAACTTTAATTCAGTTTGTTGTTCAAATTTGGGAAATAAATAAAATTGGTCTCTTGAGATTAAAGTCAACCTTCAATTTATTTAAAGATGAAGAGAGGAGGATTTTCAAACTAATTATTCCAGCATCTATCTCATCAGGTCTAAGTCAAATCAATGTTTTTATAGATATGTTTTTCGCTTCAAGTTTTCAAGGCGCAGCATCTGGACTAGCTTACGGAAACTTTCTTATACAAGCCCCCTTAGGCATATTATCTAACTCCTTGATTCTGCCATTACTTCCAAAATTCTCTAAATTGAGAAGTAAAAAAGATGAAAGAGGTCTCCAAAAACAATTGATATCTGGGATAGAGTACTGTTTTTTGACAGCTATTTTTTTAACCGGATTTTTCATAACATTCAATAATCAAATCGTACAATTAGTTTTTCAAAGAGGATCTTTTGATTATTTAGCAACTTTAAAAGTAAAGAATATATTAATTGCTTATGCAGTTGGCATACCCTTTTATCTTTATAGAGATTTATTAGTAAGAACTTACTATTCAATAGAAAAAACAAACTTCCCTTTTAAGTCTTCATTTGCAGGGATAATATTTAATATTTTTTTTGATTGGTTTTTAATTGGTGCCCCAATTAAG
>QCGP01000024.1 GCA_003279845.1 Prochlorococcus sp. AG-388-F11
AAAGAAGGAATCAAAAAATTTTACGATACTTGTGCAAGTGTATTTAAATGTTTAGATTCAATGCCTCTTTTATCAATTGAGGATCCAAGTTATCTTTTAAAAGTTTTCTTTAAATCTCCATTATCCTGTCTAGGGTTGGCAAGATGGTTACCTGTAAATGCAGGAGATGTTGCTAGAAAATTTATAAAGGATCCAGAGCTTTTAAAATTTATCGATATCGAATGTTTTTGCTGGTCAGTAATGCCAGCTATCAAGACTCCTATGATTAATGCAGGAATGGTTTTTACCGATAGGCATGCTGGGGGTATAAATTATCCAAAAGGGGGAGTAGGAACAATAGCAGATAAATTAGTTTCCGGCATAGAAAAATTAGGCAGCAAAATTCGGTATAAAGCTAACGTTACTGAAATACTTTTAAAGGACGAAAAGGCTGTAGGAGTGAAGCTTTCAAATGGGGAGGAAATTTACTCAAATATAATTGTATCCAATTCCACAAGATGGGACACATTTGGACTAAAAGATAAAAAGAAAGGATTAATTTCAAGTAAAAACGTGCCAAAAAGTGAATATAAGTGGTCAGAAAACTATAAACCTTCTCCTTCTTTTGTCTCGATTCACCTTGGCGTAGAAAAGAATTTAATTGATCCTGCATTTAATTGTCATCATATTATTGTTGAGAATTGGGATGAATTAGAAAGTGAAAAGGGAGTAATTTTTATTTCTATCCCTACTTTGCTTGACTCGTCTTTAGCTCCGGAAGGGAAGCATATAGTTCATGCTTTTACTCCTTCATCAATGAGTGAATGGGAAGGCTTATCAAGGAAAGAATATTTGCAAAAGAAAGAAAAATACTTTTCATTTCTTATTGAAAAGATTTCAACTATCCTTCCCAATCTTGAAGAGAATATAGATCACAAAGAAATTGGAACTCCAAAAACCCATAAAAAGTTTCTTGGAAGATATGAAGGGAGCTATGGACCGATTCCTAGTCAAAAGTTACTAGGACTTTTGCCAATGCCCTTCAATACTACAAAAATAAAAAATCTTTATTGTGTAGGGGATTCATGCTTCCCTGGTCAAGGCCTAAATGCAGTTGCCTTTAGTGGATACGCTTGTGCTCATAAAATAGGTTCAAAATTAAAAATAAATAGTTTCAACTTGCCAGATTAGGAGGGTTCTTGACAGATGATAGAAAAGTTTAAAACTCTTTTTTTTGTAAAAAGTTCTTTAATTTCTTTATATTTAGCACTCACAATTCCGATACCGTTTATATCAATTGACAAATTAAGAACCCTATCCATTCTTACATTTATTGTAGGTCTTTATTTAATTATCAATATCACTAGTGATTACGTAGAAACTTGCAAAATTAAAATTTCATATAGAACAAACCCTATTTCAAGGGCCTTAGGGAAAAAAGATTGGGAAATTTTGTGGAAAGATATTAAATTAATTAAATCTCTACCCACTAGTCAAGGTAGTAAGGTTTATTACTTCAATACAATTAGTGATGATAATTTTCTTTTACCACAAAGGGTGGAAAACTTAGAAAAATTCTTATCAACAGTACATAAAAATACTGGCATTACTATTGATGAAATATCTTCTTTGTCCCCTCTTTGGACTTATAAGTTATTGACTTTTATATCAGTATTTATGATTGTTTGTGAGCTTTTTGCTTTTCTAAGTTAGATATTGTCAATACTGAATCGATAACCTTGTTGTCTAACAGTGGTTATTCCTCCACCTTCTCCCAATCCGGCCTGTTCTAATTTCCTTCTCAATGTTAATACTTGAGTGTCAACTGATCTTGGCCCTCCACTGAATGGAGGCCAGGCCATCCTAAGAAGCTCTTGGCGACTCCTAACCATACCTGGGGGCATAAGTAGGGCACATAGCAGTGCAAACTCTCTTGGGCTAAGTTCTACTGGCTTCTCGCTAAGAGTTACTTGTCTTAAGAGAAGATGAACTTCTAAAGGTCCAACTTCTACTTTTTCTTGTAAGCCTATTCTTCCTCTTTTGAGTAGGGTTCTGCATCTTGCTGCAAGTTCTTCTAGTCCAAATGGCTTTCTGAGGACATCATCAGCTCCTTCGTCTAAAAGATTAACTAAAGCTTCAACTCCTGATCTTGCTGTGAGAACAATAACAGCGCATCCCAATTGTTGGGCTAGTCTCATTGCTGTATTTTGCTCAAGGATTTCTGCACTGACCAATAGATCAGGTGATTGTTCTCTGCAAAGGTCAACTGCATCTGCCGCTGATCCGACAGCAGCGGCTAAGTGACCATCTTGACGAAGTCTTTGTACGAGAACTGTTCTAAGAGTGGGGTGAGGTTCAACAACAAGAACTCTTGAGGGGGTTTGAGAGCTTGTAGGCAATTGTGAACTGCCAGGAGTTGAAGCTAAGATTTGCTCAGTTGATTGCATTCTTAATTACTGTTTGGCCAGGCAACTTTTTATCATCATTAATAAGGTATAACAAATGCAAAAAAAAAATCAGGATCTATCGAATTATGACATCATTTGAAAACCCTAAAGCAATTCGTCATTTTCAATCGATTTGCGATAGTTGCCAAGACTTGGTTACTCGCTTTCATTCACCCTCTGATCTTAAATTATATAGTGATGGTTATCTTCAAGCCTTAAGGAATTGCAGTAGTTTAGAGCAAAGAGATCAAGAGAAATTAGAAAGATTAATTGAAAGATGGATATTAGATCCTTCGAGTTTTATTGATCCAGAAGGGGACGAAAAGAAAGGGTTTTTTGATAAAAAAAGGATTTAAAATATTAATTTTTATTAACCAAATCAGTATTTATACTCACAAATTGTTTTAAGACGCTAATTCAATTTCTATTTTTTCTTTCAAGGATCCTGTGTTGTACATTTCGATAAGAATATCTGATCCACCCAGAAATTCTCCTTTTAAGTAAACTTGGGGAATTGTAGGCCAATCGGAATATTCTTTGATACCTTCTCTTACTTCGAAGTCGCTTAAAACATCAAAAGTACTAAACTCTACACCCAAGGAATTGAGGATTTGCACTACATTGTTAGAAAAACCACATTGAGGCATTAATTTTGTGCCTTTCATAAATACCATTACTGGATTAGCATCAATCAGTTTTTGTATTTTGTCTTTTGTTAAATTGTCCATTGTTCAGTTTGGTGTACCTGTTTTTAATGCCAGTGCATGAATAGCCTCTGAAGCTAATTCTTCCTTTAATGCAGAATAGACTAGCTGGTGTTGTTTAACTAATGATAATCCATTGAATTCAGAAGCAATTACAGTTACTTGTAAATGATCATTTCCCTTGATGTTTTCAACATGAATTTCTGAATTTGGTAATTTTTTAGTTATTAGATTAATAACTTCAGCTTTAGTTGTCATAATTAATTTAAATCAACCTTTGTATTCTGTTTCAACAAAACCTAGTTGAATTAATCTTTGATAAGCTTCTTTTCCTTCTGGACTGTTGGGAGACATTATTCTAATTATTTCAACAAGTAAAGGGACAGCGACATCAGGTTTTCCATTCTTTATGTATAAAGAGGCTAGTCTTTCATTGGACTCTGCCAGAATTTTTAGTGTCTCCTTGCCTTTCCTTTGCATTTCATTCGGTATTCTTGCATCGACTCCTTTGAAAGCTGTATTTAGATCTAAATAGAAAGATGCGAGTTGTTTTGCTAACTTTCTTGCATCTTTATAGGAATTTTTTGCTTTATCAAAGTCAGCACTTTTTATGAATTTATCACCTTCTTTTATAAAAAATTCTACGTTTGAAATAGACAGCGTTTTATTATTGTCTGAAAGAACTTTATAGTTTTTTGGATTATTTACTTCTCCATAAACTAAATCTTTATTAGGTAAAACTCCAAAAAATATTAATATAATTGGAATAAATTTCAAGAATTTCATATTCTCAATAAATGTTAAATTTATATTAACTTATGAAGGATTCATCTACCGACATTTTTTAAGGCTATTTCTTCTGCTTTGATCATTCCTTCATATAAGAAATTATTGAATTCTTTAATAGTAAAATTTAAATAATTATTTATTTCAATCGGTTGACCTAAGGACAGACAAAATTCGCTCCTGAATTTAGGAGATAATTTGCTATAAGCAATTCCGATTGGGATGATAAAAATGGAGTCTGTTTTTTTTGTTGCTAACCGAGATAATCTGTATAATCCTTCTTTGAGAACTAATTTTTTTCTATATTTATTAATTTTTCCTTCGGGAAAAACTACTAATTGTTCTCCTTTTTTTATGAGATCAATTGCATATCTCAATGCAGAGAGAGATGGTGATAATTGATTAATAGAAAAACATCCTAATCTTTTTAAAAACCAACCTTGTAGACCACTCATTTCGGATTTGGTAACCATAAACCTACAATCTTTGTTGGTTATCCTCCTACCCATTGCCATAGTTAGAACTAAGCCATCCCATCTTGATCGATGGGTTGGAGCTAATATAATAGAGGAATTTAAAGGAATTGAAAAACCATTATAAATTATTTTCTTTTTACTAAAAAAAAACCTCAAAACAATATCTTGAGTAACAACCATTGCTATAAAACCCAATATTGGGTTGATTTTGTACAAAATATCAGCGGATTTCTTCTTCAAATCTATTAACCATATATTAATAATTTAAGTGTTTGTATTTTTTTATTAGCTATTATTGGGCGGTTAGAAGATTGTCTAGAAAAAAATTCTTGAAATTATGACTACTTTAGGTGTAAACATTGACCATATTGCAAATGTAAGGCAAGCAAGGAAAACAGTTGAACCTGACCCCGTACAATTTGCTTTTCTAGCTGAACTTGGAGGGGCTGATTCAATTACAGTTCACCTAAGAGAGGATAGAAGACACATTCAAGATAGAGACGTATTTCTTTTGAAAGAAACAATAAAAACAAAACTAAATTTAGAGATGGCGGCTACAGAAGAAATGTTAGAAATATCCAAAAAACTTCGTCCAGATTACGTAACAATCGTACCTGAGAAAAGAGAAGAAGTTACTACTGAAGGTGGTTTGGATGTAAGAAACAATATGAAATATCTCAAGAATTTTGTTGAAAAATTAAAAGAGTCAAATATTGAAGTAAGTGCATTTATTGATCCTCTTGTTAGGCAAATAAATTATTCTAAAGAAATTGGCTTTAACTTTATTGAGTTGCATACTGGAAAGTATGCTGAATTAACCGGTTACGATCAGCATAAAGAGCTTCAAAGGATTATAGAGTCTACACATGAAGCAAATGGACTTGGTTTAGTAGTTAATGCTGGTCATGGACTTAACTACAATAATGTAAAAAAAATTGCATCAATTAACAATATGAACGAGCTAAACATTGGTCATAGTATTGTTGCAAGGGCTTTAGCGGTAGGATTAGAAAAATCTGTTCGTGAAATGAAGTCACTTATTACATCAAATTAAATTTTAAAATGACAACATATTATTTCGTGGCGGCAAGTGAAAAATTTTTGACAGTTGAAGAGCCACTTGAAGAGATTTTAAAAGAGAGGGTGAGGAACTATAAGGAGAACAAAAAAGAAATAGATTTTTGGCTTTTAAAAAATCCATCTTTTTTGCAAACTACTAAATTTACTGATTTAAAAGCAAAGATTCCATCCCCTTCAGCAGCTGTTTTATCAACTGATAAAAAGTTTATAACTTTCTTAAAACTTCGTTTAGAGTTTGTTGCTGTGGGGGAATTCGAATCTCCTAGTGCAGAAATAATTGACCCGTTTAAAGTTGATTAGTATACCAACAAATTAAATTGCTCAATCTTTATAAGACAAACAAAATTGAAGTAATTTCTGAGCTGCTAGCAGAAGAATTAAAAATATGCCCTCCATTTATAACTGAGAAATTAGGAATAGCTGTTCCTAATTATTTCTTTGGTAAGTGGTTACACGAACAAATAACAATAAATAATCAAATTAGTGCTCTTTATGAATTAAAGACAATATCAAGTTTAACCGAATCATTATTGGCAAATTTTTTCCCAGAAATTGATATGGGTTCATGGAATTTTGAGACAATTAAATGGACCATTATTGATTCATTAGAAGAATTAAATAGCTTTAAAGAATCATTTCCGCTTAGAAATTGGATTAATAAATATTTGGATAATAAAAAGATAATTGATGGAGACCTATATAATCTGACAAAAAAGATCACGAATTATTTTATTGATTATCTAATTTTTAGACCTGAAATGATTGCTGATTGGAATAGGTATGAAATTAATTCACATAATCTATTTAAGAATCTAAATTCAGATCAATTTTGGCAACCTATTTTATATAAATTATTAGAGAAAAAGATATCTGAAAAACCTTCATGTTTATATATGATTGAGGTAATAAATAATTTAAGAAAAATTAACAAATTTCAAATTAAAGTACCAAATCAGATTTATATTATTGCCGACAATAACTTATCTAAACTACATATTAACTTTTACTCAGAACTTTCAAAATTTTCTAAGGTAAATTTATATTTATTATCTGCTGGAGATGATTTATGGAATAGAATAAACTGTCTTGAAGGTGAGTTGGAATTTGACGATAATGAAAGTAAATTGAATATGAATAATACAAATATAGAGAAAATATTTGGTAAATTTGGAGCAAACTTTCAGAAATTAATTGAGGAGAATATTTATGAGGAAGGAATAAATTTAAAAAATAATTTGATATATATTAATCCTACAACTAATTTTTCTGAGAACAAAGATATTCCTCTTCTTAATCAAATACAAAAAAAACTAATTAATAATAATAGCGATGATTTTGTAGTAAATAAAAGGGACGATTCAATATTACTTTGTGAGCATTTTAATCAGAATAGTCAATTAGAATATATAAGAAATAAAATTATAGAAATAATAAATTCTTGCGAGAATATTAAATATAGTGATATTGCTGTTTTATCTCCACAAACTAATCAAATCAAACCTTATTTAAGGTATATCTTTAATAATAAGTTAATTAATGGTGAAAAGATACCTTATTTTTTTATTGATGATGATAATAATGATGCTCCAGATATTTATAAATTTTTAATTTACATCACTGAAATAGTAAATGAGAAAATAACACTTGAAAAGATAGATTATATTCTTTCGAAAAAAGTAATTCAGAACATTTTTGATTTTGATATTACTGAGAAGGATGAAATTATTTTCTTACTTACCCAAGTTGGTTTTCATTGGGGATTAGATGTTAATGAAAGATTAGGGGAAGAAAAAAACACTCTAGAGTGGTGTATAAATAGAATGACTTTAGGCCTAATTTATGATAAAGAAGTCAATTTAAGTACTTCTAATTTAAAACCATTTAGTTTAAAAAATATAAGTTTGGATTTGAATAAATGGGTTAAATTATTACTTGATTTAAAAAAATATATTAATTTGCTAAGGGGATCTTTTTCTTACTCAACTTGGGTTGAAAAGATAAAGTTTATATTAAAAAGTATTGCTGATTCTAATGCAAATTTTAATTTAGAAATAAGCGAAATAAATAGAATTCTTGATAAAAACGCAATACATTTAATACCTGATGATCTTATTTTGTTAAATGTTTTTAGAGAGATATTAATTTCGTGCATAAATGAAGCTAAATATCAAAGCAAATCGCGGATCAACAAGGTTCTTGTAAGTGATATTGAGAATTCAAGGCATATTCCACATAAGGTTATCTTCTTAATAGACATGAATAGTGTTTATTATCCAAAATTATCAAAGAATGAAAATATTAATTTATTAAATAATAAATATCACTTAGGCGATCCATCAGTTTTTGAAAGAGAGAAATATTTATTTCTTGAGTTATTAATTGCCTGTAGAGATAAATTTATAGTTACTTGGGTAAAGAATGACAAAAACAATAAAAAATTAGATGTTTCTTTTCCTATAAAAGAGTTAATTTC
>QCGP01000025.1 GCA_003279845.1 Prochlorococcus sp. AG-388-F11
TGTGATTAATTTCACCCCCAAATTTTGCAACTTCTTTTACTAAAGAACTACTAAGAAAACTATAGTTTGTATTTGTCGATAAAAATATAGTTTCAATATCATTATTAAGAGATTTATTTGTATGAGCAATCTGAAGTTCATATTCAAAATCACTCATTGCTCTTAAGCCTCTAAGAATAAGATTAGCTTTTAGATACTTTGCACAATCAACAGTGAGTCCAGAATAAGAAATAACTTCAATATTAGGTAAATGAGAAAGAGAATTTTTTATTTGTATTATTCTTCTTTGAAGATTAAATGTTGGGGTTTTAGAGGTGTTTTCTAACACAGCAACTACTATATTGCCAAATATTTTTTCAGCCCTTTCTATTAAATCAAGATGCCCGTTTGTTAAAGGATCAAATGTACCTGGATAAAGAATTTTCATGAATTTATTATGATTGAATAAGAAATTTAGTTAAAATAGGATTATTAGATAAATCAATTATGACATTAAATTTAGATGCAAAAAAAATCTTATTAAGAAAAATACCTCACGGATTATTTATTTGTGGCGTTAGAGACGAGGATAAAAATGAAGTGAATGGATTTACTGCAAGTTGGGTGACTCAAGGTTCCTTCGCCCCCCCATTAGTTGTAATGGCAGTTAGAGCAGAGGGTTCTAGTCATGAAATAATAAAGTCCACCAATAAGTTCTCATTAAATGTGCTCAAAAGTGATCAAAAGGATCTAGCAGCTGTTTTCTTTAAACCACAAAAAGCATTAGGAGGTAGATTTGAATCTGTTGAATTTAATTTAGGTGAGCTTGGATTGCCTATTTTAGTTGATAGTGTTGGTGGAATTGAATGTAATGTTGTTGGAAGTGTTATTTATGGTGATCATACAGTTTTTGTAGGAGAGGTTAAATCTGCTTATTTGAATAACGATGTTGACTCACTAAATTTATCTTCAACTGGCTGGAATTATGGAGGTTAATCATTATAAATGAGTAATTCCTCTATCGAAACAATAGATAACAAATATAATTTTAAAATTGAATATAAATTAATTAATAATAAGGAATTATTAAAATCAAGATTATCCGAAATTCCAAAGTCATCTGGTTGTTATCTTTTTAAAGATATAGATAATAACTTACTTTATATTGGTAAATCTAAAAAACTACGCAGTAGAGTAAGTAGTTATTTCAATAATTATTCAGATTTAACTCCCCGATTAAATTTGATGGTTCGTCAGATAACTGAAATAGAAGTTATAGTCACAGATAGCGAATATGAAGCATTAAACTTAGAGTCAAATTTAATTAAAACAAACAAACCATACTTTAATATTCTTTTAAAGGATGATAAGAAATATCCTTATCTTTGCATAACTTGGAGTGAAAAATATCCACGAATATTTATTACAAGAAGAAGAAGAAATAGAAATAATTTAGATAGATATTACGGACCTTATGTTGATGTCGGATTATTAAGGAGAACATTATTTACGATTAAAAAAATATTTCCACTTAGACAAAGACCAAGGCCAGTCTATAAAGATAGAACTTGTTTGAATTATTCAATAGGAAGATGTCCAGGTGTTTGCCAAGAAGTTATTTCATCTGACGATTATAAAAAAATAATGAAACAAGTATCTATGATATTTCAGGGAAGAAATGATGACTTAGAAATATTTTTACAAAAAAGAATGTTGCAATTTTCAAATGATTTAGATTTTGAGAATGCAGCAAAAATAAGGGACCAAATTTCAGGTTTAAAGTTATTAACTGAATCACAAAAAATATCGATACCAGATTCTTCAATTAATAGAGATATCTTTGGAATAGTTTCAGAAAAAAATGTAGCTAGTATACAAATTTTCCAAATGAGATCTGGTAAGCTCATTGGGAGAATTGGATATAGTCAAAAATTAAATAATGAAGATGAAAATCTTATTCTAAAAAAGGTATTAGAAGAGCATTACATGAATGTAGAAGGCGTAGAAATACCATCAGAAATTCTTATTCAATATAACCTTCCAAAACAAAAAACAATAGAGGATTGGTTAACGGAGCTAAGAAAAAAGAAAGTAAAAATCTTAATCCCAAAAAGAAATAAAAAACATGAAACTGTAGAGATGGTTTTAAAAAATTCGAAATTGGAATTAGATAGAATATTAAATGGGATACAAGATAATGAATCATCGATTGAAGATCTTGCCCAAATACTTGAATTAAGTGAACATCCTAAAAGAATTGAAGGTTATGATATAAGCCATATTCAAGGTAGTGACCCTGTAGCATCACAAGTCGTTTTTATTGATGGGATTCCTTCTAAACAGCATTATAGGAAATATAAAATTAAAGATCCAAAAGTTTTTGTAGGACATAGCGATGATTTTGCTTCGATATATGAAGTAATACATAGAAGGTTTAGAAAATGGTCAAGATTTAAAAAAAGCGGAGGCGATTTTTCAATACTAAATGATAAAACAAATAGTAAATTAGACAATGAACTTCTATCAGATTGGCCTGATTTAATAATGATTGACGGAGGTAAAGGGCAGTTAAATGCTGCTATTAAAGCATTAAAAGAATTAAATCTTGAGGAAGAAGTTACTATATGTTCATTGGCAAAAAAAAATGAAGAAATATTTATTCCAGGCTTTACTAAGTCTCTTGATACTGATGAAAATCAAAAAGGAGTTCTTCTATTAAGAAGGGTAAGAGATGAAGCTCATAGATTTGCATTATCTTTTCATAGAGACAAAAGATCTAAGAGAATGAATAGATCACAATTGTCCCAAATCAGTGGATTAGGACCATCAAGAATAAGAGAATTGCTTCAGCATTTTAAATCAATAGACGCGATAAGAATAGCTAGTAAAGAGGATTTATCAAAAGTTAAAGGACTTGGGAAAAATTCAGTAACTGATATATATGAATATTTTCACGAGTTATAAATATTAATTAATTTTTGAAAAATAGATTTCTTGATATTGTTAAATATAACTATATTAAAATATATATTTATAAATTAATCTAGTAATTTGGCAGCTGAAGCATATCTCTGGTTTAAATCACTTCACATTATTGGTGTAATCGTTTGGTTTGCGGGACTTTTTTATTTAGTAAGACTTTTTATATATCATGAAGAATCTAAAAATATGGAAAATGAATTAAAAATTGCCTTTAATAAACAATACACATTGATGGAAAAAAGGTTGGCGAATATAATCACAACTCCGGGGATGATATTAGCTTTAAGTATGGCTATATGCATGGTGATTATGCAACCAAGTTGGTTAAGTGAGAAGTGGTTGCAAATTAAAATTTCTTTTGTTTTAGGATTAGTAATTTATCATTCTTATTGTTATAAAATAATGTATTCATTACATAATGGTACTTCAACCATTTCAGCAAGAAACCTGAGATTATTAAATGAATTGCCTACTTTATTATTATTTATAATTGTACTTTTAGTTATTTTTAAAAATAATTTCCCAACTAGTGTTGCTACATGGAGTGTAGTTGGACTAATTATTTTTATGTTGGCTTCAATACAACTATATGCAAAGATTAGAAAGAAAAATGAGAATTCGTTAACTAATGAATAGGGAAGACTTAATAAAATTAACTTCCAATATTAATAAATATAGTTGTCCTAAAAATATTAATTTTCACTGTCATACAAAATTTAGTGATGGAAGTCTAGAACCTTATGAACTTTTAGAACAAGCTTATAAAAATAACTTAAAATTTTTATCAATAACCGATCATCATACAATTAAAGCTCATGAATATATAAAAAAAAATAAAATACTCAAAAATTATCCTAAAGATTCTTTTACATTAATTTCGGGAATAGAAATTAATTCTTTGATTCTAGGATGTTTAGTACATGTAATTGGATTGGGAATAGATATAAAAAGTAAATATCTAAATCCCTACATACTTGGAGAATCTCCAATAGGTAATGATTTAAATATTAAATCAGTTATTAAAGCAATAAAATTAGCTGGTGGTTTATCATTTCTTGCACATCCAGCTAGGTACAGGATTCCCTTTTATAAATTAATTCCAGAGGCCAAAATACAAGGTATTGATGGAATAGAGGTTTGGTACGATTATGAACTTAATGAAGTATGGAATCCTAGTTTATTTGTATGTTCAGAAATAGATAAATTAGCAGATAAATATTCAATGCTAAAAACATGCGGAACAGATAGTCATGGACTTTCACT
Source organism: Prochlorococcus sp. AG-388-F11 (assembly GCA_003279845.1). GTDB lineage: Bacteria > Cyanobacteriota > Cyanobacteriia > PCC-6307 > Cyanobiaceae > Prochlorococcus_A. The sequence goes on from QCGP01000025.1 coordinate 4,225, forward strand.
ATTAGGCAGATAATTTAGAATTCGTTTTTTTCAATTATTGAATCAGTATTAATAATTATGTTCTTTAAATTTTCTATGACATCAGAAGAACAATTATTCCACATTTTTCTATTGACAATTTCAAGGAATCTTTGTGCAATATCTCTTAAAGCCCATGGATTATTCTCAAAAAAGAAATTCCTAAGATCCCGATCACATAACCATGATTTATAAACTTCCTCATAACACCAATCTGATACTACTTCAGTAGAAGCATCAAAAGCATATAAGTAATCTAGTGTCGCTGAAAATTCAAACGCACCTTTATAACCATTATCCTTCATTCCATTTATCCATTTAGGGTTAAGTATTCTTGAAATAACAACTTTATTAATTTCATCTTGTAATTTTGAAATTTTAGATAATCCAAATTTAGATAAATCACCATGATACATTTCAGGTAATTTACCGCTTAATTTTTTTACTGCTGAAGATAAACCGCCCTGAAACTGATAATAGTCATCAGAATCTAAAATATCATGTTCCTTATTATCTTGGTTATGAACAACTAACTGCACATTTTTAAGAGCATTTTCTAATGATTTGATATCCTCTATAGGTTCAAGATTATCACTATAAATCCACTTACTCCAATTAAGAAAAGATTCACCAAAATCATCTATATTTTCCCAATTAGAATTTGATATTAGTTCTTGTAGGCCAGCTCCATATGAACCTGGCGCTGACCCAAATATACGATTAATTGGATCACCTTCCTTTAATGCTCTAGCAAGAGGGTTAAAATTATCATTCTCATTAAGATTAGAAATTAGATTTATTGCTTTAGAAGTTAATTTAATTAACTGAGGAAATGCATCTCTAAACATTCCCGAAATCCTTAATGTAACATCTACTCTTGGCCTATCGAGAACAGATAAAGGGATGATTTCTAAGTCAACTACTCTTCTTGAGGGTCCATCCCAAATAGGTTGTACGCCCAATAAATATAATATTTGACAAATGTCTTCTCCACCATTTCGCATGGTGGATGTTGCCCATACAGATATTGCTATATTTTTTAAATCTTCTCCATTTTCTTGTTTATATAAATCAATTATTTGAGATGCAGATTTACAACCAACACTCCATGCTGATTCAGTTGGCAGTCCTCTCGCATCAACTGAAAAGAAATTTTTACCAGTAGGTAAAGCCTCAGTTTTACCTCTGGTAGGGGCTCCAGATGGACCACTTTTTACATATTTGCCATTTAATGAATTAATAAATGATATTTTTTCATTATATGATGAATTAATGATTGGATTAAGGATCTCATTTTTTAATAATAAAAAATAATCATTATGTTTTTTATCATTAAAGAAATAGTCTATTATTTTCTGATTTTTATATTTGTCTAAACATTTTATATTGGTTTTCTTTTTGTAAAAAAACAAATATATTATATATTTTGATTGATGTTCTAAAAAATCAATAGCCATTCTAAAGTTTAAAATTTTTTTGTTTGAAAACCTCAATAATATTTTTTTATCCTTTTCAGTTAACTTTTGATCATATTTATTTGTCCAAGGATTCAAATCTAGTTTTAAATTTTTCGCTATATATTGAACAACACCAATTCGGTTGGCATTTGGTACTCTTGCGATACACAAGAATAAATTAATTTCATTAATATCATTCTGCCTATTGCCAAATACATGCAAACCTGTTCTAATTTGAGATTCTTTAATTTTGCAAAGAAAGGAATCAATTTCTTCTATTTGATTATTTTTATTCTTTAAAGTAATTTCACTAAATTCTAATTTAATTAATTCAAAAATAGATTTTTCTATTATTTCAATACGATTAGAATTTAATAATTTTGCTTCAAAATATTCATCTAAATAATTTTCTAATATTGAATATTTTCCATATAATTCTGACCTATCCAAAGGAGGGGTTAAATGATCAATAATTGTGGCAGCAGTTCTTCTTTTAGCTTGGGATCCCTCTCCAGGATCATTCACGATAAAGGGATATATATTAGGTATAGCTGGACAAATAATATTTGGAAAACATTTATTGCTGAGACCTATAGATTTGCCAGGTAACCATTCAACAGTCCCATGTTTACCAATATGGCATATAGCATTTGCATTAAAAACTTTTTCAATCCAAAAATATTGCGCTATATATCTATGGGGAGGTGGAAGATCAGGAGAATGAATATCTCTATCAGTGTAAGCGTCATAACCTCGTTGAGGTTGAATCAATAATGATATTTTTCCAAATCTAAGACCATTAATTGGGAAGCCTTCATTATCTAGATCGATCGCATCAGTTGGTTTACCCCAACGATTAATAATAATATTTTTTGGATCAAGTTCTAAATAATTCCAATATTTTAAATATTCACTAAGTGGTAAGTAATCTAATGGTTTATTATTTTGAGATTCAATATCATTAGTTCTAGTTTTTATAAGCATTGACATTAATTCCGAAGAATCTTGAGGATAATCACATGATCCAAGGTCATAACATTCTTCTTTTAACCAATTAAGAATATTTATTATTGAAGATGGTGTATTTAGACCAACGCCATTACCTATTCTTCCATTCTTTACTGGATAATTACTTATTACTAAACAGATTCTTTTATCAAAATTATTAAGTTTCTGAAGTTTCACATAATTTGTTGCTAATTTTGAAATCCATTCAATTCCTACTTGATCAGCTTTGTAACTAGTTATTTCACTGTAGAGTGTATTTTTTTTAGAAATTATTTCTTTAAATGCTGAAGGACAGGTAGTAATTCTTCCATCAAATTCTGGAATAATTATTTGCATTAATAAATCGGATGAATTCATTCCAATG
>QCGP01000026.1 GCA_003279845.1 Prochlorococcus sp. AG-388-F11
TCAGGTGTAATCAAAATAATTGAATGAGCTGTTGAAGCACCTTCAATAGTTGGTGGAGTATTAAATATAGTTTTACTTTGTTTAATATCTTCAGAAAAGAAATTTCCAAATTGATCATTTTTCACCCTTCCAATAAACTGAACATGATTACCTAATTCTGCTAAACAAACAACGGTATTTGCTGAGGATCCCCCGGATATTTGTTTGATCACTTTGCAATTTTCTAACAATCTCTGAGATTCATCAGAATTAATTAGATTCATTGATCCTTTATCCAGATTATTTATCTCAAGAAACTTATCTTCAATATTTACAATAATATCTACTATCGCGTTACCCAAACCAATGAGATCTACCGTTTTATTCTGTTCAAAATGTCTAAAGGATTCTTTCATTAATTAGGAAATAAATCACCTTAGAAGCGCTCTTTTAGGACCATGAATTGGGTCTTCAATTACTATAGTTTGATCTCTATTCGCCCCCAACGAGACAATGGCGATTGGAACCTCCATTAATTCAGCTAAAAATCTTAGATAATTCATAGCATTCTGTGGGAGATCAGTTAGTTTTCTGCAATCTGCAGTTGAGCATTGCCAACCTTTTAATTTTTTGAAGATTGGCTTACATTTTTTTAAGTCATCTGAATTTGTAGGAAAGTAGTCTATTTCTTCTCCATCGAGATCATATGCAATGCAAACTTGAATCTCATCTAATTCATCTAACACATCTAGTTTCGTAACGGCTAAACAATCAAGACCATTTACAGATACAGCATATTTACCAATGACTCCATCAAACCAACCACATCTTCTCCTTCTCCCAGTAGTGGTTCCAAATTCACTGCCTCTATCACAGAGTTGATCATTAATACTCCCTTGCAATTCTGTTGGGAATGGCCCTTCACCTACTCTTGTGGTATAAGCTTTTGCGACACCTATGACTCTATCAATTAAAGTGGGACCCACTCCAGCCCCAATGCACGCACCTCCTGATATAGGGTTTGATGAGGTAACAAAAGGATAAGTCCCATGATCTAAGTCAAGTAGAGTCCCTTGAGCACCTTCGAAAAGAATATTCTTCTTGTTTTTTGAAGCTGCATGGATAGTCCTAGTACAGTCAACAACATGCTTTGATAATCTTTCCCCATAGTCAAGATATTCTTCAACAATATCTTCTGATTTAAGTGGTTTGATGCCATAGATTTTTTCTAGTAGACCGTTTTTTTCTCTTAATGGAATTTCGATCACATCCTTTAGCCTTTCCTTACTGAGCAAGTCTCTTATCCTAATGCCATTTCTTTGTGACTTATCGGCATAAGTTGGGCCAATCCCACGACCTGTTGTCCCTATTTTGTTTGAACCTCTATCAGCCTCCATCACTTCATCTAATATTCGGTGGTAGGGCATTGTTACATGTGATGTTGATGAAATTTTTAATCCTGAGATATCAATTCCATTATCAATTAACATGTCAATTTCTTTAAGCAAGATTTTTGGATCTACAACAGTTCCCGAACCAATTAGACAAGAAGTATTTTTATAAAGTATCCCTGAGGGAATTAAATGTAATTTTAAGACTTTATCATCTACGACTATGGTGTGGCCTGCGTTTACTCCCCCTTGGTAGCGAACGACAACATCTGCCGAACGACTAAGTAAATCAGTTATTTTACCTTTTCCTTCGTCACCCCATTGGGCTCCGATTACAACAACATTGGCCAATTTTAGAAGAGCATTATTTTTGTGCGAATATTTAATATATTCAAAAATCTTGGTTTACTTTTGAAAAGTAAATGAATTGTATCAACTTTCTCTTAGAACCATTTTTTCAGCAAGAGAAAATTCTTTAGTTAAACGCTCTTTAAGTTTATCTGGTAAAGGTCTACTTGCAAAGTTTTTGTAATGACCTGCCATAGCATTTAATGCTGTTTGCATTGTGGTAAATGATTGAGTTTTATTCACCATACCTCTATTTCTATATCTGGAAATATAGTCAGTTATTAGTGTAAGAGCCTCACTTCTTACTTCATCTTTATTTGGAGAATCTTTTGGTGAATCAACAGCTATTTGTAATGTTTTAACAACTGAAATTGTATCTTTTGTATAGTCACCTGTCATAGAGGTTTTTGCAGCTATGGAAGGGGAACTAAATAGTGTAAAAACAACTATTAATGATATTGCAAAAGATATAGCTTTGGTGAGATTCCTAAAAAATAATTTTGATGTCCATTTCATTAACATAACTTAGCTCCCAAAAAAAATAAGCCTTAAGATTTTTTATTGTACATTATTTCAGATTCGGAAATAAATGTTTCCAACAATTTATCAATACTAATTTTAAGCTTAGTATTATTTGTTCTGCATAAAAGTTCTACTTCTTTATTAATAGAATCTCTGCCAATAATTATCTGAAAAGGAATACCAATTAATTCTGCATCTTTAAATTTCACTCCAGCTCTATCGTTTCTATCATCAAGAAGGACATCAATTTTATTAATTAAAAAGTTGTTATAGATTTGCTCAGTAAGATCACTTTGAATAGGATCTTTTAGATTTGTGGGAATAATAATAACTTCAAAAGGAGAAATCTGGATAGGCCAACAAATTCCTTTTTGATCATGATTCTGTTCGATAGCAGCTTGAGCTATTCTTGTTACTCCTATTCCATAACAACCCATCCATAGATTTTTTAACTTACCATCCTTATCAGAGAACTTTGCATTTAATTTTTCACTATATTTCTGACCTAGTTGGAAAATATGTCCAATCTCGATACCTTTTTTTTCTTTAAGTTCTTCATCATTATTAATACTTATTTTATCTCCTTTTTTGGCATTCCTTATATCCCCAATTAGATATTCTTTCGAAGCAAAAGAAAATTCTTGAAAAACTTTATGGAAATTAACTTTATTCCCACCGCTTATAAACTTTGAAAGGTCACATGCAGAATGATCAATTATTCTTGTCCATTTTTTATCCCAATTAGAACAAGCTTTAATAGTTTTATTATCTAAATCTGGCCCGATAAAACCTAAGGGAAAATCAACTAGGTTTTTTTCGATAGTATTTTTGTCTTCAATCTTTTTAAGATTAAGGAGATTTAAATTATGAAGTTTATGGATTAAGTTAAAAAGCTTTACTTCATTAATGTGTTGATCGCCTCTTATGCATGCAAGAATTGGGACTTCAAATTCACCCTCAAACTGTGCAAGGAATATTACTATTTTAATAATCTGACTAGGGTCTAAATTATTATTTTCGCAAACTTCTATGATTGTTTTTTGTTGAGGTGTCTCCAACCACTCTGAAAAATTATCTTCTAGTGGAATAGGTTGAGAGGGTAGAGAAACAGCTTTTTCAATATTTGCGGCATAAGAACCACTTTGAGTAAACAAAATGGAATCTTCCCCAGCATCAGCAGTTACCATAAATTCTTTAGAGGAGGCACCCCCAATTGCTCCACTATCAGCTTCGACCCCTACGGTCTGAAGTCCACAAGATTTAAAAATATTTTCATAAGCATTGCCCACCTTTTCATAGAAAGAAGCTAGATCTTTTTCTGAAGAATGAAAAGAGTAACCATCTTTCATTATAAATTCCCTACTTCTCATCAATCCAAACCTTGGCCTTATTTCATCTCTAAATTTTGTCTGAATTTGATAAAAACATTGAGGTAATTGCTTATAGGAGTTGATGGTCTCTGATGCAATACTCGTGATCACCTCTTCGTGAGTTGGAGCTAAACCAAATTCTTTACCTTGTCTATCTTTGAGATTAAACATTATCCCTTCCCCTGCAGTATATCCTTCCCACCTTTCACTTTTTCTCCATAAATCTGCAGGATGAAGTTGGGGTAATAGTAATTTTGTACAACCAATACTATTAAGTTCTCTCTCAATTATTGCGGATATTTTTTCAATAACTCTAAGCATTAATGGCATGTATGCATAAATACCGCTGTTAACTCTGCGAATATATCCAGCTTTTAAAAGTAATTGATGTGAAATAATCTCAGCTTCAGAAGGAGTGTCACGAAGTGTCCCCAGAGGAAATGAGGTTGTCACGCGCATACAAAAAAATCCTTAATATTGTTTAATTTTATCAATTAAGATGAAAAAATAATTTAAAGTGTCTTGAGTCCCTCAACGCGGCTAGTCTAAAAATATTGTTTTTGCTAACTTTTTCAGTAATGAAGTTCAAACTCTTTTAAAAGTTCATTATTACTAAAACATTTTCTTAAGTTTATGGAAAATATAGATTCCAATATTTCTAGCGAAGAGGAATTGGTAGGTATTGATGAAGTTCAAAAATTCTTAAACAGATCAAGAGCTTCTGTCTATAGGTATACAAATACAGATTTAAGAAATCTAAACCCTAGCTTTAATCCAAGAAAATTAAATCCCGAATTTAGAACTGATCAAAAAGATCCTTTAAAATTTCATCCTAATGAAGTTGCAAGATTTGCAAAAGATATTTTAAGAATTAAGGAAGTTACTGTGGAGGTCTTTAATACACCTTCCTCCGCTGCTCAAAATATACTGGTGCAAATATTAGACGAACTGAAATCTATTAGGTCTTTGCTGGAAAAAGAGTAATTAAAAAGTTACTAGTCAATGTTTTGATTTATTGACATTTTGAATGTAGGATAATGATGTTTAATTATCTCCTTAATCTTTACCAATTAAGAGTTCTTGAGTTACACGAAATCAAAGCAGTTTATTCAAAGTAAATCAAGCGAAGAATCTTCTTATGGTTCTGCTCGAAGTGATTTTGAAAGAGATGATGATGACCCTTTAAGTATAAGGAGTTTATCAATAACATCTCTAGGTATTATTTTTGCCATTTTGACAATTTTTTTACCTTCGATAAGCATTTTAATTGGAAGACCTTTATCTAAAGGAAACGAGATAATTCTTAATCTCGATTTTAAAAAAGATGGACCTTAGTTCAATACCTCCATCTCCAATGAATGGAATTGTAAATATTGTTGTTGAAATACCTGCAGGGAGTAGGAATAAATATGAATATTGCTCTGATGCAGGAATAATGGCCTTAGACAGAGTATTGCATTCTTCAGTGAGATACCCTTTTGATTATGGTTTTATCCCAAATACCCTCGCTGATGATGGGGCTCCTCTTGATGCAATGGTTATAATGGATGAGCCTACTTTTGCAGGTTGTTTAATAAAAGCTAGACCTATTGGAGTTTTGGATATGCATGATTGTGGTGCATATGATGGAAAACTTTTATGTGTGCCTGTGGCTAATCCTAGACAGGCTAATATCGTGAGTATTAATCAAATTGCTCCTAATCAGCTTGAGGATGTTGCTGAATTCTTTAGGACAAGTAAAGGACTTGATGGAAGAACAGTTCAAATTGATGGTTGGAGGGATTTTGATGTGGTGGAAAATTTATTGAAAAGTTGTATACCCCTAAAAAAGAAAAACTTTAAAGTACTTAAGAAATCAAAGATTAGTAAATCAAATTGAAAAAAATAATTCTTTATAGTTATTTAAAATGCTCAACTTGCCGAAAAGCTGCAAAGTGGCTTGAAAGCAGAGATTTCGAATTTAAATTAATTGATATTGTAAAAGAACCACCACTTGTTAATTATTTAAATCTAGCCTTAGAAGAATACTCTGATGATAAGAAAAGGATTTTTAACACAAGAGGTCAAGCCTTTAAAACGCTTAATCTTGATATTTATGGTTTATCAAGGGAAGAAATTATTCAACTTCTTTTAAGTGATGGAAAATTAATAAAAAGACCATTTTTGATTTACGAAGAGGAAAAAGTAATATTAGGTTTTAACGAAATTGAATATGCCAAACAATTTATATAAAGTTCAAAAATTAAAACTTTATTAATTTCATGCCTGTCTCTATTAAAAGTTTTTTGAAAGAATGGGGTCTACTAATTCTATTAACTTTTTTTGTTTCTTCTTGTAGATCTTTTTTAGCAGAACCACGTTATATCCCTTCTGGGTCAATGCTCCCAGAATTACAAATAAACGATAGGCTAATTATTGAAAAATTTTCGCTAAGAAACTCTTTGCCAAAAAGAGGAGATATTGTCGTTTTTAATTCACCTTACTCATTTGACGAAAAATTAATTTCATTAAGATCTAAGCCTCTGCCAAAAAAAAGATATTGTTTTTTGATGAGTTTTCCTCCAATTTCGTTTATTCCTGGTTTGAGGGATCAAGCTTGCGATGCTTATATTAAAAGAGTGGTGGCACTTCCAGGAGAAATTGTCAGTGTAAACAAGAAGGGTGAATTAATAATAAATAATAAATTAATTTCTGAACCTTACGTCTCTTATAAGTGCTCATTATCCCTCTTTAATAAATGTGGTGAATTTGCAAATATAAAAGTTCCTAAAGATCATTTTTTAGTTTTAGGTGATAACAGGTCAAATAGCTGGGATGGTAGATATTGGCCTGGAAGTAAATTTCTACATAAAAAGGAGATAATTGGTAAAGCATATTTCAGATTTTGGCCTCTTAGTCAAGTTGGCTTTTTCAATAAATAAACTCTTTTTTCTTCCTCTGACTTCATCGAATAAAATTTCAAAAAGGGTTTTAATTTAAAGTGCTCCTGAAGCAGTTGAATCAATTATTCCTCCTAGGTGGGTTGTAATGTTTAGAGCGCTAATAACAGGAGGCTTATTGGGATCACTAAAAAGGTCAATTATAGTTATGCCGCCATTACCTTGTTTTATCATCCAAATATTTGAATAATTAATCCCAAGGATGTTGCAAATTAGAGTTTTATTGACTGCATCATGAGCAACTAGAAGGCTTAGATCATTATCCTTTTGAGATAAGCAAATTTTATTAAAAGCTTCTACAGACCTTTCTGATACATCTTTAATAGATTCACCTTCGGGCATTATTACTTCTTCAGGTTTATCATGCCAATTTTTTAGTAAAACAGGC
>QCGP01000027.1 GCA_003279845.1 Prochlorococcus sp. AG-388-F11
TGATGTATTAAGATCTAAACCAAGATAGTAACTCGCTTGAGTACCTCCTAGATTAACGTCATCACCTGCTCCATCTCCCTCTAGAACATCATCACCTGCTGTAGCAGCTGCTAGTAAAAATGCGGCTGAACCAGTAAGAGTAGTGGTGTCTGAGAAACCACCAGCTTCAAAGCTGGTGTTTTGGACTAAAGTATTTGAAGGTACTGTTACTTCAGAAGCTATCTTGTTAGAAAAACTTGAAGAATCAAATTTTTTAATTTTTGTTTTCTTTGATTTAGAATAATTTGCTATTCCATCAATATCTATTTCAGTAGCTGAAACTGAAAGAGGGGCTAGTAAGCCCAAAGCAGCTGGTGCAACCAGCAACTTTGTAAAAAGTTTCATGAAATGCCTCACACATTTTGAAAAGTCTTTTAATTATTGCCCTTTTCATGATGAATGTCAATCAAAATGTACGTTGATATGTGTAATTTCTAAAATTGTCACCTAAAGATCCACTGAAGTTTTTACTATCCCGTAAGAGTTAAAACTAAACTATCGATTATTGCATTAAAAATAATATTTTGTGTAACTAAAAATTTGCAATTATTGTAATTTTACTAGTATTGTATATAGAGATACTCTAAAAGTTAGAATATTAATTTCATTTAAAGTTTAGTACATTAAATTATTTATAAGTAAATGAAATCTGTCGACTCACAGTACAAATACTATAAATATACATTTCAGTTATTTTGTTTATTTACTTCTTTAAGTATAAATATATTAGATGTTAAAGGTTCAGATATAAAAAACGAAACTCAAATCTCTGAGGAAAAATTCAGCTCAGCTTTTAAAGGTTATTCTACTATGTTTGAAGAAGAAGATATTAATTCTAATCTTAGAAAGTTTTTTGGTTTGAATCCTATATCAGAAACCCGTAAGATTAATTACCCCGACTTATCAATAACAAATGATTCAAAAAATTTAAGAGAATTATATGATTCAAAATTAAATCAGATGACATCTAAAGAAGATAAAGAGATAGAAAGAATTGAATTATTTTTTAAAGAGAAGCTCTAAATAATCATGTTGTATTCAAAATACTTCAAAAAATTTAATTTATGCTTGATTTTCTCTTTGATTTCAATGCAAGTTCCTGTTAATTCTCAATCTATTTTAGAAGGTCAATTTTTAAAAAATAATTTAAGTTTTCTTCTCGCCCAAAAAAATTCTAAAGAACAAGATAATTATTCAGAAGAAATAAATGATATCGAAAACTTAGTTGAAGAAATTTTTGACTCAAAAATTAATTCTAAAAAAACTCCTGAAATTGATAAAAAATTAAATAATAAATACCAAGATTCAATTAAGAAAAACGTTGAAGATAATAAAAAAAACAAAAGAATAAAAACGACTATTAAATTAGAAAAAATTAGTGAAAAATCTCCAAAAAACAAAAAATACATAGAAAATATAAATATAAAAAAAATAAAAGAAACAAAAGCATTACCTACACCAAAAGCTGGTAGTATTTCTCTAGGCAAGTTTGAGATCCCTTCTAGAGGCTATATCGAATTAGAAGGTCCAACTCTTTCTTTGAAATTAGTTAGAGCTGATGCCATTGAGACATTGAAATTTATAGCTGAAAAGGCTGGATATGGAATTGTAATTATGGAAAAAAGTTCAGAAGATAAAGAAGAGGAAACGCCCGATAAAAAAATTCCAAAGGTAACAGTAAATTTCCAAAATCAAAACATTTCAGATGCTTTCAATAGCATACTAATGGCTTCAAATTTACAAGCAAAATTAGAGAAAAATATTATTTTTATTGGTGAAAATATATTCAATAAGACACTAAATTCAAAATTTTCGAAAACTTACAGATTGAATCAGGCTAATGCAGCTTCAGTTGCAAATTATTTATCGACTCTTGGAGCAAATATTTCAAAGGTTTTAGTTAAGGGAAGCTCTGTTAGTGGGGAAGAATTAGGAAATAGTGAATTTAAGAAAGCTAATTTGAGTGATAGTTTTATAAATGCATATGGAATTTCTGGAGGACCACTAACTGGATTAATAGGAACGGTTGATTTAAGGCTTCAAACAATAACCTTAATTGGTTCTAATAATCTTATTTCAATTGCAGAAAAATATATTAAGTCAATGGATGTTAGGCACAGGCAAGTTGCACTTTCTATCAAAATTATTGATGTTTCATTAACTAAAACTGATTTAAAAAATAATGCATTTGAGCTTAGAACTGGCGATACATACCTTTACAGTAGAGAGGGCATGGGATTAGTTACTGGTAATAAATATAATAATTTAACTGATGGATACCCTTCTGTTATACCCAATATTGTTGAAGGAGCTATGCCTGAGGGGAATTTTATGAACTGGCTTTTTGCAAAGATAAAAAACGAGAATGCAAAAGTTATGGCTTCACCAACATTAATACTAGGTGAAAATTCTGATCCAAATATTTCAGGCGCAGCCGCAATCGACGATGCCCTCGGTTCAGCTTCTATTGGACGACCTTTTTCTAATGAGGGATTTATTAAAGTTGGTGAAACTGTAGTTGTTAACTTTACAAAAACAGTAGAGGAAGGTTCTATTACATGTGTGGGAGAAACTGGTACTGCTGGTATTACTTTTGGTGCGAAGCTTGATAAAATTGATGATAATGGTTATGTGACTTTTGCTCTTAGCCCTGCAATATCATCAATAACTAGAACTCAAGAGATAGCTGGTTGTGGTGTTCAAAGTATACTTAGCGTAAGAAAATTAGATACTGGATCTATAAGAGTTAAAGATGGAGATACTTTGTTACTAACAGGGGTTTTGAAAGACGAGGATAACTTTACAACCTCAAAAACCCCACTATTGGGAGATATTCCAGTACTTGGAAGGTTATTTAGACAAAGTTCGAATGTTGGCAGAAAAAGTGAATTAATTATTCTTGTAACTCCAAAAATAATCAATGAAGATTATTCCTAAATAAAACTGATTTAATAACCATGAATAATACATCCTTTAAACAAATCGATTTACTAAGAAATAGAAGAGATGAAACTTACCTATTAGAGCCAAGCTTTGTTGATACAAAAAAATACTTAAAAAAAGGAATTTATATTGGCATTGCCTTAATATCTTTTTCTTTCGTTGCGGGCCTTTTTTTTATTGTAAGAACCAATATACTCGAGCAAAAAAAATTAAATATCAAAAACTATGTAGATGAATATAATTCGCTTCAAAAAAAACTAGATAAGGAATCTCAAGAACTCAAGGATGTTGCAAGCTTTAATGAAAATCTTAAAAATGCCATATTAAATATCAGTTCAAGTTCTGCATTATTAAAGGAAGTTTCAGAAGTAATTCCAAAAGATATAAAGCTTATTGATTTTGAAAATAATGAAAATATTTTAACTTTAAAAAGTGAGATAAAAGGAGATGATCCATTAAATTTGGCGAATGCTTTCTTATTAAGTTTGGATAATTCTGAATTTATAAATTTCAATTCAGTCGATTTTTTGGATATAAAAAATAAAAATATTCAAAATTCCAAAACCTTTATTTTAAATATCAAAACTAATATTTCAAATGATTATAAGACAATAAATAGAAAATATTTAAAAAAATTAGGTTCAGAAGGTCTTGCTAATAGAATTGACCTTTTAAGTCAAATTGCCGATCAGATTAAATGACTGTTACAAAATTAAATCAGAAAAAATTAATAACTCCTGAAAGAGCATCAGTATTATTCCCTACGATTATTTCATCTATTATAGTTTTAATTGTTTTTTCTGCATTTGTAATTCCAAAATTTATCTATTCGAATAGGGTTTATTTCGAATTGAAGGAATTTTTAAGAAAAAAAGATGAACTTCCTAATCTTAAGCTCCAAGCTTTGGATATAAGTAAAAAACTTGAAAAACTAAATACTGAAAAATATAAAATTTTAAATTTAATTTCAGGCGATACCAATCTAGATACTTTTCTAAATAGATTGGATTTATTAGCTCTAAATAACGATATAAAAGTAGTTTCCATTACGCCGAAAACATTAGTTAAATATATTGAAACTGAAGAGAATAATAATAGCGTTGCTCAAAATATTAACTTTGAGTCTGATAGTTTATTGGTTGAAGGTTTAAAGAAAAATATAATTGATGTTAATTTAATTTCAAATTTTAGTAATCTATTATCTTTTTTAAATGATATAGAGTTCCAAGAAAATGTAATATTAATGAGAAATACAAAGCTTAAGCCTATTGCAAATGACCAAGTTTCGGAGAAAAAAAAAGATGCTAATTTACTAGAGGTATCTTTAGAGATGATAATTTATGGGAAGATTTAGATTTTTCAGGTTTAATTCATGAGTTATTTGTATGCTGGACTAGGAATTGCGATGCTTTCAGGAATTATTGCAATGATGCGTATTGGAAATAATATTGATAAATTTGTAAATTCAATGTCCCAAGAAAATGAAATTTTTAGGGATTATATAGAATCGAATTCACCATCTTATGATAAGAAAATTATCAAAATCTTATATCAAGATTCAAGTACTATTCAAAATACTGGAATTTGTGAATATGTTGTTAATAAGATGAATGAGGACGAACCTCCAAGTTTTGTTAAAACTTCTGTTCCATCAGATAAGTTTTTTAGGGAAAGTTGTGCACTAGAGACAGAGGATGGGAAACATAGAGTTGTTATTAATAAAAATATAGATAATAAATATGAACTTTTTTCTTGTTCAGAAAAGGAAAAAATTGGAAATTATTGTAAATTTGAAATGGGTGAAAGAGAATGATTTCAGCTTTATTAGGTGGTGTGATTATGTCTGCAGCAACAATAGCTATGCTAGTCGCAATTGACATAACTTCTAAATCTATAGATGATGCGGGTAAATATCCTTTGACGATTGAAGAAAAAGAATTATTGACAAAACAAGGTTTCAGCAAAGATATTGAGCTAATAAATTCAAAATTAGATGCATTGGAGATCTTAAGATAATTATGTTAATAAAAAATTTTCGTAAAAATAAAGGAATGACTCTTCCAGAGTTGATTTTAGCTATTGTCATGATGGGAACATTTACCGCTTTATATGCTGTGGTAAGTCAATTTACTTCAAAATTTTTTCAAAAAAACTTAAGAGTAGATACAGAAACTAATACATATCAAGAGAACGATATTCTAAATGCTCAAAGTAATTTATATAAAAATTTTGACTCTCTAAAGTTATATCTTTCTCAACCTGGCTACAATAATTCATTCTTTACAACACTGAGCTCTACTCCAGCATGCTCAGATGATCCACAAAATGATTGGAATATCCCATCTAGCTATGAAATAAAAGTCCCGATTGATAATAAAATCTGTCTCCAGCAATTGATTCCTGAAAGTCCATTTCAAGATTTTGTTAAAGATAGTTTTAAACCAGGTATTTACATCCTTTATTCACTACCAAAAGTAGATAACAACGAGCTAACATTTAATAAAATTCCAGTCAGAACAATTTTTTGTAGGCCCAGACCATTCTGTACGACATCATGACAAGTAGTACTCCAACTAATAAAAAAAGTCTTAATGATTATACTCTCGACGATTTAAAGAATTTCTTCTTTGATTTGACCAGAAAGATTAGTAGTAAAATTATTCTTTTGGAAATAGGAAATGATTTTTTTAATATTGCCTTGGCAAAGTCTCAGAATGACAAACTTCAAATAAGAAAGATTTATAGACAAGATTTACCTCCTGAAGCAATCCAAAAATCTATACCGGCAGATAATCAGGCTTTTGCAAATATTTTAGAACAAATTATTAAAGAACAAAACTTGTTCAGCCAAAGGATAGCAATCACATTATCTTCTGACGCTTGCTACACAAGATTAATTGAAATTCCTTCAAAAATTAAAGAAAATGAAGTAATAAATTTCCTATTAAATCCTAATTCTGGTATACAGATTCCCATTTCATTGAACAATTCTGACTTCGACATACAACAAACATCTTTACTGAAAGTTTTCAAAAACGAAACTTCTTATAATAAATATTTTTTGACATCAATACCTAAAAAAAGTATTAATTCGATTCTAGAAATAATACGAAAAACAAAATTAGAGCTTTGTTCTATTCAAATGAGTCATATGTGTGTGGGGAACTTATTTAAATCTGAGATTGAAAGATTAGATTCAAATCAATTAATAATTTCTATTGATCTACTCGATGAATTTACACAATTAGTTATTTTTGAGAAAAATGGGCCAATTTTTATTAAAAGAATTGGTGCAATAAGAAAATATCCAACAATTGAAGAGATGAAATCAATCAATAATAAATCAAAAAATGAAAATGAGCCTTCTTCAGATTATCATCTTCTTTCAACTTTGGATCTAAAGGTTTTAACAAGAGAGATTAGAGATTCATTTAAAAGGTTTTGTGAAGTTAATAATTTGCAAAAAAAAGGAAAAATCTTTTTGACGGGAAGAAATAGTCAACATAAGAACTTAGTCTCACTTCTTGGAGAGTCTTTAGGTATGGATGTTGCTCTAATATCTCCATTAGGACATTCTAAATTATTAGAATTTTCATATGATCCTGACTTAATAAATCAATTTTCAATGTCAAGAATTATTGGTTTAGGTTTAAGTCTAATGAATGAAAAAAGCGAAGATCAAAACTACCAAAATACTAATGAGTTATTAATAGAAAGATTTAAACCCAAAAAAGT
>QCGP01000028.1 GCA_003279845.1 Prochlorococcus sp. AG-388-F11
TTCTTTTATTAATTTTTCTGAATCTTTTTCATCATAAATAGAAAAAGTTTTTTTCCATTTTAAACCTTCAGGATGTTTATATTTTTCTATATCTAATCTTAATAATTTAGAAAATAATGAATGAAAAGTACCTATCCATAAGTCTTTGAGCTTTTCTTTGTAAACTTCCTCCCTTAGGACATTTTGTTCTGATTTACTAATGGTTGCCCAAGTTTTATCTACATAACGATTCATACATAATTCTCTTGCGAGTATTATTTCTACTCTCTCTTTCATCTCTTTCGCTGCTTTGTTTGTAAAAGTAACAGCTAGTATATTTCTTGGATTAACATTATGATTTTGTATTAAATTCGCAATTCTATGAGTCAGGGCCTTAGTTTTACCACTTCCGGCTCCAGCGACAACTAGTAATGGTCCATTTAGATGGCTTACTGCTTGAATTTGTTCTTTATTTAATGATTCAAAAAGAAAATTGTTAGTTTGAGACACTTTTGGAAGGTTTTTTCAAAAATCAGACTTTACTATGAGGTTCAGATTCTGTTTCAAGCTGTTCTAAGGCTTTTTTTAAATTAATAAGTTCATTATTGTTCTGAATTATTTCTTCAAATTTATTTTGGGGCATTCTTAATTTCACACTCCTGTCAAGAATTTCTTTTTCCAATCTTTTTTTATAAGAAGAAATAAGTTCCTTTGATAATTTTAAATCTTGTTGATCCAAAACTTTATTAAAACGTAGCTTTATATTAGCGAAAAAAAAAAATTATTTGAATTATTTCAACTATCACTTTGGAATGAAGTTATTAATTAAGAAGCATTGCGTTAATTTTGAAATTTTATTGTTTTTACTAGTTTTGTACTAATCTTAAATTCTAACTTTAAATTTTTTACTCCAGGAATGTCAGTTTCAAAGAATAATCAACTATTGTCCGCTGATAAGAAATTAAATGATTTAAGCAATATAAAAGAATTTATTAATAGTGCAAATTCGAGATTAGATGCAATAAACTCAATAACCAAAAATTCACATGCAATTGCAGCAGACGCTGTAACAGCAATGATTTGCGAAAATCAAGATTCAGTTAATTCAAAAATATCTTTAAATACAACTAATAAGATGTCCGTATGTTTAAGGGATGGAGAAATAATTCTAAGGATTGTTGCTTATCTTTTAATTACTAATGACGAATCAGTTTTAGAAAAAAGTTGTTTGAAGGATCTTAAAAATACTTATCTTGCTCTTGGGGTACCTTTGAGAAACGCAAGAAGGGTTATTGAATTAATGGGAGATGCAACAATCTCTGATTTAAATTCAACAGTTAATAATATTCAAGGCAACAAAGACTTTCTTCCTAAATTAATATCTGAAACAGAGTTTCAATTTGGAAGGATAGTTAATCTTTTAAACTAGCTAAATTCCTTATCTCTGAAGTATGGGAAGTCTGTATTACTGCGTTGTTTCCCAGATTTCTAATAGTAGAAAATCTGGATCTTATGTGGGTGGATAAAAAGGAAATTCTTTCTTCGGAAACTGTTGATTTGTAAATAGTTTTAATATGTAAATTATTTTGTTCATCAATAAAATAATTGGATGATGAAATAAAGGATTCTGTATAACCTTTATTTCGTAAAACAATTCCTGAATATTCATCTTTGGGTAAAAATATCAAAATAGTTTCATCTCCCTCATTTATATCATGATCTTCCCAATCACTGATAGCTTGCCATTTTATAGAAATGGCTATGCTTTCAAGGTTTAAACTTAATTTATGATTATTTAAAATTTCAATTACTTTTTTATTTTTTGATTTTATATATTTTATAAATATTTGACTAGTTGAGTTTTCAAATTCCTGAAAAGCTAAAGTATGAGTACTTCTTATAGATTTCCACTCTCCTATACTTTTATCAATAAATTGATTAATTGTTGTTAGATTCTTCGTCAAGTTTTTCTTCTACGGAATGATTTTCTGCTTTTTGAATCATCCTTACCATTGAATCCACCATTAATCTTTTTGCAGAAGTTACTTTTAATCCAGAGGGAGTGGTTGATATTTGTTCTCCAGGGCGATCATATGAAGTTGGTCTAAATGGAGTCATCTAATCACTTTAAAAATTAATCGATTACTATTCTTGCATGAATTTTTATTGATGTAGTTTTTGTTTGCAAAAATGTCATATCTTTATTCTTTAATTACAGAATTATTAATTGTTTTGTTATTTAGGCATTTTATTTTTTGCTAACCCTGAAATAGTAGCTAAAGCAAACATTCCCAAAAGAGCAACCCCTAGAAATAATCCTGCTCCCTGGCTAACTCCAGCTCCCACTGCTACAAGTATAGAGTCACTGATTAGAAGACTTATTAATAATGCTGGAGTAAATATTTTCCAGCGAGTTCCTCCAATACCAATTGCATAGCTTAGAAAATCAAAAAGGCCAGTCATTAGAAGACCTGTCATAAGAAAGAAATTTTCTTCTAGTTGGTTTTGATTAAAACTTTCAATCTTTTTCATCGCTTTTGGGCCTACTAAATTACTCACAGGAACCCGACCATAATTTCTTGCAATAAAGAAAGCAGCTTGGCAAAAAACGATATCAGAGAAGATTATTGTCATGTAACCTCTTTGAAATCCTAGTAATGATCCGGCTAGTAGAGAATAAGCTGAACTTGGAAGAGCGGGCAAAATAATACTTACTCCTCTAAGTATGAATATTCCAAAAGGAGCCCAAATTCCCATACTTTCTATTTTGTTTCTAAGAGGCTCAATCCCATAATTTTGGATTAAGTAAATCAATACAATAAATATTGCTATAAAAAAAACTACTGAGAGAAATTTTTGTATTTTATTCATTATTTTTCTAATTAACTTATTGGAAGTAATTTTTTAATTTAATATTTGATTGTATCTATAATAGAAATACTAATCAATAAAAATTTTTACAAATTTTTAATCTTGTATTTACTCCCGATAAAAGATTTTTGTATTTCAGAAGTATTCATGGTTGATTGTCAGAATAAAGTTAGTTCAATATTTCTTAGAAATAGCATTGGTTTAGTTCTTTCGATAATCGTTTCCATTTGTATATCTATAAAACAAGCAAATGCTTTGCCTCATGAATGGGTTGGAGTTCCTAAAAGCGAATATGGAGAACAGTTATGGGATAGACAAAGTATTAAAAGGAATGAGGATGGTTCTGTGAGAATATTGAGTAAATTTATTCCCAAAACAAAAAGTGAGATTACTAAGGATATTCTCTATACAATGGATATAAATTGTTTTGAAAAATCATTTAGAGACGTTGATGTCTCTATAGATGAAGTAAATAGTCATTTTAATGATTTAGCTGATTGGCAAGATCCAAATGGAGACGAATTGATTTTGGGTGTTATTGGTCAAGTCTGCAGAGTGGAAAAATAAAAATTTTTAATTTTAAAAATAAAATAAAAGAAAAATTAAGTTTCTAAATTCTTAGAAAATATAAAACTCCGTCATTGGCTGAGTTTTAAAGGTGCCAGGACCCAGATTTGAACTGGGGACACGGCGATTTTCAGTCGCCTGCTCTACCAACTGAGCTATCCCGGCTTCAACCTATATACTCTAAATTACGATGTGTAGTTTGTGAAACCCTTTTCATTAAAATTTTATATCTTCATAAAATATCTAAAAGAAATATTATTTTGAATTAATCGCTAATAAGGCGGTACCAAATGAAGTAGTTTTTTTACATGAAACTATTGGTATGTTTATGATTTTCTCTCTTATTTTTCTCCACTGAGGGTTTTTTGAACCACCACCAATAGTAATAATTTTTTTTGGAAATGAACCTGTTAGTTCGCGTAGTTTTTCCCATCCTTTAAATTCAATGTTAGCTAGACCCTCGAATAATGCATGCAAATAAAGTGAGTCGCTTACAGGCCTAGGGCCAAGAATAGGCTCTAAATTAGAATTATTAATAGGAAATCTCTCTCCTCTACTATTAAGAGGTAAAAGATTTAAAGATGTGTTCCCCAATGGATCTATTTGTCTACTGAGTTCTTTGATTTCTAAATCAGAAAAGAATTTAGATAAGATACCGCATCCTGCATTTGACGCGCCTCCACAGATCCAGTCGCCACAGACTCTATGTGTTGTAATTCCTTGCCCTTTTATAGGGTTATCAACAATTTTTTTAACCACTATGGTGGTTCCTAAGACTGTGAGACCATCTTCATTCCCTAATTCTGCAGCTATGACACTCGCATTAGAATCAGTAGTGCCTGAGATTAATATTAATTTCTTATTCAAGTTAAATTTTTCTGCTAAATCAAAATTTACTTGGCCAATAATTTTTCCACTTTTTATTATTTTAGGTAAACATTTTTGCCATGCGTTATTGAGATAGCTTTTTGGCCACGATTCATTTTTTAGATCCCAACCAAGTTTTAGATTATTACCTTCTTCTCCATAAGTCCAATCTTTTAAAAACCAGCCAGTTATCCAATCAGATTGATGTCTTAAAAGTATATTGGTCCCATATTTATCTATTAGTTTTAATGCTTTAGCAAGACTACTATATGGAGTTCGCAAATGATATTCTTCATAAGTTAATGATTCAAGAAGAATCCTATTTTCATTACATGCTTGGTTATAAGGGATGGCTTCTCCTATTGACTCACCCTTTAAATTTGATGCTGTCAAAGTTCCTGAAGTGCCTGATATTGCCAATTTATAAAGGTTACTTTTTACCTCAATAGGTAAACTATCTAAGAGTTTTTCACAAGCATTTATCCAAGAATTTGGATTTTTAAAGCTTTTTAAATAAGGAACTGAATTTGAATATACTAATTCTTTATTAATATTAATTATAGATATTCTTGCACCACTAGTTCCAAAATCTAAACCCCCATAAAAATTATCAGGCATAGAATATATATTTTATAAAAATACCTTGGAAGCCTCCGCTAATTCGGCTGCTTTTTCTTCTACATTTTCCCAAGGAAGTTCAAGATCTCTTCTGCCAAAATGTCCATAGGATGCAGTCTTTCTAAAAAATTTACCACCCATTTTTTTTGGTAGATTTCTTAAGTTAAACTCTTTTATAATTGCTGCAGGTCTTAAATCAAAGTACTGTTTAATAAGCTCAGTCAAATTAGTTTGTGAAATAATACCAGTATCAAAAGTTTCAACAAGAATTGAAATCGGTTTCGCAACTCCAATTGCATAACTTAATTGAACTTCTGCTCTTTTTGCTAATTTTGCTTTAACTATACTTTTAGCTACATACCGTGCTGCATAAGCGGCTGATCTATCCACTTTTGTGGGATCTTTACCTGAGAATGCCCCTCCTCCGTGTCTTGCATATCCACCATAAGTATCTACAATAATTTTTCTGCCAGTAAGTCCGGCATCTCCTTGAGGGCCTCCTACGACAAATTTTCCAGTTGGGTTTACTAGAAATCTTGTTTCGTTAATGCTTGGTTTGATTTCTAAATCTTCTGTAGCTGGAATTACAACATTCTTCCATAAATCTTCTTTGATTTTTTTACGAATTTCTTCTTCATTAGTGGTCCCATCTATTTCAGGATTATGTTGAGTTGAAATTAAAATGGTATTAATCGAAATTGGCACCCCTTTTTTGTAATCAATACTTACTTGAGTTTTACCATCAGGAAGGAGATAATTGAGGACTTCTTCGTGCCTTACTTTGGCCAGTTGAATGGCTAATCTATGAGCTAAGCTAATCGGTAATGGCATTAACTCAGGTGTTTCATCGCATGCATAACCAAACATTATGCCTTGGTCACCAGCTCCAGTATTATCTTCCAAATCATCATTAACATCATCTGCATCGTTTACTCCTTGTGAAATATCTGGCGATTGCTCGTCAAGCGCTACTAAAACAGCGCAACTATTTGCGTCAAAACCACCTGCTTTATAGCCTTCATATCCAATTTCTTTAATTACATTTCTAACAAGTTTTATGTAATCAACTTTTGCTTTTGAAGTTATTTCTCCAGTAAGTAGACAAAGACCCGTGTTAACGACAGTTTCGCATGCAACTCTGCTTTCTGGATCTTCTGTTAATAAAGCATCTAAAACTGCGTCACTAATTTGATCACATATTTTGTCAGGATGACCTTCAGTTACTGATTCAGAAGTGAAAATGAAATCACTCATTTACAAATATTTTTGAAATTAGACCTTATCCTAAATGAGACTATCGTTACAAATCAATTATTGTAAATTTAAAAAATACTTGTACAAGAATAATGAGACTTAAGAGTCAATATTTGTGCAAAAATTAATGAGAGATTTATACTTATTCAGCTGAAGTTGTTGGAATCTCTTCGTTATCATCAGTTTGTTCAAATAACATTTGTTTGTATTTCGCAGCCATTTCTTCAGCTTTACTAAAAACTTTTTGAGGATCAGTTAACATATCTCCTGGTTCAGGTTCAAGTGCTTTAGTAGATAATGAAATTCTTCCTCTTTCTGAATCAAGGTCAATTATCATAACCTTCATTTGGTCATTCACATTTAAAACATTATGAGGAGTCTCAATATGTTCATGACTAATCTCAGAAATGTGC
>QCGP01000029.1 GCA_003279845.1 Prochlorococcus sp. AG-388-F11
TGGGGGCAGATCTCTTGATGGTCAGGAACCTAAATATCTTAATTCTCCTGAATCAGATATATTTGAAAAAGGAAAAATGTTGTTTGCATTCGAAAAAGCCTCTAGCAATATTAGAAAAAAAGATAAAGCAATTATTGTTGAAGGCTACTTTGATGTGATTTCTCTTCATTCAAAAGGAATTACTAATTCTGTAGCGTCCCTTGGAACCGCATTAAATAAATATCAAATTTCTCAACTATGTAGATGTACAGATAACAAAAATATAGTTTTGAATTTTGATTCTGATAATGCTGGAATATTAGCTGCAAAAAGAGTAATTAAAGAAGTGGAGAGTCTATCTCTTCATGATCAAATTAATCTTAAGATACTTCAACTAAGTAATTTTAAAGATCCTGACGAATATTTGAATAGCCATACTCCTGAGGATTATTCAAATTTAATTGATAATTCATCCTTTTGGATTGATTGGGAGATTGATCAGATTTTTAATGATAAAGATTTATCTAAGGCTGAAATTTTTCAGAGTGTTATCTCTTCATTGGTAAAATTGCTGAGTAAATTACCTCAATCATCAACAAGAACTCATTACTTACAAAAAGTCTCCGAACGATTAAGTAAGGGTCAAGCTAGATTGGCAATACAGTTTGAACAAGATTTAAGAAATCAAGTTAAGGGATTTCGTTGGCATGGTAGATCAAAAAAATTTGAGCAACCAAATGAAATTTCACGTCGCGAAAAAAATGAATCAGAAATAATTTTTTATTATTTGCATTGTCCTGATCTTAGGCTATTTATTCGTGAAGAATTTCTCAAAAGAGAAATTAATGGTTTCCACACTAATTATATTCAAAATCTGTGGGGAACTATTTCAAAAATTGAACAAAATATTCTTGGTTTGAATTATTTAAATGATGTAAAACAACCAAATAGTCAAATTCTTCAAAAAGACTTTTTGGCTATTAACTTAATTTCACTTTTACCTGACTACTTTGCTCTCAATAATCCTGATTCATCAAATAAAATTAATATTTTTATTAATCCAAATGAGTTGTTTTTAACACTACTGAGTAATCCAAAAGATAATTTACTTGGAACTTTATCACTTCTTGAGAAATATAATTCTCTAAAAAGATGTAGACACTTGATCGAATCTTGGGGGTCTCAAAGATTAAAAACCTTAGAAAACTGTATATCTATTTTAATTGATAATCCTTCTTCAGGTTCATCAAATACCAATAAAGAGATAGACGATCTTTTTAAGGATTTAAATTCAGATGCGATTAAATTTCAGGAATTATATTATTTAGAAAGACAACATATTAATTTTTTAGATAAACAACGCTGTGGTAATTTCATTGCTAGTTAATACGGTTACTTTAAATTTATAGACAATATTTTTTAATCAAGTTTTTAACCTTTTTGGGTTTATCCTCAAGAACATAAGCTTCTAATTCTTTTGCATAAGTCCCAGAAAAATTTGATGTAGAAAACTCTAATGCTTTTCTCTTACTTGGATGTAATTTACTTTCTAATTTTTTTATATCCCCTATTGTTTTATTGTTATTACATTTTTGTATCAAATGTGTTGCTTCATGTCTCAATGCTTTTCTTATTGCTTTCTCTGTTTTGAAGTTATCTTTGTTTTGTAACTGCTTTTTATTTCTATAATTTGTTTTCCTTTTTGCATTTTCAGTACATATTATTATTTTATTTTCCTTAAAATTATGTAGTCCTTTTATTTCCTTATTTAAGAGACACTCAATTTTATTTTCTTCAACTATGTAGTTTGCTTTTATTAATAAGTCAAGTATCTCTTTATCTAATTTGCTTAAAAATAATATAAATTCCATTTTATTTTGTTTACTTTACTATAGTTGGGATTTGTTCTATATCAGTTGTAGATGAGCGACTTAAGAAATTCTTGTTCATCTTCCAACTTTGTGTTTTTTTTGTAATAGCCCATGTAATTGCATTGTTATTAAATCTTTTATTTAATAAATCAATCGTTTTCATAAGATTTGCTGATTTTTTTAGGTCTTTCTGAGATTTGTAATTTATAACTGATTGCTGTAAATATTCGCTATTTGTTAAATCCTGCATTAAGATACCAGCCTTTGAAAATTTGTATTCGGGATTATAAATTTCTTTAGATAATTCAACTACTATTTTTAAAATATTATTTGTGTCATCTGTTGCATTTGTAAGTTTTCTATAAGCACTTCTTTGATAATTTTGACTTGAATATTTACTGGTTCTAGCAAATACTCTAATATCAGATGATTGCAAATTCTGACTTCTCATTTTTTCAGACGCTTTTATTGCGTGAGTTGCCAGTGCTTGAGTTAGGTCTTCTAATTTTGTGATAGGCGTGCCGAAGCTCCTGCTCACCTGAATCACTTTTTTTGATTTCTTATTTTTTTCTATAGGCAGACATCTATAGCCTTTCAGTTCTAATTGCAATCTTTTCCCTACGATGCCTAATTTTTTAATAATTTCATTTTCTTCCATATCTCTTAATTCTCTCGCATTTTTAATGCCTTTACTTTGTAACCAATTAGAGGTTTGTTTCCCAACTCCCCATATCTTATCTACACTAATTTTTTTTAAATAATTATTCTCATTCGCAGTTCTAGCTAAATCAAATATTCCAGCTGAATAATCAATATTTTTAGCTAATTTATTAGCAATTTTTGCTCTTACTTTATTTTCTCCTATTCCTACTGTTATAGTAATCCCTAGATTCTGATATATTAATGATCTTATGTTTCTTGCCCAAGGATATAGATTTTTATCATTAGGTCTAGAAATTGAGACAAATGCTTCGTCAATAGAATAAATTTCTATTTCTTCACAGTAGTTTTTTAGTAAATTCATTAGTCTTCTGCTCATATCGCCGTAAAGCGAGTAGTTTGAACTTAAGACTGCTACATCTAATTTATTTAATTTTTCTTTGACCTTAAAATAAGGAGTCCCCATTTTGATTTTTAAAGCTCGCGCTTCAGGGCTTCTCGCAATAATACATCCGTCATTATTGGATAAAATTACTACTGGTTTATTTCTCAAATTAGGATTAATATTTTGTTCACATGATGCATAAAAATTATTAGCATCTATAAGACCTATAGCATCAGTACTTGAAATTCTCATAAATAGCTATGTATTGAATAAATAACAACTCCCCATATCTGTACATCAATATGGTTTTTAAATCTAAAATCAGGATAATTATGGCTTTCTGCTTTTAAATATAATTCATCATTTTTTATAGATAATCTTTTTATTGTAAATTCCCCGTCTATCATTGCAATGACAATATTCCCTGGCTTGGCTATTAAACTCTTGTCTACTATTATTAAATCTTTATCTTTAATTCCTGCATTTATCATTGAGTCGCCTTTAACTCTAAGAAAAAAAGTGCTAAACGGATTAGATATTAGATGTTCATTTAAATCAATATTTTCTTCCGTATAGTCATCTGCGGGAGAAGGAAATCCTGCAGATACCGAATCATTTAATAAGGGGATTCTTAACTTTTTAGTAGTTGAATTAAAGTAATCCAAGACTTAAATTAGTAGTATATATGTACTATATAATAAAAATTCAAAAAATAGTTAGTTGTTAAACTTTTATAGATTAATTTTATATTAAATCTATTTTTTTTAAGAGCGATGGTAAGGAGAGTTGTTAGATATAGAAATAGCTCTATAGATTTGCTCGATTAGGATTAATCTAGCTAATTCATGAGGAAAAGTTAAAGGGGATAGACTTAGTATAAGATCTGACTTATCTTTTATATCTGAACTAATTCCATCAGTATCACCGATTAAGAAATTAATTTTTTTATTTTTAAAATTTAAGAGTAAAGAACATAGTTCAACTGAATTAAACTGCTTCCCTTCTTCACTTAGGCAAATAATAATATTGTTATTTAATCTAAGATTATTTATATTAAAATTCTTTAACTCATTAACGATAAGTTCAGGCATTCTTTTTTTGTATTGATTAATTCCATCCTTAATCCAATTTTTTTTTATCTTGCCTATAGCAAAAATTGTTAATCTATTAGCTTGAAGCATAAGTAAATATTAAATTTAATTATTCATCAAGAAGATAATTAAATTCATCATACAGTTCCTCTTCGGAGGTTAATTTCTTGGAAAAATTATCATTTTTAGAATTCATATTAATTTGATTAATCTCACTTTTTCTTAGTGAATTATTAACGTTAGAGGTCTCTTCTAAAGATTCTGAATTATCAATTAACGAATAAAAAATTTTATTGGGATCTTCTGAAATAAGTGGATTGGTGATTAAATTATCATTATTAGTTATATTTGTGAAATTATTTATATTGTTACTTTCGTTATTTAAATTTTTATTTTTTTTAAATTTATTGAGTTTATCTAAATTTTTTTTTGATAAGCTCATGATATAAAGGATTAAATAAATTTATATTTAATTTAAACATATTATTTATCTTTTAGATGAATTCTAAAAACTATCATCAAAAAAAAAGATTTGGACAACACTGGTTGGTAAATAAAAAAATATTAGAAAAAATTAAAGAAATTGCTGTTCTTAATGAAAATGACTTTATTTTAGAAATTGGTCCTGGTAAAGGAGCTTTAACATCTAAGTTACTAGATTCAGAAATTAAAAAATTACATGCGATTGAATTAGATAAAGATTTAATAAATTTATTAAATGATAAATTCAATAATAATTATAAGTTTTCACTGCAGCAGGGAGATATTCTTTCTGTAAATTTAGATTCGATTAATAAGAAGATTACAAAAGTGATTGCAAATATTCCTTACAATATAACTGGTCCAATATTGGATATTTTCATAGGTCGATTGGGCATTATAAGAAACTATAATTACGAAAAAATAATTTTTTTAATGCAGAAAGACGTTGTAGATAGGATGTTGTCAAAGGAAGGTAGTCCCAATGCTGGTGCGCTTAGTATAAGAATGCAACTTTTATCAAAAATAAAAAGAATATGTGATGTGCCGCCTTCATCATTTAGTCCGCCTCCAAAAGTTTTTTCTTCTTTAGTAGTTTTCGAACCTATTAAAAATGATTTAAGATTAGATATTAGTCTAGAAAAATATATAGATAAACTTCTTCGAATTTCATTTAATTCAAGAAGAAAAATGCTTAGAAATACACTTAATTCAATACTTTCAAATGAAGAGATAAATGAATTATCTGAATCTTCAAAAGTATGTTTTAATTTAAGACCACAAGATATTTCAATTGACCAATGGATTAAGCTTGCAGAAAATTGTATTAAAATTAAAAAATAAAAATTTAAGTATATGCAAGATTTAGCTAAAACGAAAATTAATATAAAATCTCCTGCCAAAATAAATTTGCACCTTGAAGTTATTGGTAAAAGAGAGGATGGATTTCATGAGTTAGCAATGATTATGCAAAATATCGATCTTTCTGATTATTTAGAATTTGAAAAAAATAATGAAGGTTTAATTAAACTTGCGTCTGATTGTAATGATTTAAGCTTATCTGATGATAACTTAATTGTTAAATCGGCAAATCTATTAAGGAAAAAATCAAATATAGATTACGGTGCGAATATATTTTTAAGAAAAAATATTCCAATTGGCGCAGGATTAGCTG
This sequence comes from Prochlorococcus sp. AG-388-F11, assembly GCA_003279845.1. Taxonomy (GTDB): domain Bacteria; phylum Cyanobacteriota; class Cyanobacteriia; order PCC-6307; family Cyanobiaceae; genus Prochlorococcus_A. The sequence continues at coordinate 5,641 of QCGP01000029.1, forward strand.
GTGGATCCAGTAATGCAGCAGCAACATTAATTGGTCTTAATAAGTTATGGGATTTGAACTTAGATCAAGAAACATTATGTTCGTTAGCATCAACTTTAGGATCTGATATTCCCTTTTTTATAAATGGTGGTATTCAATTATGTTTTGGAAGAGGAGAAATTTTGGAGAAATTAAATTCAAATTTTGAATATGGAGTAATTCTTTTAAAAAATCCAAATGTATCAGTATCTACAGCTGAAACTTATAAAAATTATAGTAATAGATTTTGTGATCAATATCTTACTGATAGAGAAATGATTGAGAACATAAGAAAAAATTTAAGAGATAATGGTTTAAATAACTTAAATTTTGATAATCAACATTTATCTATTAAAAATGATTTGCAGTTAGTTGTTGAAAATGAAAATGATTCTGTAAATCAGGCATTATATTTACTTTCTAAATTAGAAAATTGTCTCACATTTTCAATGAGTGGATCAGGCCCTACATGCTTTGCACTCTTTAAAGATATAGAGACTGCTAAAAAAGAATTAACTGCAAATTATAAATTGTTTAGAAATAAAGGTTACGATTCATGGGTTTGCACTTTCCTTGAAAAGGGAATAACATTCATTTAAATTTTTTTTTACAAAATTTTATTGTGGCTGATAATAGTAATGAGAATATTAAAAAAAACATTCCTGAAAAAGGACCATTAAATTTTATTGTTGGATCATTTACAAGTTTTTTATTATTTATATTTTTTTATTTTTTAAGTAATAAAATTGCAATATATTTTTCATTACATAAACCATCTAATTCTTCTGAAATAGTCCAAAATATTTCTTC
>QCGP01000030.1 GCA_003279845.1 Prochlorococcus sp. AG-388-F11
CATTTAAAATATCCCGTAGACAAAAAAAATAAAACCTTTTTTTAGAAAATTAAAGGGTTTTTAGATTGTTCGGATATAAAACTGTCACAATTAATTGAAAAAAGTATCAACCGATACTTGATTTTGTATGTAGTTTTACTCTATCTTAAGGTGTACTTTAAATTTCGTGTGAGGAAATTTATGAAGCTTTTTAAAAGCTTGCTTGTAGCTCCTGCGGCATTAGGATTATTAGCTCCTATGTCTGCTACAGCAAATGAAGTTACTATTGGCGACTTCAATTCTGCAGAAGAACTTGCAATAACAAATAGCCGTGTAGATGGCTTAGAAGCAAGATTAAACAACATTGAAGCTGGAAGTTTCTCTGAAACAACAACAGCATCATTCTCCGCTGACATGTTCCTTGGTGCAGTTACAGGTGGTGTTAGAAACGATTCTACTGAGCCAGACGAACTTGGTGATGCAGTAATGGCTGCTTACAGTTTCCAGATTGATCTAAATACAAGTTTTACTGGTGAAGATTCACTAGATATCTCTTTAGATGCTGGTAACACAACTGCAAATGATCTAGGAATCGTTGAATTCGACGGTAACGCTACTGTTGATGCACTTAAAGTTGATGGTGTTTCTTACACTTTCCCATTAGGTGACAAGATGACTGTGATTGTTGGTGATAACACTGACGGAAGTGCTCTTTTCACAACATCATGTACATACGGTGGTCCAACAAACACTTTAGATGATTGCGGTAACGTGAATGCTGGTATCACTAATGGTGGTGCAATGGCTGGTGCTAGTTACGACTTTGGTAGTGGATTTACTGCTGCTGTAGGTTACGCTGCTGGTGATTCAGACATGGCTACAGGTCTAATGACTAAAGAGACTCTTGATGCATACGGTGTTAATGCTGCATACACAGGAGATAACTTTGGTGTTTCTGTGACTTACGGTTTAGTTGAAACAAGTGCAACTGACGAAGATACTTTCACTGCATTCAATGGTTACTATTCACCTGAAGGTTTCCCATCAATAAGTGTTGGCTATGAAATTGGTGAAGATGGATCTGTAACTGACAAAACTGCAGATGAACTAACTAGTTTCTTTGTTGGCTTACAGTTTGATGAACTTGGCCCAGGAACTGCTGGTATTGCATTAGGTACAAAAACTCCAACTGTTGAGAAAACAGATGAGCAGTATATGTACGAAGCATATTACTCATATCCAATTAACGATGGTATGACAATTACTCCAGTTGTATTCATTAAAGAGACATCAACAACTGGTGTTGACGATGAGACTGGTGTAATGGTTAAAACATCATTCAGCTTCTAAGTTAATTAATTTGATTTAGAAAATCTTACACACTTTAGAAAGGTCTGCTATTTAGCAGGCCTTTTTTTTTGGGGACAACTTACTTTTTGTCTACAGTTACTTGTTAATAAGATACATATGATTTATGTTTAAGTATATTTAATTTCTGTGTGAGGAATTTTTATGAAGCTTTTTAAAAGCTTGCTTGTAGCTCCTGCGGCATTAGGATTATTAGCTCCTATGTCTGCTACAGCAAATGAAGTTACTATTGGCGACTTCAATTCTGCAGAAGAACTTGCAATAACAAATAGCCGTGTAGATGGCTTAGAAGCAAGATTAAACAACATTGAAGCTGGAAGTTTCTCTGAAACAACAACAGCATCATTCTCCGCTGACATGTTCCTTGGTGCAGTTACAGGTGGTGTTAGAAACGATTCTACTGAGCCAGACGAACTTGGTGATGCAGTAATGGCTGCTTACAGTTTCCAGATTGATCTAAATACAAGTTTTACTGGTGAAGATTCACTAGATATCTCTTTAGATGCTGGTAACACAACTGCAAATGATCTAGGAATCGTTGAATCTACAGAAAAATCAAATCTGGACCTTCCATTTAATTCCATTAATTCAATCACTGTCAATAACCCAGTAATCTTTTTGCCGTTTTTGTGGATTAATCGTGCGACACAATCAACAGTTCCACCAGTAGCAAGAAGGTCATCAACAATTGCATATGAATTAAATTTCCCTAATGCCTCACTTTGAATTGATAAAGTGTCATTGCCATATTCCAAACTATATTTCTCATGAATTAATTTCCCTGGGAGTTTCCCAGGCTTTCTGGCAACTATCATTGGTTTCGAGGCTTGAAATGAAATTGCTGATCCGAATATAAATCCTCGTGCATCTATTGAAATTATGGCTTCCGAATTTTTTATTATTTCATTTGAAGACATATTGAGTATTAGTTGCCTAAAAACTTCCGAATCTTGAATTATTCCAAGGACGTCTTTAAAAGCAATTCCTTTTTTGGGGAAATCACTATAAGTCTTAATTAAACTATCTAGTTTTTTCATACCACAATTTAAACAATATTTTGATAATAATTCTTCTTTATAATTAATTATCCTGATATTTCATTGGGTGGTAATTATTATAACCAAATGATTATTTTCAGGAATTTGAGGAAAATTAAAAAGACAAAAGTTTTAGCCTATTTTTCATAAAAAAACTATGAACTAACTAAAAAATTTTTTCAAAAATCATTTTTTATAAATTATTTAAGAATTTAGTCTTTTATAGTTAACACTTATGAACTAAGATCTTATGAGCGGGGCGTGGCGCAGCTTGGTAGCGCGGGTGCTTTGGGAGCAGACAAATATCCTTCCGAGAGTAATTGGTATAACTAGAAATAACTATTTTGTTAAAAAGTATTTAGCTACAGTTAGCTACAAAAATTCATTAGCGCGGGTGCTTGTTAGACATTCAGACACTTTAAAAAGTCTAAATATAATTGTAGAAATCACGCCTTAACCTAAATGAGATTTATTACACTTCTCACAGCACTTTTTGTAATTACAAACACCAATCATCCTTTACTTTCTGATGAGATTTCATTAGAAGATGAGATTAAAGAAGCTTTCAAGAATTATCCTTTTGAGTGCAATCCAGAGGGTTCTACACCAGAAATTGCCGCATGCGCGTGGATTGATTTAATAAAAAGCGATAGGGCCTTGAGAAAAGAATTAAATAACGCACAACTTTATAAAGAATGGATCACAGCTAGGAACAAAATGTGCAATTTTTTTCAAGATAAACTATATGCCGGTGGAACAATAAGGCAAATATCAAGGCCAGGATGCCAATTGAGAGTTAATAAGGAAGTGCAAAAATATTGTTTAACTGGTGACCCTACTTGTGGATAAATATCCCTTTAAAGTTCTTCTGAATTTTCAAGCCTTTTTAACCATTTCAGCCATAATTTTGTAGCCTCTTGAGGACTAATAATCGAGCCACTATCAGGCAAATCTCCATCAACTGCTGCTTTTGCGATATCCTTTTTGGATTCTATTCTATCAAGTTTTGACTGACACCAGCTCCAGTTATCCCCGTTTGGAAGATATACATTTGTGATTGGCAAATAAACATTAATAAAGTTAAATTCTGTACCATCCCTATCTAATCTTCCTATTGATTGCTCAAACTCTGTTGAGGTCCAGGGTAATTGAAAGAATACAGCATTATTACAAATTGACTGCAATCCATCTACGCCAGTACCAGCACATTGAATTGAGGCTATAAGAACATTCGTTTGACCTCTTATAAATTCATCAAGCGAATCATGGAAACCAACTTCAGTAGCCTCTTTATCTTCACCGGTATAAACACAAAAATTAATTCCCTCTTTCCTAAACCACTCTCTGAGTGGAACTAATGTTCCCTTGATGTTAGTAATGAAAATTATAGTTTTCTGATCTTTATTTACAAATTCCTTGAGGCATGACAATTTTGACTTAACTAAAAGTCTTTCTATCTCATGATAATTCCCAATCCTTGAGGAATTTGTAATTTCTAAAATCTCAGGCAATAAATGCGAGGTATCAATATCCTTCCTAACTATTTTGGTTCTTGATAAATTTCCAGGGTTCATTCTTATTCCGTTTAAAATAAAGTTCTGATAGAGAACCATACAAGCATTAATATCATTAGTATTAGCTCCAATTATTTTTTGCTGAGTTATTAGCTCAAGTAATGAAGCTCCTTCATAAATATTGTTTATTACTGGAGTTGCTGATAATCCAAGAATTCTAATATCTGGCTTTAAATTGCAACCAATTCTGATGAGTTCGCCAATGAGAGCTCTTCTTTGACTCTCTTTTTTAGGATTTCTGCTTTTGGATTGATGGATTTCATCAATAACTAATAAGTCAGTTTCATATTCCATACAAAATCGAAGCATGTCCTCGCTGAAACGATTTTGAAATCTCTCATGATTTACTATTACTACATTGACTTCATTATTTTGGATATTAACAGTCCAATTTTCCGGTTTTACGTGGACTAAAGCTGAGGGATATGCACTTCTAAATGTTCTCAACCAGCTCTCAACAACTCCGTTTGGACAAGAGATGAAAATTCTTTTGCATTTGCAAATTTGTGCAGATAAAATCGCCGAAAGAGTTTTTCCTGTCCCTGTTCCACTTAGATTTAGAAGTCTTTTATCTCTTTTTAATCTAAATGCAACTAGTCTTTGCATTAGTTTTGGTTGCCTTTCCCTACCTTTTAAGTCTTTGAATTTATATACATCTGGTATTTGCAACTCTTTTGCTCCATAGTATTCCTCTAAAAAAGATTTTTTAATTTGAGAGCTATATGCATCTTTATCAAAGTAATTAGATTCAAGATTATTTATTAATTTATCTTCATCCGAGAAACAATTATCCCATAACTTTGCTGTAGCCTTTGCTTTTAAAAAATTTATTAAACTACTATCGGAACCCTGCATGCTCATCAAGCCTGCAGCCTTATCTAAAGCTTTAAGACTTTTTATTGGATCGAGTTTGGGCAAATCCTCCTTAATTACTTGATTCAAATCTATTATTTTTGGCGAATTTTTTGCTTTATTGATTATTCTCTTTCGTCTATTGAGTAGAATCAACTCTCTCTTTTCTTTACTGCAGACTTTAGAGTTTATTTCGCTTCCTAAATTCAATAATTCATTTATCGATGGGACCTCTAGGTTGTTAGACCAATCTTGCAAGTCCTTTTTTTTAATTTCACCACTTTGAACTGCCTCAATGAGGAAATCAAAAGTTCTACTATATTTTTCTTTTCCTTTAGAGCCGATACCTTGCGCCTGAAAAAGAACATAAAGTTCGGATGGCGTTAAGACAGCTAAATGTTCCCCTAGATCTCTTACAAATGCCTTTATGTAATTAGTATTTGCTCTTTGCGATTTACCTATAAGGATTTTCTTACCATACTTTTCAGCGGTCTCAGCCCAATTTAAATTGCCCATACTAGTCATCCTTGCCATTGCTGACTGAGGCTTTTTACCCTTAAAAATTTCTATTTCCGTTATTTCAAAGAAATCTACTATTTGAGAATAACCAGGCATAATATTTTCATCTTGTTCAAATAAAATATTTACTTCTTTCAAAAGTTCATTTATTCTCTCATCTGTCCAAAAAACTCTTCCTCCACTTTCGTTAACTAATTGTCCTTGATATTTAAGACCTAATCTCTTAGCAACAGCACTTTGACCTCCAAATCTACCAATTGAGGCCCCAGCATATCTTCTTGTGAAGGATGTCTGCTTTGGCATTAAGTCTGGCTGACCAAGGTCCCTTGCATGCCTATAAATATATTCTTTAAGGTAATCAAAATTACTCCAATATTTTGGACCTGAATATTCATTTTCTTTGAAATATTCAAAATGATAATCAAATTCAGATTCAGTCACTTCATAGCCAAATTGAACAAATATTTGGGCCCTCTCTCCGGGAGAAAGAGTAAGAATACTTTGATAAAAATCGTTATTGCGTAAATTATTTTCAGTCATATCGTTTACTTCTTCCATATCACTATCAATTGGTAATCTCCCAAATTTATTTATGCATTGAATGAAAACTTTCTTCTTTTCATAAAAATCAAGGCCATTTTTAATATTGATTGAAAATTCTTTCAAGGTTTCTCGATCAAAATTTAATTTTTTTGATAATTTCAATGTATATTGCCTTACCATTT
>QCGP01000031.1 GCA_003279845.1 Prochlorococcus sp. AG-388-F11
CAAAAATTTCCTAGCATCTTTTCCAGTAACAGAAAAAGAATCAAATTTTTCAAGCCAAAATGTTTTTTTTATATCTTGCATTTTGAGATAATTATAAAAAGTCTTTTATTGTAAAAAGACTTTTTAATTTAACATTTTCATCGCTAAGGGCTTCAAATCCTCCTTCTTGCCTATCAACTATAGACAAAACTTCCTCAACAACATAATTATTTTCTCGTAACTTATTAATAGCTTTTATTACTGAACCAGCAGTTGTAACCACATCCTCCAAGACAGTTACCAAGGTACCTTCTTCTAATGTAGGGCCCTCTATTCCAGCTTTGGTGCCGTATTTTTTAATTTCTTTGCGAATTATTAAACCATTTAGGTCTAAGCCTTGCGAAGCTGCTTTGACAATTAATCCACTTACTATAGGATCTGCGCCTAATGTCAATCCTGCTACAGCTTTTGACCTTGAGTCTTTTAACTCTAAAAATAAATTACTTATTAAGTTTAGGCCTTCGCCATTTAATGATACCGGTTTACAGTTCAAGTAATGACTGCTTTTTTTTCCTGAAGATAAAGTGAAGTTTCCTTTCTTGTAAGATTTTTCGATTAAATGTTTTAACAATTTTGCTTTATTTAATTCATACTTTTCAGAAAAATTACCCATTAGTAAAAGTTAAATTTATATTTAAAGATTAGAAGAAAAAAAGAAATCTCACAAAAACTTCCTAATGATGTATTTTTTGAAATATCATTTTTATATTGTATATTAAAATTCAATGTAATTAAAATTACATAAATTCCTTTGGGGGTGTAGCAATCTGGTGAATGCACCAAACTCATAATTTGGCTAAGGCGAGTTCGATCCTCGCCACCCCCATTATTCATTTGTCATTGAATGAAAATAACTCTACTTTTATTTCTTTTATTTTTCCCAGCTTTTTTCGCAGCGAGTGAACTATCTTTTTTATTAATAAGGCCAAGTAAAGTTTTAAGGTTAATAGAAGAAAAAAAGAGAGGAGCATTTTCAATTTTAAAAATTCAAAAACGCTTTAGATCATCATTAATTGCCTCTCAATTTGGAGTAACAATTTCATTAATTGCAATTGGATGGCTCAGCAATAACCTGGCTAATGATTATTGGAAAAAGAATATTTTGTCAAATAGATTTTATGATCTTCTATTGTTTTTATTTGTTGTTTTAATTGTTACTCTCGTTTCTGGACTAATTCCTAAAGCACTAGTAATTAACAATCCAGAATCTGCTGCATTAAGGCTTACAACAATATTCGATGCCGTTAGAAAAGCTATGAATCCTATAGTGAAGATAATAGAATTCTTTGCTAGCGCCTGTTTAGGCTTGTTCAATTTAAACAACAAATGGGATTCTTTAAACTCGGGTTTATCCGCAGGAGAATTAGAAACTCTTATAGAGACAGATAATGTAACAGGTTTAAAACCAGATGAGAAAAATATTCTTGAAGGAGTTTTTGCTTTAAAAGATACACAAGTTAAAGAAGTAATGATTCCAAGATCTGAAATGGTAACTTTGCCAAAAAATATAACCTTTTCAGAACTTATGAAAAAAGTTGATAAAACTCGTCATGCTCGCTTCTTTGTTATTGGTGAGTCTTTAGATGATGTATTAGGTGTATTAGATTTGCGTTATCTAGCTAAGCCAATTTCAAAAGGTGAAATGGAAGCAAATACATTATTAGAGCCTTTCCTTTTACCAGTGACAAAAATAATAGAAACATGTTCATTAGCAGAAATATTTCCAATAGTAAGAGACTACAATCCTTTCTTACTAGTAGTTGATGAACACGGTGGAACAGAGGGGCTCATAACTGCAGCTGATCTAAATGGCGAAATAGTTGGAGAGGAGATGCTCAACAATAGAATTTATTCAGACATGAGAATGTTAGATAATTTCTCTAAAAAATGGTCAATAGCTGGAAAATCAGAAATTATTGATATTAATAAAAAGTTAGGATGTTCTATTCCAGAAGGTGCAGATTATTATACTCTTGCTGGATTTATGCTAGAAAAATTTCAAATGGTTCCAAAAATTGGGGACGTTTTAAATTTTAATAACATTAAATTTGAAGTTATTTCTATGTCTGGTCCAAAAATTGATCGTGTTAAAATAATTCTTCCCAAAAGCTAAATGTGGCTCCCCATGGAGGATAATGATAATAAATATATGGATTTCAAATTATGCAACCAACCTCATCACCCGTAAAGGTTGGAGTCATAGGTATAGGTAATATGGGCTGGCATCATGCGCGAGTACTAAGTTTACTCAAAGATGCAAATCTCATTGGAGTAGCAGATCCAAATGAAGAGAGAGGTAAATTAGCTATTGAACAATTTCAATGTAAGTGGTTCAAAAATTATAAGGACTTAATTCCAAAAGTTGATGCTATTTGTATCGCTGTCCCGACACTACTTCATCATAAGGTCGGACTAGATTGTCTAAATGGAGGTACTAACGTTCTCATTGAAAAACCAATCGCAGCTAATGAGTTGGAGGCAAAATCCTTAATAAAGGCCGCTAATGCAAGTAAATGTCTATTACAAGTTGGGCATATAGAAAGATTTAATCCTGCTTTTAGAGAATTAAATAAAATAGTAAATAATGAAGAAATTGTTGTTTTAGAAGCAAGGAGGCACAGTCCTCATGCAGACAGAGCAAATGATGTATCTGTAGTAATGGATTTAATGATTCATGATATTGATCTTATTTTAGAGCTTGTAAACTCAAAAATACAAAAATTAGCAGCTGTTGGAGGAAGGAATAGTGAAGGATTAATAGATTATGTTAACGCTACTTTAGTTTTTAAAAATAATGTTATTGCAAGCTTAACTGCCAGCAAAATGAGTCATAAAAAAATTAGAAATTTAAGTGCTCACTGCCAAAATGGACTAGTAGAAACTGATTTCTTAAATCACTCTTTACAAATCCATCGAAAGTCTCATGAATCATATACAGCAGAGCATGGAGAATTAGTTTATAGAAATGATGGATATGTCGAAGAAGTAAGCACAACCTCCATTGAGCCTCTTTATGCAGAACTAGAGCATTTTCTTAAATGTGTTCAGGGCAAAGAAACGCCAGAGGTAGATGGTGAGCAAGCATCAAGAGCATTAAAAATTGCTGATTTTATAGAGAGTGCTGTAGATAATTCTGGAGATGCAATTTTACTAGAAAATCCCTTCTAATACTAAAAATCTAAACTAAAAGAATTTTATTTAAATCCAACTGCAGCTTGCCAAACAAATACCAATAAAAAGAAAAATAAAGGAATAAGTGGAAGAACATCAACAGTTGGAGCAAAGGCCTTATAAGCCTCGGGCAATTCAGCGAATGTATTAAATAGAATGAGCACCTTTTTTGATAATTTAATTAATTATGATAAGACGTTACCACGTATGGTGAGCAATAGAGGATGTTTTCCAAGGAGCGAAATCATTTGTAAAACAATTATCTCTAATTGCAGCAGACATCGCATTGGTAAATCTTATTAAGTGAGCAATATTATGCAAACTTATTAGGGTTAGGCCTAATATTTCGTCATTTCTAATTAGATGATGCAAATATGCTCGAGAATAGGATTTACAGGTCTCGCATTTACAAGTTTTGTCAATCGGAGAAAAGTCATTTTTAAATCGAGCATTTCGCAAATTCAATCTTTCATCATTAAAGAAGGCAGTCCCATGTCTTCCTAGTCTTGTAGGTAAAACACAGTCAAATATATCGAATCCATTAGCAACAGCTAAAGAAATTTCTCTTAAAGAGCCAATTCCCATTAAATATCTTGGTTTATTTATTGGTAAGAATTTCGGGACGTAATTAATTACACTATGTATTTCTTCGACTGCCTCGCCAACACTTACACCTCCCACTGCTATTCCAGGCAGATCAAAAGAACTTGTATATTTTGCACTATATTCTCTCAATCTCTGATACTTACCACCTTGAACTATGCCGAATAATGCTTGATTGGATTTCTGATGAGTCTCAACACATTTTTGCAACCATGAATGAGTTCTTTGTAAAGAGTCCTCAATATCATTTTCGTTAGCTGTATGTGGAGGACAATGATCAAAAGCCATTGCAACATCCGATCCAAGATCCATTTGAATCTGTATTACTTTTTCAGGTGATAAAAATACATGACTACCATCTCTTGGATTTTTAAATTCCACACCTTTATCAGAAATATTATTTAATTTGGCCAAACTAAAAACTTGATATCCTCCTGAATCAGTAAGAATAGGCTTAGGCCAATTCATGAACTTATGTATTCCGCCAGATTCTTTAACTAGTTTTTCTCCAGGTTGTAAATGAAGATGAAAGGTATTTGAGAGAATCATTTCTGACCCAGTAGAGGATAACTGCCTAGATGAAATTCCTTTAACCGTTGCCAAAGTACCCACAGGCATAAATTTTGGTGTGTTTACCTGACCATTTGGTGTATGAAAAATACCAGTTCTTGCCTCTGTATTACTGCAATTCGATGTAATTTCAAATTCAAACACGATAATTTATGAAATTTTTTGATCCTTTTTCATTAATCTACCCTATTATTTAATATTGAATCTATTTTTATCTCATCAAAAAATATTTCATAAAAAATTTGGCAGGATCTTGGATTTTCTATACGACATTTCCAAAGATACCTTTAATTAATCCCGAATTTAAAAATATTGCACAATTTGCGCCGCCTTTAGGATTTCTTATTGGAACAATACAGAGTTATATTTTTCTTTTTTTAAGAACAAACTCTTGGTCAATTTATACATCTACATTAATTTGTTTGGCTTCAGGATATTTAATTACTGGTGGTCTACACCTTGATGGTTTAATGGATACTTTCGATGGCATTTTTGCGGGTAGAAAGAAACGTTTAAAAGCCATGAAAGACAGTAAAGTTGGGTCCTTTGGCGTTCAAGCTTTAGTTTTTATAACTTTAATTCAAATTGCTTGCATACTGAAAATTCAAAACCTAA
>QCGP01000032.1 GCA_003279845.1 Prochlorococcus sp. AG-388-F11
ATAAGCAATTGTTTTACTTTTTCACCTTGATCAAAATGGTTCTCTAAAATTAGCCATCCCTTCTCTTTTAGAAATAATGGTGCTTTTTGAATTATTTCCCTAATGTGTTTTAAACCATCTTCACCTCCTAATAAAGCAATTTTTGGTTCGAAATTCTTAACTTCTTTAGGTAATTTTTCATAAATATTAGTAGGAATATATGGTGGGTTTGAAATGGCAAGATCTAATTTTCCTTTAAATCTTTCAAGAGGGGTCCACCAATGACCGCAATGAAATTTTAAATTTGACTGTTTAGAAGAATTTATAAAATTTTTAGTAGCTATTTCTAATGCATCTTGATCTACATCAGTTGCTACACCGTAGCTCAATGGATAAGCCATCGCCAAAGCTATACTAATAGCGCCTGATCCAGTTCCTAATTCAGCAAAAAATAATTTTTGTGAATTCTTTCCGAATATCATCGTTACGATGTCGACTATAAGTTCTGTCTCTGGCCTAGGAATAAGTACTTTATCTGTAACTTCTAACTTTAGATCCCTCCAAAAAGCTATTCCACAAAGATATTGAATTGGGCAAGATTTCAATAAATGATCTTCCCAAATAGATTCTAAATAATCTAAGTTTTTTTTTAAATATAAGTTTCCTTCAGGTTTTATATTAAGCGAATTTAAATCACTTTTTGATATACCGCCTACAGAATCAAGTAAAAGAGCAAGAGATTGATGATCTCCCCCCTTAGAAAGTTGTGTTTTTTTCCAAAATAAAAATTCTTTTACAGAAATGCTAAGCATTTATAAAAGCTTTAGCGTTTTGGGCCAAGCTTACCTTTACCAGATTCTGAGTAAAAGCTTGATTTTTCGCCGTCTTGAGTAGAAATAAATAAACCTATAAGGAATATTGTTGGCACTCCTACAAATAAAAGGCTAGCTACGAATCCGAAATTAGTTGTTTCCATTTAGTGGACAGTTCTATTGGGTATTAAGACTATAGACATATAACTTGAAATAAAGTGGAAAAATAAACAAATTTTTATCAACTAATTAACAGTCTTAAACAATTAGCGAGGTAATTTTTTATTTTCGCTATTTTTTTTAAGGTCTTCTAAATTTGAAGGTGGAGATTGTGGTTTTGTTAAAATCACTGCAGAAGATTTTATTAACGTTTGGCACGCAAGTCGCCAATTATCCGGCCTATTTTTAAGTTTTTCTTCCTCAACAGAAGTAAGAGGGCTTAGAGAATTTTTGTTTCCTCCTTCAACTGAAATAAAACAAGTACTACACTGCCCTGCCCCTCCACAATTTCCTAAAATACCTTTTAAACCATAAAGTTGTAAGTTCTCTTTCATTACTAGTTCCCTTAAATTTTCACCAGGGTTACATTGAACTTCTAAATCTTCGCGGATGAATCTGATAGTTGCCATTTTTTTAGTTATTTTTCTTATTTTGGCGTTTTACTTTGAGAATTGTGACCAAAATATTAACAATTTTTAGTCAAAAATTCCTTGAAAACTCAGTAATGCAAATTGATTTACCCAATTTTTGCAAGAAAATAAATTTATTTACAAAAATCCCTGAAAGACTAAAAAACCCTTACTATCGTGATGTTTAGCTGTTTATTCAGCATAGTTACTAGAAATTAACCGATGGGATTGCCTTGGTATCGAGTTCACACAGTAGTTATTAATGACCCAGGTCGACTACTTGCTGTGCATCTTATGCATACTGCATTATTAGCCGGCTGGGCCGGTTCTATGGCTCTTTATGAATTAGCCATTTTTGATCCTTCTGATGCTGTTCTCAATCCAATGTGGAGACAGGGAATGTACGTTATGCCATTCATGGCAAGGCTTGGTATCACAAGTAGTTGGAACGGATGGGATATTACTGGTGCTACAGGAGTTGACCCTGGATTCTGGAGTTTTGAAGGGGTTGCAGCAGCACACATAGTATTTAGTGGATTATTAATGTTGGCCTCAATTTGGCACTGGACATATTGGGACTTAGATTTATGGGAGGATTCAAGAACTGGTGAGCCTGCTCTTGATCTGCCAAGAATATTCGGAATTCATCTTCTTCTAGCTGGACTTACATGCTTTGGCTTTGGAGCTTTTCATTGCGCTAACGTAGGAATTTGGGTTTCTGATTCTTATGGTTTAACTGGCCATGTAGAGCCTGTTGCTCCTTCATGGGGGGTAGATGGTTTTAACCCCTTTAATCCGGGAGGAATAGTTGCAAATCATATCGCAGCGGGACTTATGGGGATTATTGGTGGTATTTTTCACATCACTAATAGGCCAGGGGAAAGACTTTATAGAGCATTAAAACTTGGAAGTCTTGAGGGAGTTTTGGCTAGTGCTCTAGCTGCAGTGCTATTTGTATCTTTCGTTGTAGCAGGAACAATGTGGTATGGTTCAGCCACAACTCCAGTCGAGTTATTTGGTCCTACTAGATATCAATGGGACTCTGGCTATTTCAAAACTGAAATTAATAGAAGGGTTCAAGCTGCTATAGATAATGGTGCCACTAAAGAAGAGGCATATGCATCTATTCCAGAGAAATTAGCCTTCTACGACTACGTTGGAAATAGTCCTGCTAAAGGAGGATTGTTCAGAGTTGGAGCTCTTGTTAATGGTGATGGTTTACCAACAGGTTGGCAGGGTCACATTGCATTCCAAGACAAGGAAGGTAATGAATTAGAAGTTAGAAGAATACCTAATTTCTTTGAAAACTTCCCAGTTATACTTGAAGATAAAGAAGGTAATGTAAGAGCAGATATTCCATTTAGAAGAGCCGAAGCGAAGTATTCATTTGAACAAACTGGTATCACTGCAACTATCTATGGAGGAGACTTAAATGGTCAAACATTTACTGATCCTGCAGTAGTTAAAAGATTAGCTAGAAAAGCGCAGCTTGGAGAAGCATTCAAGTTCGACAGAGAGACATATAAATCAGATGGTGTATTCCGAAGCTCCCCAAGAGCATGGTTTACATATGCTCATTTATGTTTCGGATTGCTATTCTTGTTTGGCCACTGGTGGCATGCTTCAAGAACTCTTTACAGAAATTCATTCGCTGGAATTGACGCTGAGATTGGTGACCAAGTGGAATTTGGTTTATTCAAGAAACTTGGTGACGAATCCACAAGAAGAATCCCAGGAAGGGTTTAAACTAAACTTTATTACTTAATCTTATGGAAGCTTTTGCTTACGTTCTTATTTTAACTCTCGCAGTTGTTACCTTATTCTTTGCTGTAGCCTTTAGAGATCCACCTAAATTCGATAAAAAATGAACTTAACAAAAAGACCTCTTTATCAAGGGGTCTTTTTGTTTTACTTTTCAGAATTAGAATATTACTCTAGTATTAGAGTTACAGTTCATCTTATTTCACTACATGCAGTGTCCAACCTGTCAAAACACAGATAGCAGAGTTTTGGAATCAAGATCTGCTGATAGTGGTAAAAGTGTTCGTAGAAGAAGAGAATGTTTAAATTGCAGCTTTAGATTTACAACTTATGAAAGAGTTGAAACAATGCCAGTAGCAGTTATTAAAAAAGATGGGAGCAGAGAATTATTTGATAAACAAAAATTATTTACTGGTATATCAAGAGCTTGCGAAAAGACTAACTTCAGTAGTGAAGCAATTATTAATTTCGTAGATGGAATTGAATCTCAAATCGTTCAAAACTCTAACAAAGATATTAAATCTTCACAAATCGGAGAATTAATACTTAAAAATCTTAGGAAAGAAAACGAAGTAGCCTACATAAGATACGCCTCAGTTTACAGAAAATTTAATGGGGTAAAAGATTTCATTTCTACTCTTGAATCTCTAAAAGGAAATTCAAAAAACCAATTAGCTTCAATTTCATAAAATTCAGCATCTTAAAGTGTAGAATACATATCACAAATGATTTTTGCTATTGGTTTGCAGGCTAGTAGCATTCCTTTCTAACTACCTTAGGTAGTCTGCGATACAACAAATGAACGAAAATTCTTCCCAAACCATTAAAGAACTTTCTGAAGATCAAGAAATCAAAAATTCGTCTGAGTTAGATAATGATGCAGTCTCTCAAAATGAGGAAGATTTATCATTCGAAAAGAGCGATATACCTTCAGCAGACTCTTCCTCTAGCAGAACAAATACTGATTTTGAAAACGCAGGATTTACACAGGAAGAATTTGCATCACTTTTGGGTAAGTATGACTATAACTTTAAACCTGGCGATTTAGTTAAAGGTACCGTTTTTGCTTTAGAGCCCAAAGGGGCCATGATAGATATAGGGGCAAAAACAGCTGCTTTTATGCCTGTTCAGGAGGTTTCAATAAATAGAGTTGAAGGACTTAATGATGTTTTACAACCTTCAGAAAGTAGAGAATTTTTCATAATGAGCGAAGAAAATGAAGATGGCCAATTAGCCCTCTCCATTAGGAGGATTGAATATCAAAGAGCATGGGAAAGGGTTAGACAACTCCAAAAAGAGGATGCGACTATATATTCTGAAGTTTTTGCAACAAACAGAGGCGGAGCTCTTGTTAGGGTAGAAGGCCTGAGAGGTTTTATCCCAGGCTCTCATATAAGTGCTCGAAAAATCAAA
>QCGP01000033.1 GCA_003279845.1 Prochlorococcus sp. AG-388-F11
GAAAAGCTTGACCAATTAAAGATAGATTTAGTTGTTATTGGACCAGAAATACCTTTAGCAAATGGGTTGGCTGATTTCCTGCGCGAAAAAAACTTTAAAGTATTTGGCCCTGGGAAGGATGGAGCGAAATTGGAATACAGCAAATCATGGGCAAAGGAATTCATGCAAGACGCAAATATTCCAACTGCAAACTTTTGGAAAGTCAATTCTTTAGAAGAGGCCAAGAAAATTATAAATTCATCATCGATTCCATTGGTAGTAAAAGCAGATGGTCTAGCTTCTGGTAAAGGTGTTTTTATTCCTAATTCAAAAGATGAATGTTTAAGAGCTACAGAATCAATCTTTAATGGCAAGTTTGGCAACTCTGGGAATATAGTAGTACTAGAAGAAAAAATTAACGGCCCAGAAGTTTCAGTTTTTGCCCTCTGTGATGGAGAGAGTTATACGTTACTTCCAACTGCACAAGATCACAAACGTCTAAATGAGGCAGATAAAGGTCCCAATACAGGAGGTATGGGGGCTTATTCTCCTGCTCCACTATTAACAGAAGATCATCTTGATAGAATCATTAAAGAGATAATTGAACCAACATTAGATGAACTAATTAAAAAAAATATTGATTATAGAGGTGTAATTTATTTTGGATTAATGATCACAGAATCAGGGCCTAAAGTTATAGAATATAATTGCAGGTTTGGAGATCCAGAATGTCAAACAATAATGCCTTTGATGGATCAAAATTTTGTATTTCTTTTAGAAAAATGCTCAATGGGGAAATTAATTGGTGATGAAATAATTGATATTTCTGATAAGGTTAGTGGCTGTGTAATCGCCACCTCTAAGGGTTACCCTTCCGAATATAAAACTGGCATCCCAATCAAAATTGGGGAAATTAACTTAAGTGATTGTCAAATTTTCGATTCAGGGACTTCTGTAAGTGAACAGGGTCAACTATTAACAAATGGAGGAAGAGTTTTGAGTGTTGTCTGTCAAGGTAAAGACTTCGATATGGTTTTTGAAAAAATTTATAAAAATTTAAAAGAAATTCATTTTGATGGCATCTACTTTAGGAACGACATAGGTCATCAAGTGAGAAAGAACTTTTCTAGGGAGAATTAAGCTTATGGTAGATACCAATAATAAAGAAAGTAGAGAATATGATTTCGCCAATAATGAAGACATTGATCATAATTATTGGATTAATGGACTCCTTACTTGGTGGAATGGCTTTAGCTTAAGAACAAAATTATTAGCGATAGCAACTCTAGTAGTAAGTCTCCTAATGACAGGAATAACTTTTTTTGCACTAAACAGTATTCAAAGGGATGCAGGAATGAATGATACTAGGTATGCTCGAGATCTTGGATTATTATTATCGGGGAATGTTACAGAATTAGTTGCTAATAACCAAAAAAAAGAAATTTCAAACGTAGCTGAAAAGTTTTGGAGATCGAGTAGAAATCTACGTTACATATTTTTCACTGATGCTGAAGACATAGTTCAACTTGGAATACCAATTAGTGCTACTCCCACAAGTTCAGATAGCCAATTTCAGCTTACTAGAAGATTAAAACTACCATCAGAATTAAAAAAAAGACCACAATTTCCTCTAGTCAGGCAGCATGTTACACCTCAGGGTCAAGTAACAGATGTGTTCGTCCCAATGCTTTGGAAAGGGAAGTATCTTGGAACTTTAGCTTTGGGAGTTACACCTAATAAAAAAGCCTTAGCCAGTGCAGCATTAACAAGAGAAGTAACCATTGCGGTTTTTATATCTATTTGGGTTTTAGTAATACTTGGAGCAGTTTTTAATGCACTCACTATTACTAGACCAGTAAGAGAGTTAGTAAGAGGTGTTAGGGAAATTTCGAAAGGAAATTTCAAATCCAGAATTTCTTTACCTATGACAGGAGATCTTGGAGAACTTTTAAATGGATTTAATCGAATGGCTACTCAATTAGAAAATTATGATGAAGCAAATATCGAAGAACTTAAAGCCGCTCAGATAAAGCAGCAATCTCTTATAGCTACTATGGCTGATGGTGCAATATTATTAGATTCCCAAGGAAAGATTGTACTAACTAATCCAACAGCAAAAAGATTATTTCGTTGGGAAGGAAGATTTCTAGAAGGTAAATATTTTTTGAATGAGATTCCCGAAATTTTATCCAATGATTTATTTACAAATATAGAATCCATTTTAAACAGAGAGAAGGAGAAAGATGACTTAAGATTTAGCTTGGGTGAACCAGCAAGAACTTTAAGAATAGTCCTTCAATCGGTATTAGATACAAATAAAATTGAATTAAAAGGAATTGCCGTTACAATTCAAGACCTAACAAGAGAGGTAGAATTGAATGCAGCACAAAATAGATTTATCAGTAATGTATCGCATGAATTAAGAACGCCACTTTTTAACATTAAAAGTTATGTTGAGACCTTACATGATTTAAAAGATCAGCTCTCTAATGAAGAACAACTTGAATTTCTTGGTATCGCGAATTCTGAGACAGATAGACTAACAAGGCTTGTGAATGATGTATTAGATTTATCAAGACTAGAGTCTGGCAAAATAATACAACTGGAGGAAATGGATATAAAGCCAGCAATAGAACAGACTCTCAGAAATTACAGGCTTAATGCTACAGAAAAAAGTGTTTCATTATCACATGATATAGAGGAAACCATTCCTTCAATTCTTGGAAATTTTGATTTGCTTTTACAAGTTTTTGATAATTTGCTGGGTAATGGACTTAAATTCAGTCCTAAAAATAGCAATTTAATAATAAGAGCTTATACTTGGCCAGATTCATGCCCCGCCTTCCCTCCAAATAATCAAGATAATGGGGCTCCTCAATGTGAGTTAGTTTCTCCATTACCAAAAGTAAGAATTGAAATTGCTGATACAGGTTCAGGAATATCTCAAGCTGATCAAGAAAAGATTTTTGACCGTTTTTATCGAGTAGAGAATTCAGTTCATACTGAACAAGGAACAGGTTTGGGGTTATCTATAGTTAGAGGAATCATTGAAAAACATGGTGGAGAAATTCGTATGGCTAGTGAATTAGGAGTTGGAACAACATTTTGGTTTGATCTACCCTTGGCACAATCTGATAAAGATGAATTATTGACTCAAACTATTAACAATACAGATAATTTTTCAAGCTCCGAAATCAGCGAAATCATCTAATTATCATCTAATCCTTTAAAAACATTTTGAACATTTGGATCAGGAACTACCCTATGAGGTGCTCCGCTAAAGATCTGTTCAAAGTTAGAGAAAGAATCTTTGATTTCAGGACCTCGATTAGTAATAATAAATTCTCTTATTCTTTTATCATGCCATGATCCTCGCATTTTAAAAACATTTAATGCTCTAGCCATCTCTCCTTTTATTTCAACATATTGAAGTAACAATATCGTATCAGTAATGGTTGAGATGTGAGAATCAGTAATAGAGTGACTTCCCATAAATTCTTCTGCGGTATTAGTAAAAAAGCCAGCAATCTCTTCTTGTTTTGTATAACCAGTTACTGCAATTACAAACTGTCTAAATGCGTTCAAACTTACACCTCTGGCCAGTGCAGAGAGAGAATCTATCGCCATTCTCTTTGGTTTAAATTGAGTAATTTGCGTTTTTATGATTTGCAAGTGATCTTCCAAACCAGTTGATTCAGGATATGCACAAATAATTTTTAACAACCCATCACTTTCCATCTTTTCAAAGTCAATTCCCCAACTAGTAGCATTCCTAAGCAATTGAGCTCTAGATTCTTCATATGCGAACAGTATTGCTCTTTCATTGTTGTTATAAGCATCTTCTACAAATTTTGATACTAGCATTGTCTTACCTGTGCCAGTAGCTCCTGTAGCGAGAATAATGGAATCTTGAAAATATCCACCACCACACATTTCGTCAAGATCTTTAACTCCAGAACTAATCCTAATATTTGAAGACCTTTGAGTAAGTCTCATTGCGCCAAGGGCAAACACACTTATACCATCTATACCCATAGTGAATGGGTATTCACCTTTCATATGAACGGTACCTCTTAACTTCAAAACTTCTAATGTTCTTCTTCTCTTCTCTGACTCTAGAACATTTCTTAATAAGACAACATTATCAGAAACAAATTCTTCTACTCCATATCTCGCGATAGGTCCGTAGTCATCTACCCTTTCCGTAGTCATAACTGTTGTTACTCCTATTTCCTTTAATCTCGCTATCAGTCTAAAAATTTCTCTCCTTACAACGTAAATGGCGTCATATTGTTGAAAAACCGCAGTTATTGAATCTATTGCAACTCTTTTGGCCTTGTATTT
>QCGP01000034.1 GCA_003279845.1 Prochlorococcus sp. AG-388-F11
ATCTCTATTTTGACTCTCTGATATATTTTTAATAATATCTGAACCACTAACAGTCTTTAAAACTGGATAAGAATTATTTTTAATTTCGCCCAAATAGCTAATAAAATATGGCAGTAAATCTTGAGTACTAGAGTATCTTCCTTTTTCATCAATTGCCGCAATTCTATCACCATCACCATCAAATATAATTCCTAAAGTTTTAACTTCATTTGTTGAAGTTTTCATTAGTATTTGTTTTAGATCATCTGCATAATTCAAAAGAGGTTCAGGAGATTTTCCTCCAAAAAAAGGATCAGCATCTTTCCTGATTTCTGAAATAACTTCTAAATCATTAGAAGCAAAAATCTCAGCCATACAATTTGCAGCTGAACCATGCATAGAATCTACAAAAATTCTCAATTTCATTTTTTTTAATCTCTTAGAAATATAGTCAATATCAAAATGGGATTTAATTCTATCTAAATGAAATTTCTTAATATCTACCAATTGATTAACACCATCTATTTTTTCAATTGAATTTCCAAGCATTAATCTTTTTTCAACTTCACTTGTAAAAGATTCGTCAACAGAACATCCATTAAAGCTCTTTATTTTCAGGCCTAGCCAATTATATGGATTATGACTTGCTGTAATTACTAACGCTCCCAAACAAGCCATTTCTTTGACATAGAAACTACAGGAAGGAGTTGTAACAAAGCTATCAGATAAGATCGGCTCGAAACCACATCCTCTTACATAAGGCACTATTTGCTTGGCGAATTCACAAGCCATAAATCTGCGATCATATCCAATAATAATTTTCTTTGAATTAACTTCTTTATAGTATTGATAATGCAACTCTTGACATGCAGCGACAACTACTCTTGAAAGATTGGACAGGTTAAAATCAAAACCAATAATTCCTCTCCAACCATCAGTTCCAAATTTTATTTTATCTAATTTATCAGCTCTCAAATTTCAAATTTCCTTGTTTTCTTTTAATTATCTATACTAATTTATATGAGTAAATTTTTAAACCGCCCTTAAAAAATAATTTGAATTCTCTTCATTTAAAAAGTTTTACAAGATGCAAAAGGAAAGCATGGCTCGATTTTAAGGGTAAAAAATCTTATGAAGTTTGGTCTCCCCATCAAGCTATAGATAAAATTAATCAGTTTCAAATTTTCTCTGAATTTTGTAATGGTGAAATATATACAGGATTAAAAGCCTGTGAAAATGGTTATCAAGGGGTAATTGGATTAAAAATCAAAGGGAATCTTTTCCAAAATATAAACGCAGAGATACGTCCACAATTACTTGTAAAGACTAAAGGTAAAAGTAAATGGGGACAATATAAATATTTACCTGCTGTTTATAAGTTAGGCCACAAAACAACCAAAGAACATTTATTCGACTTAGCTTTTTGTTCTATGCTGTTGGAATCTTTTCAAGAATCTAAAATTGAGAAAGGATTAGTAATTTCAACTTTTGATAAAAAAGTTAAAGTTGAAGAAATTTATTTAAATAAAAAATTAAGGAAAAAAGTTTTAAATGTTTTATTAAATTTGAATGAATGCTTTGAGGGATCTTTACCAGAAATAACTCAAGATAGAAAAAAATGTACTATTTGTTCCTGGCAAAAATTTTGTGACAAAGAAGCAAAAGAAAATGGATATCTAACAGATATAGATGGAATAGGGTCCAAAACGGCCTCATTACTCAAAGCAAACAGAATAACTAATACCCAAACATTAGCTTCGTATAACGAAAAACAACTTGGAGAGAAATTATCTAAATTCAAAGATCAGAAGTATGAAAAAGCATCCATATTTGTAAAGCAAGCACAAGCATATATCTCTGGAGAACCATATTTCATTTCTAATAAAAATAATACGGAAGATTTTTTAGAAAAAATATGTTCGGGATTTTATATATTTGATATTGAGTCAAATCCAGATGAAAAGCATGATTTTTTATATGGATTTTTAAAAGTAAATAATTTGTCTATAAAAAAAGAAGATCTTATTTATGAACCAATCTTAAATCTTAAAAATAATAAAGGAGAATCTTACAGGCAAATTATTGAAATACTTTTTTCAAACAAGGAATGGCCAGTCTTACATTACGGAGAAACTGAAAAAATAGTAATAATTAATATTGCTAAAGAACTAAATTTTAGTTTTGAAGAAATTGATAAACTTACCTCAAGATTTATAGACTTACATATCTTAATAAGAAAGTCTTGGATATTACCACTAAAAAACTATGGGTTAAAAACCATTTCTAATTGGCTTGGATTTGAATGGGTGCAGAAAAATGTAAGTGGCTCTAAAGCCCTATATTGGTGGATTCAATATCAAATTACAAAAAACGAAATATTTTTAAAAAAAATTATTCAATATAACAAAGATGATTGTTTTGCTACTCTACAAATTGCAGAATATTTAATCAAAGATAAATTAAATAAAAATTGAACCTACAGATTTATTTATATTAATTTTTCCAAAAATTTCTGAAAAAAAATAACAGCCTTCTTCTAAATATTTTCTTTTTATCATTGCTAAGCCTTTTATTTGAGAATCTGACTTAAAAATACTAGTGATTTTGCCTACAGAAATTTCTTTAGAAGAATTTATATATAAATTTTTATCTTCAACATCTA
>QCGP01000035.1 GCA_003279845.1 Prochlorococcus sp. AG-388-F11
TAAGCCTAATTGAGATAACTGTTCAGAAATCCATTGAGCATTTGTATTTATAATATTTCCTAGGAGTATCTCTGTTCCAATAGAAAGAATTTCAACTCCCTTGGAGTTAGGACTCATTTAATTGATGCTTCAAGTTTGCCTTCATAAAGAGGAAAACGATTACATAAGGTTAATACTCTTTCTTTACATTGACTTTCAATCAGTGAATCGTCTGGGTTAAGTAATCTATCAGCAATAATTTCGCCAACTTCGGTAAAAGCATTCTCATTAAAGCCTCTAGTAGTTAAAGCAGCAGTTCCCAACCTTAGTCCGCTGGTTACAAAAGGTGATTCAGGGTCAAATGGAACGGTATTTTTATTTGCAGTGATATTCACTTCACTTACAAGCAAGTCAGCAATTTTACCAGTCATATTGATACTTCTTAAATCGAGTAAAACAATATGGTTATCAGTGCCGCCACTCACAATATCAATACCTCTATTTATTAAGGTTGAAGCTAGAACTTTGGCATTTTTTATTACTTGTTGGGAATAATTGACGAAATCTGGCTGCAAGGCTTCTCCAAATGCAACTGCTTTAGCGGCAATTATATGTTCGAGGGGACCACCCTGAGTTCCAGGGAAAACAGATTTATCAAATTTCTTTCCAAATTCTGCATCTTTACATAAGATAAGCCCCCCTCTTGGCCCTCTTAATGTTTTATGAGTAGTTGTAGTTACTACATCACAATAAGGCATTGGATTTGGGTGAAGTTTACTTGCTACAAGACCGGCAATATGTGCAATGTCAGCCATTAAGAAAGCACCAACTTCATCTGCAATATTTCTAAATGATTCAAAATCGATTGTTCTTGGATAAGCAGAATATCCGCATATGATCAATTTTGGTTTTGTTTCAAGTGCTATCTCTCTTATTTCATCAAAATTTAATTCACTAGTTTCTTTATTTACACCATAGTGAACTGCATTGAACCACTTACCACTCATATTTACTGGAGACCCATGAGTTAGGTGTCCACCATGAGATAAATCCATCCCCATGATTGTGTCACCAGGTTTAAGTAGACTTAGGAAAACAGCAGCATTTGCCTGTGCTCCACTATGGGGTTGAACATTAGCCCAATTTGCATCAAATAATTTTTTCGCTCTCTGAATAGCTAATTCTTCGATTTCATCAACAAATTCACATCCCCCGTAGTATCTTTTTTGGGGTAATCCCTCGGCATATTTATTTGTAAGGACGGAACCTTGAGCCTGCATAACGGCAATTGATGTGAAATTTTCGCTTGCGATTAACTCAAGATGAGTTTCCTGCCTATTTTTTTCAGAGTTGATAAAATTTGATATTACTGGATCACTTTCTTTAAGATTTTGAAGGATATTCATTGAATTTGATAAGTAATACCCATAATATAGACGATATTTTTTAGAAAAATATAAAAAGAATATTTCGGAATTTTAAACGCGCCTGGAGAGATTCGAACTCCCGACACCCTGATCCGTAGTCAGGTGCTCTAATCCACTGAGCTACAGGCGCATAATTTGTAATATCTCTGTTTCAGGGTCTCTTAGTCAACTGGATTTCGGGTAAAATGTGTATTATTAACAATCTAATTATTAAAATGCCTATAAAGTGGTACGGAAATGGTGATTTAGAAGATCCTATCTATAAACATTTTTCTCGAATAGTAAATTTTGTTATTCACTGCATGATATTTACTGCGATTGTAAGTGGCACGTGGCTTTTAAAAGAGATTAAATATGAAATCAGCTATTTTAATAATTTTGCAATTGTCTGGTCATTTCTTTTGGCCTCCCATTTACTTTTCGTAATTATAAAAAAACCTAAAGATACTTCAAAACAATCAACTTAATTTAATTTATATTTATGGACTCTCAGATAAGTGATCTAGAAAATGTTATTTCAGAAAAGGTTTTTATTAAAATAGAAAAGTGGAATTTGTATCTTGGAGACGCTGGCCTAGCTAGAAATCTTGC
Organism: Prochlorococcus sp. AG-388-F11; assembly: GCA_003279845.1. Lineage (GTDB taxonomy): Bacteria > Cyanobacteriota > Cyanobacteriia > PCC-6307 > Cyanobiaceae > Prochlorococcus_A. The sequence goes on from QCGP01000035.1 coordinate 1,998, forward strand.
TATTGAATGTATCAGCAATAAAGATCAAGGCCCATTAGAGGCTGCCAAATTAAGTTTGAGGGCAATAAATGTCAAAGTAGGGGATGGTGTTAATAGTATTCCACTAATTAATTTAACCACTAACTCACAAATTCAAGAATTAGAGGAGATTTTGGAAAGTTTTTTTGAAAACTAAATCTTTTTTTTATAAAATTTAAATTTATTTACTTTCATGAATTTTGTAAATAAAAAATAAATTACAAAAAAAGTTAGAGATCCAAATATTAATAATAAAAAATCTCCTAGGTTTGAATTGAAG
>QCGP01000036.1 GCA_003279845.1 Prochlorococcus sp. AG-388-F11
TATAAAAGTAGTCTTAAATCACTCATGGTCAACTACCAAGAGCGCTCATAGTTTAGCACTGGCTATTGAAGGTTTATCTTCTAATGAGATAGTAGATATTTATTCTGGTGATTATTTCATTGAAAAAGATTTTTTTAAAGTTTTTCAATTTAATAAGTCAAATAATTTAATAGTAGCTTCTTATAGAGAAAGTAGATCTTCAAAGGCTTGTAACCTTATATTAAAAGATAAAAAAATTCTATCTAAATATTCTGGTTCAGTTCGAAGTATTCAACATCCGGAATCATTAGGTATCATAAGAACAAGTGTTGCGAATATTAAAAAATGGATAGCAAATTCATCCACTAATTATAGATCTCTTTATACAACTGACATAATACCTGAGGAAAGTTTACATGATTTCAATATTCTTATTGAAGAAAACCAAATTTACGAAATCAACAATAGTAATGACTTTTTAAAATATAGGAGCTTAAAAGATGAAAAAAATTGGATTTAGGACAATTACTTCCTCTATTCTTATTGATTATTTAACCGATGAAATAGATGTAATTAGTCAATTAGAAAGTATATCCAGTCAGATAAAAATAATTCAAGATCAATATCCTGATATAACAACATTAAGAATAAGCATAATTTTTAATGAAAAAATTTCAATTTCATCTCTACCAGGAATTGTCAACAAAATTATTTTCATACAAAGTATTTCTAAGAAATTTTCGATTAGATGGTTATCTTTAACTTTAAATAGTGATCAATTTGAGAATATAGAAAATATCCCAGAAATAGTAAAAACAATTATTTTAAAAATACCAAATATTTTTGTGCATTTAGTTGTATCAAAAAATATTAAATCAGTTTTTGAATGCTTTGCGAAAACAATAATTGAAGTTTCAAGATTATCCCATAATGGCTTTGAAAACTTTAGGTTAGGAATAAGTAATGGCAAAACTAACAATACTCCATTTTTCCCATTTACGAATTTCAAAGATAAATTAAATTACTCTGTTGGATTAGAAACATTAAAAGATTTAGTGGATGAATGCCATGCTAATCCTGAATTAACTATGACTGATAAACTTTTAAAATATCTCAAAAAATTAGAATTAACTTTAAAGGATATTAATGAATTTCTTGAAAAAAATTCTATCTTGGAATATAAGGGAATTGATGCATCATTAGCCCCAATACCTAAAACTATTCAAAGTATTGGATTACTTTATGAATTTTTTGGGGTAAGTACACTCGGTAATCTAGGCTCATTATCTATCACTTCTCGATTAACAGATTTTATAAATGAATCATTTAATATTTCCAAGGCCAAAAAAGCTGGGTTTAATGGGGTTATGTTTTCACCACTTGAAGATGACTGGCTTGCCAAACAATCAGTAGAAGGGAAACTTAATATTGAAAAACTAATGCTTTATTCAACAGTATGCGGTTGTGGTATTGATATGTTGCCATTGCCAGGCGATGTTTTTGGGGAAACAATCGCTTCATTAATTTGTGATGTCATAACTCTTTCTTATAAATTAAACAAACCCTTAGGTATAAGAGTCCTTCCAATTCCTGGGAAATTATCAAATGATAAAACCAATTTTAATCATGACTTTTTATCAGATATGAAAATAATTAATATTAATGATGCTATTCTACCTAAGATAAATTTTTAGAAAATGAATAGTTTCTGGGAAAATCAATCAAAAAAAAAATACGGTTTCATTCATAGTTCAAGTAATCTTTCTAACGATAAAAACTTTTCCAAAGAGAAAAGTAATAATGAGATGAATAGAATTAAAGATCTTCTATTCTCAAATGATAGGAAATATAATTCCTGCATAGAGATAGGAGCGGGATCATGTCAATGGACATATATGCTTTCAAAGTTATGCAAAAAAGTTTTAGCTACAGATACTTGTAAAAGTATGCTTGATATGGGCCAAGATTATACAATGAAGAAAAAACCTAAAAATAAAATTGACTTTTTTTATGGAGATATATGTGATATTAAATATCCACTAAATTCTCCATATGATTTAGTTTTTATTTCAGGATTAATTCTATATTTAAGTCAAAATC
>QCGP01000037.1 GCA_003279845.1 Prochlorococcus sp. AG-388-F11
TATTAAAGAGTAGTTAGTATGAATTAAAATACCAAAAAGTTTGAGCCAGTTAGATTCCAATTGGTCGTTTGTTGATGACAGTAAGGTAACACCTAAGGGGTTTCTTTTTGCTGGGATATCTGCTGGTTTAAAAGCTTCTAATAAAAAAGATTTAGCACTAATACTCGCTCCAGAAGGAAGTATTTTTAGTGGGATGTTTACCCAATCAATAGTTCGAGCTTCTTGTGTGGATATTTGTGAGGAAAGGATTAAAACAACTTCAGGTTTTGTAAGAGCAATACTAATTAATTCTGGTCAAGCAAATGCATGTACAGGAAATCTTGGTATTCAACATTTTCAAATTGCTACAGGAAAGGTTGCTGAACTTTTAGGAATAAAAGAAGAAGAAGTTTTAATGTGCTCAACTGGTGTAATTGGTGTTCCAATACAAATAAATGATTTAGTAAAAAATTTACCGAATTTAGTTAGTGATTTAAAGGGTAATAATTTCGAAAATGCAGCAGAAGCAATTTTAACTACTGATTTGACTTTAAAAAAAGTGTCAATACAGACGATTATTCAAGGTAGAAAAATAAAAATAGCAGGATTTGCAAAAGGTTCAGGAATGATTTACCCCAACATGGCTACAATGCTTGCTTTTTTAACCTGTGATGCGGGTATTCAAAAAGAAGAATGGGACAAAATGATTGCTATTGCGGTTCAAAAATCTTTTAATGCAATATCAGTTGATGGAGAGACAAGCACAAATGATTCTTTTGTTGGGATAAATGCAGGAGAGAAAATTGAAAAAAGGTTTTTTCCAATTATCCAACAAGGGATTGATATTGTATGTCAGAACTTAGCAAAAAATATTGCAAGAGATGGAGAGGGAGCAAATTGTTTATTAGAAGTTTTGGTTCAAGGAGCAAAAAATATAGATGATGCAATTATGCTCGCGAAATCTATTTGTAATTCTGCCTTGGTAAAAACTGCGATGCATGGTTGTGATCCGAATTGGGGACGAATCATTTCCGCTGCAGGTAATTCTGGAGTTAAATTTGATTTAAATGAAGTTGACTTGTATATAGGAAACGCTCAGATTTTGGAAAACGGCAAGTTAAATAAATATGATCCACAAAAAGTCACAGACTATATTAAGTCCAGAATGAAAGGTAGATATTTAGTAGATGATATTGTAAAAATTATGATTAATCTAAATTCTGGCGAATCGAAAGGCAAAGCTTGGGGGTGCGATCTTTCTAAAAAATATGTTGAAATAAACTCGGCATATACTACTTAAGTTTTAGTAAATCTAATGGTAGATATTCATTCATATAAAGAAACAGTATTGTTAAAGTTCCAATTACAGAGCCTATAAAACCTCCAAAAAAATTAACTAATAATCCAGATTGTCTAATTATTGCTTCTTCGTTTTTTTCTTCTTTAAAATTAGGAGAATCAACTACTTTTAAGCGCTGATTGGTTGTTGGTTGTTTAAGTTGTTGGTGTCGGATGAGGGCTTCGAAATCAGGCATGGAATTTGTGAGGCAATTGAACAATAAGCAGACCAGCCCGTCATTCGACGAGGATCTGATCTACCTAAATCGTCTACAGCTTCAAATACAGCATTGCCCGAGGCTTCTGCTTTATCAAATGCTGAAAGTAAGGGTATAAATGTATCAAAAACATGCAAACCAAAATTTTTTAGAGCTGCTTTGGCTTGTTGCGCTGCTTTTTGCTGTCTAAAATCAACTTTTACTATTACTACAGCATGGTTAACTTTTAAGTTGCTTAATAAATTAGCCAGTTCAACAGTTAATTCTACTGATCTTGCTTTTGCAGTTGTTGGTAAGATAACTAAATCTGAACCATACGCTAAGTGTTTAAGTTCTTCTTGATCACTGCTAGCCTGGCCATCAGTTATTACAATTTCTGATGATCTTGATGCTTTAGCAGCTGAACTGACGGGGAAAACTGGAAATGGAAGATTGCCTCTCGATGCGTATGCTAAAGCAGATCTATTCTTGTCGGCATCGACTATGCAAACTTTTTTACCTTCAGAATGCCAAACACTAGCA